>JBCQTD010000007.1:0-69766 GCA_047178725.1 Rikenellaceae bacterium
TCCTTGTTGCGGTGCGTAGGGGACTCGAACCCCTGACCCCGTGCGTGACAGGCACGTATTCTAACCAGCTGAACTAACGCACCGTGCTGATTGCGAGTGCAAATATAGAACTAATATTTCTTTATTCCAAATGTTTTTAGCCTCAATATGGTGAAATTTTATTGAATTTCATGCGCTCGGGCGAAATTTATGAATTTATTGTACTTTATGCATAAATGAGTGCATTTACAAAACAGGCGTCATAACCATAGAATGCTAATATTTCAGAAAAATATAAACATATTCTAAGATTTGGCGTTTTTTATGTAAGTTTGTAGTAGTTGTAATGAATTATAAAGATACGATTGGCGATGAAGATTATCTTAAACCATATATATATATACTGCTAGCACTACTCATCTCTCTGGGACAGGTGAGAGCTCAAGTGCGATTTTCGGCCGATTTCGAGAGCGGATCAATTGGCTCTAGTGAGCTCCTTGAACAGCAATCCGACTCGTTGGGGCATCTGTGCTATGCCATAACAACAAAAAAAGATCCCGAAAATCCTGCCCTCGCCCCATTCACCCCGAGCGACAGGTGGTTCTACTTCAAAATGCAGGGGGTGAAAGATAGAGAGATAACACTAGAGATCTCAAACAACGACTCTAAAAGATCTCTATATAGCTATGACAACATAAACTTCCACCGATTCACTAGCCAAGAGGTGCCCGAAGATAATGGTGCGATAACTAAAAAATACTCTTGCGACAGTGTATTTATCGCCTACTTTATCCCCTACACCACCACTCGCGCAGACGAGAAACTTAGCAGATGGTCGCAGAGTCCATATGTACGCCACTTCTCAATCGGCAAAAGCACAGAGGGACGAGATATGGATATGATCGTAGCAACCAAAGATAACCACGAAGGGCTAACCCCCGACAAATTTGGAAAATATCACCCCACCCACAGCGATCTGCTAAAAAAAGTCATCTATATACATGGCCGAATTCACCCCAGCGAAAGCCCTGCTAGCTGGCATCTCGAGGCTTTCGTGGATCGACTTATTGCCAATAATCAAGATCTACTTGATGATGCTATATTCTACATCCTACCCATCACCAACCCCGATGGCGTGGAGGGCGGTTACTCCAGATCAAACAGCATTGGAATAGACCTAGAGGGCAATTTCGCCGACTCGCAAAAGATTGTAGCCGCTGAGGTGGCGTGCATAAAGAGATTTCTCACCTCCTTAAAAGCTGGAGGTTTAGAACCTAAGCTATCACTCAATATGCACGCTCAAAGCTCGCCTAAAATCTCATACTGGCTACATAGTGCATCATCAACAAAGCGAGAGTATAATCGCAGGCTGCGTCTAATGGCACACCTAACGGCGAGCGACAACAGACATTTTTCGCCTGAGCAGGCTGATGAGACTTCTCTAAAAGGCAGATATTTGGAGGGGTGGATTCGAAAACACTTTCATGGTCGCTGCATAGCTTTAACCCACGAGCTGCCATATAGCTATTACAACTCAGAGCCTAATGGCGAATGGGTGGACAAGGAGAATTTGGCCGAACAGTCGCTCAACACGCTAAATGCAATATGCGAGATACTGAATATCAAGCGCAAAGAGCAGACAAGGTGCAGCGAGCCCGAGAGATATAGGGGAACAAAGCGCAGAAGAGACAACACGCCATACCTAGGCCGCGGATATCTCACAGCCAAAAGAGCGGGCGTAAGAGTCCCATTCACAACAGAGCTAAAGCGGGGAAGCTACAATGTTATGATGTGGAGCGCCGAGCGGGGGTGGCATCTAGCCGGTTATCATATACAGCAATACGACGGAGAGGCAAGATTTTACTATAAGTGCAAAACCGTTGGCCAGATCGTTGACGATGTTGTATTTATAAAATGTGACTCCTGGATGGCTCCTAGCTAAGCGAAAAGCGCCTTCGGAAGCTGATCTATGCTCTGTATCTCAACGATCTCTATACCCTTGGGCCTCTTTATATTGCTATTTACATACGATGATATAATAATACGCTTAAAGCCTAGGCGCGCCGCCTCGCTGATCCTCTGCTCAGTTCTTGGCGCGGGGCGCACCTCTCCCGAGAGACCCACCTCTCCGGCACAGCATACCTCGCGAGCGAGTGGACGATCATAATAGGAGGAGATCACCGCCGCGATAATAGCTAGGTCAAGCCCCGGATCGGAGACCTTAAAGCCACCAGCAAAATTTAGAAAGAGATCCTTCTGATACATCTTCATCCCTACCCTCTTTTCGAGGATCGCCACAAGCATATTCATTCTTTTGGTGTCGAAGCCCGTTGTGTTACGCTGCGGAGTACCATAGGCGGCGCCTCCGACAAGCGCCTGTACCTCGATAAGATATGGTCTCATGCCATCCACCGATGCCCCTACTGCGATGCCGCTCAGCGGTGTGTCGTAGTGCGACAGGAGTATCTCCGAAGGGTTGTCGACAGCTCTCAGCCCCGAGTCGACCATCTCAAAGACTCCGATCTCGAAGGTGGCGCCAAAGCGGTTCTTAATGCCGCGCAAGATTCGATAAACATTATTACTATCACCCTCAAATTGCAACACAACATCCACAATATGCTCCAATATTTTAGGCCCGGCGATGGTGCCATCTTTTGTTATATGGCCAATAATTACGATCGAAATACCCATACCCTTGGCGTACTTCTGCAAGGCGCCGGCACACTCCCTAATTTGCGAGACACTTCCAGCAGACGACTCGATCAGACTTGTGTATATTGTTTGTATCGAGTCAATTACCACCATATCTGGTTTTGTCTCATCTATCTGCTTTATAATATTCTCAAGCAGGGTTTCGGTATAGATCAAACACTCATCATTGCCCACACCGATACGATTCGCCCTCATCTTAATCTGCTCGGCCGACTCCTCGCCAGATACATAGAGCGTCTTTAGGCCATTATCACAAAGAGCGATCTGCAAGCTAAGAGTAGATTTTCCAATACCGGGCTCGCCGCCAACAAGGATCAGCGAACCGCGAACCATGCCGCCGCCCAGCACCCTATTCATCTCGCTATTGCCCAAGTTTATACGCTCGTAGTTTGCCTCGGCGATCTGACTAACACGCTGTGGCCTAGTGGCAGGGATTGCCGCCACGGCCGAAGATATTGCCGTGGTGGGCTCCTTTGAGATGATCTCTTCGGCAAAGGTGTTCCACTCACCACACGAAGGGCAGCGACCTAACCATTTGGGGGCATCAAAGCCACAATTTCGGCAGAAGTAGGCTCTCTTTACCTTGGCCATATTACTTAAATATTAGACGATAGAAGTCGTTGCCATTTGCATACAAGAGCAGCGTGAAGAGAAGCAGCAGACCTACATACTGAGCATACTCTAGGAACTTATCCGACGGCTTGCGCCCGGTGATCATCTCCCAAAGGGTGAATAGCATATGACCTCCATCCAAACCTGGGATCGGCAGAACATTCATCACCGCCAGAATCACCGACAAGAAGGCGCTCTTGAGCCAGAAATCATACCAATCCCACGAGCCAGAGAACATGCTGCCGATAGCCACAAAGCCACCTAGCTCTTTATACATCTCGGTCTCGGGTTTAGCGATAAGCGAGAGCTGACCCCAATATGATTTAACCATATCGCCAGCCTTGATAAAGCCAGCAGGTATCGCCTCAAATATGGTATACTCCTTTATTCTCATCTGATATGGATTAGCCGCCATAACACCAATTAAACCCTCATTACTAATCGGAACATCTACCTTAAGAGTATCTGCACCACGCAAAACCGAGAGCTTCACAATCTCACCCTTAGATGCCGAAAGCGCCTCACGATAGGCGTAATAACCATCCAACTCACGACCATTCAGGCCAACAACCTCATCACCCTTTTTAAGAGCGGCCGCCCCCATAGAGACAACGCTATCAATCAAAAATGGCATGCGCAACTCAAAGAGGGTCTGGTAATCCTTATTCTGCCTCATATCTATAAGACTCTCGAGCGGAATAACCACGCTATGCTCAACCCCTCTGCGACTAACGATGACCGTGCGATCTCCCTCCGAAAGGACGAGCTTTCTAGCTATATCATCAATATTATCGAGCTCCGCGCCATCAATGGTGACAAATCTATCGCCATCCTCAAAACCCAGGGAGTGACCCACCTGGCTAAAGTTATAGCCCCACTTAGCATCCTCATTCGAGAAGTATCTATCTCCCCATGAGTAGCTCACGCCACAGTAGATAACAATAGCCAGCAAAATATTCATCGTAACACCGGCAACCATAACCAAGAAGCGCTGCCAAGCGGGCTTCGAGCGAAACTCATCATCCTTGGCCGGCAGCTTCATCTGCTCGAGATCCATGCTCTCGTCGATCATGCCGGCAATCTTGCAGTAGCCACCCAACGGCAGCCACCCAAGCCCATACTCCGTGTCGCCCTTTTTAAACTTAAATAGCGAGAACCAAGGATCGAAGAAGATATAGAACTTCTCGACCCTGATCTTAAAGATACGAGCCACAATAAAGTGACCAAACTCATGTGCACCAACTAGCAGGGTGAAGCAGAGAAAAAATTGTATAATCTTAATTAATATTTCCATCTTATATTGTTAGTTTAAATTACAGTTTTAAATACTCCGAGGCTAGCGCCCTCGATTCGATATTTGCCGCAGCATAGGTGGCCAGCTCGGGGGCTGCACTAAAGCTCGCCCTCGTGAGAGCATACTCTATCGCCTCGACGATCTGTAGATAGCTACAGCGCTTACTCAAAAATGCGGCCACAGCCACCTCATTCGCCCCATTCATCACACATGGCGCCGTACCTGCTCTGCGCAAACAATCATAGGCGATATCTAGCGCCGGATACTTTAACCTATCCACACTCTCAAATGTCAGCATTGGATTATCCATAAAGCTAAATCGCTCCTCCGGGCGCGAGGCTCTCTGAGGGTACATCAGCGCTAAAGAGATAGGCATCCTCATATCAGGGGTGCCGAGCTGCGCCTTTATTGCTCCATCCTCAAACTCGACCATCGAGTGGACGATCGACTGCGGATGTTGAATTACATCTATCTTCTCGGCCTCAACGCCAAAGAGCCAGTGCGCCTCAATCACCTCAAAGCCCTTATTAACAAGAGTTGATGAGTCGATAGTGATCTTCGAGCCCATGCTCCATTGTGGATGGCGAAGCGCCTGCTCAACGGTGACACTCTTTAGCTCCTCGGCCTTTAGATCGCGAAACGAGCCGCCGCTGCATGTTAGGATCATGCGTCTTATGGGGCTAACCTCACCAACCAAACATTGAAATATAGCCGAGTGCTCGGAGTCGATCGGCAGAATAGGCACCTTAAGATCCATGGCGCTCTTCATCACCAGCTCACCACCAACCACCAACGACTCCTTATTGGCCAACGCCAGCTTCTTCCCCGCCTCAATGGCCGCAAGCGTTGGCTCTAATCCGGCGTAGCCCACAAGGGCATTTACAACAACATCAACATTAGAGCCAGATAGAATCTGCACGATAGCCTCCTCGCCAGCATAGACCTTAATCGGATGCGCAGCGAGAGCCTCCGACAGCGCCTTATAGTGCTGCTCTTGCGCTATAACCACACTATCAACATCAAAGGCAACAGCCTGCTCGGCGAGCTCTCTCCACGATGAGTTTGCAGTTAAAACACTAACCTCAAAGCGCTCAAGGTTTTCTCGCACAATATCCAACGTCTGAACACCGATCGAGCCTGTTGAGCCTAATATTGCTAATTTTTGTCTCATTGATTTTAAAATAAGATATACTCCTCAGGATTAGCAGGACGAGATACACTCCATAGCTCAAAGCCCAGCAGCGATCTTTCATTGCTCAACAAGGGTGTGAAGCCAATCACCTCGCCACTCTTTACTAGCTGCCCCTTGGTAAGCAGCGACTGAGACATATTTTTATATATTGATATCAAATTACCAGGATGCAATATCTGCGCAATGTAGCCCGAGGATGGTGTCCAAATCGACAGTAGCACAATTCCATCCCCCACCGAGAGAACCTTATCATCGGGCTCGGTAAAGATCTCAACACCATAGCGCTCACCCTTAATATCAAACGAGCTGGCAATCTCCCCCTCAACCGGTGCGATCAACGCCACCGCTGCGCCACTCATCACCCTCTGCTGATACTCCGAACGCATAGATATATTAACATCACTCTCAATCTGCCTCCGCAAAGCGCTATCGGCACTATTCGGGGCGATGAGCCTCTTGCTTAGCTTAAGACTATCGCCCTTTACAATATCGCGCACAATAGGGGTTTTACCATCCATTATAAGCGATATATTCTCGGCATAGATCATCATATCATCAATAACCCTCTCCAGCGAATCAAGCCTCATAATACCCTCCACGACCCGCTCTCTGGAGCGCGAAAACTCAGACTTATAGCCAGGGAGCATCTCTAAGACGGGGGTATACGAAACCAATGCCGTCGCCGCAACCATAAAGATTATCAACATAGCCACAAAAAGAAAGAGTCCGCTAAGAGGTGAGACATGAGTATACCACAACTCATCGCCGCCACGAGGCTCAAAGATACTCACACGCCTGCGGCGCACTAGATTATATAGGAGTTTTAATATTGTCTCTTTCAATTTCATCTCATATCCATATAATAATATCTCTGCAAAGATAACGTTTTATCACTATAAATAACATAATTTTATAGAATATATATTTAAATAATATTATCTTTGCAGATATAACCAAAAAGAATTAAAACTATGATACACCCTGAATGGAGCTACTCTGCAGTACTTTATGAGATGAATATCCGCCAACTCACCCCCGAGGGCAGATTTGACAGCGCAGCTGAGAAGTTGGAATTCCTACGCTCTATAGGCATAGATATACTCTGGCTTATGCCCATCTACCCTATTGGCAAGCTAAATCGCAAGGGCTCGCTGGGCTCTTACTACTCTATCGCAGACTACTGCGATGTTAACCCCGAATTTGGCTCAATGGCCGATTTCGATGCCCTCCTCGAGAAAGCACACGCCCTCGGCTTTAAGGTGATCCTAGATTGGGTGGCAAACCACACAGCACGCGATGCAAAATGGGTGAGCGAGAAACCAGCCGATTGGTATGAGCGCGACGAGAGTGGCTCGCCACTAGTGCCCTGGGATTGGAGCGACACGGCTAAGCTCAACTACGCCAACGGCGATGTGTGGCAGGGGCAGATTGATGCTATGCGCTTCTGGCTAGAGAGAGGCGTGGATGGATTCCGCTGCGATATGGCTATGCTAGTGCCCATCGAGTTTTGGCAGGAGGCATCAGCCGCGCTGCACGCCATCAAGCCCGATATGTTTATGCTAGCCGAGGCCGAGCAGGCCAATCTTTTTGATCGCGCCTTCGACACATGCTACGCCTGGGAGCTGCATCACAAGATGTGCGATGTGGCACAAGGTCGAGCGCGCGCCAACGATCTTCGCGATCAACTCTTCGCAACAAAGGCTCGCTTCCCCCGCTGGATGATGAATATGAGCTTTACATCAAACCACGACGAGAACTCATGGCAAGGGACAGAGCAGTCGCGATTTGGCGATGCCCTTGAGATTATGAGCGTATTCTCATTTATCGCACCATCTAGCATGCCCCTGATCTACACCGGCCAGGAGATCGGCTATGAGCACTCATTTGAGTTCTTTGATCGTGACCCTATTCCTGAATATAGCGCAAACGAGGCGACCGAGTTCTACACTAAGCTAGCCAAACTAAAGCACTCTTTCTCCTGCCTTAAGGGTGGCGAATATGGTGGCGAATGGCACACAATAAACAACAACGCCGAAGATTGTCTGCTTATTATTGTGCGCGAGAGTAAACACGACCGCGTAATAGCAATTATGAATCTATCACCCTACCACATCTATGCAGCATACAACACCGGTATTTATGCAGGCGAGTATCTAAATCCACTAAGTGGTGAATTTGAACACCTTCACACCCAGAACTCTGCACAGATGTCGCCCTGGGAGTATAAAATATTAACCGTTAAGAAGTGAGAATAATAACAACTATACTCTTCGCGATCCTCACGGCGCTCAACGTATCGGCAGCAACATATACTATCGAACAGATACCAAACGTTCAATTAGAGAGCCGTAATAGATTTGTTTCAAATCCAGATGGAATTCTCTCGCAGCAAGCCGTAGCGCAGATCGACTCGATCTGCTACTCGCTGCGTAACAATGGCATCGCACAGGTGGCCATCGTGGCGGTTGATGATATATCACCACGCAGCAGCTTCGACTTTGCCTACAACCTATTCTCGAAGTGGGGCGTGGGCGATGCTGGACGCGATAATGGACTAGGTATTCTATTTGTGAAGAAGGCTCGCCAGATACGCATTGTCACAGGACGAGGTGTCGAGGGGGTGCTGCCTGATGCTCTATGCAAACGTATACAGAGCAACTATATGCTGCCACACTTTAGTCGTGGCGACTACAGCACGGGGCTGCTTGTCGGCATGCGATCAATAGAGGCGATACTTATGCACAGCGAGCTAAACACCGGCGCCGATGGCCGATACAAAGGCAATCCAAATGATGGCGTGCCGATATCATTTATCTTGCTTGTAATGCTCTTTGTCATGGGGGTGCCGATGATAACATCGCTGATAAGCTACTACCGCACCTATAGATGCAAGCGCTGCGGCAAGATGCCACTATCGCTCGTTAGCGAGACACGCATCTCGCGAGGAGATAATTTCGACACGATGGATCAGAGATATCGCTGCCCACATTGCGGAGACACCACAACAAAGAGGGTCAGAAAGATGCGCGACGATATTGATCTACGCCCACCGGTCGGCGGCGTCATCATCGGCGGTGGGCTAGGCTCGCGAGGCGGCTTCAGAGGCGGTGGATTTGGCGGCTTCGGCGGTGGCGGCTTCGGCGGTGGCGGCTTCGGCGGTGGCGGATTCGGTGGCGGCGGTGCTGGTAGTGGATGGTAGAAAACTAAAAAACAGATATAAATTTATGAAAAAATTACTTTTTGCAGCTTTTGCTATTATGATCTCAATGAGCTCATGTTCAAGCTACAACAACATGGTGACAATGGATGAGAATGTAAGCCGCGCCTGGGCCAATGTGGAGACACAATATCAGCGCCGAGCAGACCTTATCCCCAACCTAGTATCGACTGTAAAGGGCTATGCCGCCCACGAGCAGCAGACCTTATCGGCTGTTATTGAGGCTCGCGCTGCGGCCACTAAGATGACCATAAACATAGAGGAGATGACCCCCGAGAAGATCGCAGCATATCAGCAGGCGCAGGGTGCCGTCAGTTCAGCCCTATCTCGCCTTATCGCCCTATCGGAGAGCTACCCCGACCTTAAAGCCAACCAGAACTTCGTTGAGCTACAGGCTCAGCTAGAGGGAACCGAGAATAGGATTGCCGTTGCACGCGAGGGCTTCAACAACGCCACCGCCTCATACAACGCCGCCATCCGCCGCTTCCCCTCCAATATAATCGCAGGATGGTTCGACTTTGAATCGAAGCCCTATTACGAGGCAGATGCTGCTGCCTCCACAGCACCCGTCGTATCATTCTAAAACACATCAGTTAGAAATAAAAATCCGCCCCTTATGGAGCGGATTTTTGTTTATCTAGACATTCTAACTAAAATCACACCATGGCTCGCGACTCGAGCTGTAAAGCTTCCATTATAGCGACCAATATCTCGCTGTCTCCAAAGATCACGAACCCTGCGCGAGCGATCAACGCCTAGGCTCTGCCAGTCAATGGTAATCTCCCTCTCGCTGTCGGTAAGATTGAACAAGCCAACCGCAATATCACCACCATACAATCGCTTGCATATAATCTCAACCTCATAGTTATATATAACAGAGGCTCCCGCCTCGGCCAGACGATCCTGCTGCAGAGCCAAAACCTCTGAGTTTGTCAGCAGCCCTAGCGTAAACTCATCCAACTGCTCAATAGGACACCCTATCAACAGCGGCGCCGACCACAGAGACCAGAGCGAGATATGAGAGTACTGCTCATCGGGGGTGAGATTCGAGGGACTCATCTGCTTGCCATGATCTACATTTCCGACAACAAGCATATCAGGATCAGGGAAGTGACCGGCAGAGCCTCTAAAGGCATCATCGAGCCAGCTACGATGTATTGGCCACACATCACATATAGCTTTATGGTTGCCCTCGCCACTCCAGCGATCCTTCAAATCACCCGTCGTGCGCCACACCTGCGCATACTCCTTACAGACGTTGGCGAGCTCTTGCGGCGCCGAGTTAGAGAGCGAAAAGACGATGTCTCGCCCACTCTCGCGCAAAGCCTTAGCCATACGAACCACACTAAGCGAGTCGTTGAGATACCAGTCATACTTTAGATAATCCATACCCCACTCCGCCCACTGCTTAGCGTCGTTGGCCTCAAAGCGAAATGGTGCTATTGCCTGCCACTTTTTATCAGCACCCTTCACACCTTTTTTATCTATCATTGACCTATCCCACGCCCCATCGGCCGTGTAGCTACTTCCGCCAATATATTTTGCATAGGTCGTAACCCAAGGCGATGAGTAGATTCCAACCTTCATACCCATGGCATGTATCTTATCACACATAGCCTGCATGTCGGGGAATTTAACCTTATCGGGCTGAATGGCGTGGTATTTTCCACCGCGCACATTACCCTGCCAGCCATCATCTATGTTTATATATGTCCAGCCATAATTGACCAATCCCTTATCATACATAGCCTGAGCCGAAGCCTCGACATTAGCCTGAGTCACGCGAGCCCCCCAGCAGTTCCAGCTATTCCATCCCAGAGGAGGAGTTAAGCATATCTGCTCGCCAATAATAATCTCAAGAGGCTTCTCGTCTCTGCCAAATGCATTCTCTGCAACTAGAACAATCTCAATATTTGAGCCTTTTTCATCCTTGACAACACCACTTATCACACCGCTCTCACTACAGAGACTCAGCCCCTCGGGGAGGTTTTTAACCGAATATCTCATCGGCCTCTCGCCTGTAGCAGGGATCGAGTAGAGAAACGGGTGGCCAGGCCTCACGCCGAATAGTGAAGCCCCATGAATCTGCGCACTCGCGGGGGCGGGCGGTGTTAATATATAATGGCCATCAGGATTTACCGGGGCATAGACCTCGGTTGTAATATCGCAGCAAGATAGCGAACAGAAGGCGACAATAAATGCCGTAATTATTACTCTCATTATTTCAACTAAGTAGGGTAAAATAATTATTGGTGTGTTTTTAAGAGTGCTATTGGAGATGAGATTTTTTGCTATTGAATTGAAAATATAGTGGTTCTATACTGAAATTTAATAGTGAAAAATATCGCTCCAAGAGTGCTTTTAAAAATATGGCAATAATTGTTTTACACTACTTATTAATACTCGGCAAGCTCACCATGAGGATAGACATAAACATCAAAGTCTACCCCGAAAGTTCGAGGCAGGCTTTAAATATTAAGACCTCCTTACCAAGAGGGTTACTATAGTTTAACTACGATGTTAAGCGATGAATTCCAAACATAGCCGATTGGATGCTCATCATAAGGCATGCCATCTACTGAGCCCGCAAAAGCGTTAAGGCCTGTTTGCAAACGCGCCTGAACACGCTTAGAGAGTCTAAAGCTTAAAGCTACATCCACACCGGCGCCAAATACTACATCTGGATTATCGACCTGTGTAGCAACAGCTAGGCCGCTATCCTTGTATGAGATCTCGGCATCAATATAGGCTGCATAAAGCGAAGGGATGATCAAGAATCCGACACGAGAAAACTGCGAACTGCGACCAAAGAAATCAATAGGCAGATGAACGCCCAGCTGATAGATGTCGCTATTTGAGATCAGCTCGCTATACTGAGGTATATCAAGGCCGGCGAGCGGAGCGAAATATCTCTTTCCGTCCCACAAGTAGTAGCCACTGCAGCACTCGCTTGTTAGCGACTCGGTCATCATATAGCTCAACGATGCCTCAACCGCAAATGTATAATTAAGCTTGTAGCCAGCCATAACTCTACCATTATAGCCCAGATTGACACCTTCCGAGTTAAACGACTCAAAGGTAGACTGAATGAAGCTAACGCCACCTCCAGCGCCAACATACCAGCGCGAGGGCGAAGCAAAAGAGTCGAATCCAGCAGAATTAACTGACGCTGCCCCAGAAGATTCGACACCTTGAGCCGAGGCGAAGCCGAAAGTAGAGGCCAAAACCACCATCAGTGATAGGATTTGTCTTTTCATAAGTTTGAAGTTTATCATTTGTTAGTTATTAGTTTCAAAAATCATGTTAAAAATAGAGCCTACATTCCTCCGCCGGCCGAGGGAGACCTCGAACCGAGCGCAACAATACACATATCCATCTAAAACACAGAGGATTACCCCAAAAGGCTCATCCACACATATATTCCTGACCACGAATTTAAACATTTTTTTTTAACTATCACAATAATTTCATCCAAATTTAAGAATTATTTGATCTTTTTATAAAAACAGCTCCTGCCGAGAGAAGTAATAGAGCCAAAATTTTGATCTTAAGAATAGTATTATTATCTTGCAAAGACTAAGAATCTGTTTAAGTTTTTCTGCTTAAAAATGCTATGCGCTATTTTGCTTTGATTTTGGATTTTGATATCGCAGCTAATAGCGGGCTATTTGCAAGATAGCAAAATCCAAAAGCGAAGTGAAAGAGCCTTAGCATTTTAGTGAGAAAAACTTAAACAGATCCTAAAACCTTTAAACTATGAAACACCTTCTATTTTGTGCGCTACTTGCGCTATTCAATCTTCAGGGTTTTGGAGCTAACCAAATCGACAAATTAGTTGACACCTCGCTTAAATCGGAGAAAATTACCCCATCCGAGATATGCAGCGATGAGGTCTATGTCCGTCGACTTTACCTTATCCTTATAGGTAAGCTCCCCACCGCAAATGAGGCTATCGAATTTATTGATTCAGAGAGCAAAACCAAACGAAAAGATCTTGCCACTAAGTTACTATCAACCACCGACTACGTCGATTTTCAAGTGGTTAAATGGGGCGATCTACTAAAGATTAAATCGGAGTTTCCAAGTAATCTATGGCCTAATGGCGTCCAAGCGTATAATCGCTGGGTGCGAGAGAAAATTAGCGCCAACACCCCCTACGACCAATTCGTGCGTGACCTATTACTCTGTTCGGGGAGCAACTTCCGTACTCCACAGGTCAACTTCTATCGCGCCTTCGTGACGCGCACCCCCGAAACTATAGCCGAAAATGTGGAGATGCTATTTCTCGGCTCGCGCACTCTATCAAAAGAGGCTCCTATCTTCTTCTCGCAGGTGAAGTATAAGAGCAGCGGCGAGTGGAAAGAGGAGATCGTATATACCGACCTTGATATCGCACCTGAGGTATCGCTTGTGACGATGAGCGATGGCAAAAAAATAACCCTCAACGAGCGAGAGGATCTCCGCGAGAGCTATGTAGCGTGGCTTACATCTAAAGAGAACCGACAATTTGCACGCGCCATGGCCAATCGCATATGGTACTGGATGATGGGACGCGGCGTGGTTCACGAGGCGGATGATTTTAGGGCAGACAACCCAGCCTCAAATCCCAAATTGCTAGAGCATCTCACCGACGAGTTTATCAAGAGCGGATACGACATTCGCAAGCTTATGGCGATGATCGTCGAGAGCAATACATTCCAACGCAGCTCAATAAGTAATGAGAGCAACAAGAGTGATGTAGCGCTCTTCTCGCACTACCCCACAATTCGCCTCACAGCCGAGCAGATTATCGACGGGCTCTCTGCCTTGACTGGTATTAATGATAGGTATGTGAGCCGAGTGCCTGAGCCCTACTCATACTACCCCTCTGATATGACATCGACAGATATCGGGGATGCAACTGTATCATCTCCGCAGCTGGATCTTTTTGGTCGCCCATCACGAGATTTCTCGCTCGAGAATCAGAGGGTTAACGACCTTAATAGCAAGCAGACTCTATACCTATTAAATGCCACAAGTATAAATACTAAAATCTCAACCAGCAAACTCATCACCCAAATGGTCGAGAAGCAGGAGAGCCGCGAGGATGTGATCCGCGAGATCTACCTTATGATGCTCTCGCGCCGCCCCTCTGCCGAGGAGACAGCCGCGATACTCTCCTATGTGAAGAGCAACCAGAGCATGCGTGCCATGGCGAGCGATCTAATTTGGGCGATGCTCAACTCTCCAGAATATCTATTCAACCACTAAAAAGAGATACTATGAAACGCATATTATTCACCGCTATGCTCATCGCTCTCTCAATAGGGGCGGCATTAGCACAGAAGATAAATATAGGGTATATATACCCATCAGGGGCAGCCAGGGGCACAAGCTCCATTATAACTATAGGCGGCCAGAGCATCAGCACCGCAACCGGTGTGTCGATAAGCGGCAGCGGCGTAACCGCCGAGGTTATACCCCCTTCGGCTGAAGATCTAGCGGCTCAAAACAAAAATAAGAGAAAGAAGATCTCCGACGAGGATAATCTTCAAATCGCACAGAAGCTGGTCATAAAGGTGACCGTGGCACCAGATGCCGAGCTTGGCATGCGCGATATGAAAGTTATTGGCGCTAAGGGCGACCTATCAAATAGGCTCTTTTTTGAGATTGGCGAATATGTAAATTTTGTTGAGAGCGAGCCAAACAACACATTCGAGACATCAAACAAGATCCCATCCCTACCAACGACCATCTGCGGCTATGTAGAGAAGAGCTCTGTATCGGGATCAACCGAGACCAAGGGTGGCGGCGTGGATATAGAGCTTGGAGGAAAGGATTTCTTCGAGTTTGAGGCTAAAAAGGGGCAGACGATCGTCGCCGAGACTAAGGCCGAGGTTTTTGTCCCATACCTTGCTGATGCTGTACCTGGATGGTTTCAGGCGGTTATCTCCCTCTATGATGAGAGCGGCAGCGAGGTTGCATTTTGCGACGACTACAACCTGCGTCCCGACCCGGTTTTAATCTACACAATCCCCAAAAACGGAAAATATACCCTCAAGATTCACGACTCGATCTATCGCGGTCGCGAGGATTTTGTATATCGCATCAACCTTGGCGCTATCCCATATGTAACCTCTATATTTCCACTCGGCGGATTGCTAGACAGCAAAACTAGTGTCGCCATCAAGGGTGTAAATCTCACGGATGAGTCGATGGTAATAGAGCCAACAAACGCTCTGGATTACAAAGATACCTACCGCTACAAAAATGCCAACGGCCACCATAGCAACGAGATAACTTTCGCCGCGCAAAAGGGCAAAAAGGAGATTATACGCCCAGTTGGCTCGAATGACAAATCAAACCCCACATCACTAGATTTAGGCCATATCATCAACGCACAAATTCTTGAAAAGGGCGAGTGCCATTGGTATAAAATCCACGCAAATGTTGGAGATGAGCTATTTATTAAGGTTACTGGTCGCCGCCTAGGCTCACCTATTGATGCCCTTATGTGCATCTACTCGCCCAGCGGAGAACTTGTGGCTAAGATTGACGATGTGCCGGACGATAGCGAGGGTATGATTACCCACCAAGCCGACCCTGAGATCGTTCATAAATTCAAGAATAGCGGCGATTTTCTGATTCGCATCACCGAGCAGCAGAACAACTTCGGCCCGGAGTACAGCTATCGACTATCGGCCGATGTAGCTAAGCCCGACTTCTCGCTTAACATCGAACCATCTAGCATATCTATACCGCAGTCGGGCACAGCGCTATTCACTGTTTTTGTCAACCGCAATGGCGGATTCAACCAGCCTGTGGCACTTAAATTTGAGGGGCTACCCAAGGGTTATACGGTTAGTGACGAGGTTATCTCTCCGGCGGCTAAATATCGCAAAATAGCGATCACAGCCCCAAAAGATGCCAAACTAGGCAAACTAAATCTTCAAATATTTGGTGAGTCGGTTGGCAAAGGTGGTGAGGTGCTGCGCCATCTTGCAAAGCCCGTTGAAGAGCTCAAGCAGGCTTTCTACATCAGCCATCTACTTACGACCGAGGCCTTTGATGTGGATATTGTCCACGCACAGCAGTTCTATATAACATTCGCCCCAGCGGAGGGCAGTGGCGATAAGATAGTGTTAAATCCCGATGGCATAACCCCAATAAAGGTTATCCTGCACCGCCAAGAGGGGTTCAACGAACCGGTGATGATCTCGGCAAAATTCAAGGTTAAGAATGTATCCTTCCAAGGAATAACCATTGATGGAGATAAATCTGAGGGGATAATCATGCTTGACACCAAGAGCTGGAAGCCCAATAGATTATGGCTTCAACTTATGATTCTGGGCACCGTAAAATCAAAAGCGGTGAATGTTGCCGGAATAGCCAAAAACACGGTGATATCATCGGTAATGGTTAACAGTCCATTTATTGAGATTGATTTCCCCTCAGAGATGAATATTCCTTTCCCCTACTTTATGCGAGAGGGGTGGTTTGATAAACTTATAAACCAAGCAAAGGCAAAGGGCAGCAACGCCACCAAACAGTATGATAACAAAAACCAACAATCCAGAATAGAGGCTGCAAAAAAGAGTCAGACTCAAACCAAATAAGTAGTGTAAAACAATTATTGCCATATTTTTAAAAGCACTCTTAAAGCGATATTTTTCACTATTAAATTTCAGTATAGAACCACTATATTTTCAATTCAATAGCAAAAAATCTCATCTCCAATAGTACTCTTAAAAACACACCAATAATTATTTTACCCTACTTAAGAAGAGAGGTTGCCAAAGATGTTTCGATGGCAACCTCCCTCTTTTTATCACATGGTGGCCGCTCTACTCGGGCATCATCACAACCTCTAGTCTATTCCCATCTTCGATAATCTTACTCAGCAGAGCGCTCACATCCTCCGGAGTGATCGACTCAACAGTTGGCCTATAGCTATTTACATAGTCGAAGCCATACTCATACCATCGCGAGATAAAGCGCCCCCATCCCATATTACTTTGCAGCGAATTGTCATAATTCTTCACCATCGCGCTACGCACTTTATTCATCTGCGAGGCGGCTGGAGGGGTGTTGCTCAAGCTCTTTAGCTCGCTCTCTATTGTGGCAACAAGATCATCAACCTGCTCCCTATTTGTGTCGAAACTAAATCGGAGATTGTAGCTCGCAATAGGATAGTCTGTTGTGGAGGCAGATATCCCAACTCCATAGGTGCCCCCCTTCTGCTCGCGCACCTTGTCAAAAAATATCTCATCGAGTATATCCTTTAAATATGCCATCGTGATATTTCCTTTAAGCGTATAGGCCATCTCGCCCCAATAGTTGATCGTGGCGCTCGCCTTGGGCTGCTGCATAGCAACCGCGAAACTATCGCTATGGCTACCAGAGATCTTTCGCACCAGATCATCCTTTCGCGATATCTTCTGCTCTGCTGCCGGCAAAGAGCCTATATACTTCTCGACAAGCGGGCGCAGAGTATCCAAATCTACATTGCCAATAATTGTAAAGCGAAAATTTGCCCCCGCACCAAATAGCCTCTTATGCAGAACTGGCAGCGACTCAAAATTCAGAGCTTCTATAATCCCCTGCGAGAGTGGCTGTTTACGCGGATTATTAGCATATAACCTCTGCACGAAGTGCTCGCTCATCTTACTATCTGGATCACTTGCCATATTCGAGACATAGGAACCAAGCTGACGCTTGAATGTGGCCAAGTCGGCCTCGTCGAATCTAGGCGATGTGAAGTTAAGATATAGCAGCTGCAATAGAGTCTCAATATCCGCCGGCGAACTAGAGCCCGAGCCACCATTTGCATAGTCGTCAACCCAGAGCGACAGCCCGGCAATCTTGCCCGAGAGCATCTTGCCTAGATCAATAGAGCTAAACTCCGACAAACCAGAGCTCGCCATTATAGATGGGAGGTATAGTGCACAATGATAGTCGGCATCTGTGGCCAACGAAGCGCCGCCCTCGGAGGAGAACGATAAGAGCACCTCATCACTCTTAAGTTGTGAAGGTTTCACCACAACAACAGCGCCATTACCAAGCCTCCACTCCACTGTGCCGAGCGTCTGATTCTCCTCACTCTCAGCCACTAGAGAGCCTTCCAACGCTGAGATATCCTCGATAAGCTCCTGGGCAATATGCTCATCCTGATATGGCTCAAGCTCCTCCACCCTAGCATCTAGAAGTATCTGCAACACCTCATCCTCGGTTGGGTTTACTACGCCCTCCTTCTCGGGCGCAGAGATCGCCACCACAACATTTTCATCTACGAGCAAACGCTGCGCCAGCTTATTTATATCGGCAAGGGTTATGCTACTAATTATAGTGCTGTCCAACTGCCACTTAGCCTCGGCGGATGGGATCGACTCATTATATCTGAAGTGGTCGATATAGCCATCTATGAAGCTACTATTAAATCGGTCATTTCTATTTAGATACTCCCTCTCGGCTCCTCGCATCAAGCTCTGCTTAGCGCGTTGAAACTCACCCTGGGTGAAGCCATAGCGTTTAAGTCGCTCTATTTCACAAACAAGGGCTTTGAAGGCGAGCGGCAGGTGGCCATCCTCGCTCTCGGCCGATATAACTGTTGCCTCCATGGTGGGGATCACACCTAGCAAGCCACCACCCATCGAGGCATACAAGAATGGCGCATCAGGCTGATTTGATATCTCATCAAAACGGCTGCGCTGCATAACGCTCATATATCTCATGCTCATATCCAACATCGCACTAAATGTATAACCACGCGAGAGTCTATCCAACGCCCGGCGCTTGATATAGTAGCCGATGGATGAGTATTGCATCTCGGGATCAGTATAGATAGATATTATAGGCTCTTTATTATCGGCGACGATAATCTCCTCCTTCTGCGGAGCGTCGGCCATGGAGCGCGGTATATCGGCCAACATTGCCAAAAGTTTCTTCTCAACAAGATCCACATCTACATCTCCCACGATAATTATCGCCTGGTGCTCAGGGCGATACCACTTATGATAAAATTCATCCAACGACTCAGGCGCAAATGTCCTAAGCCCCTCTAGATAGCCGATAATATTTCTATGCTCATACTTGGTGCCTTTAGCCAACGCCTTAACCAACGCCATCATTGAGCGCCAATCGGCATTATCCCTAGTGCGGAGCTCTTCGCTGATAACACCTCGCTCCTGCTCTAGATCCTCAAGGGTGGGTTCGATAAAATATGACCAATCATGCAGTATCATAAGTACACTATCCACCACCGACTCCCTTTCGACAGGCACATCGGTGATCATATATTGCGTCACATCCCAGCTAGTCGAGGCATTGAGATTAGAGCCAAACGAAACCCCAATACTCTGAAGGTAGTCGTCAATAAGCCCATCGGGGAAGTGCTTGGTGTTTTTAAATGCCATATGCTCCAGAAAATGCGCCAGCCCCTGCTCGCTATCATCCTCCTGGATAGCCCCCACATCAAATACTATATAAAAATCTGCCTGTGCTTTGGGTTTGGCATTATGGCGAATATAGTAGCTCGTGCCATTTGCTGCCACGCCATATCTCAACTCGGGATCACGCTCAATAGGCGCAATGGGGTTTAGCTGCGCTATGGCGGCCAGAACCGAGAGGCTCAGCGCCAAAATAGCTATTAGTGTTCTCTTCTTCATAGTGCAAATATAACTCAATATTTAGACAAATATTATCTGCTTACATGGATAAATAAATATGGGGCAACCCAAAAGCTGCCCCACAATCTTAAGTTGATTAGACTACTTACCGCTAACCTCCTTATAAAGCGTATTGTATTTTGTATATTTATCCATCATCCCCTCCTCATCACGCAGGCGGAAACATAGCGACTTAAGGTACTCTAGTGTACCCTCGTGCTTAGGCTTAACCTCGATGGCTGCCTCAAAACACTTAACAGCCTCCTTGTATTCATTATATACAGTTACCAAATCCTTGTCATACTCGCTTTGGCTTGTGTAGTTCTTACCCTCTAGCTCAGCATTTAGATCATCGCCCTTAAGCGTATAGAATAGACCCAAATAGAATTGACCATCAAAAAACTTGGGAGAGAGCTCCGTCACCTTCTTAAACGAGATGATACACTCATCATAATCCTTCAAGGCAAAGTAGACACGGCCACGGCCAAACCAGGTTGTCACACTATTAGGATTTGCCTCAAGGTTACGATTGATAACAGCCAATAGCTCATCGGGGTTACCCAAGCCGCCATCCTTGGTTGTGTAGAGCTGAGTTAGACCCTCAAAGATGCGCTCATTGAGAGGGTAAGTAGAGATACCAGTCAAGAGAGCATCCTTAGCCTTCTTTAGCTTAGCCTCATTAGGGTTTCCGGAGCCTGTGCAGCAGTGGTAGATATAGTAGTAGATATTTCCACGATCCTTATCCTCCATCTCCTTGTTTTCATCCTCGATCTTCTGGTAGCCACCATCTAGTGCCATTGTAAGATACTTCTCACCCATAGCATACGCTGCAGGAGACTTACTGCCCTGGATTGTATACATATAGCCAGCATAGTAGAGCAAGACAAGATCCTTATCATCATAGGCTGGTGCACTTTGCGCCTCGTATGCCTTTACAAAGGCATCTGCCGCGATCTTATACTCGCCGAGCGTAACCGATACATCACCGAGCTGCTTGTAGTAATCTACAACATTCTTAATCTTAGCCTTGACCTTATCCTTGTCCGAAGGAGAGATCTCATAGGCCTTGTTATAATACTCCATCGCCTTATCCATAGCCCCCTTGCTAATTGGAGCTAGCTCCCTCCAGGCTGCAACCTTGCCACCACTCATATATGCCTTAAAGAAGAAGTATGTAAGCTCATTGTAGTTTTCATCACCGATAGTCACCTGCTTAGATGACTTTGCCTTGCCACAAACGGTAGTGAGCATAGAGCTCTCCATCGAGACATAGAGCGGCTTTACGGGCTCATACTGAGCATTAAAATAGGCATCACCAGCCGCAATCCAAGCCGCAGCCTTAGTGTTCTTCTTTGGATTGGCAAGGGCAGCCTCCGCCTTGGTGATACTCTCCAAAAGATCTGGCTTACTGATCTTCTGAGCCTCAACAGCCGAGACCATAAACAACATTATGGCCGATAAAACTAATATTAACTTTTTCATGTGTAAATTATTTTTTTTAATATGTTGTGCAAATGTAAACATAAATCGTTAGCTTCAAAATATATGACACCTCGAGAACATAACAATTCATACAACTTTAACTACTCCTCGGCGACAGCTACTTGAGGCTCGGCTGCGGGCACATCTACTGCTGCAACCTCAGCATCCAACTCATCCTCGCTCTTTGGCACAGCCATCACCGAGGCGATAGCATCACCCTCGCGCAGATTGATAATCCTAACACCCTGCGTGGCGCGACCTGCAACACGAATTTGATCCACCGAGATGCGGATCGTAAGACCAGAGCGATTGATAATCATCAAATCGTTCTCATCGCTGACGGCCTGAATTGAGATTAGTTTACCCGTTTTTTCGGTGATATTAATCGTCTTAACACCCTTTCCACCACGATTTGTAATACGATACTCCTCGAGATCAGTACGCTTTCCATAGCCATTTTCGCTGAGTACTAGAACATCCTGCGTGCTCTCGGGCTCGATGCAGATCATCCCTACAACCTCATCCTCGCACTCGATAGAGATACCCCTAACACCAGCTCCAACACGACCTATAGCGCGCGCTGCACTCTCATTAAAGCGAATAGCCTTACCACTCTTGGCAGCGATCATAACCTCCGCCGAGCCGCTTGTGAGTGTTGCCGAGATTAGCTCATCGCCCTCGCGGATAACAATGGCATTCACACCATTCTGACGTGGGCGCGAATAGGCCTCAAGCTTGGTCTTTTTGATCGTACCATCCTTGGTGCACATCACAATATAGTTGCTGTTGATATACTCCTCGTCGGTCAACCTCTTAACATTGATATAGGCGCGGATCTTATCATTTGGCTCGATCTGGATCACATTCTGTATAGCCCTACCCTTTGACGAGCGGCTACCCTCGGGGATCTCATAAACCTTCAACCAGTAACATCTACCCTTCTCGGTAAAGAATAGCATTGTGTTGTGCATTGAGGCCACATAGATATGCTCGATAAAGTCCTCATCACGCGTAGCGCTTCCCTTAGCTCCAACGCCGCCACGATTCTGTGTGCGATACTCTGTAAGCGGTGTGCGCTTGATATATCCTAGGTGCGAGATGGTGATAACCATATCATCATCAGCATAGAAATCCTCGGGGTTGAAATCCTCCGACGAGTAGATAATCTCCGTGCGACGCTCGTCGCCATACTTTGCACGCATAGCCATCAACTCGTCCTTGATGATCTGCATCTGAAGATCATGGCTTGCAAGAATATCATTGAAATAGGCGATCTGGCGGGCAAGCTCATCGCGCTCGGCGGCGAGCTTATCATGCTCCAGGCCGGTGAGGGCTCTTAGACGCATCTCAATAATTGCCGAAGCCTGCAACTCGCTCAACGCGAAGCGCTCGATAAGTCCACGCTTAGCCTCCTCGGGATTCTTCGCTGCACGTATAACACGGATCACCTCGTCGATATTATCCTGAGCGATGAGAAGACCCATCACAATGTGCATTCTCTCCTCAGCCTTGCGAAGATCGTAGCGTGTTCTGCGAACGATCACATCATGGCGGTGCTCAACAAAATTCTGAACCAAATCTTTAAGGTTCAAAAGCTTAGGGCGGCCACCGACAAGAGCGATATTATTCACCGCAAACGAGCTCTGAAGGGCTGTATTCTTGTATAGAGTATTTAGGACAACGCTCGATACTGCATCATTTTTAAGGATAATAACGATGCGCATACCATTTCTATCGCTATCGTCATTGATATATGAGATTCCCTCGATCTTCTTATCGTTAACCATGTCGGCAATCTTCTTTATCATATCCGCGCGATTGACCATATATGGAATCTCGGTGATAACAATACACTCACGACCGGTCTCGGTATACTCGATCTCGGTCTTGGCTCGCATTATAACTCTACCTCGACCAGTTAGAAGGGCCTCTTTTACACCCTCATATCCATAGATCAAGCCTCCGGTTGGAAAATCTGGCGCCTTGACATAGTTTAAGAGCTCCTCGCACTCAATATCATTGTTCTCAATATAGGCGCAACAAGCATCAATAACCTCCGAGAGGTTATGTGGCGCCATATTGGTAGCCATACCTACCGCGATACCACTTGCGCCATTGACTAGTAGCAATGGAATCTTCGTTGGCAACACCGTTGGCTCCAGGATTGTGTCATCGAAGTTGTATGTCCAGTCGATAGTCTCCTTATCAATATCGGCCATAACCTCATCGGTGATCTTCTTCATTCTGGCCTCGGTATAACGCATCGCCGCAGCCGAGTCGCCATCCATCGAACCGAAGTTACCCTGACCATCAACTAGCGGATAGCGCAAAGACCAATCCTGCGCCATGCGAACCATAGCCTCATAGACCGAGCTATCGCCATGAGGGTGGAACTTACCGAGTACATCACCGACAATACGGGCAGATTTACGATGCGGCTTATCTGAAGATAGGTTCAGCTCAGAGCTCATATCGTATAGGATACGGCGGTGCACCGGCTTCAAACCATCACGCACATCTGGCAAGGCGCGCGAGACGATTACCGACATCGAGTAGTCGATGTAGGCAGACTTCATCTGCTCCTCAATATTAATTGGGATTATGCGACCCCCACTCCGCTCACTCTGCTGCTCTTCTATTGACATATTAGTTAAATTCTGATTTATATTTAATGAACAAAAATAGCCAAAATTTACCATATAACCAATTTTGCACCTAGAAATATCACTCTATTTTCTGATATAATTTAGTTTTTTGCTTTTAATGGCCATTTTTCGGCGATCTGAGCGATTTTAAATCTTTCGCAAGGGGAGGCAGGGAGAAGAAAAGCTCCCCAACGCAATGTTGAGGAGCTTGCAATATAGCTTTAAATATATATCGTTACTTAGACATATAGCTCTTAATATAGTTGTGGTGTGAACCGTAACGCTCGAAAGCGGCCTTATCAAGCTCCTCCTGAGCTGATGGGTGAGCAACCGAGATCAAAAGGCGCGCGCGCTCCTGAAGGCTCTTGCCATATAGGTTTACAGCACCAAACTCTGTAACAAACCAGTTGATGTGTGAACGAGTTGTCACAACACCAGCACCCGAGGTTAGCACATTGGCGATCTTAGATAGACCCTTGTTTGTAACAGATGGCATGGCGATGATAGCCTTACCGCCCTTAGACAGAGATGCACCACGAACGAAATCAACCTGGCCACCAACACCCGAATAGAACTTAGTTCCAAGTGAGTCGGCACAAACCTGACCCGTAAGGTCGATTTGAAGCGCTGAGTTGATAGCTGTAACGCGATCGTTCTGAGAGATGATAAATGGATCGTTAGTATAGCCCACATCCATCATCCTAACACCTGGGTTGTCGTCGATAAAGTCATAGACCTTCTGAGAACCCATAAGGAATGTCGATACCATCATGCCCTTGTCGATATTCTTAGCAGCACCATTAATCACACCGCTCTCAACAAGTGGAAGAACACCATCGGCGAACATCTCGGTGTGGATACCTAGATTCTTGTGGCCGCCAAGCTGCGAGAGCACAGCATTAGGAATAGCGCCGATACCCATCTGAAGTGTAGCGCCATCCTCAATAAGTGCAGCACAATGCTTACCAATAGCAACCTCAACCTCGCTTGGCTCAGAGAAGTGAGCCTCCTCAAGCGGCATATCCTCCTCTACGAAGAAGTTGATACGTGATGAGTGGATCATAGCATCACCAAACGAGCGTGGCACAAACTTATTAACCACAGCGATAACGGTAGAGGCAGTCTCAACGGCAGCAAGTGTAGCATCTACGGATGTACCTAGAGATACATAACCATGCTTATCTGGACGAGAGACCTGGATCATAGCAACATCACAAGGGACTGCACCACAACGATATAGCTTCTGAGTCTCGCTAAGGAATACCGGGATGTAATCCGCAGCGCCACTCTGTGTCTGCTTGCGCACATTAGAACCAACAAAGAATGAATCTAGCTGGAATATACCCTCAAAACGGTCGTCGGCATAGGGTGCCGGGCCCTCGGTGTGAAGGTGGTGGATGTGAACATCGCGAAGCTCACCCTGCTCGCCACGCTCACACATAGCTTTGATAAGACACTGGGGCGCTGATGCAACAGAACTAAGGTGAATGTGATCACCCGACTTGATAGACTTTACTGCCTCGGCGGCTGTAACGAATTTCATTTGTGTACTCATAAATTACTTAAGTTTATATTTTGTAGAGATTAATAACTATTTTCTTTTCACCTCAACCTGCTCATATCCCTCGATAATATCGCCGATCTTAATGTCGTTAAATGACTCAATATTAAGACCGCAATCCATACCATGCTGAACCTCCTTCACATCATCTTTGAAGCGCTTTAGCGAGCCGAGCTTTCCGGTATAGATAACGATACCCTCGCGGATGATACGAATTGGGGTATTGCGAGTAATCTTACCCTCGCGAACCAAACATCCCGCTACGGTGCCAACCTTAGAGATCTTAAACACCTCCAAAACCTCGATCGAGCAGACAATCTCCTCCTTCATTATAGGCTCTAGCATACCCTCGATTGCATCCTTAATGTCGTTAATTGCGTCATAGATGATAGAGTATAGACGAATCTCGATCTCCTCCTTCTCGGCAATCTTACGCGCAGCAGCCGATGGACGCACCTGGAAGCCGACGATAATTGCATTTGAGGCGGCGGCCAAAAGCACATCCGATTCAGAGATCTGACCTACGGCAGCGTGAATAACATTCACCTGAACCTCCTCCTTCGAGAGCTTGATGAGCGAACCAGACATAGCCTCGATAGAGCCATCCACATCACCCTTGATAATGATATTAAGCTCCTTGAACGAGCCGATAGCGATACGACGGCCAATCTCATCGAGGGTAACATGCTTCTGAGTCATAAGACCCTGCATGCGCTGCAACTGCTCGCGCTTATTGGCTATCTCGCGAGCCGAGCGATCATCCTCCATAACATTGAAGGTATCACCCGCCTGAGGCGCACCATTAAGACCTAAGACCTGAACCGGTGTCGATGGACCAGCCTTCTCCACCTTGATGCCATTTTCGTTAAACATCGCTTTTACGCGACCAGTATATACTCCCGATAGGATCACATCGCCCACATTCAAAGTTCCATTCTGAACTAGAATAGTAGAGACATAACCGCGACCCTTATCAAGCGTAGACTCGATCACAGCGCCCTGCGCCTTTCGATTGGGGTTAGCCTTAAGATCCAGCATCTCTGCCTCCAAAAGCACCTTCTCTAGCAGCTTATCTAGGTTTAGACCCATCTTGGCTGATACATCCTGGCTCTGGAACTTTCCGCCCCAATCCTCAACCAGGTAGTTCATCTGCGCAAGCTGCTCCTTGATATGCTCGGGGTTGGCCGCTGGCTTATCGCACTTATTGATTGCAAACACCATAGGCACACCAGCCGCCTGGGCATGATTGATAGCCTCGGTGGTCTGCGGCATCACACTATCATCCGCCGCAACGATGATAATGGCAACGTCCGTTACCTTTGCTCCACGCGCACGCATCGCCGTAAAGGCCTCGTGACCTGGAGTATCTAGGAAGGTGATTCGCTGGCCGTTAAGCTCCGTTGAGTAGGCTCCGATATGCTGTGTGATACCTCCAGCCTCGCCCTCGATAACATTCGCTTTGCGGATATTATCCAATAGCGATGTTTTACCGTGGTCAACGTGACCCATCACTGTAACAATTGGTGGACGCGATACGAGGCTCTGCTCATCATCAACATCCTCATCCGAGATGGCCTCCTGGATCTCGACAGAGACAAACTCGATCTTATAACCAAACTCCTCAGCAACAACCACTAGCGCCTCTGCATCCAAACGCTGGTTGATAGATACCATCAAACCAAGATTCATACACGCTGTGATAACCTGCGTTACAGAGACATTCATCATCGTTGCAAGCTCCGACACGGTAACAAACTCGGTCACCTTAAGAGTCGAGCGCTCCATCTCCTCGCGAACGATCTCCTCGCTCACCTTATCGGCATAGGCATCGCGCTTATCCTTACGGTATTTTGCACCCTTGCCCTTAGCGCCCTTAGATGTTAGACGTGCTAGAGTATCCTTTACCTGCTTTGAAACCTCCTCGTCGCTAACCACAGCTCTTACTGCGGGCTTTGCACCCTTACTGTTGTTGCCTCTTGGATTGTGGTTATTGGCGTGAGGTGCTCCCGCCTTCCCGCCACGCCTATTTTGACCTTGAGCTTGACCCGGCTGCCCGGCTGGCTTCTGGCCATTTCTATTGCCTTGAGATTGAGCCTGCGCAGCCGGCTTAGCGCCTGCTGCACTCTGGCGATTTACATCCACCTTCTCCTTGCTCAAACGCTTGCGCTTATGCTTTCCACCCGGCGTGAATGCCGAAACATCCATCGTTCCCAAAACCTGGGGGCCAGATAGAGTATGTGTTGTAGCTCTAAAAATACCATCACTTTTAGGTGGCTCTGCGACAGGCTGTGGCTCAACTTTTGGTTCGCTTACCACCTGCTCAGGTTCAACCTTTGGGGCTGGCACCTTGATCTTCTGCTCGATCTTCTGCTCGACCACCTTTGGGGATTCCACTTTTGGGGCTTCCACTTTAGGCTCAACCTTTGGCGTCTGTTTCTTCTTTGGCGAAAGATCTATCTTGCCCAATATTTTAGGCTGCTGTAGATTAGCTCTACCATCTATAACATTGCTCTTAATGACCAGCTCCTCTGGCTCAGCCTCAGCCTTCTCACTCTCGATGCTCACCGAGGCCTGCTTCTGCGATATTCTTTCACGTACCGAGGCACGCTCATTCCTGTTACTGCGGTTTGCACCAAACTCCTTCTCAAGCACAGAGTACACCTCTGTCTCGACAATAGAATTTGGCGACCCATCACTCTTGATGCCCCTCTTTTGCAGGAAGTCGGTGATGGTATTAATACCAACCTTAAACTCCTTAGCAACCTGAATGAGCCTTAATTTCCTCTCGTTACTCATATTTTATATCTCTCCTAATTTTAATTACTCAAACTCCGCCTTTAGTATTGAAAGCACGCTCTGAGCCTGCTCGATCTCTAGATCTGCTCTAGTGGCCAACTCCTCGGCACTAAGCTCTAGAACGCTCTTGGCTGTATCACATCCCACAGCACGAAGAGCCTCGATGATCCAACCTTCTATCTCATCGGAGAACTCCGTAAGAGCCACATCCTCCTCCTCAACCTCGCGGTAAACATCTATATCATAGCCCGTGAGCATCTTCGATAGGCGAATATTCAATCCACCCTTACCAATAGCAAGCGACACCTGATCTGGCTTAAGGTATACCGACGCTGTCTGGCGCTCCTCGTCAATGGTTATGCTTGAAACCTTTGCTGGATTAAGCGCACGCTGGATCATCAGAGAGGTGTTTGCTGTGTAGTTTACAACATCAATATTTTCGTTGCGCAGCTCCTTGACGATAGTATAGATACGCGAACCCTTCATACCAACACAAGCGCCCACCGGGTCGATGCGCTCATCGTATGACTCAACGGCCACCTTAGCCCTCTCACCAGGGATACGCACGATGCTCTTGATTGTGATAAGCCCGTCGAAGATCTCAGGAACCTCCTGCTCAAAAAGTCGCTCGAGGAATTGGTTTGCTGTACGCGAAAGTATAATGCGTGGCTGGTTGTTGTTCATCTCCACAGCCTTAATGATCGCCTTGATATTATCTCCTTTGCGATAGAAATCATTTGGAATCTGCTCGGCCTTAGGCAAGATAAGCTCATTCTCCTCATCATCGAGGATCAAGACCTCCTTCTTCCACACCTGATAAACCTCGCCGGTGATAACCTCACCTACCCGCTGCGAATACCTCTCGAAGAGGTTCGCCTTCTCGAGATCCAAAATTCTAGAGGCAAGATTCTGTCGCAACGAAAGCACCGCACGACGGCCAAAATCCTTCATCTTCACCTCATCGGCATACTCGTCGCCAACCTCATAGGTTGAGTCGATAAGCTTAATCTCAGATACCGAGATCTGGGTATTGGGATTCTCCACGGCGCCATCCTCAACAACTGTACGATTTCTCCAGATCTCTAAATCGCCCTTCTCGGGATTGATAATAACGTCGAAATTCTCATCCGACTCATACTGCTTTTGAAGCGCGTGACGAAAGACGTCCTCCAGCACGCCGATCATCGTACTCTTGTCGATATTCTTCAGCTCCTTGAACTCCGCAAAATTGCTAATCAAATTAAGATTATCCATTCTATACCTCTATATTATTTTATATTATTTATTTAAAATCTAAATACTCTTTGGTGTACTTGATCTGCTCAAAACTATACTCCTCCTCGAGCCCAACCATCTGCTTTTTGCGCTTCCCGGCGGCAGTCTCGACCACCTGCTGCTTCTGGTAGTAGATCTTTATACCTTGCTCATCGGCCGAGATAAGCTTGGCTATAATCTTCACTCCGCTAAATAGTAAAACCTCTACCGAACGATCTATCAACTTATTAAATTGTCGAAGATCTTTAAGCTCTGAGCCGATTCCGGCCGACGCTACAGTGAGTGCAAAATCCTCCTCCTCGCGATCAAACTCCTCCTCTACGGCTCTGCTAAGGGCTATGCAGTCATCTATCAAAATAGAGCCCGTGCTATCTATAAGCAGCTCCACATCATTCATGTGAGAGCATGTACACCCCACCACAAACATCTCTGTATCAGCGAGTTTTGCCTCCGCCACAGCTTTAATCTTATCGCAATCTATCATCTTTATACACAATATTATAAACTACGAAATAAGGGGACTCTCTGTCCCCTTATCCACGTTATTGTAACCACTTTTGCAAAGATATAAATAAAATATCTATTTAGCAAATATATAGCCTAAAATTATCACTCCGACACAGCTGCAGGCTTACACACACCGCGCTGAGAGCCACGCACAAAGCCAACCAGCAGATCGCGCGAGGCGCTCTGTGGAATCTCTGCCTCCACTTTATCACAACCACTCATATAATCTAATCCGCTCTGGAAAAGAATCCTAGAGGCCTCGTGAATCTGGGTTATCTCCTCGGCAGAGAATCCTCTGCGACTAAGCCCCAGACGATTAACAGCAAAGAAACGTACTGGCTCACCGCCAACCGTGGCAAATGGAGGAATATCCTTAGCGATAAGTGATCCTCCACGAATCATTGAGTGCGCGCCAACTTTCACCCATTGGTGAATAGCCACATGGCCGCCAATAACACTCCAGTCGCCAACTTCGACCTCGCCCGCTAGCGATACTCTATTTGCGATAACACAATGGCTACCAACAACATCATCATGAGCAATATGAACATAGGCCATAAGCAGATTGTGATCGCCAACCACCGTTTTGCCCTTAGATGCTGTACCGCGCGAAATGGTAACACACTCGCGGATATCGTTATAATCGCCGATTTCAGTTGTGGTATACTCGCCATCGAATTTTAGATCCTGCGGGAGACATGATACCGATGCTGCTGTATGTATCTTACACCCCTTACCGATGCGAGCACCATCATGAATTACCGCCCCGGGGCCGATCCAACAATCATCACCAATCACAACATCTGCTGCAATATAGGCAAATGGTTCTACTGTTACACCCGCACCTAGCTTGGCGTCGGGATGAACAAACGCTCTATCACTTATCATAACATCAATATTATTTGTTCTTAACAATCTGCGCCATCATAGTGGCCTCACACGCGAGAGTCTTGCCCACGAAAGCTTTGCCCTCCATGGTTGCAATGCCACGACGAATAGGCTCAACAAGACGCAACTCAAACTGAAGAGTGTCGCCAGGAACCACCTTGCGCTTAAATTTCACGCCATCAATCTTCATGAAATATGTAGAGTAGGTCTCGGGATCCTTAATGCCAGCAAGAACCATAATGCCGCTGCACTGCGCCATAGCCTCTACGATCAACACCCCCGGCATTACTGGCTCTTCGGGGAAGTGACCAACGAAGAATGGCTCATTCATCGTTACATTCTTGATGCCTGCGATCGACTTCTCATCAACATGGAAGATCTTATCCACAAGCAAGAATGGTGGGCGGTGCGGCAAGAGCTTACGAATGGCATTTACATCAAAGACCGGCGGCTGCTCTACATTATAGCGAAAGCGTGGGCGATCGACCTTCTTATTTAGCGAGCGCGAGATCTGCTTAATAAATTCGGTGTTGGCATAGTGCCCCGGGCGCGTTGCTACTACCCTACCTACGATTCTCTTTCCTAGAAGCGCGAAGTCTCCTAGTAGATCCAGCAGCTTATGACGTGCTAGCTCATTGGTATAGCGGAGCTCTAGATTATTTAAATATCCACCTGTAATGGTGATATCCTCCTTATTGAATAGCGACTTTAGGTGTGTAAGCTGATCCTCACCTACGGGATTCTCTACCACAACGATAGCGTTATCAAGATCTCCGCCCTTGATTAGATCCATCTTCATCAGCGGCTCAAGCTCATGCAGGAATACGAAGGTGCGACATGAGGCGATCTTCTCTGCATAGCTATCCTCTGGCGTGTATGTTGCATACTGATTGCCGATAACCTTAGAATTATAGTCAACATGAACCGTTGCAGAAAACTCATCATCAGGATATATAGAGATCTCCACCCCCTTGTCGGCGATGGTATAATTGAGCTTTTCGTTAACCACAAAACAGGCACGCTCTGCGCTCTGCTCAACGATGCCAGCTTCGAGTATCTTGGCTGCATACTCGCGCGCAGAGCCATCCATAATCGGAGTTTCGGGGGCATCAATCTCGATGATGGCATTATCCACACCGAGTGTCCAAAGTGCCGATACTATGTGCTCGATAGTCGAAACGCGATAACCATTTTGCTCAATGGTTGTACCGCGCGAGGTATCTACTACATACTCGCTGAGGGCTGGAATCTCCGGCGCACCCTCGATATCCACTCTCTTAAATACAATTCCACAATCTACCTGGGCAGGGATAACTCTCATGGTTACATTTGCGCCAGTATGCAAACCCTTGCCGCTAAATGAGATAGCCGAGTTAAGTGTCTGTTGATTTGATGACATAATATAATGGTTGTTTTTATTTTAAATGCAAAGATATGATTTTTTGATTAAAATATAGTATTTTCGCAAAGATAAACTGAGATAATGCAATAATGAGTAAAAATACGTCTGAAATACACACTATTAAAAAGCCGCTAAACCTCCCCTTTTTACCCCGAGAATTTAACCTCGGAGAGTGGGCCTATGACCACAGATTCGGTCTATTTGTCACCATTATAACATATCTACTAGCATCTATAATGTTTGTCAGCACCAAGATATACACCTCGCTAACTCAGCCCCCTGAGGAGCTATTTATTGCTCTAGAGGAGGTGCTAGAGATAGAGAAAAAGAGGGATGAGGCCAAAGAGCAGATAATAGAGCTAGAGCAAAGCGAGCAGATTGACTACAGCGAGGTGGCAAATGCACGATCTAATGAGGCGGCCGAGCACGAGCAGATGATCAAAGAGATTGAGGCACGTAATAGCGACCTTTTAGAGGAGGCCAAGAGAATACAGCAGCAGATCGAAGCCAATAGAGCTGAGTATAATAGTGGTCTTGCCCAAGCGGCAGCCATACAAGATCAGATTGGCATGAGCGAGAAGAGCCATAGTGAAGCCGATACCGATATGGTTGCAGAGGATGGCAAGGCAAAAGGCAATGTCACAGTATCATACTCGCTTATCAACCCCGTGCGCCACGCCAGACGACTCGTCGTGCCATCATATAGATGCCAGGGCGGGGGCAAGGTTATCGTCTCTATTGTGGTTGATCGCTATGGCCGTGTAGAGGATGCTAAGATTATGCAGGGTGGCGACGAATGCATGCAGCAGAGCGCCCTCTACTCAGCCCTGAAATCAGACTTCAACGCCGACAATGCAGCCCCGATGCGCCATCGCGGAACTATCACCTACATCTTTGTTGCGCAGTAATCTCAACAAAAAAACGCCCTGAACCACCTCGTTTATCGAATGATGGATCAGGGCAATTATAGGGGAGTTCTAATCTCTCCCCTATAGTTAAATCCCCAGAACTACTTCTTCTTGGCAGCAGCCTTAGCCTTAGCCATCGCTGCGCGACGTGCGGCGAATGCCGCCTGCATGGCATCTAAGGCCTCCTTATTGTTTACATAGAAACGTGTTTGACCATAACCCTTGGCGCACTCCGCCTCCAGCTGCGCCTGCAGCTTAGCGGCGATCTCGGGATTTGCATCTATAACATTGTTCTGCTCCATAGGATCCTCCTTGGTGTTGAAGAGCTCAAAGCACTTAGCCTTAAAGTAGTAGCGAAGCTTCCACTCCTCATTATTGACAATCATAGGGCCACCTACCTGCGAGTCGGTAATTACATACTTATCCTTCTTAAGTGGTTTTTGATCCATCAGCTCAGAAAGATATGACGAGCCACTCTTTGCCACCTTTAGCTTCACACCGAGCATATCGGCCATAGTTGGCAGCAGGTCGTAGTTGGCGATAAGCTGATCCGAAACACGGGGCTCAAGGTGCCCCTTCCAGTAGAATGCCCATGGCACATTCACTCCACCATCAAGGTTGCTGCGCTTGTAGCCCGAAGTTGAACCATTACCGTTGAAACGGTCGCCACCGGTTACGCTATTAAACTTATTTTTGTAGTCGTCAAACGCCTCACCTGTAATAAGGTTGATATCGTTCGATGTGCGTCCCTCGCTATCGTAGTATACGCGGTGGCCATTGTCGGCCGAGAAGATTACGATGGTATTCTCCAAGATACCAGCGCTCTCTAGCTTATCCAGGATAGCGCCCACATTATCGTCCAACTTCTTAACCATCGAGGCGTACTCCTTCTCGATCTGCGTTAGCTCATGATTAGCCAAAAGCTCTGGATGAATAGCCGGGATAGATACTGGGCCATGAGGTAGGATAGATGGGTAGTATAGGAAGAACTGCTCATCTTTGTTCTCCTCGATATAATTTACGATATGATCCACAAATAGATCCTCGCAGTAGACCTTCTTACCCTCCATATTCCACCTGGCGGCGGTTGCCTCGGGCGAATCGCCATTTAGGGTTACACCTGCATTGGGGTCTGTATTACCCTCGATTAACTCCATTCTACCATCTGTGAATAGGAACGAGGGATAGAAACCATGGCAGCGCTGGTGATCGAGATAGCCATAGTAGTGATCCCATCCTCGCGCGGCCATCTGCTTGCGCGTTGAGAGGAATCCCCACTCGAGCTTACCGACAGCAGCTGTTTTATATCCGGCAGCCTTAAAGACCTTAGCTAGGGTTAGATCATCCTTTGCATAGGTTAGATCGGCATCATTGATCTTCTTCTCGGCGGCGGCGATAAGCGTTGTGTCGGCCACACAATATGGCCCACCATAGGTCTGCTTATACTTATCGTTTCGACAGTCGTTATAACCCGTCAAGAGCGAGGCGCGCGCCGGCGCTGAGTAGGCCGAGCTATAGGCGTTATCATACTTAACACCCTGCTCTACGATACGATCTATGTTTGGAGTAGTTAGATGCTTCTGACCATTGCACGAGAGCATCCCCTTGCCTAGATCGTCGGCATAGATAAATACAACATTCGGGGTTTTGGGCTTTGCAGCAGCTGTTAGGCATGAGCACGCAGCTACAAGAGTTAGCGCACCAACTGATAGTGTGGTGGCTCGTGGTTTTAGTTTTGAGTCCATTTTTTAGATTTAGTTTGGTAATGGGCACAAAATTAGCAAAAAAATCACCTCTATCAAAGTGAAAGATAAAAAAAGTGAGCAACCGCATGGTTACTCACTCTTATCACCTTCTTAGCTATGATTAGCTACCGAAGTTATCATAGAGGATGTTCTCAGGTGGAACACCCAAACTATCAAGCATGCTTACCACGGCACCGATCATCATCGGAGGTCCACACATAAGGTATAGACAGCCCTCTGGATCCTCGTGGTTTTTCAGGTAGTTCTCAAGTAGCACCTGGTGAACAAATCCCGCGGTATAGTTAACGCCAGCGGCATCTGCCTCTGGATCTGGACGGTCAAGAGCAAGGTTGAACGAGAAGTTTGAGTACTCGTCGATGATCTCCTGGAAGTCATCCATGTATGGAACCTCCTTCAAGGCGCGAGCACCATACCAGAACGAAACCGGCATAGTCTTGGTCTTGATGCGCTTGAATAGATCCATGATGTGGCTACGCATTGGAGCCATACCTGCACCACCACCGATGAATACTAGCTCCTGGGTGTCGCTGATATTATCTGGCAAGAAGAACTCACCGTAAGGGCCCGATACTGTAACCTTATCTCCTGGCTTGCGCGAGTAGATATATGAAGAGCAGATACCTGGGTTTACATTCTCAAATCCACCTGTTGCACGGTTGAATGGAGGGGTTGCGATACGGATATTAAGCATCACAATATTACCCTCAGATGGGTGGTTGGCCATAGAGTAGGCGCGATATGTTGGCTCAGGGTTCTTAGTCGATAGCGACCAAAGATTCATCTTATCCCAATCCTCGCGGAATCTATCCTCAACCTCCATATCGGTGAACTTGATCTCGTCGTACTTAGGCACGTCGATCTGGATATAACCTCCCGAACGGAAGTTAAGCGACTCTCCCTCTGGAAGCTTAACGACAAACTCCTTAAGGAAGGTAGAGATGCTGCGGTTAGAGACAACCTCGCACTCCCACTTCTTAACACCAAGAACCTCCTCAGAGACCTGGATCTTCATATCCTCCTTCACCTTCACCTGGCAACCTAGGCGCCAGTGATCCTTCTGCATCTTGCGGTTGATAAAGCCAGTCTCAGTTGGGAGGATCTCGCCTCCGCCCTCAAGCACCTGGCACTTACACATACCACATGAGCCACCACCACCACAAGCCGATGGCAAGAAGATCTGATTCTCAGCAAGGGTGTTGAGAAGCGTAGAACCACTCTCGGTTGTGATGATCTTCTCGCCACCATTGATGTCGATAGTCACCTCGCCCGAAGATGTTAGTTTTGCCTTTGCAAAGAGAAGTAGACCCACCAAAGCGAGGGTAACCACTAGAAAGGCAATAATCGAAACGATAATTGTTAATTGCATATTCTTATTCTCTTTAAAGGTTACAATTTAATTCCCGAGAACATCAAAAAGGCCATACCCATCAAACCAGTGATGATGAAGGTGATACCTGGGCCCTTAAGTGCTGGTGGAATGTGAGAGTACTGAGTCTTCTCGCGGATAGCGGCCATCATGATGATAGCCAGCCACCAACCAATACCAGATCCTAGACCGTAGACTAGAGAGTCTGTGAGTGAAGAGATCTCGCCCGAATCAACCTTCTGCTGCATAAAGAGCGAACCACCCATGATGGCGCAGTTTACGGCGATAAGTGGAAGGAAGATACCAAGCTGATTGTAGAGGGTTGGCGAGAACTTCTCGACAATCATCTCAACAAGCTGCACGAACGAGGCGATAACAGCGATAAAGACGATAAAGGTCAAGAAGCTAAGATCAACACCCTCGACAAGGGCATCGGCCGCAAGGACATACTCATTGAGCAGATAGTTAAGGGGCACGGTCATAACCATTACGAAGGTAACGGCGGCACCTAGACCCAACGCTGTCTTAACGCTCTTCGATACGGCAATGTATGAACACATACCGAAGAAGAAGGCGAAGACCATATTGTCGATAAAGATCGACTTAATAAATAGATTTAAAGTTTCCATATCTTATAGCCTCCTATTTTTCCTGTAGATCCTTATTACGTGAACGGTGTACCCAGATAATGCAACCGGTGATGATTAGCGCCATCGGTGGGAAGAGCATAAGTCCGTTGTTAGAGTAGAAGCCTCCATTTGCAACATACCACGCCTCAGGGATAACCTGATAGCCTAGTAGCTGACCCGAACCGAATAGCTCGCGGAAGAAGGCGATAATCACAAGGATTAGACCATAACCTAGACCATTACCGATACCATCCAAAAATGCTGCCCATGGCTTATTGCCGAGGGCGAATGCCTCAACGCGACCCATGATGATACAGTTGGTGATGATAAGTCCAACATATACCGATAGCTGTTTTGAGACATCATATACAAATGCCTTAAGAACCTGATCGACCAAGATTACAAGTGCCGCGATAACTACAAGCTGCACGATGATACGAATACGCGATGGGATACCATTACGCAGAAGCGACATCACAACATTTGCAAATGCAGTAACCACAATAACCGATAGCGACATTACGATAGCAGGCTTAAGCTGCACGGTAACCGCCAGGGCGGAACAGATACCCAAGATCTGAACGATAACCGGGTTATTCGCGCTGAATGGGCCTGTGAGGTTCTTGATATTCTTAGCCGAGAACAACGGCTCTTTTTCCGTATTACTCATAGCTTTACTTTTTTACTTTATTTGACTTTAAGAATGGAACATACTGCTCAAGCGAGTTGTAAAGCATTGCTGTCACACCATCGCCAGTCTTTGTTCCTCCTGAAATACCATCCACCTCGTGGTTGAAGTTTGCTCCCGCAGGGTTCGCGCCACCCTTAACTAGGGTGATAGAGACGAACTTCGACCCCTCGAAGATGCTCTTGCCTACATACTGAGCCTCGTGCTTAGGGGTGGCGATCTCGGCACCAAGACCTGGGGTCTCACCTGCGTGATCCATCACAATACCCGAAACGGTCGACATATCGGCCTCAAGAGCGATATAGCCCCAGATTGGCCCCCAAAGACCCTGACCCTCGACCGGAAGGACAACCTTGCCATCCTTGGCCTGGAATACAGGAAACGAACCAGCGGCAAAAGTACCCTTAAGATCCGAAAGCATATTGATAACAGCATCACCCTCAACGCCTGCGATCTTCTTACCCGAAGCATCAACGGCAAAGGCTGTGATATAGCTATCATAATTCTCAGAAGATGCATCAAGAGAGACAAGAATTGAGCTCTTCTTCTCATTGAGCATATTTGCATTCTGAAGATCCTTAAGCGATAGCGCCACAAAAGAGAGCACTAGAGCCACAAGGACTACCATCACTGTTGAGTAGGTCACGATATAGATATTACTATTCTTATCGCTGAATGGAGACTTCTTCTTCTCAGGTGCAAACTCTGAAGCGCCAACCTTACATACGGGGCACTCAGCAGGGGCACAATCTCCAGTGTGGACATATCCACAAACTTTACATGTATATTTATTTGTTGCCATATCTACTCTTATTTAACAGTTTTTGCACGCTTTAGTCGACGCGAGATATTTGCCTCAACTACATAGTAGTCAACAAGTGGAGCTAGGGCATTCATAAAGAGGATCGAGAGCATCATTCCCTCAGGGTAGGCTGGATTGATAACACGAATCAAGATCGCGATAGCACCAGTCATAAATCCTACGATATACTTACCTACATTTGTCTGAGCAGAGGTCACAGGATCGGTAGCCATAAAGACCGCACCGAAGGCAAAACCACCCACTACAAAGTGCTCACATGCGGTAACCATCATGTAATCATTAGCGCCAAAGAGGTTAAAGACGAAAGCCATAAGGCCACCACCCACAAATACGCTCAGCATTGTTCTCCATGAGGCGATGCCGGTGAAGATCAAGATAGCGCCACCGATAAGTATGGCCAAGGTAGAGGTCTCACCAAATGATCCGGGGATAAATCCTAGGAAAGCATCCATCACCGAGTAGCTCATCTCGCCCGAATTGACCAACTGCTCAAGAGCTGTAGCACCCGAGAAGCCATCAGCCACCTGAGATGCCTTAACAGCCTCAGACATGCCGTCGACCCAAACCTCAGCACCCGACATAGATGGGGTGTAGGCGAAGAAGGCGAAGGCACGAGCCAAAAGCGCTGGATTAAAGACATTCATACCAGTTCCACCGAATACCTCCTTACCGAAGATAACAGCGAAGGCGACCGAAAGAGCCACCATCCAGAGCGGAATATCAACCGGCATGATCATCGGAATCAAAAGACCAGTAACGAAGAAACCCTCGTTCACCTCATGACCGCGCATCTGGGCAAATAGGATCTCAAGACCTAGACCAACGCCGTAAGAGACGACAACCATAGGCAGGATCGCAATAAGACCAGAGAGGATATTCTCCATACAGGTTGTCTGGATACCCTGCATAAGGGCGCTCTGCAAACCTGTGTTATAGAGACCAAAGATAAACGCTGGCATTAGCGAGATAAATACAAAGATCATGGTGCGCTTAGTGTCGATTGCGTCACGGATATGTGCACCCTTTACAGTCGTTGTATTTGGAACAAAGAGAAGAGTCTCGATCGAATCGAAGAACGACTCGAGAACCTCAAACTTGCCACCCTTAACAAAGTTTGGCTTAATATTATCTACAAATTTTCTCAATCCCTTCATCCTTATGCCTCCTTAATCATTATGTTAATACCATCACGGATAAGCTGCTGCATATCGGTTTTTGAGGGGTCAACGAACTCACAAAGAGCGAAATCCTCCTCCACGACCTCATAGATGCCGAGGTTCTCCATCTTATCAATATCCGCCGCCATAATAGCCTTTAGAAGGTGCATTGGGTAGATATCCATTGGAAGATACTTCTCGTATAAACCAGTCACAACAAATGCACGACGACCGCCATTAACGTTTGTATCCAAACGATACGCCTTCTTAGGGCATAGCCATGAGAAGTAGGCCTTAGAGGTAGAGAATTTGTGGAAACGAGGCGCTGCCCAGCCCATAAACTCATACTTATCGCCCTCTGGGATAAGTGTAATCATATTCGCATAGAAGCCTACATAGCCATCCTTGCTGCTCTTAGCGCCTGTTAAAACGTTGCCAGAGATATAGCGAACGCTATCGCCCTCGGCCTGCTCCACAACATTAGCGCCCACAACATCCGACATAGGTGCGCCGGCGATGATCTGAAGATATTTAGGATCCTTCACCTCGCTACCAGCTACGGCTACAATCTTTGTCATATCAACCTTGCCGGTAGAGAATAGTCTACCCACGATAGCTAGATCCTGGATGTTAATCGTCCAAGCTGTCTCACCCTTAGAGATTGGATCTACGTGGTGGATCTGAACACCAACATTTCCGGCTGGGTGCTTACCCTTGAATGTGGTGCACTCAACGCCGCTTACCGAGCCGAACTGTGCAGCCGACTTCTCGCTCACGCCGAAGTGAACGCTGCCCGATGTTAGAGCCTTCAAAACCTCTACACCCTTCTCAATATTAGCCATCTCCGAGGCCAAAACAAAGTTGTAATCTGGCGCTAGAGGCGCTGAATCAAATGTAGATACGAAGATCGCCTTAGGCGACTCATCAGGGTTGGCAATAATGCCATAAGGGCGCTGCTGGAACATAGGCCATAGACCTGATGCGAGCAGCTGCTCTACAATCTCCTCTCGCGAGGCACTCTTTGGGTCGAGTTTGGCAAACTCCTTGTAGCTCTGCTCAGCATCTGGCTCAACAACCACAGCAAGAATCTTTCGCTTCTCGCCGCGCTCGATGGCCGCTACTGTTCCGCTCACGGGTGAGGTGAACAACACCCTCTCTTGATACTTGCTGTAAAACAGCGGAGTACCTGCTTCAACCTTATCTCCTGCCTTGACAAGCAACTTAGGAGTCACCCCCTCGAAATCGAGTGGCGAAAGAGCATACTTAGACGAAAGCGGAAGCTTGGTCAGCTTCGCCTCAGCCTTGCCCTTAAGGTTGATGTCGAGACCCTTACGTAATGAAATGTTTTTCGACATATTAATTATAATAAATTATTTGATATAGTTTCCTTTTATTAGAATACTTTTAGCTCCAAACTGCCAGCGAAGGTACGATTTTTTTTGCATATGAGTAAATTTTAGTTCTATTATTTTTTTCAAATCCCCCATTTTAAGTTAATTTTGTCTCGATGAGCCCATTCATAGATATCCACACCCACCATGAGGTAAACCCAGATAGCACACTAACAATAAGGTGCGAAGGGGTGCATCCGTGGCTAGCGGATCGGCTGAGTGCACCTATATTATATAGCGATGATATAGATGCCATAGGCGAAATCGGGCTCGACTACGCCTGCAATGCAGATCGAGCGGCGCAGCGTGCGGCATTTTTGGATGGTCTCAATGAAGCTCAATCTCGATCACTCGCCGTGGTGATCCACTCGGTGCGCAGCTTTGAAGATGTTATGCTAACCTTAAAAGAGCGCCCAACGCTACCGGCGGTCATATTCCATGGATTTATCGGATCGGCGCAGCAGGCGCGACGAGCGATTGATAGCGGCTACTACCTGTCGTTTGGCGAGAGGACATTCTCATCACCAAAAACCATCGCGGCGCTAAAGATAACGCCCACCGACCAGCTCTTTTTGGAGACCGATAATGGAGCGATGCCGATAGAGGAGATATACCGCCACGCAGAGCAGATCCGCGGCGAAGAGCTGAGAGAGAGATTATTCAACAACTATATAAGACTATTTAGATGAGAGAGTGGTTAGAGCGAACGGAGCTCTTTATGGGAGAGGAGAAGCTAGCGCTGCTTCAAGGCGCAAATGTGCTCGTTGTAGGGCTAGGTGGCGTGGGGGCCTACGCCGCCGAGATGATTGCTCGCGCAGGAGTTGGCAGGATGACCATCGCCGATGCCGACAGAGTTGGCGCAACAAATATTAATCGACAGCTGGTGGCTCTGCACTCAACTATTGGGTTAGAGAAGTCGGAGGTACTGGCCGCACGCCTTCGGGATATAAATCCCGAGATCGAGCTGACTGTTATATCAAAATATATAAAGGATGAGCTGACCGATGAGCTGCTAGATAGCGCACAGTTTGACTACATAGTGGATTGCATAGATACCCTATCACCCAAAGTGGCACTCATCAAGGGGGCTCTAGATCGCGAAATTCCGCTCGTAAGCTCGATGGGCGCTGGAGCCAAGAGCGACCCGACGCTTATGGAGATCAAAGATATATCAAAATCGCACCACTGCCCGCTAGCGCACATGCTGCGCAAACGTCTCCACAAGGTTGGCATCCGCAAGGGCTTCAAGGCGGTGTTCTCGCCAGAGCCTATCCGCGAGGGGGCGATGATTCTATGCGAGGAGCAGAACAAAAAGTCCAATGTAGGGACGATATCCTACATCCCCGCCCTCTTTGGCATCGGTTGTGCATCGGTTGTAATACGTGATTTAATTGGTGAATTATGAAGATAGTATTTCTAGATGAGTACTCGGTCTCTGGCGCCGACACAAGCGCAATCCGAGAGATGGGCGACTACACCGCCTACTATGAGACAACCTCCAAGGCGGATACAATAGCGCGCTGCCAAGGTGCCGATGTTGTGATCTCAAACAAGGTTGTAATTGACCGAGAGGTAATCGAAGCGTGCGATGCCCTCAAGCTTGTCTGTGTGGCGGCAACCGGAATGAATAACGTAGATCTAGAGGCGGCCGCCGAGCATGGCATTGATGTGCGCAACGCTGTGGGCTACTCTACCCACTCTGTGGCGGAGGCCACCATCTCAAGTGCGCTGACACTTCTTCGCCAAAGCCTATACTTCGATCGCTTCGTAAAGAGTGGCAGCTACTCCGCCTCGCCGCGACTATTCAACTTCGATCGGCCAATCCGTCAGCTCAACGGCCGCCGCTGGGGCATTATCGGCATGGGCAATATTGGCCGCAAGGTTGCAGCGCTCGCCTCAGCCTTCGGATGCCCGGTGCGCTACTGCTCCACATCGGGGGCGCAACGCAAGGAGGATTATCCTTCGTCGTCCCTCAATGAACTGCTCTCATGGGCGGATATTATCTCCATTCACTCGCCCCTGAATGCTCAAACCTCGGGGCTAATCGGAGCCGAAGAGCTAGAGAAGATGCGCGATGGTGCGCTGCTAATTAATGTGGCACGCGGCGGAATTGTCGATGAGCAGGCGCTAGCCGCAGCACTAGATAGCGGCAAGCTAGCCGGCGCGGCGACAGATGTCTTTGCCCAGGAGCCACTAGAGGGATCATCGCCGCTGCTTAAGATCAAATGTCCCGACCAACTTCTACTATCACCCCACTCGGCATGGGCAGCCAAAGAGGCAATTGACCAACTAATTTTGGCCATTGCGAAAAATATTACCGACCACTTCGTATAATTAGCACAGAATTTGCTCTTGCTACAGCATCATGAATATAGCAATTAGTGGAGCAACTGGTTTTATAGGGGGCAAACTTTGCAGCTTCCTTACCGAGCGTGGCGATGTGGTGACACCACTTGGTCGCACTCTTTTTGATGATGAACACAGAGGTGATCTACAGAAGAAAATAGAGCAGGCCGACGTGGTAATTAACCTCTCGGGCGAACCCATACTATGTCATTGGAGCAGAGAGAATCGCGAGCGCATACTTGCTAGCCGGGTAATAACAACTAGGCTTCTGGTTAATGCCATAAATCGCGCCCCACGCCCCACCCTCTTAATCTCTGCCTCGGCCATAGATTACTATCCCACAAGGGGACGCCACAGCGAAGATAGCTATGAGTGTGGCAGAGGGTTTCTATACGAGGTTATTCGAGCATGGGAGGAGGAGGCGCTAAAGCTTCGCTTCTCGTGTCGTCTTGTGATTGCGCGCCTGGGCATTGTCTTTGATCGTGAGCAGGGTGCTTTTCCGGCGATCTCAATGGGGCGATACCTGCACATATCGACCACCATAGGCTCGCTAAAACGCCATATATCCTGGATAGATATTGATGACCTATTGCGCGCCACAGCTCTGGTTATAGACAACGAGCAGCTGCATGGTGTTGTGAATATAGTTGCGCCCCGCCCCACTCCCTACAAAGAGCTTATCGCTGCCCTACGCCTTAGATACTCAATATGGCTTACCATACCCATCCCAAAGCTAGCTCTTTGGATGATATATGGTGGGGCGGCACAGGTCGTATATAACAACCACTCCATATATCCAAAGCGACTCGCTGAGAATGGATTTGAGTACCAGTCGCCAGATATAGAGAGCTTCATAAATAGAATAAGCTCGACATAATTGCCGAGCTTATCACATTTATAGTCTCCTTTCTACTTAAGCGTGACAAGGTTCTGGCCATCCATCTCGGCTGGCTTATCAAGACCCATCAGTGTTAGCATTGTAGGCGCCACATCGGCAAGGATGCCGCTCTTAACGCTCTCTACCTTATCAGAAACTACGATAATCGGCACCGGGTTAAGTGAGTGAGCTGTATTTGGCGAACCATCTGCGTTAACGGCATTATCGGCATTACCATGGTCGGCAATGATAACAACCTGATAGTCATTTTTCTTAGCTGTCTCAACCACCTCACCTACACACTCATCAACGGCATTTACTGCGCGCTCGATAGCCTCATAGATTCCGGTGTGCCCAACCATGTCGCCATTAGCAAAGTTTAGGCAGATGAAGTCAAACTTCTGGCTATCAAGTGCTGCAACGAGCTTATCCTTAACCTCATAGGCGCTCATCTCGGGCTGCAGGTCATAGGTGGCAACCTTTGGAGATGATACCAAGATGCGCTCCTCACCCTCGAAGGTCTCCTCGCGGCCACCATTTAGGAAGAATGTAACGTGAGCATACTTCTCGGTCTCGGCGATACGAAGCTGCGATAGACCCTTAGATGATACATACTCACCAATTGTATTTGCAACATTCTGCTTATCGAATAGAATATGCAAGCCCTCAAACTTAGCGTCGTAAGGGGTCATGCAGCAGTAGTATAGCGGCAAGGTCTTCATCCCCTCCTCGGGCATATCCTCCTGAGTTAGAACTACTGTTAACTCCTTAGCACGGTCGTTACGATAGTTAAAGAAGATCACAACATCACCCTCAGCGATACGACCCTCGGCGCTACCATCAGCTGCGGCGCGGAACACAGGAGCGACAAACTCATCGGTCACACCAGCATCATAAGAGCTCTGCATTGAGGCAACCATATCCGAAGAGGCTGTACCTACACCATTTACCAAAAGATCATATGCCTGCTTAACACGATCCCATCTCTTATCGCGATCCATCGCGAAGTAGCGACCGATGATTGAGGCGATCTTACCAGCAGATTTTGCTGTGTGAGCCTCCAAAGCCTCGATAAAGCCCTTACCGCTGCGTGGATCAGTATCGCGACCATCCATAAAGCTGTGGATAAATGTATTCTCGATGCCATAGTGTGCAGAGATATCGCATAGCTTAAAGAGGTGATCTAGCGATGAGTGCACGCCACCATCAGATACAAGACCCATAAAGTGAACATTCACGCCATTGCTCTTAGCATATTCGAAAGCCTTCACGATCTCCATGTTCTCCATGATAGAGTTGTCGCGGCAAGCACGATTGATCTTAACAAGATCCTGGAACACCACGCGACCAGCACCAATATTAAGGTGGCCAACCTCCGAGTTGCCCATCTGACCCTCAGGCAGACCTACATTCTCGCCATCGGTGCGAAGCTCGGCGCTCGGGTTCTCGGCCTCAATTGCCTCCATATTTTTTGGGTGGATCTGGTAGATCACATCCGCCTTGTCCTTCTTGCCCTTGCCCCATCCGTCAAGGATCATAAGTAATACTTTGTTGCTCATATTTTTGAAATTTATTTTATTTGACCTACAATCATCTCCATCGCTGCATCCATCGCCGCCTGCAATCCATCTGGATTTTTACCACCAGCCGTAGCAAGGAAAGGCTGACCGCCGCCGCCGCCCTGCATAAGCTTCGCGGCCTCGCGCACAACCTTCGAGGCGTTCACTCCGCGCTCTAGGATATCATCACCTAGGGCAATTGTCAGCGCTGGCTTACCGCCAAGAACCGAGCCAGAGATAAAGATCACATTACGAGATTTTGCGCGCAACGCATAGGCTATATTCTTTACAAAATCTGGATGGCGAGAGAGCTTCGAGACGATGATCTTAGCACCAAAATTCTCCACAGCCTCAGCGAGCGAACGTGTAGACCACTCCTCAACCTGCTCCTTACGCATCTGCTCAACCTCCTTTGTGAGGCTATCGCTATTCTTCAAAACCTTCTTTAGCGCCTGAAGCACCTGAGGGTTATTTAGATACTCAGCGGCATCTTTCAGAGTCTCCTCGGCTGAGTAGATAATCTTCTCTGCATTGACTCCGGTTGTCGCCTCAATACGGCGCACACCGGCCGAGATTGCACTCTCAGAGATGATCTTAAAGAGACCGATATTTCCCGTTGCCGAGGTGTGAGTTCCACCACAAAGCTCCACCGACTCGCCAAAGCGAACCACGCGAACCTTGTCGCCATACTTCTCACCAAAGAGCATCATAGCGCCCATCTCGCTAGCCTCCTCCATTGTCGCCTCACGGCGCTCATCCAGATTGAAGTTTGAGCGGATTTTAGCATTCACCATCATCTCCACCTGGCGAAGCTCCTCGGCTGAGAGTTTCTGGAAGTGAGCAAAATCGAAACGGAGATGCTCCGAGCTCACAAGCGAGCCCTTCTGCTCAACATGCGTACCTAGCACCGAGCGCAAAGCCTCATGCAAAAGGTGCGTTGCAGAGTGGTTGTTAGATGATCGCTGACGCCTAGCGCTATCCACCACAGCGGTGAATGTTGCCGAGATATCCTCTGGCATCTGCGATACGATATGTAGAATAAGACCATTCTCCTTTTCGGTTGAGATGATCTCGATCTTATCGTTAGCAGTAGAGATATAGCCCACATCACCGAGCTGTCCTCCGGAGTTTCCATAGAATGGAGTCTGGTCAAAGACTAGCTGATAGTGGCTCTTACCCTTAGATGTAACCTTGCGATAGCGGGCGATCTTAACCTCAGCGGTGAGGTTATCATAACCGACAAACTCGCTCTGATTGATGGCGATAAGCTCCTGCCAATCATCCGTATCCACCGCGGCAGCGTTACGCGAGCGCTCCTTCTGGATCTGTAGCTCGCGCTCAAACTCCTCCAAATCAACATCCACGCCCTGCTCCTTAGCGATAAGCTCGGTGAGGTCTATAGGGAATCCATAAGTGTCGTATAGCAAGAAGGCATCCTTGCCCGAGATCTTGCCATTGCACCCCTTGATAACATTATCCAAGAGGTTAATACCTGTAGCTAGAGTGCGAAGGAATGATGCCTCCTCCTCCTCGATAACCTTCTCTATAAGTGCACGCTGCGCAACAAGCTCGGGGAACTGAGTACCCATCTGGGCAACCAACCCCTCAACAAGACGGCAGATAAATGGCTCGCTAAAACCAAGGTAGGTGTAACCATATCTCACCGCGCGGCGGAGGATACGGCGGATAACATAACCCGCCTTAACATTTGATGGAAGCTGACCATCGGCGATCGAAAAGGCGATGGCGCGCAGGTGGTCGGCGATAACCCTCATTGAGATATCACACTTTAGATCCTGACCATACACCTTGCCCGAGAGCTCGGCTATGCGACCTATGGTTGGCTGGAATACATCGGTATCATAGTTTGACTTCTTACCCTGCAAGATCATACATAGACGCTCGAAGCCCATGCCGGTGTCGACATGCTTAGCGGGAAGTGGCTCAAGCGAACCGTTCGCCTTGCGATTGAACTGCATAAATACAAGGTTCCAGATCTCGATAACCAGCGAGTGACCCATATTTACCATATCACGTCCTGGCACGGCGGCGATATCAGCCTCGTCACGAAGGTCATAGTGGATCTCCGAACAGGGGCCGCAGGGGCCAGTCTCGCCCATCTCCCAGAAGTTATCATGCTTATTACCGCGGATAATGTGATCTGCAGGAAGATACTGCAACCAGAAATCATACGCCTCCTGATCGAATGGCACCCCATCCTCCTCGCTACCCTCAAATACGGTAGCATAGATGCGGCTCTTATCCATACCATAAACACCCGTCAACAGCTCCCAGCCCCAGTCGATCGCCTCGCGTTTGAAGTAGTCGCCAAAAGACCAGTTGCCGAGCATCTCAAACATGGTGTGGTGATAGGTGTCGTGACCAACCTCCTCCAAGTCGTTATGCTTGCCCGAAACACGCAAACACTTCTGGGTATCCGCCGCACGCGCCCACTTGCGAGGTGCATTACCTAGGAAAATATCCTTAAATTGGTTCATGCCAGCGTTGGTAAACATCAACGTTGGATCACCCTTTACGACCATAGGTGCAGATGGGACAATCGCGTGATCCTTAAGGGCGAAGAAGTCCAAAAATGCTTGACGAATTTTAGTTGATTCCATTAATATAATTTTATCGTTTTTAATCGTTTTACTGTAACGGTTGCAAAATTAGACAAATTAAGCTAAATTTGCACAATAATGAGTGGAGTTTTTTTAAGTATATGCTAGAAAAAGAGCAAGAATCAACAGCAAGCACTACTCCGACTAGAGAGTCGGAGTACTACGCAAGGCCTCGCCAATTTCGTATTGTGCGCAGGTTGCTCGTTGGCTTTATACTTATCTCGATAATAAATCTAATATTCTCATATCTATTTTACACCCCTAAAATCTATATGCTTGATCGCGAAAACCACGCTGTGATAGACAAATACAATATCTTAAGAGAGAAGGTTCGAGTGCACGAGGCGAAGCTAGATGAGATAGCCCACCGCGACAACCATGTATACCGCTCGCTTTTTGGCGTGGACACCTTGCCGCTTTGGCATGGAGAGGGAGAGGTTGTGATAAACAAAGCGCAACGCGAAGCTCTGCCCAACGAGCCATACGCTGCGATAATGGATAGAACATGGATAAACTTAGATCGTCTAGCGATGAATATCTACCGATTGTCCACCTCGCTAGATGAGCTTCAGGTGCTAGCCAAAAACAAAGAGGCTCTCTCGACCGCAATTCCAGCTCTTTGGCCTATCGACAAGACTCTGCTAAGGTATGGTATCGGAGCATATGGCATGCGTTTCCACCCAATATATAAGCGAAATATCATGCACCACGGCATTGACCTTGCATGCCCGACGGGCAGCCCAATCTACGCCACGGGCGATGGCATAGTTGAAAAGAGTGTACAGGGATACAAATATCGCGGCTATGGACAGGAGGTGCTAATTGATCACCAATTTGGATATAAGACCCGATATGGCCATATGAGTAAGCGTCTGGTGGAGAAGGGCGACAAAGTAAAGCGCGGCGATATAATAGGCCTCATAGGTAGCACCGGAGGCTCTACAGGACCTCACCTGCACTATGAGGTGATAATCAACGGCAAAAGCGTAAATCCGATCAACTACTTCAACCGCAACATGAGCAACGAGGAGTATATCCAAATCATGGAGCAGATGCAGGATACCGAGTATGAGATTGTGGATCAAGCGATAAATGAAGATAACGAAAATTAGAGTATGAGAAGAGGCAGAGAGAACCATTCGCAACCCGCAAATTTAATGCGCTCGCTACTCCATATACTAGTATGGATTGGCGCTGCCTCGCTCTATTACATAATCTTCTCACTACTATTTGACACTCCGGCCGAGCATGCGGTTCGCAAAAGCACATATCGCCTAAAAGATGAATATGAGGTACTCTCGGCACGCTACGACTCGTTGACGATGGCAATGGAGAGCCTCACCGCTCGCGATAGGAATATCTTTCAGATCATGTTTGACTCAAACCCATACGATCTAAGCTCGCAGCGCACCAGCGAACGCCTTGCCGAGTATGAATATCTACTATCGCTCCCCTCGAAGGCTCTAGGCATGGAGTTTGACTCGCGCCTGGCATCGCTAGAGAAGAGCACCGGCGAGCTCTATAAAAGAAGCCTCTCGATGGTAGAAAAAATAGAGGCAAAGGGGAGTGCAAGCAGGAAGATACCTGCCATTCAGCCAATCATTAACGACAAGCTCACCCTTCTGACTGCATCATATGGAATGCGCATCCACCCATTCTACAAAACCCTCGTCTCGCACCAAGGGGTAGACTACACCGTGCCCGAGGGAACTCGTATCTTCGCCACGGCCGACGGCGTGGTGAAGAGCGTTGTCCTCTCGCACTCAACCCTAGGCAAAAATATGGTCATCGACCACGGCAACGGCTATCAGACCGCCTTTACAAATATGGGGCGAATAAACATACCCGCAGGCAGGAGCGTTAAGCGAGGCGATATTATAGGACTGACGGGAAACACCGGCTTCTCGATCACCCCCCACCTGCACTACGAGGTGCGATATAACGAGGCGCGAGTAGACCCCATTCACTACTTCTTCATGGAGCTTACCCCGGGCGATTATCAGAGAATGATAAGGATAGCACAATCAGGAATGCAATCATTTGACTAAACAATTTACAATATATATGCAGACAAAACTACTACTTTTAGATTTCGATGGAACACTAGTCGACACACGCCAGGCAAACTACCGCGCCTATCGCGATGTGCTCGCGGAGATCCGTTTTGAGTTAGACGAGGCGGAGTATCTTCGCGACTTCTTTGGCATGAGATGTGGTGAATTTCTACGCCGTCTAGGTTTCACCGACTCATACGAGATTGACCGCATGCGCCGCCGCAAGATAGAGATCTATCCCGAGCATTTCAACACCGTGGTGCTCAACGAGTGGCTTTGGGGGTTTGCTCAAGATTTCCGCCGCAATGGCGGTAAGGTGTGGATAGTATCCACCGGGCAAACCGTCAATATCAAGAATGTTATGCATCACTTAGGGCTCGAAAGCGAGATTGATGGTCTGATTACGGGCGCTGATGTCAAAGATAGCAAACCCTCACCCGAGTGCTTCCTAAAAGCTATGGCGGCCGAGATGGTTAAACCCGAAGAGGCTATTATATTTGAGGACTCGGTCGTTGGCCTTGAGGCTGCACTCAAGAGCGGCGCTCCATTTGTTAAAGTAAAATTCTAAAGAGATGAAAGTAGCAATTATCCTAGCAGGCTGTGGAGCACAAGATGGCTCCGAGATCCACGAGTCGACACTTCTACTCTATGCACTTAGCTCGGCGGGTGTAGAGTATGATATCTTCGCTCCAAATCGCGAGCAGGCCGATGTTATGAACTTCATTGAGGGCAACACTATGGCCGAGAAGCGCAATGTTTTAGTTGAATCGGCGCGTATTGCTCGTGGTGCCATACGCCAGATCACAGCTCTTGATGTTAACCTATATGATGGATTGATGCTACCCGGAGGCTTTGGCGCGGCAAAGAACCTTTTTACATTCGCCTTTGATGGGATAGAATTCTCAATCAAAGAGGATATACTAAAGATTGTTAACGACTTTCACTCTCAGGGCAAGGTGATAGGCGCCATGTGCATCGCGCCGCTTATGATCGCCAAGGCTTTAGGTCGCTATGGCGTAGAGGTGACACTAGGCGCCGAGAGCGATCTCTGCGCTGCCGCACGCGAGGCGTTTGGAGCCAAGATAAGCACTTGCGCCCCTGATGGAGTGGTAGTTGACATAGAGAATAAGATCATCACCACCCCAGCATACATGTATGGTGATAACAGCGTGGCAGGAGTTGGAGCTGGTGCCCAGGCGCTAGTTGCGGAGGCTATAAAGTTAATGGCTCTCTAATCCGCAGATAGCTTTATAATCACAATAGGCGCATGTGTGGCTCTTGTCCTCGCACTGCACAAAAGGAGTTGATCGATCAAACAGTTCGGTCAACTTCTCTTTTATATACCCCTCAAACTCCTCAGCATAGAGGCTATAGGCCTCAACGTTAGCCTTTCGACTGCGATCAACAAGCAGAGGTGAATAGTCATCACGATGCATAGCCCTCACATAGTAGAGCGATGGCAAAACCTCTCTATCTCGCCGCTTGTTGAGGATCATCGAGTAGAGCATGGTTTGTATGATATTCGACTGGCGCGCCTTGCCGTCGCCATTAAATAGATCCTCGATGCTGCTGAAGTCGGTATGCATAGCGCCACTCTTATAATCCACAACTCGCAGCTTACCGCCATCAAGAGTATCTAATCTATCCACAACACCACCCACGACAACCCTCTCTCCACTTGCGAGCTCAATAGGCAGATCTACACTGCTCTCTAGCGCTTCAACCACAAAGCCCCCGTTTTTGCTATCATAATTTAGCACTCCATTTTTGATGTATTTACAAACAATCTCCTTGATAAGCAGCAAATTACCAGAGTAGTCGTCCACTGCCGTGTCTCGCCCCTTAAGATAGTGTTCGCCGATGGCTGCCTCAACCGCACCCTCGACCTTGATCTTTAGAGCTGCAAAATCTGGATTAACAACCCCCACCACAGAATCATAGATACTCTGCAGAGCTGAGTGCAAAATATTACCAAACATCGAAGCATCTAGCTCATCATTAAGCTCATCGCCACTTTTAATCTTAGCCAATGAGTAGAAGTAGAATCTCAGCGGGCAGGCGATATATCGAAAGAGTGCCGTGGGCGAGATCGCTTGGGGCGAGTCGAGATCAGTAAAGCGCGCTAGCTGCTTGGCAACCTCGCCCCGCTTCTGCACAACAATCTCTCGCCGCTCGGCGAGCGAGACATCTACACCCACCGAGGATCTTAAAATCTTAAAATCGGTCTCATAATCTAGCTGATATATATATCTGCTAGCCTCGCCCGTGCTCTTTTCGTCGGCATGCGAGCTATAGATCATCCACACCCTCTCGGCTCGCTGAATAAGTCGATAGAAGTAGTAGCCAAAGACACCCTCATGGTGCTCGGGTGTTGGCAGAGAGTATGCCGCACGCAACCCCTGAGGGATATAGGAGTGCTGCCAGGTGCGATTGCCAGGGAAGTTGTCGTCGTTCATCGAGAGCAGAATTACATTTTTAAAGTCGAGATTTCTAGTCTCTAGAATACCCATAACCTGCACACCCTCCAGCGGCTCACCCTCGTATGGTATACGCAGCGACTGTAGATATCGCCTAAGGAGCGAGTAGTAGATCTCATCGCTGAGCTCAATCTCACAACTAAGAAGCGACTCCCGCAGCGAGGCGATCTCGTCGGCCATGTAGACCAAAAATTCAACAATCTCGTCACCCGTGGAGATATCCCTAGGCAGCTTTAAAACAGAGTCTATAACCGAGATAAGATAATCGGTTATTGATTGCCACCCGGCTCTCGCAACAAAAATCTCGCTATAGATCTCGCTTCGACCAAGAAGTGAGCCATCCACATATATCATCCTCTGGCCTACGATCTCATCTACAAGCTGAGTGGATAATCCTGCCGCTGCGCTATGTAGATAGGGGTGCGAGATAAGCCCCACAACATCCTCATGATAGAACTGCACACTCCCCGAACGCGACAGCCTACGGTGCTTTTGCAGCTCGACGAGCCGCTCAAGAAACGAATAGGCAAGCGACAAGCGCAGAGGGTAGCCCATCGTAACATTCACCCCACCTATACTCTTAGGCAGAGCATATAATAGGGGAGTGAGCAAATTCTCGTCGGTGAGTACTATCGCCGTCTGCTTATCTATCTTCTCGCTTTGAGCTAGCTCCGAGATTATCGTCTCTACATATCTGCACTGTAGAGCATTCGATGCTGTAGCGATGGAGTATATCGTTTTATCGCGTAGAAAATTATCGCAACTGATCTTGCCGCTAGGCGGAAATCTAAAGATATTATCACGAATAAACATGCCAGCCTCCTGCTCGCGATTCTCAACATAGTAGTTATCGTAATCCCAATAAAACTCCGCCCTGGCCTCAGATTTAAGGTGGTCGAAAAGCTTTGTCTCGCACTTAGATAGGGCATTAAACCCTGCCGCCACATAACCATAGGTAGCATCAATAGAGGCCTCGTCAGAGGCCAAGCGCTCCACCGCCAGGCGATGCACCATGCCGGCATAGCCAAAGCCCAAATCGAGTAACCTCGCGCGATATTCATGATAGATATCCGCTAGCGATGACCATATAGAGATAAATTTCGACTGCTCGCCAGAGAGCGTTTTGCCGGTATGAAAAGTACCCCAAAATTTATTTATGATCTCTATCTGCTCGGTGGTTAAATATGACAGATCTGCCTCCAGCTCCTTAATATCAGCAACATTTGCAAACAGCATCTTAGCATCGACCATATATTTATCTATCATATCAAAGTCGGCCAGCAGTACCTCTCCCCAGAAGTAGAAGCGATCAAAGCTCTCAGCATGATATTTTGAGTAGACTTTATACAACTCGGCGATAAGCCTAACTCTCTCGCCTACATATATGCCAGCCCCCTCCTGCATCATCTCATCAATAGTGCGATAACGAGGCTGCCATAGAGGGCGCGAGAGAAGACCCGCTAGAGCATCCTGAAAAAAGAGGCGCGCACGCCTAGATGGAAAGATGATATTTAGATTAGAGACGCCATCTCCATGACGCTCATATAGCTCCGCGGCGAGCTCGGAAAGAAAACTACTCATATAGATCACTATTTAAGAGGACAAGATAGCGAAAAAGAGCGAGCTATCAAAAGAGATTAATAATTTTTATTGTTGAGAATCTGTTTAAATTTTATTCATCTTTTTTGTTAAGGATCTTTCACTTATACAATCCGTTACATAGTCCCGCTATGCGCCTCTTGTAAAAAAAAGAAAATATAAGCAAAATCTCTCTTAACAAAATTAGCGAACAAAACTTAAACAGATTCTGAAAATTTTATCTATTTTTGCTCTATGAGAGCAACCATATATAACGCCAGCGCCGGCTCTGGCAAAACCTACCGCCTGGCATATAGATATGTAAAGGAGATAATATCCTCTCCTCGCTCTTATCGCCACATCCTCGCTGTGACCTTCACAAACAAGGCAACAGAGCAGATGCGCACGCGCATCCTCAGCGAGATACACACCCTAGCCTCGGGCGCCGAGAGCGGCTACACTAAGGATCTCATGGCCGAGCTAGAGCTAGATGAGCCGACAATACGAGAGAGAGCCCGCGAGGCTCGCGCGCTGATTCTGCACAACTATTCGCGATTTACAGTACTCACAATCGACACCTTTTTTCAGCGCATCCTACGCGCCTTTATCCAGGAGCTGGGCATAGAGCTGGGCTATAATATTGAGCTAGAGAGTAGCACTATATTAGAGAAGAGCGCCGACGAGCTGATAGAGGAGATTACAACCGACGATGAGCTTAGAGGGTGGCTAATGGGATTTATCGAGGAGAGAATAGAGGATGGCAAAAAGTGGGATATTCGCGAGGGAGTATTGACCCTTTCGGGGGAGCTATTTAAGGAGTCGAACCGCGAGAGCCTCAAAAATTCACACACCAAAGAGGAGCTCAGCGCCATACTTAGACGAATAGAGAGCCAGAGAGCCGCGGAGATATCGGCATACAGATCGCTTGCGACAAAAGCGATAGAAATCATGGCAAATGCAGGAGTTTCGCCGACAGATTTCAGCGGCAAGAGCAACTCCTTTGCCAGGATATTCTCCGATGGCGCTAAGGGCGAGATCAAAGAGCCCACAAAAAGCTGCCGGGCAAAGAGAGAGAGCAGCGACAAATGGGCTGCAAAAGGCTCTGCCGCCGCCTCGATTGCCGAGCCGCTGCGGGGGATATTATCAGAGATGATAGAGATATATGATAGCTGCCACAGAAGCTGGAACACCACTCAACTGCTAAAGGAGAATTATCGTGGGTTTGCGCTCCTCTCGGATCTAAACACGAAGCTGCAACAGATGTGCAGCCAGGAGAATATGATGCTCATATCGGAGACCAAGCTTATCCTCTCGGAGTTTATCAAGGGCAACGATGCCCCTTTTATATATGAAAAGGTGGGCAACCGTTACGACAAATTTATGATCGACGAGTTTCAAGATACATCACTCAAGGAGTGGGACAATTTTCTACCGCTGCTCGAAAACTCCGTGGCTCAAAGTCAGAAGGATGCCGTTTTGCTCGTGGGCGATGTCAAACAATCTATATACAGATGGCGTGGCGGCGATTGGCGAATACTCCACTCTAAGGCGCCAGAGGCGCTGGGCAAGGGGTGGACAGAGGTGATAAACATGGATAACAACTATCGCAGTCTGCCGCTAATAGTTGAGTTTAACAATGCTATTATAGAAGGCGTTGTTGAGATTGAAAATCAGGTACTTAACGACGACGTAAACAGGGCTCGCGAGGAGGGGAAAATAGATCTCGAAGGAGCTTCCGAACTACACGACATGTTAAAAAAAGCATACCTAGGCCATCGGCAGCATCCGCAGAAAAGAGCTGAGGCTCAGGGTTATGTTGAGCTGCGCACGACGGATGATGAGCCGCCTGTAGTGGAGTGCATAAAAGAGGTTCTAGATCGCGGCTTCAGCCCCAGCGATATAATGATCTTAACTCGTTCAAAAGCCGAAGGCGTCAAGGTGGCCTCGATGCTTCTCGAATTTAAGGCCTCAAATAACGATGAGCAATATCAATTCGATGTGATGACCCAAGAGGCTCTGATTATTGGCAATGCCCCTGTGAGTGGCTTTATAATGGCCGTAATGCGTCTCTCGCTCTCCAACAGAGATGCCATTCAACGTGCCATATACAACAACTTCCTACCACACAAAAACTTTGACAGCCAGCTAGATATTGAGGAGATAGCCTTCCTTTCGACACTTAGATTACAATCACCCGAAGAGGCCTTTGAGCAGATAGTGATGCGGTATGAGCTGGGCTCTAAGAGCGAGGATATCGCCTATCTGCAGGCTATACATGAACAGATCATAGCCTACACCACATCGCGAATTGGCGATATATCGCTATTTCTAAAGTGGTGGGACGAAAAGGGAGCCCAGCGCTCGCTCGCGCTTGAGGCCAGCGGTAGATCTATAGAGATAACCACCATACACAAAGCAAAAGGGCTAGAGAAGAGCGTGGTTATCATACCCTATTGCAGCTGGTCGATGGAGCCAAAATCAAACAGCAACATCGTGTGGTCGGATGGCTGGGAGGAGCTGGGACGATTCCCCGTAAAATATAAAAAGATCATGGGCGAGAGTAGCTTTTCGGCCGACTATCTACGCGAGAGGATCTACACGCATATCGACAATGTGAATCTTCTATATGTAGCACTCACCCGAGCCGTTGAGTCGCTGCATATATTTGTGCCATCCAAGCCACGAAATATCGACAAACTTCTGCTTGAAGCATCACAAAGGGTTGAGGCCATGCGCCAGGAGGATGGCAGGCTATGCCTAGGCCAGGCGGCACCACCTATAGCAAAACAGAAAAAGAGCCGAAGCGGGGCACAAATCACATTAGAGCACTATCCCAGCTCGCCGTGTGAAATGCGATTGCGCCTACCCGCAGCTCGATATAGAGAGGATGCAAAGGGGGAGCTAACCCCTCGCGATATGGGCATTATGATGCACCACGCCTTTGAACAGGCCACAAGCGAAGAGATGATCTTCGAGCGCCTGGAGCAGATGAGGCAGAGCTCGCTGATATCCCAAACGGAGCACACAGCAATACTCTCCAACCTAAAACGCGCACTCGAGAACCCCACCATCAAGAGCTGGTTTAGCGATGAGTGGGAGGAGCTCTGCTGCGAGCGGGAGATAATCATGCCATCGCACTACTCTACCAGGCGCCCCGACAGAGTTATGATATCAGGCGAGCGGGCTGTGGTTGTCGATTACAAATTTGGCGAGCTCAACCACAGCAGACATCTTAAGCAGATTAGAGAGTATATGCATCTTTTAAAAGAGATGGGCTACCGCGAGGTCTATGCATATCTATGGTATATCAAAACTGGAGAGATAATATCGGTCTAAATGGGTATTTTAACCTATTGACCAAAGGGGATTATATAACTAACTTTGCACGAAATTTAAATAGAATATATGAGAAACTTTTTTGACCAATTCAAAAGCGAAGATTGGGTTATTGTATTTGCCGGTGCCATCATCCTGGCACTAGCCTACCTCTTTCCGGACTCAATGCCGGCCATGCCAAAGAGCATATCATCCGAGGATGCTCTGAAAGCGGCCACGGGAATGTATATTTTTCTACTTGTTATTGTTGCTGGATGTAATATCCTCCTCAAAAGGTCTGTCAAGGGTCTTGTCGGCGGGTTGCTCTTTATATATCTGATCGCCTTAGCAGGTCAGGTGACAGCAAATATCCCAGCCATCAAGGAGTTCGGCCTCGAGTCAGTTTTCTTCTCGGTGATCTTCGGACTTATAATTAGCAACCTGCTCACCGTGCCAGCGTGGCTGCGACCCGCCATACAGAGCGAGTTCTACATCAAGATAGGCATCGTATGCCTAGGCTCAACGATACTCTTTGGCGAGGTTCTCAAGTCGGGCGCTTATGGCCTTGCGCAGGCATTGATCGTGGTATTTGTGGTGTGGAATTTCACCTACTATCTAGCAAAAAAGATGGGCATCGACCAGGAGATGTCAACCATGCTCTCTAGCGCGGTGAGTATCTGCGGCGTTTCGGCCGCCATCGCAACTTGTGGCGTTATTAAGGGCGATAATAAGAAGCTCTCGTATGTAATATCGCTGGTTTTGGTCTGCGCCATACCAATGATGTACATCATGCCATGGCTCTCGGAGCTTATGGGGCTCAGCGAAGAGGTAGCCGGAGCGTGGCTTGGAGGATCAATCGACACTACGGGCGCTGTGGCTGCCTCGGGTACTATGCTTGGCGAGAGAGCTGCGCAGACGGCCATCATCGTAAAATCATCACAAAACGTTCTGCTTGGAGTGGCAGCCTTTGCCATATCGCTAATATGGACATACAAAGGCAAGGCTCAGGAGGAGAAGCCAACGCTAGGCGTTATCTGGGATCGTTTTCCAAAATTTGTTGTAGGATTTATCGCCGCCTCGCTTCTATTCAGCTTCTGCATGGATATTGAGAGCGCAAAGGCGGTGGGCAAGATCAGCAAGGGGATGACCAATTCGCTATTCGGCATCGCCTTTGTCTGCATCGGCCTTGAGACCAGATTCAAAGATCTACTATCAAAGGAGAACCGCAAGCCGCTCTATGCATTCCTTACGGCGCAGGGCTTCAACGTTATCGTTACGCTAGTTGTAGCATATATAATGTTTGGAGTGGTTAAACCTCTTCTATCATAACCCTCGCGCGCTGCTTGAGATAGTCTCTGCGCGAGTAGAGATTATAGACAAGTAGCGCCAACAAAACCAAACCGAGCGATATGATATAGATCATCCGATAACCATACGCCGCAGCTATAACTCCACCCAAAAGCATCCCTATACCCGATCCAAAGTCTAGGGCGATGAGAAAGGTGGAGTTTGCTGTGCCCCTTCTATTGTGGCCTACAAGCTCGACGATCATGGTCTGAATTACCGGTGCCGCGAAGCCAAAGCCTAAACCTAGGGCGACAGATGCTACCAGTAGTGTAAACTCGGTAAGATAGAATATAAATAGAACAGAGGCCGCAACAAGGATCGCAAGCGAGAGCTGCAGCAGCTCATTGTATAGCCCACGCTTCATAATACGACCCGATAGCAGTCGCGAGATAACAACGCCCAGGGCAAAAAGCATGAAGAAGTTGCCAGCATTTAAACTAAGGCCAGCCTCGCGAACATATAGAGAGACATAGGCCATAAGTGAGCCATAATAAAAATATAGCAGCGCCATAATGATAGCCAACGAGAGTCCACTCTTCAAAAAGAAACGATCCAGCGATAGGGGTGCGGGCTCACGTTGCACGCGTGGTTTTGTGCGCACAAAGAGCGATAGCAGAACCGATACGGCAGCCGCTGAAAAGGCGCAATAGAAGATAAGCTTATATGAGGCAATTTCAAGAAGATAGAGCCCCAACATGGGGCCAATAGCCATAGAGAGCACATTAAAAGCACCATAATAGCCGATACCCTCTGCGCGACGCGAGGCTGGCATAATATCTATGGCTAGAGTACTAGAGGCGGTAGTTACCATTGCAAAGCTCGCCCCCAGCATAATGCGAGTTAGCACTAGCTGGCCGATCGAGCGCGAGAGGATATAGCCAATAAATAGTGAGGCGAAGATTGTCACGACCAACAGATAGAACCTTCTACGATCGAAGCGGTCGACGAAATAGCCTGAAAATGGGCGCACCAAGAGAGAGGTGATGATATACGAGGCGACAACCATACCAGCCACCGATGGGCTAGCGTGGAACTCATCAATGACATACATCGCCACGATAGGCACCACAAGATAGAACCCCAAAAAGAACATAAAGCTAGCTGTGGCCATCAGGATAAAATTTCGATTGAATAGCTTCTCCATATATAAAATTAAATGTCTCTATAAAAAGAGATCGGAGTGCAAAAAGCGCTCCGACCTCCACTATTTATTGTAGTTTATACTACATGTTGGCCTCATTACGCTCGACAACATCAGCTACTGTGGCGATCTCAACATAAGATCCACCCTTGCCTGGACCGAAGCTACCACCTACGATAGCTAGAAGATCCTTATCCTCAAGTTTGTTGTGCTCGTTGATGTAATCCATAGCATCCACTAGGAAGTGGTATTTGTCGCTGAGCTGATGGCGCAAGATTGGAATCACACCATAAGATAGAGCTAGAATACGCTGTGCAGGCTGAGTGTAACATACAGCAACTACGCTCTTCTGGCCGCGGAAAGCAGCTAGGTAGCGACCGGTGCGGCCTGTGTGTGTATCTAGGATAACATATTTGATAGCTGGAAGGTTGTTGCAAGAGCGAACTGCCGAACGAGCAAGCTGAGCTGTAATCTCGTGGTTAACAGATACCATATTGATATCAACCATTGGAGGGAACTGACGAACGTCGCTCTCGATCTCGCGAGAGATGCGAGTCATAGTCTTTACTGCCTCAACTGGATAGTCGCCAGTTGCAGTCTCATCGCTAAGCATGATAGCATCTACACGCTCGTAGATAGCGCTTGCAACGTCACTAACCTCGGCACGCGTTGGGCGTGGAGACTTAGTCATAGAGTAAAGCATCTGTGTAGCGATAATAACTGGACGCTTAGCAGCGATACACTTCTCAACAATCATACGCTGAGCCCCTGGGATCTTCTCAGATGAAAGCTCAACACCCATATCACCACGAGCTACCATGATGGCATAAGAGGCCTCGATGATCTCGTCGATATTGTCGATACCCTCCTGATTCTCGATCTTAGAGATGATCTTAATTGTGCTATTGTGCTCGTCAAGGATATCCTGAACAGCCTTAACATCGGCTGCGCTGCGAACGAATGAGTGAGCGATGAAATCTACATCATTCTTGATTGCCCACTCAATAAAGCGGCGATCCTTTGGAGTGATAGATGGAAGATCGACATGTACTCCAGGAACATTAACACTCTTACGAGACTTTAGCTTACCTCCGATAAGGAAGCGGCAAACTAGATGATCGGCATTCTTCTCCAAAACCTCTAGCTCAAGCTCACCATCAGCGATATGAAGGTGGTTGCCTACGCTCATGTCGCTCACTAGACTAGGCACATTCATATAGATCATCTCAGAGGTTGTGGTCTCATTTTTTGCAGTACCCTTAACCTTAACTACATCACCTGTATTGAATGCGATAGAACCCTCACCATCGCCAACGCTTGTTAGGCGGATTTCAGGACCCTTAGTGTCGATCATAACTGGAATAGAGGCGCTCACCGCACGTGCATTCTGCACCACCTGGGTAGCACCATCCTCTGTGGCGTGAGCCGAGTTGATACGGACTACATCCATACCTGCCTCATAAAGCTTTGTTAGAAGCTCTACACTACAACGAATGTCCGACACTGTCGCAACAATCTTGGTTTTTTTCATTTTTTGCATATCGATCAAATTTGATAGTTATTTATTCGACTTAAACGCCTCGATACCTAAACGATAGGAGTCAAGACCAAAACCCATAATAGAGCCCATCGCCACTGGCGCGAGCATTGATATGTGACGAAACTCCTCGCGCGCCAATATAGAGGAGATGTGCACCTCGACAACGGGGGTCTTTACGCCCGAGATTGCATCGCGCAGAGCCACCGAGGTGTGGGTATAACCGCCGGCATTAAAGACTATGCCATCATACCTTCCCACCGAAGAGTGGATCTGATCTATAAGCTCGCCCTCAATGTTTGATTGGAAATACTCCAGCTCGCGATCGGGAAACTCCGCTCTGAGCTCTTCTAGATACTCCTCAAAGGTGGTTGATCCATAGATCTCCACATCACGTTTGCCTTGAAGATTAAGGTTTGGGCCGTTAAGGATTAGTAGTTTCATCAATTATTTCTATTATTTCTTTGGGCAAAGGTAACAAAATATGTTCAAACTAGAAAATTTTTCTATCTTTGTAAGTGATATTTTTATATTATTTTATAAATATTCCTCATCATGACTGAATTTGGACTTATCGAATCTATTGCGCAGCTATTTGACTCAATTCCCCGAAATGGCATTGACGGCATCGGTGACGACTGCGCCACGATCCCCATGGGAGGCGAGGAGTCGCTGGTTATAACGAGCGATATGCTCATAGAGGATGTACACTTTCTACGCGGGGCGATCTCGCCATCCTCTCTCGGCGCCAAATCGCTGAGTGTCAACCTAAGTGATATTGCCGCAATGGGGGCAAGGCCGGCAGCCACCCTACTCTCGATCTCAATCCCCGAGCAGCTTATGGGCAGCTGGATAGAGGAGTTTATGCAGGGATATCATGCGTTATCCTCGCTCCACTCCGTTGCACTAATTGGCGGAGACACCACCGCCTCAAGGGGGGGTGTTGCGATCAACGTCACAGCGATAGGCATAGCCAAAAATAAAAATATAAAAAAACGATCTACAGCCCGGGCTGGAGACTTAATTTTAGTAAGCGGCGAGCTGGGAGGATCTGGCGCAGGATTAAAAGATATATTAAACGGCAACTACAACACCCCGCTAGCCAAGCTACACAACAGCCCCACAGCTCGCATAGAGGAGGGCGTATGGCTCGGAGCGAGAGATGAGGTGCACGCCATGATGGATATATCAGATGGTGTTGCATCCGACATTACACATATATTAAACAGATCGAAGGTGGGCGCCGAGATTGAGCTAAGAGCCATACCTGCCGCAACAGATATTAAAACTGCCCTCAGCGCCGGCGAGGATTATGAATTGCTGTTCACGGCCGAGGCTTCAAAAGTTGAAGATCTCTGCCGCGATTATACAATAAAATTTAAAAAACCGCTATATATTATCGGCAAGATTATTGACTCACAAGAGCTTATATGGCTCGAGGATGGTCAAAAACTAGATATTAACTTCAACGGATTTCGTCACTTTTAAATAGCAAAAAACTATGCCTATATTTCTCTTAAGCTTCGGCCTTATATCGGGCTGTGCACTATCAATTCTAGTCGGCATTTTGGGCTCACGCCGCTCGATCGGCTTTGGCTGGGCATTTATCGCCAGCCTGCTGCTCACCCCTTTCATTGGGCTAATCATAACACTACTAAGCGACCCCCTGCCCTACCCAGAGCAGAGTCGTTGGGGGTGCATGGGGGTCGCTTTCTCTATCGTCGGGGCTCTACTTTTAATCCCCTTTATTATGATGATCGTAACGCTGCTAATGCTTATCTAGGATCTTATCTATCAGAGCCTGCGTCTGGGGGGCATGCGAGCGGTATCGTACATATAGATCCATCGGATGTCCCTGGCCGCCGCGCTCAAGGATGTTGCGCCTAAAGCTAGTGGCGACCTCACGATTGAAGATGCCCCTCTCTTTAAACAGCGCAAAGGCATCAGCCTCCAAAACCTCAGCCCACTTATAGCTGTAGTATCCGGCCGAGTAGCCACCATTAAAGATGTGCGAGAAGGTTGGACTCATAGCCATGCCATCAACCAGAGGTAGGATCTGTGTCTCGGCCGTAGCCTTGCGCTCAAAGCTCTCAACACTCTCTTTGATCTGACCCATATGTGTGTGCCACGCCATATCCAAAAGCCCAAATTGTAGCTGGCGCACATTAGCATAGGCGGCATTATAGTTCTTCGCTTTAACAATCTTCTCGATCAGATCCGCTGGTATCTTCTCGCCAGATTGATAGTGCTCGGCCCACATCTCCAAAAACTCACCCTCGCTCGCCCAGTTCTCCATCAGCTGCGATGGCAGCTCTACAAAGTCGCGATATACATTCGTACCATTAAGCGACGAGTAGCGCCCCTTGGCTAGCATTCCATGAAGGGCGTGGCCAAACTCATGGAGCAGAGTCTCAACCTCCGAGAATGTGAGCAGCGAAGGGGTCGACTCGGTTGGCTTTGTGAAGTTCATCACCAGCGATACCAATGGTCGAATCTCCTCCTCGCCATCCACCCACGAATTTCTAAACTCAGTCATCCAAGCACCGCCGCGCTTTGAATCGCGCGGGAAGAAGTCTAGATACAAGAGCGAAAGGAGACTCTCGTCCTCATCTCGAACCTCAAAAACCTGTACATCGGGATGATAGCGATCTACACTCTCCAACTCAATGAATTTGAGTCCATAGAGCTTTGTAGCCAGAGAAAAGACACCTTCACGCACTCGCGAAAGCTCAAAATATGGCTTGGTAATCTCATCGCTTATCGAATAGCTGTCATCCTTAAGCTTCTCGGCATAGTAGGCAAAATCCCACGGCATAAACTCACCCTCGAAACCACTCTTTACGGCAAATGCAACCACCGCCTGGTAATCCTTAACGGCATACTCTTTAGTTGCCGAAAGAAGCTCATGCAGGAACTTCTCGACACTCTCTGCACTAATGGCCATTCGGTTCTCTAGAGCATACTCGGCATAGCTACCATAGCCCAGTAGCAGGGCGATATATGTGCGCAGCTCGACCATGCGCTTAATCACTGCGCTATTATCCCACTTGCCACCCAAGGCGCGCGAGGAGTATGCTCTCCATAGCCTCTCCTTAATCTCTCGATTTGTTGAGTAGGTCAAAAATGGAATATAGCTTGGCGCCTTAAGGGTTACCGTCCACCCCTGCTCCGAACGAGAGGCAGCCTCCTCGGCGAGAGCCTCGCGCACCATCTCGGGAAGTTCGGCCACCTGCAATGAGTCGGTGATATTTATTGAGAAATCATTAGTCGCCGCTAGCGCATTTTGGCCAAACTCTATTGATAGCTTGCCCAGCTCCTCGGTATATGATCTGTAGAGCTCCTTATCCTCATCGGAGAGATTGGCGCCACTACGCGTGAAACCCTTATAGCACTCCTCCAAGAGCATCTTGTCCTCCGACGAGAGACCAGCCGGCGGATTGTCATACACTCTCTTTACCCTCGCAAAAAGCTTCTCGTTAAGCGAAATATCATTAGAGAGCGCCGTAAGCTTGGGTTGCACCCTGAGCGAGATCTGCTCCATCTCATCCGAGGTGAGTGCGCTATGCAATGGGTAGAAAACGCCGGCCACACGCTCCAGAAGTGCCCCCTGGCGCTCCAGCGCAACTATTGTATTCTCGAAAGTTGCCTTCTCGCGGCTCTCGGCTATTGCCTCCACCTCGCTGCGCGATTCGGCGATGGCCACCTCAAAGGCGGGCTCATAATGCTTTAGCTCAATCTTCTCAAATGGAGGCTCACTATACCCTCCTGCCCAGCTCTGCAAAAGCGGGTTGTTCTTTTTATCCATATATGTTGTATCTATTTTATTCTCTCTCCTATCTTTTTGCGACGACTCTTTCGCCTCGAAACCCCTTGAACTATACATATATTTTCGATCTGCATCTTCGCCGCTAAAGCTGCGATATAGCTCCACTCCAGATTTTGTGCCACCGCGCTCGAGAATCTCACTTCTCAGACGTGAGGCCAGATCACGGTTAAATATATCACCCGAAGCAGTAAATTTAGCATAAGTATCCTTGTCGAAAACCGCCGCCCAGATATAGAAGTAGTAGCCAGCCGAGTAATCGTAATCGAACAGGTGGCGGAAATATGTATAGCGGTACCTTGGCTCAATCGCCGCTGGGAGAGCTCGCTCATCTCGCAGGCGCTTGGATTCAAAGGCCAACACATCAACACTATCAAGCTCCTCGGGCGAGCTGATTGAGTGAAGATCCAGATCAGAGAGAGCCGCCGATAGATACTCCACGCTCTCGATAGAGCTCTTGACGCGCTCGGCACGGGATATATCTGCAGCCAGCCTAGTTGGTATTATAGAGCCTGTTCGATTATGGATTGCATAGCGCCCCATAAACGCCGGCTCAAATGCCCAATTCTCCATCAGCTGCGATGGAAACTCTACAAAATCGCCCTCAACATCGGCGAGTCCACGATAGGGGACATCCTGCAACAAAAAATGAAGAGCGTGGCCAAACTCATGAAACAGCGTCCTAACCTCCGCTGCACTAAGCAGCTGCGAGGCAGAACCCTGCGCGGCAGCAATATTGGCTGTAATAGAGACTATAGGCGCCAGTCGCTCACCATCCTCATAGCGCTGCTCGCGCAAGAAACCGCACCAAGCACCCTGCCCCTTGCCTGGGCGGACGAAGAGATCAAAATAGAGCAGGCCTAGATGCTTCTCATCTATATCAAAGACCTCATAAGCCACGCCTCCCTCGGCATATTGAGGCATAACGACAGGCCTAAAGGTCAAGCCATAGAGCCTATTGGCCAGCATAAACATGCCTCCTCGCACACTCTCCAATGGGAAATATGACTTTACAAGCTCGGAGTCTATATTATACTCACGCCGGCGGTATTTATCCATATAATAGTACCAATCCCACGCCTCGAATTTAGCTCCACTATGATCCTTATCCAGCATCTTTTCTAGCTCGGCCATCTCTCGCTCGGCACCATCTAGCGCCATAGGATAGAGCTCCTCAAGAAGCGAGTAGACCGCCTCGGGCGAAGAGGCCATTTGGTTAGAGATAACATATTCGGCATGGCTCTTATAGCCCAATATCTGCGCTCGCTCAAGGCGCAAAAGTGCTATTTGGCGAACCACCTCGCGATTATCCCACTCACCGCCAGAGGCACGATTGAGATACAATTTATATAGCTGCTCGCGAAGATCTCGCCGCTTAGAGTGCGTTAAAAATGGAAGCCAACTAGAGGTTTGAGTTGTAAATACCCATTTATTGCTAAGACCACGACTGCGAGCCTCGGCGCGTGCTGCATTTCTTACCGTGGCGGGTAGAGACTCTACATCATTGGCACTCATGGCGATATAAAGATCACGCTCCTCGGAGGCCAGATTCGTAGAGAAGCGCGCCATAAGGGCTGCAATCTCGCCATTGATCGCCTCGAAGCGGACAGAATCCTCGCCCACAAGAGATGCACCTCCTCGCCTAAATTCGTCGTAGTATCTCTCAACCAGACGCCTCTGCTCATCATCCAACCCTAGCCTCTTGCGCAGATCATAGACCTGGCGAATCTTCTCAAAGAGTGGCTTATTGTGAAGCAGCGAATCTCTATGCGCGGCCATCAATGTCAACACCTCGCCACTGATATCCGCCATCCCCTCCACGCCAGCGGCCTGGCACATCGTGTAGAGATTATAGATATCCGCCAGCTTCGCTCCAGATTGGTCATAAGGCAAGATAACGCTCTCGAATCCAGCCCTAAGAGAGGAGCTGTTTATGAGCGCGATCGACTCAAGCTGCTCACCCATAGCGCGACGCAGCGCAGGCAGATAATCCGCCGAGGTGATCTTGTCGAATGGGGGGGCGCCAAATGGAGTATCCCAGCTCCTATAAAAAATATTCTCCTCCACGATGGTGGCGGATTTTTGGCATGAGCTTGGTGCAAACATAACTGCTATAACTAATATTAGGGCGAAAAGCCCCCTTATATTTATCATTATATATAAATTTTATATACCTTTGCAAAGGTAATAAATTTTTAAAAAAATCTCACTTTTCATGCAACTATTCTACGCCCCCGAGATTACAACGCCAGAATACACACTAAGCGAGGAGGAGTCCAAACACGCCATCCGCGTGCTTCGGCTTACGAAAGGAGATATCATCCATATAACGGATGGTAGAGGTTCTATATTCTCTTGTCGCATAATTGATGAAAACGTTAAGCGCTGCCGCGTTGAGACGGAGAGCATTCAAAGCGAATACGAGAGGATGCCTTACAGTCTTGTTATGGGGGTTGCCCCGACGAAAAGTATTGAGCGATTTGAGTGGTTTTTAGAGAAGGCTACCGAGGTTGGAATCAGCGAAATATACCCTCTTCTAACAACCCACAGCGAGCGCAAAGCGATAAAGCATGAGCGCCAGCAGAGGGTGATAACCTCCGCCTGCAAGCAGTCGCTCAAGGCCTATCACCCTATACTACACGAGATGACCGCTCTCTCAGAGCTAGTGCACTCTGATTTTGACGGAGAGAAGCTCATCGCACATTGCAACGAGCCACGCAGCAGCGAGGGCAAGAGGCTGATAAAAGATCTTATCAAGCCAGAGTCAAACACCTTGGTGCTGATTGGCCCCGAAGGCGACTTCTCGCCCGAGGAGGTGGATCTAGCTCTCTGCAATGGATTCAAAGAGATATCACTAGGCACACAACGCCTGCGTAGCGAAACGGCCGCCGTGGTGGTTGCGATAGTTGCATCAACTATAAATCAATAATCATGGCATCAGGCAGAGTCAGGCTTTTATCGCTCCTATTTTCGTTTATGAAGATAGGGGTATTCACCTTTGGCGGTGGCTACGCTATGATCCCTCTCATACGTGGCGAGGTGATCGAGAGGCGCGGATGGATCGAGAACAAAGAGTTTATGGATCTGCTCACCCTGGCGCAGAGCATTCCGGGGCCTATTGCCTTAAACTCATCGGCATTTGTGGGCTATAAAATGCGTGGTTATATTGGCGCAATAACCTCAGTCATGGGGGTTATTCTGCCCTCATTTACAATATTGCTAATCATCGCGATCTTCTTCTCGGCGATCCGCTACAACCCCATCGTAGATGCCGCCTTTAAGGGGATGCGCCCGGTGGTGGTGGCGCTTATTGTGCTGCCAGTTTTACAGTTCGCCAAGGATCTAAACAAACTAGAGCTAATCGCTTGCGCCAGCGTTGGCTTTGCGCTATGGTGGTGGGGATTTTCGCCTATATATGTAATTTTGGGAGCTATATTCATTGGTGCCGCATGGGCAATATATGAGGTAAGGAGGGTGAGAAAATGATATATTTACAACTTTTTATAAGCTATATAAAGATCGGCTTCTTTGGCTTTGGCGGCGGCTATGCCATGCTCTCGCTAATACACAACGAGGTGGTAGTGCAGCGCACCTGGGTAAGCAATGCCGAGCTATCGGATATCATCGCCATATCGCAAATGACCCCAGGGCCAATAGCCATCAACTCAGCAACATACATTGGCTATACCGTGGCCGGTATATGGGGATCTATAATCGCCACAATAGCATCATGCCTGCCCGCGCTAACACTGATGATTGTCGTCACGCGCTTCTTCTTTTTGCTGCGCGATAACCACATCGTAAAGAGAGTAATGTCGACAATGCACCCGGTGGTTATAGGCATGATTTGCGCAGCGGCTATAACGCTTATCTTTCCAGAGGATAAATCAGGGGCAAATTTCATAGATGCTTGGAGCTGGATTTTATTTGGTGCTGCACTCATTTTGGGCTACAGAAAGTTTAACCTTATGTGGCTAATTGTGCTCTCAGCTTTGGCTGGCATCGCGATATACTATCTGCCAGATCTTTTCTCCGCTATTAGCAATTCACAAGCGAAGTAAATAAGTAGTGTAAAACAATTATTGCCATATTTTTAATAGCACTCTTGGAGCGATATTTTTCACTATTAAATTTCAGTATAGAACCACTATATTTTCA
>JBCQTD010000008.1:0-67676 GCA_047178725.1 Rikenellaceae bacterium
TCTCATCCACCTATCGCGCTGCTCCTCGTCGGTGAATTGCCTCCCTATTGCGCTGCTCTCGACCGTGACATATTGTGAGTGCTCCTCGTCGGTGAATTGCCTCCCTATTGCGCTGCTCCCGGCCGTGACATATTGTGAGTGCTCCTCGCCGGTGAATTATTGCGCGTGCTCCCCGCAGGTTAATCATTGTCTCTGCTTGGCAATTCTCGCTAATTCAACTATAAGTAGTGTAAAACAATTATTGCCATATTTTAAAAGCACTCTTGGAGCGATATTTTTCACTATTAAATTTCAATATAGAATAACTATATTTTCAATTCAATAGCAAAAAATCTCATCTCCAATAGCACTCTTAAAAACACACCAATAATTATTTCACACTACTTATGATCTTTTCAATAACATTAAATATAATCCACTACAATAAATAAAATTATAACAAAACGCCACCATGATTTGGTAAAATTAAAATAAATTCATATTTTTGTAAAATGTATGATGTCAGACAAATGCTTGGTGAAATCGTACCGCTTTGAAATTCCCAAAATACTTAAACTAAATATGAAAAAACAAATTTTAACACAGATGCTACTCCTATCGACCTTGGCCGTATCGGCGCAAGGTGCGTATGTAGAGAGCGGCAAGGATTCAAAGGCTCTAGTAAAGGGCGTTGATATGGGCTCAGTAGAGTGGACAGATGGCTTCTGGAAGGATCGTTTCGATCTATGCATACCTAATATCGTCCCTGCACAGTGGGACTACTTTATGGGTTTCACGGAGGATAACTTCAAAATTGTGGCCGACGGCATGAAGTCGGACTTTGGTTTCAGGGGTACAAACTGGCAGGATGGCGACTACTACAAGTGGCTTGAGGCGCAGATCTCGATCTACTCTGTAACAAAAGATCCTAAGCTTCTAAAGTCGATCAACGAGCGCGCAGACCGAGTGGTTCGCTCAATTGCCGAGGATGGATATATTACACTTCACACCCAGATTGGTTATGGAGCTACTGGTAATGAGACAGATAAGCTTCGTAAATTTAAGAACTCGACTCGTTGGCTAAGACCTCAGCTACACGAGACCTATAACATGGGTCACTTCCTAGTCTTGGCCATGACTCACCACCGCGTTACCGGCTCGCCATTGATGCTTGATGCTGCTGTGAGAGTAGGAGATTATCTAAACAGCTACTTTGATGAGGTGACACCCGAGAAGGCGAATGTGGATTACAACTCGGTGCAGATGATGGGTATGATGGAGCTATATCGCACAACAGGCGACAAGAAGTATATGGAGTGCGTTAACCGCATGCTTTCGGCTCGCGGTAAGATAAAGGGTATGACCCAAAATCAGAATGATACCCCATTGCGCAAATCTACAGATGCTGTGGGTCATGCCGTTTTGGCCCCCGTATTATATATAGGTGCGGCCGACTACTGCACCGAGACTGACGACCCGGAGATGCTTAAGGCGCTCAAGGCGATATGGGAGGATATCTACTACCGCAAGGCATCGGTTACCGGCGGTCTAGGTAATGTACATGCAGGAGGCTCGGAGAAGAATCGTGCCGAGGCGGTGCATGAGGCCTTTGGTCTGCCCTACGCTATCAATAGCTCAACGGCATACAACGAGACTTGTGCAACATTCTATGGTGCATACTTTAGCTGGAGATTGTTCCTGCTAACTGGCGATATAAAATATGTTGATGTAATGGAGCGTGCCTTCTACAACAATATGTCCTCGATGGCGCTTGATGGCAAGAGCTACTTCTATACCAACGTATTGCGTTGGCACGGTAAGGAGCATAGGCTTCTATCGCTCGACTTCCACGATCGTTGGACGACACAGTGTACATGTGTATGCTGCCCAACTAGCCTTGCGCGCTTTGTGGCTCAAACTAAGGAGTATGCCTACGTGAGCGACGATAACTCGCTATATGTGACCCTATTCGGTAGCAATACAATCTCAACCGAGCTTGCCGGCAAGAAGATCGGCTTCGAGCAGAAGAGCAACTATCCATGGTGTGGTAATGTGAGCTTTGAGTATAAGGGTGATAAGAACGCCGAGTTTGATCTTAAGCTTCGTATCCCTGCCTGGGCTGCTGGTGCAACCGTTAAGCTTAATGGTAAGGAGATCGCAGCCAAGGCTGGTGAGTTTGCCGTGGTGAAGAACAAGTGGGGCAAGGGCGACAAGGTAGAGCTAGCGCTGCCAATGAAGCCAACCCTTGTCGAGGCAGATCCTCGCGTTGAGCAGCTTCGCGGCCAGGTGGCTGTAACCTATGGCCCCGTAGTATATTGCGTAGAGGGGGTAGATCTACCTGCCAATGTAAAGGTGGAGGATATCGTAATACCTAAGAGCGCAAATTTCACAGCAACATATAAGGCCGACGAGCTATGTGGCGTGAATATTATCGAGACAGCCGATGCTAAGATCCGCTCGTCGAGATATGAGAGGGGTGATCTATATGCTCCGCTAAATTCAGATCTTAAGTCATTTAATCTTAAGTTGATCCCATACTACGCATGGCATAATAGAGGCGAGTCGGAGATGGCGATCTTCTTCCCGCTGACCTGGTAATTTTAAACCCCGAAACCCTATGAGGAAGTTTAATATAATAGGGGCAATATTTGCTGTAGCCTTCTGCTTAATTGCAGAAGGCTCAGTAGCTTCTGCTCTGACAAGTATAGATACGCACCACACAATAACCAAGCTAGCCTTAGCTAAAGATGGTGACAAGCAGCGTATTATCGGCGTTTCGTATAGTGGCGTGGCGCTGCGTGCCGACTATGATGGCCAGGTGAAGTGGGAGCAAAATGTCAGCAATGGCATTATGTGCTATGATCTCTGGTGTGGCGATCTTACGGGCGATGGTCGCGATGAGATCCTGATGGCTATAGCCGATGGCTCGGTGCGTTGCCTGGATCTTAATGGCAAGGAGCTATGGAAATTTCATCCCTCGCCGATGCCGATGATCTCGGTCTGCACCATCCGTGATAAAAAGGGTGATGTATATGTTGCCTGCGGAGGAAACGATACAAACCTCTACTACCTTGATGCTAAGGGTAAGCTTATAAAGAGTGTGGCCGCAAGTTCATACCCATCCGTATTGAAGCCAAATCTAAAGTGGATGGGCAAGGAGGGTCTAATAGAGAATGCCCACACAATCAACTTCTTGCGCCCGATGCCACAGGAGGATGGCTCGGATCTGCTGCTTATGAATGGTATCATCAGCCATGCCGATAGAAATAGTGTGATGTTTCAATTTAAGCCACTCGCCGCGAAGCCTCATAAAAGCTTTAAGTTGAGCTATGGTTATGGCCCTATCGCCGATATGCAGCTTATGGATGTTAATGGCGAGCAGCTGGTTGTCTTTGGAACGACGGGTGCGCGCGAGACTCTTGCAGCATGTACATATAACCCTAATACAGATGCTATTAGCAAGGTGGAGATAGCAAAGATAAAAGGGCAAAAGACTCCTGGCGGCTACCGCGGAGTGCAGACCGAGATCATCCCAACAGCCGCTGGCGAGGCCTATTTCGCTAAGGTGGGCTCGCAGAGCTTTGTTATCCCATTCAGCCACGCCAAGCAGGGGATTAAGGTGCTTAACTCAAAATTCTCCTTTACAGATATGTGCAAGGATGAGAGGGGTGGTAAGCTCATTATGGGTAGCGCGCAGAGCGGTGGTAGCGCGATCCATATCTTCGATCTGAACGACGAGGGGTGGATGGCAGCCTATGAGGAGATTGAGCCAATCGGAAATATAGCCTCTATCCTCAGCAGCACCGACGAGCTACACAGGCAGGTGGAGGCCTTCACCGCTCCCGAGTGGCAGCGCGAGCCGATCACCATCTATGATATGGATATTCCAAAGCAGCAGAATGAGATCTTTACTGATATTGCTGAGAACTACCCACACGTCAAGCTGCTGGGTACCTGCTTCATAACAAGCGCCGAGGATTGGGATCGCAAGTTGGTTGCCGGCACTCCGTTTGAGACGGCGAGGGATAACCGCAAGAAGTATACATCGACTCAGGACGAGCTCGTTAAGAAGATGACCGATAGCTTTACCGAGGATGGTGCAGCGCTATGGGGTGGACATGGAACAGATCCATTCTACTTTAATCCTGAGACTATAAATAAGGTGATCGCCGCAGCCGATGGTAAAAAGACCGTGTGGGTCTGGCCGGAGCTGACGATCCTCTATAAGGATGATTTCCAGGTAGCTATGGATAAGCTATTCTATCCGCTAGCCGAGTCGGGCAGCAAAAATAACGCTATGCTCTATATCCGCAGCAAGCATGGTTTCTGGCTCTCAAAGGTCTACACTCCACTCTGGGAGAGATTCCTGGATGGCGATTTTGCCGATATCTTTATCCCCTCGATGGAGGAGACCGAGGATAAGAGCATGGATCTAAGCCTAGCAGGCCGATTGGGCTTGTGGGCAAGTGGCTCGTGCGACCAGTGGGGAACGCGCTGCGCGAGGGATAATCCGAGCTTTGTGCGCAATCGTCAATTCTGCAACCAGAATCTACCCAACCACTTCTTGCGCAACTCGATGTTTCATATCTCGTATGGCGCAACCTATGTAAATAACTTCCAGGTAACATCGGCCTATGGCGACTATCTAGATATTATGTGGAAGATGATCGCCAAGGGGGCTCTCTTTGTGCCTAAGCGTGAGGAGATTGTGAGCTTCTCGCCAGTGCACCTTAGCGTGTTGGAGCCGGCCAAAGAGATGCTAGATGAGGCAAACTCAAACACCGTAACCATAAGACTCACCCCCGAGCTAGAGGCCGCTAAGCAGCCGATGGTATTCGACCGCATGTGTGGCGTGTGGGGTGCGGCGGCAGTCACCGAGTGGGACTTCTCGCGCTATGCCGCGGGTGTTAAGGATCGCAGGCTTAATTTCCTTGCGCCATATAATAATGGTGTGGTTCTAATCACCCCTCCTCAGCAGGGTAAGTTCGCAAAGAGCGGCGCATCGCGCGGCAAGCTAGTGGATAACCTCCACCCAATCTACAAGAGTATCCTCAAGGAGTACTACACCGATGGCGTCTACTACTACTCGGCCGATGGCAAGAAAAAGTATATGGCTGATGAGTACTACAAGGTTATCGAGAGGGATATTGAGGCCTCGGCCAAATTGTTGCCGCTCACCGTATCGGGCGATAATGTTGCGTGGGTGGCCGCCGAGAGTGCGCCTAAGCACCTTAGAGTCTCGCTCTTTGATGGTGGATATGTGAACCCAGCTGAGCGACGTGCTACTATCCATTTCGGCACGGTAACACCGGTGAAGATAATAAACGTATTGACGGGTGAGGAGTATAAATTCGACCCATCATCGCGCACGGCGGAGCTTACGATCCCCTGCGGAATGTTCCTATTGCTAGATATAACAACAGATAAAAAACTAATCTAACCAATGAAAAAACTACTAACCAAGGCGGCGCTCCTGTCGCTGCTAGTCTCGGCCTCGCTCTCGGTGCAAGGCGAGGTGTTAAACTTTAATGATGGATGGCTCTTTACCGAGAGCGATTCTCAGGATTATCGCCTAACAACCTACGACCCATCGGAGTGGCGCAAGCTAGATCTGCCCCACGACTGGACAATAGAGCATGGCTTTTCGAAGGAGCTCGAGGGTTGCACCGGCTTCACTCCGGGTGGCATCGGCTGGTATTCAAAGATCTTCGATACCCCTAATGGGAGGAATGAGAGGTGCTATATCGTCTTTGATGGCGTATACAACAACGCTGAGTTCTGGATCAATGGCATCAAGATCGGCGAGCATCCATTCGGCTATGCTCCTATCTACTACGATCTAACCGATGTTCTAGCCGCCAAGGGCGAGCCTAATCGCCTCTCGGTAAGGGTAGACCACAGCCGCTATGCCGACTCGCGCTGGTATACCGGATCGGGTATCTATCGTAATGTCTCGATGGTGGTTGTGGATGATCTTCATATCCCGGTTTGGGGGACGTTTGTAACAACCCCTGAGGTTAGCGCCGACGTAGCTAAGGTAAACCTAGCCGTAGAGGTTAAGAATGAGTATATGCAGGATCGTAAGGGCGAGATCGTCTCAGAGATCAAAGATGCAAGCGGCAAGGTTGTGGCGACTACCACCTCTCCATTCTCTTTGAAGGGTGGTGAGCTCTCTGTCGTGTCGCAGGATTTTGAGATCACAAAGCCACACCTTTGGGGCGTTGATGATCCATATCTTTATAGTGTAAATAGCAAGCTTGTATCTGATGGTAAGACTCTTGAGCAGCGCGAGACGGTGCTGGGTGTTCGCAGCTTCTACTTCGATAAGGATAAGGGCTTCTTCCTCAATGGCGAGAATATGAAGATCAAGGGTGTATGTCTGCACCACGATGCCGGCATGGTGGGCTCGGCCGTGCCTAAGGATGTGTGGGCTCGTCGCTTTAAGGCGCTTAAGGAGATGGGGTGTAACGCTATCCGTACATCGCACAACCCAGCCTCGGATGAGTTCCTGGATCTATGTGATGAGATGGGCTTCCTTGTTCAGAATGAGTTCTATGATGAGTGGGATCTGCCTAAGGATAAGCGATATAATATGCACGATAAGGAGGTTGATTATATCACCCGCGGCCACTCGGAGAACTTCCAGATGTGGGCCGAGACCGACCTTAAGAATGTGATGCTATCGAGCCGCAACCATCCATCCATCTTCCAATGGAGCATCGGTAACGAGATCGAGTGGACATATCCAGGAAACCGCCGTGCAACAGGTCTATTCAACAATACCGACCGCGATGGCAAGATGGATTGGACACTATGGCGTGTGCCAACCCCTCCACACACACCCGAGCAGGTGCGCGAGTTCTGGGCAAACTATCCCGAGCAGATCTTCGATATGGGAGAGACAGCGACTAAGCTTGCCGCCTGGACACGCGAGATGGATACAACCCGCCCTGTGACGGCCAACCTTATTTTGCCAACATCGAGCATGGAGACCGACTATGGAAAGGTGTTGGATGTTGTGGGCTTCAGCTATAAGGAGACAAAGTATGACTACTTCAGAGAGCAGTATCCCGATCGTGTATTTATGGGCACGGAGAACGTAGCCCGCTGGTATGAGTGGAAGGCGGTTCTTGACCACGACTTTATCTCTGGTATCTTCCTATGGACAGGTGTAGATTATATGGGCGAGTGTCGCGCAAACAACTGGCCTCGAAAGGCCACCGACCACGCTCCACTTGATGTGGCTGGCTTCCCTCGCGGCGCGTTCTACTCATTCAAGGCTATGTGGAATGATGAGCCATCAATGGCAATGTACACCCAGACCGAGAAGCTATCTACATTCAAGAAGGATGCCTCTGGCAAGGCTATCGAGAAGAAGAAGGATGGGTGGAAGCTTGCACCTCGTCCATGGCAAAATGTAAATCCATACTGGAACTATACCGATGGCGAGCCAACAATCGTCGAGATCTACTCAAACTGCGAGAGCGTGGAGCTATTCCTAAATGGCAAGTCGCTGGGCGAGCAGAAGCTTGCCGACCATGAGGACTACACCTACAAGTGGGCAGTAGATTATAAGGCTGGCACGCTTGTGGCCAAGGGCAAAAAGGGTGGTAAAAAGACGAGCGTAGAGCTAAAGACTCTAGGCAAGGCTACCGCTATTCGCCTAACGCCCGACCGCAAAACTATGCAGGCCAACAACACCGATGTTCTACATGTTGTAGCGCAACTAGTTGATGCTAAGGGTAATGAGATCAAGAACGAGGAGGCTGAGATAACATTCTCAATCGAGGGCGATCACCGCTTCATAGGAACTGACTGCGGCGACACGCGCAAGATGGAGAGCTTCGTGAGCCGCACAGCGCCTACGGCCTTTGGTCAGACACTTCTTGCCGTGCAGGCAACCTACAAGGGTGGCACGATCACCATCTCGGCAAAGGATAAAAGTGGAAAACTTATCACTCGCGAGAAGCTATCAGTTAAGGTTTTAGAGTAACTTATCATTGGGGCGCGAGAGATCACTCTGCGCCCCCTTTTTCAAGAAAAACTAAAATATTGATAAAAAAGTGTAAAAAAAGTTGTGATTTTTAAAAATTAAATCATACCTTTGTCAGACAACTGATAACCAGCTCTGTTTCTCTTTTAGAAAATTAGTGAATACTATAAAAAATAGATCAATGAAAATTGTAACTTTAGGTGAGATTATGCTTCGTCTCTCGACCCCCGGGTTTCGTCGCTTTGTTCAGTCGGATAACTTCGACGCGGTTTATGGCGGAGGTGAGGCAAATGTAGCGGTGAGCTGCGCAAACTATGGCCACGATGCCTACTTTGTAAGTAAGCTTCCAACTCATGAGATTGGTCAGTCGGCCCTAAATGAGTTGAGAAAATTTGGTGTTAAGACCGACTTTATCGCTCGCGGCGGCGATCGTGTGGGTATCTACTTCTTGGAGACTGGCGCTTCGCTTCGTCCATCAAAGGTTATCTACGACCGCGCAGGTTCATCTATCGCTGAGGCTACAGCTGCCGATTTCGATTTCGATGCAATTATGGAGGGTGCCGATTGGTTCCACTGGTCGGGTATCACACCTGCTATCTCGGAGAGCGGTGCTGAGCTAACTCGTCTAGCATGTGAGGCTGCCGCTCGTCATGGCGTAAAGGTTTCGGTTGACCTAAACTTCCGTAAGAAGCTTTGGAGCACCGAGCGTGCGCAGCAGGTTATGCGCCCACTTATGCAGTATGTCGATGTTTGTATCGGAAATGAGGAGGATGCTGAGCTATGCCTAGGCTTCAAGCCAAGTGCTGATGTCGAGGGTGGCGAGACTGCTGCCGAGGGCTACAAGCAGATCTTCAAGGAGATGGCCGAGGAGTTTGGTTTCAAATATGTGGTTTCAACCCTTCGCGAGTCGTTCTCTGCAACACACAACGGCTGGAAGGCGATGATCTATGATGGCAAGGAGTTCTATGAGTCTACACGCTATGATATCGACCCAATCATCGACCGCGTAGGTGGTGGTGACTCATTCTCGGGTGGCATCATCCATGGTCTGCTCACCAAGCCAACCCAGGGTGAGGCTTTGGAGTTTGCTGTAGCAGCTTCAGCGCTTAAGCACACAATCAATGGCGACTCAAATATGGTTAGCATTGAGGAGGTTGAGTCGCTAGCAGGTGGAAATAAGAATGGTCGTGTACAGAGATAACAGATAATACAATGGCAAGATTTAGCAAAACAGAGGTAATGTCGGCAATCGCCGCAACAGGTATAGTTCCCGTATTTTATAACAAGGATAAGGAGATCTCAAAGAGCGTCCTAAAGGCGTGCTATGACGGTGGTATCCGCGTGTTTGAGTTCACAAACAGAGGCGACTTCGCCTCGGAGGTATTCATCGAGCTTATCAAGTTCGCCGAGAAGGAGTGCCCAGAGATGATCCTAGGTATCGGCTCAATCGTCGATGCTCCAACCGCTGCTCTATATATGCAGTATGGTGCAAACTTTATCGTTGGCCCATATCTAAATGCAGATGTTGCGAAGGTGTGCAACCGCCACCTAGTGCCTTACACGCCTGGTTGCGGTTCAGTCACTGAGATCGGCTTCGCACAGGAGCTCGGTTGCGACCTTACTAAGGTGTTCCCTGCAGGAAACGTTGGCGGCCCATCGTTCATCAAGAATGTTAAGGCTCCACTTCCATGGTCAAATATCATGGCCACAGGTGCCGTAGAGCCTACCGAGGAGAACCTTACCGCTTGGTTCAAGGCTGGTGTGTTCTGCGTAGGAATGGGCTCGCAGCTCTTCCCTTCAGATGTAGTTAAGGCTGGCGACTGGAAGAAGGTTAGCCAGATGTGTGAATATGCTCTTTCAATAGCAAAAAGTGTTCGTTAAAGATTAGGTCTGGTAGCCCGCTAAAGAGAGAGATGGTCGATCAGCATTTATGTTGGTCGACTTTTTTAATATGTGCTAAATTGCATTATATCAAGCAGTTGGATTTGTTAATATAAATTTGTGCTATTTTATTTGATTTTTTCGCTTTGAAAATTAGAAATTCTGAAAATAAAATGCTATATTTGTCTGACAACATACATTGAACCAAAAACTAACAAATAAACTAACTTAAAAACAGAAAATTATGGCAATCACAGGAATGTTACTACTCCTTTTGGCGGGTTTCGCACAGGGTAGCTTTGGAATGGGAATGAAGAAACAGAGCCCACTATCATGGGAGTCGTTTTGGTTTATCTACTCAATCTTTGCAATGCTTATTGTTCCTATCGTGTGGGGACTCTTTGGATCAACATCATTCTTCGAGGCGATCTTCTCTACAGACTCATCAACCCTTTTCACCTCTATCTTGCTAGGTTTCCTATGGGGTATCGGTGGTATCCTATTTGGAGTGAGCGTTAACTATGTTGGAGTATCAATCACCAACGGTGTGGTTATGGGTCTTGCTGGTGGTCTAGGCGCTATCATCCCACTATTCGGAATTGCAGGCGTTACCGAGAGCCCATCATTTGCCTATGTTATTATCGGTGTGGCAATTATGCTTGTCGGCGTGGCTATGTCGGCCTACTCTGGCATCCTTCGCGATAAGGAGCAGAACGCAGCCAACACATCATCAGCAGGTGGCAATATCGGCAAGGGTCTTATTATCGTAACCCTTTCAGGTGTTCTGTCATCACTTCTAAATATCGGTTTCGAGGAGGCAACTCCTATCGTTGCTTCGGCTAAGGCTCTAGGTGCTAGCGACGCTAGCTGCGCAATTCCTGCTCGTGCAACTGTAGTATTCGGAGGTCTTTTGATGAACCTTGGTTATGCAGTATATCTTCTTTGCAAGAACAAAACTTGGGGCGAGTTCTCTAAGATCGGTGCCGGCGCTGAGCGCACAGCCTCCCTCTGGGCTGCCGCTACAGGTTTCTTGTGGTTCTTGCCTCTAGGTCTTGGTGGTATCGTTGCGGTATCTATCGGCGAGCTAGGAAATGTTATCACATGGCCAGTTATGTTGGCTCTATCGCTAATCTTCGGTAATATCTGGGGATATCTAAGTGGCGAGTGGAAGGGAACAAAGGTGTCGTTCGCTATCATGTCTGCCGCAGCAGTTGTGCTTATCGCAGCCTGTCTAATCTTAACATTCAAAGATATGCTCCCAGCCCTTTAGTGGGAGCCTATCTCTGGGTGAGAAAATAATTTATATATGAAAATAAAATCAATAGAGACCTTTCTTCTCTCGGATACACTCGACGAAAGGTTCTACTTCTCACAGTTTGACTACGCCTCGCGCCTAATCTGCATCGTAAAGGTCACCACCGAGAGCGGCCTTGTGGGATGGGGTGAGGGTTATGGCCCAGCTAATATCATCAAGGCTGGCATCGACTTCCTGACTCCGATGGTTATCGGCGAGTCGCCCTTGCAGAGCGATCTTATCTGGAGCAAGCTCTTCCGCCGCTCGATCGACTATGCTCGTAAGGGTGTTCTTCTCTCGGCTATCAGCGCTATTGATGTTGCTATCTGGGATTTGAAGGGAAAGATTTTGGGGCAATCCGTCTCAACTCTGCTTGGTGGTCGCTATCGCGAGAAGGTTCAGGTATATGCTACTGGTCTATACTTTACCGACAAAATGGAGGGTGGTCGCATGGAGTCTATGCTCGCCGAGGAGGCGGGAGGCTATGCCGCGGCTGGATACTCTGCCGTTAAGATGAAGGTGGGTCTAGGTATCGAGCAGGATGTCAAGAATGTAGCGGCTGTTCGCAAGTCTATTGGTGATGACGTTAAGCTAGGCGTTGATTCAAATCACGCCTTCAATGTGCGCGAGGCTCTGGAGCTAGCGCGCAAGATTGAGCAGTATGATATCATGTGGTTCGAGGAGCCAATCTCGCCGGATGATTATGCCGGTTATCGCGAGCTTCGCTCTCGTTGCAATATCCCTCTCGCTTCGGGCGAGTGCGAGTTCCGTTGTGATGGATTTAAGACGCTTCTAGATAATAGATGTGTAGATTACATCCAGCCCGAGACCGGCACAACTGGAGGTATTACCGAGGCTAAGCGCATCTCAACCATCGCCAACACCTACCATGTGGAGATGACCCCTCACAACTGGGGTACGGGTGTGATTATAGCCGCCAACTTGCATATCGCAGCTAACTTAAGCTACTCGCCAGGCCGACTATTTGACAAGCAGCCTCTGCTGGAGTTTGACCGCAGCCCAAATAGAATCCGCGAGGAGCTAACAACAAAGCCCTTTGCCGCGGTGGATGGATACATCGACGTTCCTACCGGCCCGGGTCTTGGCGTGGAGATCGACGAGGATAAGCTAAGATATTTTGCACTAAAATAGTATTCACCACGGAGCCCCTCGAGGGCTCTATGGTGCTTTTAACCTAACCCAAAAATAAACCTATGTTAAGTAAAACTTCACTTCTGCTGGCCTTGCCGGCACTAGCTCTACCTATGGTTGCAGATGCTGCTCCCAAGAAGAAGAGCGCCGAGAAGAAGAACGTAATATTTATCATCACCGATGATATGCGTCTCGATATGACCGGCTATGGTAGCGACGCGGGTCTTAAGACTCCAAATATTGACAAGCTTAAGAGCGAGTCGGTAAACTTTGAGAACGCCTGCACTACAACGGGTCTATCTTCACCCTCGCGTGCGGCGCTCTTTACAGGCCGCCTAGGCCACAGAACAAACCTTGAGGATAACCTCCACCTATGGCATTGCGAGTATAACACATTGGCCAAGGAGCACACAACAATCTATGAGTGGGCTAGCGGTGCTGGCTACAATGTTGCCTATATCGGCAAGTGGCACGTGGGACATATCACCCCAGGTGATCGCGGTGCGGAGTATTGCAACATAACTGCTACTGAGACAGTTGTAAAGAAGCCCAAGAGGCCAAATTACGACGCCATCAAGCGCTACTATCCCGACGAGAATGGTGTTGAGCCAACCTTTGAGGAGAAGCCCGACTACTTCTCAACATTCGCAGGAGGATATGAAAAGAGCGAGGCCAAGAAGCAGGTGGATCTAGGTGTTAAGTTCCTTAACAACAGATCTAAGGAGGATGAGCGTCCACTATTTATGACCCTCAGCTTCCACACTCCCCACCCATCTTATAAGGTGCCTTCGCCGTGGAATAAGATGTATAGCTATGAGGATGTAACTCTTCCTCCATCGCTCCGCTGCGCCGATGCAGGTCTTGAGTTCCAGCACGATGTGCTTTGGCCATGGATGGATGTCGGACATATGAGTGATGACGATTGGCGCAAGACCATCTCATACTCGATGGGTCTTTGCACCATGTTCGACCAGGCTTTGGGCGAGTTCTTCGATGCACTCAAGGAGCACGGTCTTTATGATAATAGCCTTATTATCTTCACCTCAGACCAGGGTACGATGCTTGCCGAGCATGGACTATACGACAAGGGCCCTTACGCCTATGATGGTCTTATGCGCATCCCGATGCTGATTAAGGCTCCGGGAGTAAAGCCATCCTCTGTCGAGCACCAGGTGTCTCTTATCGACCTTAACGAGACTATGGTTGAGTATATGGGTATCGAGCCCATGCAGGATAACCTCGATAGCCGCTCGCTCCTGCCTCTAGTTAAGAGTGGCGACAAGGCTTGGGAGGGTGTTCCCGATCTAGCTTTCTATCGCTATGAGAAGTATAACGGCCGCTGGTTTGGTGTTCGCACAATCCGCACACCACAGTATAAGTACTCGTTCAACCCTAATGGCGACGATCAGTTATACGATATAAAGGCCGATCCACATGAGATCACCAACCTTATCAACGATAAGGCTCACGCCGAGACTCTCCTTTCGCTTCGCAGGCAGCTCCTTGAGCACCTTAGGGATTGCGAGGATGACCATGCGTTTGACCTTCTATCTGGATATACTAAGGTTACACTTTAAAACAGAAACAGATGAGACTTTTAAATAGCACGCTCCTGCCACTATCTATGGTGGGGGCGGTAGCTCCAGCCTTGGCTGCGGCTCCTCAGCAGGGCAAGATGAATATCATAATGCTCTTCGTGGATGATCTAGGATGGGCAGATCAGGGTTATCGCAACCCGAAGTTTGAGACTCCGAATATTGACGCACTCAGCAAAAAGTGTCTAAATTTCGAGCGTGCCTATGTCGGCCAGCCAGCATCGAGCCCCTCGCGAGCATCGCTGCTCACCGGCAAGGAGCCTGTTAGATTGCAGCTTGTGCGCCATATTGAGAACCGCGATGCAGCCACCGGCAACGAGTGGAATATGTGGGATGGAGATCCAACCCTTATGCCATCGCTAAACTACCTTCCTCTGGAGGAGCGCACCTATGGTGAGGCACTCCGCGAGCAGGGCTACTACAATATGTTCGTCGGTAAGTGGCACTTGGGCGGCGAGGAGTTCTGGCCCGAGCATCAGGGTTTTGACTATAGTTATGGAGTTTCGGAGTTTGGAAATGTTTCGAGCTACTACGCCCCGTTCTTTAAGTTCCCTAAGGGTGCTGATTCAACCAAGGCGACAGCCAAGAAGGGGGAGTTTATGACCGAGTACCTAACCAATAAAACGGTAGAGCTTATCGAGGGCTATGACAAGGAGCAGCCATTCCTGCTATCAATGTCCTATTATAATGTCCACACCCCAAATAAGGGTCGAGTGGATCTAGTGGCGCGATACAAGGCTAAGGGCTTGAGCGATATTGATGCTCAATATGCAGCGCAGGTGACCGTCGTGGATGAATCTGTAGGTCAGATCGTTGCGGCTTTGGAGAAGAGCGGGCAGATGGACAACACCGTTATCATCTACTTCTCGGATCAGGGTGGTTACTTTAGCAACGCTCCGCTTCGTGGTCGCAAAGATATTAAGGATACTCTCGCCGAGGGCGGTATCCGCGTTCCACTTATGATCTACTACCCAGGTCTAACCGAGAAGGGTGCAAAGTGCGAAACGCCAGTCCAGGCGATAGATATCTTCCCAACAATGGTGGAGATTGCCTCGGGCAAAAAGTGCGCCGAGAAGCAGGTTAATGGCGTGAGCCTTATGCCTATCTTAAAGGGTGGAGATATCAAGAAGCGCGATCTACACTTCTTTAGAGCCTACCACGAGCAGTATGCAGCGCTTATTCGTGGCGATTGGAAGATCATCAAGTGGATCGGTGCTGAGAAGTTCCAGATGTATAACCTTAAGTATGATATAGGCGAGACTACCGATCTTCAAAATGTTGAGCCAAAGCTCTTCGAGAGTATGAAAAAGGCTCTTCGCGAGTGGGAGATGGAGGCTGTGCCAACATACGAGCAGGACTATAGAGAGAGATATAAAATTTAACCGATAAAAACCTAACAACTATGAATTTCGGATTTAAAAAGATGTATATTGATGGTCAGCTTTGCGACAGCGCAGCGGCCACAACTAGCCAGATTATCTGCCCAGCAACGGGCGAGGAGGCCGCTACTATCGCAGTAGCCTCGGTCGAAGATAGTGAGCGTGCACTTGAGGCGGCTCAAAAGGGCTTCGAGTATTGGTCAAAGCTCTCGCTCGCCGAGCGCAATGTATGGATCTATAAGCTTCGCGATGCCGTTATCGCCCGCAAGGATGAGATGCACTATGCCGTAATGTATGAGCTAGGCAAGACGTGGGAGTCGGCCGATGAGGATATTGATATGATCATCGACGCGCTGGATTACTATCCAAACGAGATGCTCCGCTATCGCTCACAGATGCTCCCAGATATGGCAGGCACACACGCACATATGCTTGTGCACGAGCCTCGCGGCGTCTCGGTCGCTATCCTTGCTTGGAACTTCCCTATCCTAAATGTAGCCTATAAGGTTGCCCCAGCTCTAGCGGCAGGATGCTCTGTTATCCTTCGCCCATCTATCGAGACTCCAATCTCGGCCTACCTATTCGGCGAGATCTGCGCCTCGATCGACTTCCCCGCTGGTGTTATCAATGTGCTAACCGGAAGCAGCAAGAATACAAGTATTCCACTATCAACTAGCAAAATCCCACGCGTGCTAACTATGATCGGCTCAAGTGCTACAGGTCTTAAGCTAGTAGCTCAGTCGGCCACCTCTATCAAGAAGCTAGGCCTAGAGCTAGGTGGTAATGCCCCAGCGCTAATCTTCGAGGATTGTGATATGGATAAGGCGTTGGCTACAATGGTTGGTGTGAAGTTCAACAATAGCGGCCAGGTGTGCGTAACTCCAAATCGCATCTTCGTTCAGGCCTCGATCTATGATGCGTTTATGGCTCGCTTTAAGGAGATGACTGCCGCCTTGAAGGTTGGCTTTGGTAAGGATCAGGGCGTTAATATGGGTCCGCTTGTAAATATCAGCGCCCGCGAGAGAGTTATGCAGATGGTAGCCGATGATGTTGCTGCTGGTGCTAAGCTCACATTTGGTGGCGATATCCCTGCCGGCATGCCGGAGGGCTCTAGCTTTATGAACCCAACTATCCTGGAGGGTGTAACCCCCGAGATGCGCTGCTTCAAGGAGGAGATATTCGGCCCTGTTGCTGCCATTATTAAGTTCAACGACGAGAGCGATCTAGACCCAATGGTCAACGATCCAGATGTAGGCCTTGCCTCATACCTATTCACCAACGATCTAAAGCGTGTGCAGAAGTATTCGCAGTTTATCGAGTGTGGTGAGGTGCAGGTTAACGGCATCCGCTACGCGATCAACCTACCTCACGGCGGCATGAAGGATAGCGGCCTAGGTCACGACTGCTCGCACCTTGCACTTGAGGATTATCTCTACACCAAGAGAATCTCTATAACCTTATAAACCAAACAAAACCAAAACTACCATGAGAACATTTGATCACTTCGGAATCCCAGTAAAAGAGGCTGTAGCCGGCGAGATGTATAACGCAGATCTAGATCTTTACTACACAGATGTAGCTGCTAGCCCAAACAAAATCGAGTTTCTTCGCTTTATGCCAAACTGCCCTTTCCACCCGCTAATTCAGAGCACAGCGCATGTTGCCTACTCTGTACCATCGGTTGAGGAGGCTATCGTTGGCGCTAAGGTGCTTTATGGCCCATTCACTCCAGTCGAGGGTATGACCGTAGCATTTATCGAGGAGGAGGGTATTCCTATCGAGCTAAATCATATTGATTAATTTCATAATATCATGACTGAAAATTTCATTAAGGCAAAGATGGCAAAGGGCGAGGCAGTAGTCGGCCCTTTCCTAAAGATGAGCGACCCATCGCTTGTTGAGCAGGCCGCCTTGGCTGGTCTCGACTTCTGTATTATCGACATGGAGCATGGCCCCATCAATCTTGAGACGGCGCAAAACCTAGTTCGTGCCGCCGAGTTGCAGGGTATGAGCCCAATTATTCGCACCACGGATGCCTCGCATGAGAGCATCTTGCGCGCGCTAGATATCGGTGCTCATGGTGTTCAGGTGCCTCAGGTTAATAGCCGCGCCTCGGCCGAGAGCGTTGTTGATGGTGCAAAGTTCTTCCCCGAGGGTAGCCGCGGTGTGTGCCGCTACACTCGTGCAGCGGAGTATACCAATATCGACAAGGCAGCCCACTTCGCAGGCTCTAATAAGAACACGATGGTCATCATACATATCGAGGGTTTGGAGGGTGTAAACAACCTGTCTGAAATCCTTGAGGTAAAGGGATTGGATGTTATCTTTTTGGGCCCTTATGATCTTTCGCAGTCATGTGGCGTTCCAGGAGATGTCACAAATCCTATCGTTGTGGAGAAGATGAAGCAGGCCGTTGAGATGGCTAATGCCAAGGGCGTTAAGGTTGGTACCTTCGTCGAGAGCGCCCAGAGCGTTAAGTTCTGGCGCGATCTAGGTGTGCTCTACTTCGCCTACTCTGTTGATTGTGGTATCTACTACAATGCTTGCAAAAGTATTGTTGATGGAATAGCTAACGAGAAATAGAAAAAAATTATTAACTTTGTGGCTCACAACTGATTTTCGGTTGTGAGCCACAATTTATAGATAGAGAATGAGCAGAGAGATAAACAAAACTAGCCACGTAATCGTAAATGGCTCGGTGGCGCAGCAGGTGACCGAGATCTTGACAAGACAACTTATAGAGGGGAAATTTAAGGAGGGGGATTTCCTGCCCACCGAGGAGGAGCTATGCCACGAATTTGGCATCGGTCGCAGCTCGGTGCGCGAGGCGATTAAGACCCTCGAGTCGCGCGGCCTGGTGCGTAAGCAGCAGGGCAAGGGTGTTGTGGTTATAGACGAAACCATTCAGGCCACCGCCGAGATGTTGAAGATAACCCTAGATTATAAGAATATCTCGCTTAAGGATATGGTCGATTTCCGTATCGCCATGGAGATTAAGCTCGCCGAGATGGCCGCGATGAATGCCACCGACGAGGATATCGCGAGCATGCGTGAGTGCCTAGATCTTATGAAGGGTGGCGAGGAGTTTTCGTTTAAGGAGTTTGCTCAATACGACTATCAGTTTCACCAATCTGTTGCCAACGCTTCGCGCAATAGTATCTCAATTTTGATTATGCAGACCCTGCGTCCGATCCTTTACGATCAGATCAGCATCACCGTGGGGCCCGATTTTAATCCCGAGCGAGCTATTCAGCTCCATGAGACGATCTTCAACGAGATCAAGAACCACCACATCAAGGCGGCAGGTCAGGCTATGGCTACACACCTTAACGAGACCCACCGCATCATCAGCGAATTGGGTAGCGCAAGCTAATCCAGCGCTATGATAGACTCCTGGCAGAGGGTGAGCTTCTCTATGCCATCCCTCTTGATTAGGAAGGTGTTCTCAATGCCTACAGCGCCAATGGCTGGAAGCACAAACTTAGGTTCGAATGCTATAACGTTGCCCGCCTCAAATATCTCTCTTGAGCGCGGAGCAAGCACCGGCATCTCGTTGACCTCGATCCCCACTCCGTGGCCTACAAATCCGGCCTGCTGAGTGTGTCCCATAAAGTAATCGGAGAGCCCCTCGGCCTTGGCTATCTCTATGCAACGGTTGTAAATGTCGGCCGTGGCGACGCCTTCGCGAGCACGCGACTCTAGCTCGTGCTGCATCTCTAATGCTGCGTTGTGTGCGCGATATGCCATCTCGGGTAGCCGGCCTAGCGAGAATACGCGAGTCATATCTGTCATGTAGGAGCAGAAATTCCCACCTTGATCCACCATTATTGTATTACCCTCCACTATTGGCGTGCCATTGCAGCCCACCGGTAGCGTTGCATCTGTGCCGGCACCGCCTAGGGCAAAGTCGTAGGGCGAGGGCGCATCGGCATTCGCCCCTACAAGCAGGCTGCCGACAAAGGCCTCCATCGAGCGGCCAAAGATCCTCATGCTGCCAACCGAACCTAGCCGTCGCGCCTCATACTCCAATTTAATTGCAAGATCCACATCGCTCATGCCGCGCTCGAATAGGGCGGGGATCTTCTCGTATAGCTCGGCGTGCTTTTTGGCCGAGTGGCGGATCATCGAGATCTCAAACTCGCTCTTTACGCTGCGCGCAAGGCGTAGCAGGGTGGTGGCCGATGATTTTATATCTCCCGGCTGAAATATCGCTTCATATCGTGCATACTCGTTGTGGCTGAGAATATCACCCTCTAGGGCTACACTCTTCGGCGAGGGATAGCCGCGCTCGGCCAGGAGCGGTGGTATATCCTCTACCTTGCGTATGTAGACGATATTATCCCCCTTAAGTCCTATGGGGCGGCGCACGAAGATCAGCGGCAGACCCTGAGCCGGCACATATACGGCGCCCGAGATTATTCTCCCCGTAAGGTAGTATATTGATGTGTTGTCGCTGGCGACGAGCGCCTCAATACTCTTCGAGGCCATTATCTTCTGTAGGCGAGCCCACCTTAACTCTAGCTCCTCTCTTGTTGTTGTCATATCTACTTTGTAATATTTTTAGCCGCCACATACCCCATGCTCCATGCCGCCTGGAGGTTATATCCGCCAGTAATGCCATCCACATTGAGCACCTCGCCGGCAAGGTAGAGATTCTTTACTAGGCGCGCCTGCATCGTTGTGGGGTTGACACACGAGGTGGAGATACCGCCTGCGGTGACAAACTCCTCTTTGTGGCTGCCGCGCCCTTCGATGGTGTAGTCGTCGGAGTTGAGTGTGGCTATGATTCTATTTATGCCGCGGCTGCCCAGCTCCGCCCAGCGCCTCTCGGGAGATATATCGGAGCGCACGAGTATATGCTCCCACACGCGGCGCGTGAGTGAAAATGGTGGCACGCTGGCAACGAGCTTGCGCCCGCTCTCGGCTATTATTCTGTGTAGCTCCTTTGCAATCAGCTCCTCGCCTCGTGTGCAGCACCAGCTGATGGCCACCGTGCCGCGATAGTCGCTCTCTTTGAGCTTTAGTGCTGCGTAGGATGAGAGGCGCAGAACCGCCGGGCCACTTATCCCCCAATGGGTTATAAGCAGATCGCCGACGGCGCGAATCTTTGTGCCGCGCAGGCGCAGCTCAACACCCTCGACGACAGCCCCCATAAGATCGGTGATAGATGAGCGGGGGATGGTGAGGCTAAAGAGCGAGGGCACTGGTTGCACAATCGTAAGCGGCAGCGCGCTATAGAGCGAGAGCCCATCCCTGCGCGGCGAGCCGCCAGTTGTGGCTACGACAATATCGAAAATCTCGGAGCCGCTCTCATTAAATTGCACATCAAAACCCTCCTCGTCAACCTCTCTTATCCTGCTTATGCGGTGGCGGCAGCGGATCGCGATGTCGTGTTTTTTAGCAAGCGAAAGGAGGCAATCCACAATCTCGCCGGCATCCTGCGAGGCGGGGAATATGCAGCCATCCTCCTCGGCGGTGAGCTTAACCCCCTCGCGCTCAAACCACTCCATAGTATCGTTATGATCGAATATCTTAAAGAGGTTGCGCATGAGCTTCTCGCCGCGTGGGTAGATCTTTGAGAGGTGCATGCCGCTTTGAAAGGTATTGGTCAGATTACAGCGCCCTCCGCCCGAGATGAGCACCTTGCCCAGGGGGCGCGACGAGGCCTCGAAGATGGTTACATCGGCCACCTCGCTGCTTAGTAGTTTGATGTTTATGGCGGCAAAGAGACCTGCGGCACCTCCTCCTATGATTGCTATTCTCTTCATTTATAGTAGTATATCGCGACAAAAAGTTATTAATAGAGATGTTATAAGCCCCATGACTCCGATCGCCAGACCGCTCATTGCCCCCTGTAAAGCCCCAAGCTCCATGGCTCGAGCCGTGCCTACAGCATGTGCTGATGAGCCCATTGCAAGACCTACCGAGATCGGGTTGTTTATGCCACTAAGTTTTAGTAGAGTAGGGCCCATAACGCTGCCGACAACTCCGGCTATCACAACGGCAATTACCGTCAGCGAGGGGATGCCGCCGCTTAGGGTGCTCAGCGATAGGGCTATGGCTGTTGTCACGCTCTTGGGCTGAATGGAGTAGATGATGGTTATATCGGTGCCAAATAGCTTCAGGATTAGATTGATAGTCAGCAGGTTGACTATCGCGCCAACGCTGACCGATATAAGTATCGGCATAAGGTTGGCCTTGATTTTGTCGACCTGCTTGTGTAGCAGATAACCCAGCGCCACGACCGAGGGGCTTAGAAAGATGGTTATCATCTGGCTATGCTCGGCATAGCGCTCATACTCAATATCGAGTAGCAAAACCGCCCCTACAACGATCAGAATTGCAGGCAGCAGGGCGTTCATGAATTTGATGCCGAGCCTCTTGAGCGCCACCCCCGAGAGGATGTAGGCGGCCAGGTTTAGCGCTATGATAAAGTGCGCGCTATCTACTATCTGCTCCATCTTTTCGCTTGCTTATTAGCTGGTGTGTGAGCCCCACGCTGATAATTACGGCGGCCGTGCTGAGCACTATCGAGAGGCATATTCCTAGAAGCTGATCCTCTATAAGCGGCAGGGCGACGATGATCCCCACCGATGGAGGCAGGAATATAATCGCCATATTGCGCAGTATGAAATTTGCTGTGCTCTCAATCCACTCCTCCTTTACAAGGCGCAGCTGGAGTGCCAGAAATAGCAGCACCATGCCGAAGATACTACCCGGCAACATCGGAACTAGTGTTCGTGCAATCAGCTCGCCCATAAGGGTGAATATTATTATAATAAGTAGCCCCATTAGCTCTCTCATCTACTCTATCTCTATTGATTTTATCTCCCATCTGCCCTCACTCTTGCCTATGGCAGGGGTTACTCTTATCGCCTTGAGGATCTCATTTGTGAGCTTGCCCTTGAGCGGGATGGTATACTCAACAAACCCGCTGCGCGCGCTCTCCAGCTCAAACGTTGCGCCATAGGCGCTCGGCCAATCCATATTACTGTCGCTCCAGAACGATTTGCCATTGTATTTAGCTGTGCTCGCCGTTAGGATCTCAACTTTAGCCTGCTGGGCATTAGAGTGATTCTTAATGGTGATCTTTATCTGCGAGAGATTCTCTACCGGATCGAGCAGCCAGCAGCTACTCTCAATCGAGCAGCCATCATATAGCTCGCCGCCGATCGAGCGGTTTTGCCCCTTCGCGATCCGCTCAACATCCTCGCCCCGAGAGTAGTGCCAGCCCATCTGGTTTACCTCAAAGCGATATTTACGCTTGCCGCCGGGGTAGTCCATATCGTCCACTGGTACTTGGATTGTGCCATCTGCATTGAAGAAGATCGGCTTAAGCGAGAGGCCGCGAAAGAATAGCGATATATCTTTATTCTCCTGAATGACATACCACTGCCCATGCCACTCAAACATCGAGGTGTGGCCGCCATTAAGGAATGCTCCGCGGTAGGTATAGGGGCCCTCTAGTTTGTCTGATGTGGCATAATGGCTGCCCCAAATTAGATAGTGTATCCCCTCGCGCTTCATGTGCGAAGATTTGTCGGCTGTCCATTTTGGCTTGCCCTCCTCGTCGAGAACAACGATATCGCGGATCTCCCCCTTAAGCGAGATCATATCATCGCCCAGCTCGGCGATCTTGTAGTGGCCGGCGCTGAAGATTATATAGTAGCGCCCATCTTCGATAACGATCTCCGGATCGTATGGGTGCCCCTTGATAATATCCTTTGGAAGGAGCGGTTTGCCAAGCGGATCGACAAATCCGCCGGTGATCTTGTCCGACACCATCACACCTGTATCCTCATTTCGGTTGGAGAAGTACCAGTAGAACTTGCCATTGCGCTCGGTTATATCGCCCGCCCAGCAGTTTGGCCTATCGCCTATGTATGTCTCGGTTGGCAGGATCTTGCCCTCATAATCCCAGCTCAGAAGATCATCCGTAGACCATATCTCCCAGCGATCCATCCTCCATGTATCGGTGGTGTGCCACGAGCTGTCGTGCCCACCGAAGAGGTATAGTCGCCCATCCGATATCCACACATGGCCATCGGTCAGGCCATGCTGAGGGAGTATAGTCTCGCATATAAATGCCTCCGAAGTTGATTTCCTATGTTTTATCTGCACTTTGTCCCCCTTCGCCATAGTAGTTAGTGATATGGCTAGTAGCATTATCGTGCTTAAAATTAGTTTCATCTATAGTGTAGGTATTACAGGTTTCAAGATTTTGCCATCCTTAGTTTGGGGGTATTGCGCCCCCTCGGCCTCCAGCTGCGCCGACATCCCTTTGCATAGCTCAAAAAGTTTTTCGCTCTCGGTAGTGGCGAGATTTGTATTCTCATAAGGATCTTTCTCTAGATCATAAAGCTCATATTGAGGCAGCGCCGGGCAGGCGGGGTTGTAGTAGTATATGAGCTTCCACCCTGCATCAATAAATGTTGTGAAGTAGCTGCCGCGATGCTCGTGCGGATAGTGCATCAGCACACGCTCCGATCGCTCCTCGTTGCGCTCGCCGCGAAGCTGAGGCGCTAGATCAACACCATCTATAGTGGCCTTTTTGGGGAGTTTAGTTCCGGTGGCAGAGAGGATCGTTGGCATGATATCCATCACCGTGCCTAGCTGCTGCTGGATCGAGTTTTGTTTGATGCCGAGCCTCTGTTGATGAGGATTATGGCTATCAACTGCGCCCCACGCTGCGATGAATGGCACGCGCACGCCGCCCTCGTATTCGCACGCCTTTATGCCGCGCAAGGGGAACGCCCCATCGTGCGATTTGGGTTGATCGGCAAGGTGTGTTGTGCCGTTGTCGCCTAGGAATATTATCAAGGTGTTCTCGGCAATACCCCTCTTCTGGAGGTGATCCATAATATCGCCGAGCGAGAGATCCATCCCCTCGACCATCGAGGCGTAATCCTCCTCCCACTTTAGTCTGCCGCGGTTTTTGTAGCGCTCGACGAAGCGCTTGTCGGTGGCAAAAGGGGTGTGCACGGCGTAGTGCGACATATATAGAAAAAATGGATCGCTCCCCTCAGCGGCGATATCTATCTGGGCGATAGCCTCGCGCGTGAGCGCCTCGGTGAGGAAGATATCCTCGCCGTGATACCTCTCTAGATCGGGCACGGCGTGGGTTGTGCGCTTGGCCTTTGCTCCGAAATCCATTGTGCCAAAGTAGCTGCCAGGGTGGCCAATGGCCGAGCCGGCAATATTTACATCAAAGCCGATAGCCTTAGGGTCGGCACCCTCGGCCGTGGCGCAGCCAAAGTGAGCTTTGCCTACTAGGATCGTTTTATAGCCATCTTTTTGAAGTAGCCGTGGCAGGGTTATATCTCGGCTTGTGAGCCCCTCCCAGTTCCACCCCTCGGGGCCATACTCTCCCCGGTTGTTCTCGTCGGGCTTTATCCATGTGCTTATGCCGTGGCGCGTGGAGTTCTGCCCCGTGACGATTGAGGCGCGCGTGGGCGAAGATACACTCTGTGCATAGAAGCGCGAGAAGCGCACACCCTGCCCTGCGAGGCGCTCCATGTTGGGGGTGTAGAACCACTCGTTGAGCGGATATCGTTGTGGGTTTCCATCCCTGTCGGTCAAGAAGGGCAGGGATGTGTCCATAACCCCCATATCATCCACCAGAAAGATGATAATGTTTGGTCTCTCGTTGGCCGCCACAAGGGTGGTTGTGCCCATTAGCAGCGTGGGGGCTAGCGCGCACAGTCTCATATTTTATATTTTTTTAGAGTACTCAAAGTCGATAAATCGCATCGAACCGGCTGGTATGGTGAGCTTTATCTCCTCGCCATTGAGCTTTATCTCTTCGCCGCTGAGGATATCCTTTGCCGATTTTGGCATCATCTGCTGTAGGTGGATCGTCGCCTCGCGCTCGGCCGGGTCTACATATCCTGGGTCGAGCAGCACCAGACGAGCATATCTGTCGCTGAGGCGGAAGAGAGCCCATGAGGCGCCATCAACACGCATAAGCAGGCTCTTGCCGCCAGCCTCCACCGAGCTGCGAAGCCTCGCGCCAAACTCTGTGGCCGGGATCTTCTTTCCATCTATAATGCCTTGGTGCAGGTCGGTCTTGACGTAGTTTTCGCCGCTCTTTTTAAGATCCGCCTCATACTCCGAGGCTGTGATGGCAACTAGGCCATTAGGCATCGGGGGTATAAAGTTGAGCCAGCGGAAGTTGTAGCCGCTAGCGATCTTCGTGTAGTCGTAGTCGGGGAGCGATGTTCCAGCCCAATGGATGGCCGAGTAGGGGACAACCGCGTCGCCATCCTCTGTGCTGTAGTTGAGTAGGTTATGGCCATCGTTGGGCAGGGTGAAGTGCTTATGGTCGTAATCCTCAATTAGCATCCATGAGCTAAGCGAGAGTATATCCTCGGGCTTAACCTTTGGCACGATGCCCGATTTGATAACTGCATATAGAGGGTTGAACCCATAATCGTTGAGGTAGAACATCTTGCCCAAGATGGCGTGGCTGCTGCCATAGGCGGCCATCATAACGGCGTTGCGAAGATATGGCGAGACGCTCTTTTGGCCGCCGGGGGCGAATGGCCGCCATGAGGTTGGGTTGTCGTTAATGAGGCGGATGGCGAAGTTGTTGATATAGCCACTTGCATACATACCCACGCGGCCGGTGAAGTTTAGATCCTGCACGCGGTTGTTGGTATCCTCGGCCGAAGGGATGATTATATCGCCATACTCTTTGTTGAAGAAGAGCTTCTTCCAGGTCTCGGTGTGTGCCTCCGATGCCCAGAACATCGCCTTATAGCGGAAGTAGATCTTAGTGTGGGCATTATTCTCCTTGATGGCCTTGTGCAGGCGTGGGATATACTCGTCGACGAAGTATTTATTGCGCACATCGTCCGGATTGTTCATCTCGGCATATACAAAGCCATAGCAGGTGTTTGGTGCTGCGGCGATCATCTGCTCTAGTGTCTCTATCTGCACAATAAATGGATCGGTGCCGTGGCCCACCCAAAGCTGGAATTTGTTGCCCGCCCTCTCCTGCTCGCGCGCCCACTCAACGAGCTCTTCGCGCGTCTGGTTGTATGTGCGGCGCTTATCCTTTTTTAGGGCATCTTTGCCTATGGCTTTTACTATATGGTCGCGCGGCGAGCTCTCGCCCGCATTGCCGCTTGAGAGGAATGAGATGTCGCCACCATCAAGCGCCGCCACCTCGGGCGCGAGAGACTCCTCGCTCATGCCTAGCACCACAAACTCGTTGCGCTCGTTCTTCTGATAGTCGGGGATTTTGAACTCTAGAATCTGCCGTGTGAGGCTCTCGATGTTGGCCTCCACCTCGGCGTATAGACCTCCAGGAGTCTGCTTTACCGCCCACTTCTCCTGGCTCAGATCATAGGTGTAGAGCGTGTTGTCGCCACCAATCTGGCCGCCGCCAATAAGTAGATTTTTCGATGGTATGCAGGTTAGGTCGTTGTAGATAATATTTTCGTTTGTCTTGTTCGTCTTGCCCACCTGCTGAAGCAGGTTGCCCTTCAGATCATATACTGTGGTCATGCAGCCATACTGCATCACAATCTCATCGCGCGCGGGCTGTAGCGAGGTGCTGTAGGCGTGGGCATAGAGCTGGCGGCCAGAGGGTGATTCGAGCTTTAGGAGGGTGTTGAAGTCGCCATCTACAACAAAGGTGTAGCCAAAATAGGGTATAGGCTTGTTGCCCGAGATCAGCAGCTCGCTGATGCCATCCTTATTGAGATCCACCACATTAATATCGTTGACAATAAGGTTCTTTACCGGGCAGGTCTTTACGATGCTCGACTCGCTTATCACCTTCTTGCTCTTTGGGTCAATGAAGCCGAAGAACTTTGAGTTGTATTTATCGTGCTCAAGCGTATGCACAAGCAGACACTCCTCGTCGCGGCTTAGGAAGTTGCCGCCGAGCAGCGTGCGGATCGAGCCCACAAATTCGGTGGCCGAGACCTGCTTGCCATTGCGGTCAACCTCGTATAGGGTGTAGTCGTTGCCGCCGGTGAAGATCTGTAGCGACTTGCCCTTGCCGATGGTTGCCACCTGCACTAGGCGCACTCGTCTAGGGGGCGAGTAGCTCCAGATGAGCTTGCCCTTGCTTGAGTAGGCGTAGAGGGTGCCGCCGGCGCTGGCCGCTAGCACGTCATCGTCGCCATCGCCATCAATATCGGCCGCTGCGATTGAGAAGCACATAGCAGGATCGGCCGATGGTATGCGCCAGCGCTGCTTGCCATCGAGCTCGTTGAGCGAGAGTGTGCCATCGAGCTCCGAGACATATACCAAGGCATCGCCCTTGATATTGGCCTCAATCACCTGGCGGATGCCGCCGGTTTTTAGCACAACATTTTTGGCCGATGCGCCGATGCAGCATAGCGCCGATGCAGCTAGAGATAGGAGTAAAGATTTTGTTTTCAGCATATTTTTAGGTTTTAGTTGGGTTTAACTATGCAAATATATGAAAAAATTATATCTTTGTATAATATATAAATTAACAATTTCAACTTAAACTAGATATGAAATCAACATTAAAGCTCCTAGCCCCCGCTTTAGCACTTGCGGCGGCAGGCTGTGCTCCGGTGGAGAGGGAGCCGGTAAATATCCTATGGCTCTTCGGCGAGGATATCAGCCCCTGGATGCCCGCCTATGGCGATAGTACTGTTGAGACTCCTAATATCGACTATCTGATCGAGAATGGTGTGCTCTTTACAAACTGCTACGCCCCATGTTCGGTGAGCTCGCCCACGCGCTCGGCGCTAGTTACGGGTATGATGCAGACCAGCATCGGCATGCACAACCACCGCACGGCGCGCACCGATAAGTTGATCTACTCGCTGCCCGAGGGGGTGAGGGCGCTGCCTGAGTTCTTTCGCGAGAGGGGCTACCACACCTTTAACGCCGGCAAGGATGACTTCAACTGGCACTACAATTGGGACGACTATTGGACTGGGCCACATAAGCAGACCGCCTTCTATGATAAGAATGGCGAGGGTAGCTGGCGCGATAGAGCCCAGGGGCAGCCATTCTTTGGCGAGATTGAGCTCTTTGGAGGAAAGAACTATAACCCGGTTAAGGATGGAGCCACGGCCGCGGATGTGACCGTGCCGCCATACTATCCCGACACCGAGACCACGCGCAAGCAGATGGCTATCCACTACAATCAGATTAAGCTAACCGACCAAGAGATTGGCAAGGTGATCGAGCAGATGAAGGAGGATGGCATCTGGGAGAGTACCATCATCGTATTCCTATCGGATAATGGCTACCAGATGTTGCGCGATAAGCAGTTCTTATACGATAGTGGTATACACATGCCGCTGGTGATATCGGCGCCGGGCAACCCTAAGCTTCTCTCGGATCTAGGCATAGAGATGGGTACTCGTGATGATCTTGTGAGCCTTATCGACCTCAATGCCACGACACTATTTATGGCCGGCATAGATATCCCAGATTATATGGAGGCGAAAAATGTTTTTGCCAAAGATTTCCGCCGCGACTATATCGTGGCGGCTCGTGACAGGTGCGACTTTACGATAGACCGCATCCGTGCCATCAGAACCAAGGAGTTTAAATATATCCGCAACTTTATGACCGATCGCCCGCTTATGCAGCCGCAGTATCGCGATGGCACGCCGTGGTCGGATGCTATGAAAAAGACGTGGCGCGAGGGTAAGGTTAAGTTTGCAGATGATTGGCTAAAGGATTACCGCCCGAGCGAGGAACTCTACGATATTGTGAACGATCCGCACGAGATCAACAATCTGGCTGCCGATCCTAAATATAGCAAGCAGCTAGCTCAGATGCGTGGCTATTTGGAGGAGTGGATCACCGAGACCGATGATAAGGGTCAATATCCAGAGCCCGAAAAGGAGCTCGAGATTGTATATCAGCGCTGGGGCGATCGTTGTGTTAATCCTGAGTATGACAAGGTTAAGAGGTATATGAAAGTGGAGGTTTCGGATGTCGAGCAGTATAAACTAGATCGCAAGGCGGAGCAGAAAGCAAAAACAAAATAGCATTATGAGAGGATTAAAATTAATTTTAATGGCAGCATTTGTTGCGATAGCGACAATGGGCTGCGCGAGCGAGCAGGTTAGCGATATAGCGAAGTTAACCTCGCTCTATAGCGAGATCAAGGAGCAGAGCAAGGATCTCTCGGAGGATCAGATCAAGGAGGCGACTAAAAAGTTGGATGATCTGAAGAAGGATATAGATCTAAAGAACCTCTCGCCCGAGGAGCGCAAGATGGTCGAGAAGGTGAGCGAGGAGTGCTCTAACTATCTAAAAAAGACATCAGTGGATGATATCAAACGCGATGTGGAGCGGATATCCAAAGATGCCAAGGAGGTGCTCAATGTGCTGATCGAGGCTCTAAAGGAGTAATATGAGTAGAGAACCGGAGGTGAAAATCTCCGGTTTTTCTATGAAATAGGGCTATTGGTATATTAGATTTTTATATTATAACTATTATATTTAGCTTTGTTTCGTGAAATTAGTAGGGTAAAATAATTATTGGTGTGTTTTTAAGAGTAAGTAGGGTAAAATAATTATTGGTGTGTTTTTAAGAGTACTATTGGAGAAGAGATTTTTTTGCTATTGAATCGAAAATATAGTTATTCTATATTGAGATTTGATAGTGAAAAATATCGCTCCAAGAGTGCTTTTAAAAATATGGCAATAATTGTTTTACACTACTTTATAAATAACGAAGCAAACAAATAATAAAATTATGAAGATGAAAGCATGGAGTATGGCAACACTCATTTTGCTAGGGGCAATTAGCGCGCCGGCCTTCTCGCAGGGCGGTGGTGAGCTGGTAATGAGCCTAGAGGAGTGTCTGAGTTATGCCAAGGAGCATAGCATTACCCTGCAGCAGGCTAAGCTAGATGTGGAGGATTCGCAGGTGGATCGCGCTACTGCAAAGAGTGCGTTTTTGCCTAGCCTATCGGCCTCGGCCTCGCAGGGATTTACAAATTCGCCTATTAGCTCGGGCGATATTCAGAGCAGCAATAAGTATAGCGGCTCGTATGGTGTGGATCTGGCTATGAATATCTACAACGGAGGCGAGAATGCACTAAACCTAAAGCAGAGCAAGCTAAGCGTAGAGATCGCAAAGCTCGGCATGGAGCAGGATGAGGATGTTCTGGAGGTGAGTATCGCGCAGATATATGTAGAGATACTCTATGCCATCGAGCAGATCGAGGTTACGAAGAACAGCATCGCCCTGAGCGAGAAGAATATCGAGCTCGGCGATAGGATGCTTGAGCTGGGGAGCATGAATAGAGCCGAGTATGCCCAGCTTCTAACGGCGCAGGCCAGCGAGGAGTATAATCTAGTTGTGGCTCAGAACACCCTTCGCAACAAATATATGCAGCTAAAGCACCTCTTGGAGATCACCGATGGCACAACCCTCAAGGTGGATAGCGCGGAGCTAAACCCCACCTCGCTCGCCATCGCTATCCCCACTCTGGAGGATGTCTACGCTGTGGCGATGAGCATCCGCCCCGAGATCGCCTCTAGTACACTTTCGATCGAGTCGGCTAAGCTAGATGAGAAGATAGCCCGCGCGGGCTATCTGCCAACGCTCTCGCTATCGGCGGGGGTCGGCGTTAACCATATTAGCGGCACAGCCTACACCTTTGGCTATCAGCTAAAGGACAACTATAGCAACTCTATAGGATTGAACCTGTCGGTTCCGATCTTTAATAAATTTGCAACACGCAATGCTGTGATCAAGTCGCAGAATGCAACAAAATATGCCTCGCTAACTCTAGAGAGCACCTCAAAGAGTCTATACCAAACCATCGAGACCCTGCACACGAATGCTGTGAATGCTCACGCTATGTATATGGTTTCGCAGCGCAAGCTCTCGGCCTTAGAGCAGAGCTTGGAGTTGGTGACCAAGCAGTATGAGCTGGGCAGGAAGAGCGTTTTGGATCTTCTCACCGAGCAGGACGACTATCGCCTCTCGTCGCAGGAGTATCTAGAGAGTAAGTATACACTTATCCTAAACAAGGCGCTACTAGAGTATTATAGAACAGGAGTAATAAAAATATAAAAGATCATATATATCATGACAAAGAGAGGAGTTATAATAGCACTATCGGTAGTGGTGCTAGGTGGAGTAGCGGCATACCTATTTATGCCCAAAGAGCAGAAAGAGGCGGCGCCCGAGTGGGTTGTATCGACGGTTGGTTCGGGTAGCATCGTGCAGAGCATCACAGCCACCGGCACTATCGAGCCAGTTACATCGGTGGATGTCGGTACCCAGGTTTCGGGTATCCTCACCACACTATATGTTGACTACAATAGCGTAGTGAAGAGGGGGCAGATCATCGCCGAGCTGGATAAGAGCACTTTGAAGCTTGATTTGGCAACAAATGAGAATAATCTTGCCACAGCCAAGAGCGCGCTAGATTTCCAGGGCGCAACATATAATCGAGTAAAGGCTCTGCATGAGAGCGGACTAATTGCCGACGAGGAGTATGAGCAGTCGCTCTACGACTATGAGCAGGCGAAGAACAACTATGCCACAGCGAAGAATAATGTAGAGCGTTCGCAGATCAATCTAGGCTATGCCACCATCTACTCGCCAATTGATGGTGTGGTTCTAACGCGTGAGGTTGAGGAGGGTCAGACCGTTGCCTCAAGCTATAGCACTCCAACCCTCTTTACCATCGCCGCCGACCTGACAGATATGAGGGTTATCGCCGATATTGATGAGGCCGATATAGGTAATGTCGCTGATGGTCAGCGCGTGAGCTTCACTGTTGATGCTTATCCTGGCGAGATGTTCGAGGGAACAGTTACTCAGGTTCGCCAGCAGGCCACCATCGAGAGCAACGTTGTGACATACGAGGTTGTTATCTCGGCCGCCAACCCAGATCTAAAGCTTAAGCCAGGATTGACCGCTAGCGTTGAGGTGTTTACGCTTGATGTCAATTGCGCCGCCTATGTGTCGGCTGCGGCTCTAGCCTTCACCCCAACATTTGTGGAGGGAGAGGGTGCTTCTGCCCCCAGCGGGGAGCAAGCTCCACGTGGCGAGGGCGAGATGGGCGAGCGAAGAGGCCCCCGCCCCGAGATTAAGGCAGGCGAGGTTATCTGGCTCAAGAAGGGCGATAGGGTTGTTCCATGCCCCGTGAAGGTTGGTATCACAAATGGCATCCTAACCCAGATCGAGGGCGCAGAGCCCGGCGATAGTGTAGTGCTAGGTAGCAAGAGCCCGATCGTGCGCCGCGCACCGGGTGCAGGGGAGGGTACAACCAACCCATTTGCGCCACAGCGTCCAGGTGGAAAACGATAATTAAAAAAGTATTGCCATGAGCAAAAAAGTAATAGAATTAAAGGATATCAAACGCTTCTTTCAGGTGGGCGATGAGCTGGTTAAGGCGCTGCGCGGAGTCTCGTTCAGCATCGAACAGGGCGAGTTTGTCACCATCATGGGAACATCGGGTAGCGGTAAGAGTACGCTACTCAATGTGCTCGGCTGCCTAGATATGCCCACCTCCGGAGAGTTCTATCTTGATGGAATTCTGGTGAGGGGCATGAGTAAGAATAAGCGTGCAAATCTTAGAAATCAGAAGATAGGTTTTGTATTCCAGAACTACAATCTGCTAGCTAAGACCACGGCGCTGGCCAATGTCGAGCTGCCGCTGATGTATAATAGCAAATACTCGGCGCGCGATCGCGAGCGCCTGGCTACCGAAGCTCTTACGGCTGTAGGTCTTGCCGACAGACTCTACCACAAGAGCAACCAGATGAGTGGTGGCCAGATGCAGCGTGTGGCTATCGCTCGCGCGCTGGTCAACAACCCGGCGGTGATCCTAGCCGACGAGGCTACGGGAAACCTCGATACACGCACCTCGTTTGAGATCTTGGTGCTCTTGCAGAGGTTGCACGCCGAGGGTGGAACGATTATCTTTGTGACGCACAACCCGGAGATGGCCGAGTTCTCTAGTAGAAATATCGTGCTACGCGATGGATTGGTGCTCAGCGATACCATTAACGAGAATGTCTGTGATGCTAGCCTAGCGCTCGCCGCTCTGCCAGTACCTGAGGAGTAAAAATAGAGAATTATGAATTTAACGAATTTATTATTAATAGCCCTTAAGGCGCTAGTAAACAATAAGCTCCGTGCGTTTTTGACCATGCTCGGTATAATTATCGGTGTAGCCTCGGTTATCACCATGCTTGCCATCGGTCAGGGATCTAAGGCTAGTATCAACCAGCGCATCACCGAGATGGGATCTAATATGATTATGATCCGTCCGGGCGAAGATGTGCGTGGAGGCGTGCGCCAGGAGGCCTCGGCTATGCAGACGCTTAAAATTGCAGACTACACCTCGCTGGTCAATAAGGCGGATCAGCTCTCGCTAGTGAGCCCCTATGTCACATCTTCGGGTCAATATATCTATGGCGGAAACAACTATCCAGCCTCAATCACGGGCGTTTCGTCGGACTACTTAGGTATCAGGCAGCTAAAGCTCGGCAGCGGCACGCTATTCAGCGACCAAGATATCCTCACCGCCGCCAAGGTGTGTGTGATTGGAAAGACTATCCAGGATAATCTCTTCCCCGATGGGGAGGATCCCCTGGGCAAGGTTATCCGCTTCAAATCTATCCCTATGCGCGTTATTGGTGTCTTGGAGGAGAAGGGATATAACACTATGGGTCAGGATCAGGATGAGATCGTGCTTGCGCCCTACACTACAATCATGAAGAGGGTGCGTGCTATAACCTACCTAAATCAGATCTATGCCAGCGCCGTGGATGAGGATAAGACAACCGAGGCTATAGCCCAGGCTACACAGATTTTGCGCGCCAATCACAATTTGCAAGATGGCGCGGGTGACGATTTTAATATCCGCTCGCAGCAGGAGCTAGCGACAATGATGAGCTCAACGAGTGGCCTTATGACCACGCTGCTGGCCTGCATCGCCGCCATCTCGCTTGTGGTGGGTGGTATCGGCATTATGAATATCATGTACGTTTCGGTTACCGAGCGCACTAAGGAGATCGGCCTTAGAATGTCGGTCGGCGCTAGAGGTATTGACATCCTATCGCAGTTCTTGATCGAGGCGCTGCTGATTAGCATCTCGGGAGGTGTGATTGGCGTTGTGCTAGGTTGTAGCGCGGCGTGGATCGTTGAGAATGTTGTCCGCTGGCCGGTGCAGATCGAGAGCTGGACAATTATCCTCTCGTTTGCCGTGTGTAGCTTTACGGGAGTATTCTTTGGTTGGTATCCAGCCAAGAAGGCCGCGGCGCTAAATCCTATTGATGCAATACGTTACGAGTAGAGGATGGGCGAGATTAAGACCAAGCATTGGATCGAGATTTTGAAGATCTTTGGGTGGTGCCTAATTCTTGGCACCTCCTTCTACCTTAGCGCCTACTCGTCGAGCGAGGGGATCAACAACATCGGGTTTATGATGTTTACCATCAACTGTGTGCCGCTGTTGATGATCTACACGATTAACAATCTGCTCTTTATCCCGCGCCAGCTCTTTCGCGATAAGAGGATACTATTCCTTGTCTCGAATGCCCTCTTTGTGGCCGCCCTATTGCTCTTCTCGTTTAAATGTAGTGATAGGGCAATCTTGGAGCTCTTTGGAGTTACGGGTTTTAGGCCGCGGCCTCATACCGACCTAGCGTTCCTGGCCAGGGATCTGATTAACTATATTTTGATGATCGGCTTCGTAACGGCGCTAAATCTGATGAAGCGCTTGCAGCAGAGCGAGGAGGCGCTGCGCGAGGCGGATAATGCTAGAGTTAAGGCCGAGCTGGCAAATCTGCGCAGCCAGATAAATCCCCACTTTCTACTCAATACGCTAAATAATATCTACGCCTTGACCGCCTTCGATGCCGATAAGGCACAAAAGACGATTAAAGAGTTGAGCCTGCTGCTTCGCTATGTTCTCTATGACAACCTCAGCGATAGGGTGCTGCTAAAGCGCGAGGTGGAGTTTTTGCAGAACTATATCGAGCTGATGCGAATACGCCTCTCGAGCCAGGTGCGGTTGGATGTGCGATTTGATATAGCGGATGATAGCGCCACGCAGATTGCGCCGCTGATCTTCATTTCGCTTATCGAGAACGCCTTTAAGCATGGCGTGGATGCCGAGCGCGAGAGCTTTATCGAGATCACCCTTGAGGATTGTCGCCCCGAGGGGGTGGTGAGGTTGAAGATCAGAAATAGCAACAACGCCAAGAGCGAGAGCGACAAGAGTGGGCGCGGCATCGGGCTTGATCAGGTGCGCCGTCGCCTGGAGCTGCTCTATGCCGGGGCGTATAGTTGGCAGATAGATGCCGGGGCAGATATATATGAGAGTACCATCGTATTAAAAGTATAGGAGTATGAAGCTAAAAACTATAGTTATAGATGACGAGCCGCTAGCGCTAGCTCTTATAGAGAGTTATGTCGCTAAAACGCCATATCTTGAACATATAGCCTCCTTTTCGAGTGGTGTTGAGGCGCTGCATAGTGGTCGCCTCGTTGAGGCTGATCTGATATTTTTGGATATACAGATGCCCACACTCAACGGGCTGGAGCTGAGCCGCGTGGTTGATCCAAAGAGTAGGATAGTATTCACCACCGCCTTTGGCGAGTATGCCCTTGATGGATATAAGGTCAACGCCCTGGACTATCTTCTTAAGCCGATCTCATATCTCGATTTCCTCTCCTCGGCCAGCAAGGCGCTCTCGTGGTTTGAGCTGCTCAGCCGCGGCACGGCGGGAGAGGATGATATCGAGTCGATCTACGTTAAATCAGAGTATAAGCTTCTGCGCATCGAGCTCAAGAGCCTGCTCTATGTTGAGGGTCTGAAGGATTATGTCAAGTTTTATGTCGAGGGCGAGAGCGCGCCGATCCTCTCGCTGATGAATATCAAGAGGGCGATGGAGCTGCTGCCCGAGCAGCAATTTATTCGCGTCAATCGCTCATATATCGTGCGCAAGGATAAGATCAAGATAATCGAGCGCAGCAGGATAATTATAGATGAGAAGCCGATCCCCATCGGCGATGTCTATAAGCAGGAGTTGCAGGAGTATCTAAAGGTGAGGATAGTATAGCTCTCACCTGTTTAGGTGCAAACTACGCACGATAGCGTCATTGCGGCCCCCGAGCCAATCGTGTCCAAAATAAGCAATTAAAACGTTAAAAATAAGCGTGTTAAAAAGTCTAATCCCCCCCCTATCTCTATTCTCTTTCAAAGCCCTCCCTTCCCGTCATTGCGGCCCCCGAGCCGCAATCTCTAATCGCCTGGATATCAGCTGTATTGAGATTGCGGCTCGGAGGCCGCAATGACGCAGGCGCGGTGTGAGGTGCGAATGTAGGAATAGTCTGCCTTTTATTTTGGACACGATTGCCCCCCGAGCCGCAATCTCTAATCGCTTGAATATCAACCATATTGAGATTGCGGATCAAGTCCGCAATGACGCGGGCGTGGGTCTGCAATGGCGACTGGTGATCAACTCCGCACTAATGCATGCGTAGCGCGAATTGCTGAAGTAGAAATATCCTGCAATTTATTTGGGGCGAGATTAGCCATAGAGCTACTTTTCTCCAAATGCTATCCGACTTCTTCAAAAAGATGAGGGTGACTATCAAGTAGAAAATACTTGTTAGTCACCCTCGTTTATTGTTGCTGCCTAGGAATTAATCCTCGTCGTTGTACATCTTGTTCACATAGATAGCGTGCTGCATATCAATGCGCTTTGTGATAGATGGCTTTGTGAAGTACTGGCGACGACGAAGCTCCTTAAGGACACCTGTACGCTCATATTTACGCTTAAACTTCTTAAGGGCTCTCTCGATGTTCTCGCCCTCCTTAACTGGCATGATAATCATAATTGTATTCTTTTTTTATGTTTTTTAATTTTTTTTGTGCAACTCTTTTGGTGGTTGCCACCATCTCTGTTGGGTTCTCTATGGCCTTACTCCTCTCTAAAGCTGATGTAGGGACGCAGCCGCGCTGCCTCCTCCTTAGTGAATATGTTATCCTCAATCATCTGCTCTATATTGCGCCAACCTCCCTTCAGTTCTCTTATTTTTAGTAATCTCCTCAGCGCGCGATCATCTATATATGGATGGTCGATCAACACTTTTGGGTGTGCAAAGTTAATATCTATTTTTGAAATATCACAACTATCTGCGAAAATTTGTTGAATTATTTGCTCATAATTGCTCTCGGTGATAACTTTTAGCTCGGCGAGCTGCTCCAATGAGGCGTATCCGCCTAGCTTTTCGCGGTAGTCAATAATAGCCCGGGCACTCTTCTCTCCGATGCCGCGCACGGAGATCAGCATAGCCGTGTCGGCCGCGTTGAGATCTATCAGCTCGGGTTCAGCCCTCTCTTTGGTAGGGAAGATTACATAAGGCAGAAGCGCCATATAGAGCGAGTCGGAGACCATATAACACTCTTTGAACCCCTCTCTGTCCTTCATTCCGCCCCTATCGCGCCAACGGATAAAGACCTCGGCCTGGCTATGGCTCATCGCGCCGATGGCCACCATATATTGCGCGCTCACGCTGTCAATTAAAAATGGCTGCACGGCAAGGTGAGGCCTCTGCTCTTTTGCTTTGAAGGTTTGTTGACTATAGTGCTCACCCTCAATCTCCTTTGGTTTGTAGCGATACTCTTCACCTATAACTATATAGGGCTCGATGGCAAAATAGAGCGTATCGCTCATGCCATAGCAGCCGAGCACCTCCTCCTTGATGCGGAATATCTTACCGGCTTCGCGATAGCGAATCAGGCTGATGGCCTGCTGCTTGGAGAAGCCCATCGCGAGCAGGGGCTTTAGCTTTATGGTGTTTGGATCAAATGGCGCAAGAGAGATGCTGTCGACCACCTTTGGCGCTGCCGCCTCGCCGCTTTGCTCTCGTCCGCAGTACTTCGGTAGTGCCAGTAGTGAGATCACCGCCACAAGTAGCAGGTAGCCAAGAAGATCGCTCTTTGTTAGCTTTGCTCCCACCTTGCCCCCTCGGATAGTTTAAGATCTTGATACTTGAGGCTAGGAGATGGGATAAAATCACCAATGCCATACTCCTCCCAGCGCCTATCGACCAGCGCGATTGTCTCGGCCGCCGAGCATACCACATTTGGGAAGCGGCCGGGATTACCCTCGGCGCCTGGTTGTTTGCTGCGGGCATCAAGAATTAGCGTGCCGCCCTTTAGCTCCACATCGCGCCGCGGATCGCTGTTGGCCATCGCCAGCCAAAGCAGATCATAGTCGCTCATCTTCTCGCGCGCCGCCATATCGAAGATAGCTATGTAGTTGATACCCTCCATCTCGGGGATCTCGATCTCTGCCCCCGGCTCGGCGAAGAGCAGTAGCGCTCGCCACTTCTCGATAAGACGATCATCTGCTATTGCGCCCTCAACCTCAGCTATTTGAGGCTCTGCAAGCCTATCGCGCAGATTTTCCGCCGCGCAGTCGATCGCCAGCTTGCCGCCGAAGCCGCATTGGGCGGTGGCGTGATCCAACACATCTAGAATGCCCTCGCTGCGGATTACGCTCCGTTTGAGATCCACTTTTCGTAGTTGTTCGGCCATCTTATCCACGTTGCGGATATCAACGCTGCCCTCGGTTGCTACAATATATTTATTGAACATCATCTGCCCCGTGCCCCAAAGGCCAAGAGCGACCTTCTGCCCCTGCCCGGCATAGCGCCTATCTATAGAGGTTAGCACTAGATTGTGAGCTGTTCCCGCGGGTGGCATATATAGATCGACAACCTCGGGCTGAATGGCGAAGCGGATCGGGGCGAGGAATATACGCTCCGAGGCCTCGGCGATGTAGGCATCCTCCTGGGGTGGAACGCCAACTATAGTGGCCGGATAGATGGCCTCGCGGCGGTGGGTGATGGCGGTGATGTGGAATGTGGGGTATCTATCCTCTAAGGAGTAGAATCCGGTGTGGTCGCCAAATGGACCCTCCGTCACCTTTGCCTCCTCGGGGTCGACGAATCCCTCGATGATTATGTCGCAATCTGACGGTACATATATATCTGATGTTATGCACTTTACAAGCTTCACGCTCTTGCGGCGCAAGAATCCCGCTAGCAGATATTCATCCATATTATCGGGCATCGGTGCTGTGGCGGCATATGAGTAGGCAGGATCACCACCCAGGGCTACAGCCACCGGCATAAGCTCCATCTTGCGAGCATACCCCTCGGCGTGGCGTGCTCCGGTTTTGTGTAGCTGCCAGTGCATTCCGGTCTTGTGCTTGCCCATCACCTGCATGCGATACATGCCCACGTTGCGCTGGCCGCTGTCGGGGTCGATGGTGTTGACCATCGGCAGGGTGATAAAACGCCCACCATCATGAGGCCAGCACTTTAGGATTGGTAGCATCGCCAGCCTAGCATCGAGCCCCATGTGCACCACCTGCTGACACTCGCCCGACGAGGCGGAGAGCGAGGGGAGCCATTGCGACATCTCGGCCAGAAGCGGCAGCATTCTCATCTTGTCCCACACGTCCTCCTTTGGCGAGGTGGCATCTTTGAGTAGCTTGGTGATGCGCTCGGTTATATCCTCAAGGTGCTCTACGCCCAATGCCATTGCGGCGCGTCGCGGCGAGCCCATCATATTCATTATCACTGGAAAGGCGGTGCCGCTCTGCTCAAAGAGTATCGCCTTGCCTCCGTCGGGGCTCTTGCTCACCCTATCGGCAATCTCGCACATCTCCAGCTCGCTGCTCACGGGGACGGCGACTCTTACGAGCTCGCCCTCGAGCTCTAGCCTATCTATAAACGATTTAAGATTTTTGTACATCTATTTATATTGGTATAGTTGGTCTCTAAGTTGTGGTGTAAAGCCAGCCTCGCGGATAGCCTCTTGAATACCCTCGGCATCAAATTTATGGCGCGAGCCGGCCGACGATACTACATTCTCCTCGATCATAATCGAGCCGAAGTCGTTGGCTCCGCTGTGCAGAGCCATCTGTGCCGTCTCTCGGCCAACGGTTAGCCACGAGGCTTGGATGTTGTCTATGTTGTTGAGCACCAGGCGTGATATGGCGATAAGTCGCAGATATTCCGTGGGCGAGAAGCTCGATCGCACCCCCTCGGCCTCAAGCTTTGTTCCTGTCGAGCAGAAGATCCAGGGGATGAATGCCAAGAAGCCATAAGCCCCCTCCCTCTTGCGGCTCTGTAGATCGCGGATCAGAAGCAGGTGGTCTATCCTCTCGCGCGGAGTCTCGATATGGCCATACATCATCGTGGCGGAGGTGGCTAGCCCCATCTCGTGCGCCTCGCCCATCACCTTTACCCACTCCTCGACTGATGGCTTGCCTGGCGAGATCGCCCGACGAACTCTATCTACAAGGATCTCGGCGCCAGCACCTGGCAACGAGTCGAGTCCGGCGGCAACGAGCCTTGTGAGCGCCTCGCGTGTGGTGATCTTGCTTATGCGCGCTATGTGTGAGATCTCCGGCGCACCCAGGGCATGCAGGCGCAGGGTGGGGTACTCGCGCTTAATATCGCTAAAGAGCTTGCAGTAGAACTCAATGTCGAGCCGTGGGTGCATGCCCCCCTGCAAGAGTAGCTGATCGCCGCCGAGCTCTAGGGTGCGCTCTATCTTTGGGTGATACTCCTCCATGGTGGTTATAAAGTGCTCCCCCTTTTGTGCTAGCGTGCGGTGAAAGTTGCAGAACTTACACCCTGATATGCAGACATTTGTAATGTTTACATTGCGGTCTATCTGCCAGCTAACAACCTTTGGATCTCGCACAACGCTTGCGCGCAGCTCGTCGGCCGCCATGCAGAGATCCGCAAGCGGGGCACTCTCATATAGTGCGTAGGCCTCCTCGTGGGTGAGCCTCTCGCGCCTTAGAGAGCGTGCTAGTAGCCTGTCGATCTTCATTATAGCCTCTCCACTAGAGCAAAGTCCAACATCCTCTTGCCAAGGTCGGCGCGCTTGATCCTTACGCGAACGGCATCGCCCAGGGTGAAGCGCTCGCGCGTGGTGCGGCCAATAAACTCATAGTTGTCGGCATCGAATGTGAAGTAGTCGTCGCCCAGCTCCCTGACGGGGATCATACCCTCGATATGCGTATCGTCCACCTCAACAAAGATACCCCACTCCTTCATGCCCGAGATGTGGCCATCAAACTCTTCGTCCATGCGAGCCTTCATAAACTCTACGGCCTTATATTTTATTGAGGCGCGCTCGGCATTGGCGGCTATCACTTCGCGATCGGATGAGTGGACACACAGCGCCTCAAGCGATGGCTTGTCGGCCGACTTCTCGCCGGCGAGGTAGCGCGCCAAGAGGCGGTGAACCATCATATCTGGATAGCGGCGGATGGGCGATGTGAAGTGAGTATAGTATGGGAATGCTAGGCCATAGTGGCCGATATTGTCGGTGGTGTATACCGCCTTCGACATCGAGCGGATAGCTAGCATCGAGACAACATTCTCCTCGCTCTTGCCCTTGATCGCCCCCAGGAGCTTGTTGATCTCCTTGGCCACAGCAACACCCTTTGAGGCCTTGAAGTAGTGGCCAAAGCGGAGGATAAAGGTGCGGAATAGATCTAGCTTTTCGGGGTCGGGCTTGTCGTGAACGCGATAGACCATCGTGCGCTCGACGTTTCTAACGTTGATCTTCTTGCGCGAGCAGAACTCCGCCACGCGGCGGTTGGCAAGGAGCATAAACTCCTCGATCATCTTGTTCGACTCCTTGGCCTCCTTTACGTAAACTCCTATAGGTGTGCCCTTCTCGTCGAGCTCGAACTTCATCTCCTCGCGCTCGAAGCCGATAGCTCCGCTCTTGAAGCGCCTCTTGCGAAGATCTTGCGCGAGAGAATTTAGTGTTAGGATCTCCTCCGAGTAGTCGCCCTTGCCAGTCTCGATAACATCCTGCGCCTCGGCGTAGGTGAAGCGGCGGTCGGAGTAGATCACCGTGCGACCAAACCACTCGTCGAGAATATCTAGATTCTCGTTGAGGGTGAAGATTGCCGAGAAGCAGAGGCTCTCCTCGTTGGGGCGTAGCGAGCAGAGCTCGTTCGAGAGCCTCTCGGGGAGCATCGGCACAGTGCGGTCGACAAGATATACTGATGTGGCGCGCTCCTGCGCCTCCATGTCGATTATGCTGCCCGGGCGCACATAGTGGGTCACATCGGCGATATGAACGCCGATCTCCCAAACTCCATCCTCGATTTTGCGAACCGATAGCGCATCGTCGAAATCCTTAGCATCGGCCGGGTCGACGGTGAAGGTTACAGTGCTGCGCATATCGCGGCGCTCGGCGTAATCCGCCTCGGTGATTCTCTCGCTGATATCCCTGGCTGCCTGCTCTAGCTCGTCGCTGAATTGGTAGGGTAGATCATACTCGGTAAGGATGGCGTGCATCTCCGTGTCGTTATCGCCCACAGCGCCTAGCACCGAGATCACCTCGCCCACGGGGCTCTTGCTCCCTAGCGGCCAATCCTTGATCTTGAAGCTCACCTTGACCCTATCCTCTAGATCAGGATACTCCTTCTTAGGCAGATATACATCGTATGGCATATTTCGCGACGAGGAGCGGACGAAGATCTGGTGTGCGCTCACATCCGTTATGCCGATAAGCGTTTTGGTGCTGCGCTCTGTGATCGCTACAATCTCGCCCTCCGAGGCGCGATCGCCCCTGCCCTTGCGGTGGACGACGACCTCCACTTTGTCGCCATGCAGGGCGTTGAGCGTAAGCGCCGAGCCAACATGTACATCCTGCTCTAGATCCTCGCAGATAACGAAGATGATCCCATTCTTGACCATCTGCACCGTGCCCACGTGGCGCGAGCGCTCGGTGGTCTGGTATTGGAATTTGCCGCGGCTTGTAAGGCGCACGCTGCCCTCGTCGATGAGCTTGCGCATAATCTCCATCACCTCGCGCCTATCCTGCTTGTCGCTGCGACCCGAGGCGGCAGTTAGCTGTTTGAGCGAAAATTTGACATCTCTCTGCTCCTGAATAAGATCCAGGATAAAGGCCTCGCGGTTGAAGTTTGCTCCGCGCCCTCTCTTTTTATCTCTTCTCATCTTTTAGAATTTTAGTAGCTAGGCTTATCATGAAATCTACGCCTACGCCGATTGCCTCCTCGCTCGGGTTGAAGGTTGATGTATGTGGTGCGCCGCACCCCTCTCTGCCCGCTCCGAGGCGGTAGAATAATGATGGGTAGCGCGTGGTATAAAATCCGAAATCCTCCGATGTGGTGCGTAGATCTAGATCTATCACATCATAATTTTTTGTCGCCTCCTCTCGGGCTATGGCTGTCAGCTCTCTGTCGTTTACAACGCAGGGGAAGCCGTGCGAGATCATCACCTCGATCTCAACCCCATATTTTTCGTTTACATCGGCGGCGATCTGGTGCAGGCGCTCCTTGGTGCGCGAGCGAACCCCCTCGTCGAAGGTGCGCATTGTACCCTCCAGGAATACGCTCTCGGGTATGACGTTTGTAGCTCCGTGGGCTAAAACCTTGCCAATCGAGAGGATCAGCTCCTCGCTGTTGAGCTCCAGTAGCTTAAGGGTATACGCTGCTGCCGCCTGCACCGGATCTTTGATCCGCCAGCGCATGGCGCCGTGGCCGCCAACGCCCTTTACATTGAAGCGGATCTCGTCGCTTGAGGCCATATATTTCCCCTCGCGAAAGCCTAGTGTGCCTACCGGTAGCGAGTACTCCACATGCTCGCCTACAACAGCTATGATGTTGTAATCGGCAAAAGGCTCCTCGGCCAGAACTAGCGAAGCACCGCCGGGATTTAGCTCCTCGCCGGGCTGAAATAGAAGCAGGATTGTTCCCTCAAAGTCGCGATTGGCAGCGAAGTGTTGCGCCACGCCAAAGAGCACCGCCGCATGCATATCGTGACCGCAGGCGTGCATAACGCCCTTGTTTTCAGAGGCGAACTCTACTCCGCTCGCCTCCTCCACCGGTAGAGCATCAATATCGGCGCGCAGAACTAGCGCTCTATTTATCTCGCCCTTGCCCTCTATTTTGGCTAGTATGCCCGTCTTTGCTATTGGGCGGTGGGGGACGCCTAGCTCGGTTAGGGCATCGGAGATATACTTTGCCGTCTCCATCTCTTGAAACGAGAGCTCGGGGTGGCGATGTATGTGGCGACGAAAGGTTATAGGATCCATATCTATCTAGAATAAATTGCGTGCAATCTGTTGAATATTATTTGTGCGACTCATGGTGTAGAAGTGCAGCACCGGCACCCCTGCCTCCATCAGCTCGCGCCCCTGGGCTATTGCCCACTCGATGCCGATCTCGCGCACCGCCTCGGGGCTGTCGCGGTGAGAGAGCACCTCTTTTCTTAGCGCCTCGGGCATCTCGATGGAGAATGTCTGGGGCAGGATGTCTAGCTGGCGAAGTGTCGATAGGGGTTTAAGGCCAGGGATGATGGGCACGGTGATGCCAGCCTGGCGGCAGAGCTTGACGTAGTTGAAAAATTTTGCGTTGTCGTAGAAGAGCTGCGTTACAATATAGTCGGCCCCGGCCTCTACCTTGCGCTTAAGGTGGGCTATGTCGCTCTCGAGCGAGCCGGCCATAAAGTGCTTCTCGGGGTAGCCGGCAACGCCTATAGAGAAGTTTGTGGCGTGAGCCTCCTCGCTCTCCGAGTCGATATACTCGCCGCGGTTCATCGCTCCGATCTGCTTTACCAGGTCGATGGCGTGGCCATGTCCCTGCTGATGCGGCATAAAGAAGCGCTCGTTTTGTGAGCGGTCGCCCTGTAGAGCTAGCACATTTTTAATGCCTAGCAAGTCCATATCTATAAGTGCATCCTCGATATCATACTTTGAGAGGCCGCCACATATAAGGTGTGGAACGGCAGGGAGGCCATAGCGGCTCTGTAGTGCAGCCGAGACACCCACCGTGCCGGGGCGGCGGCGCACCACGTGCCATCTGGTGGCTCCATCATCCAGTCGCTCCTCCTTGATACTCTCGCGGTGGAAGGTTATGTTTATATATGCTGGATCGAACTCCATCAGTGGGTCTATAGCCTCGAATATGCGCCCAAGCCCCGCCCCCTTTAGTGGTGGCAACAGCTCGAATGTAAAGCGGCTCTTCTGCTCGGTGATGGCTCTATCTATTATCTGGCGAACGTTCATTTTAAAAGTTGTTTGGAAGTAATCTTTTTATCTCATCGGTGCTCATCTCTCGCGCTTGGGCATAGCTTTTGAGCTGATCCTCGCCTAGGCGGCCTATGGTGAAGTATTCGCCATCCGAGAGGATTATGCCGCAGAGCGACTCGCCGGGCGAGATCATATAGCTCTCGGTGAGGCGCATCTGTGTAGTCTGCTCAACTCCTAGTAGCTTGAACACCTCGCGCTTAAGCGAGTGGTCGGGCACGGCCGGGTAGCCAAAGGCTAGCCTTACGCCGCGATACTCATCGCGCAGGATCTCCTCGCGCGTGAGCTCCTTGCCCTCTTCAAAGCCCCACATCTGGCGGCGAACAAAGGAGTGCACCCTCTGGGTAAAAGCCTCGGCCAGGCGGTCGGCTAGGAGTTTGGCCATCATGGCGCTATAGTCGTCGCCTTCGGCCTTGAATTTTTCGGTTAGCTCCTCTAGTCCAACGCCGGCGGTGAGGGCAAATAGGCAGATGTGATCGCCGCTCGCGGCTACAAAATCTGCAACAGATCGGTGGCTACCGCCGCGCTGCTCAGAGCGGAGCATCGCTAGAGCCACCTCCTTGCCTCTCTTGCTGGTGACTGTGATCGACTCGCCATCGCTGCGCGCCGGCAGGATCGCTATCGCCCCTTGAAGTGTTAGCGAGCGCTTCTCTTTTATCTCGGCAAGTAGCTCTTTCGCCTCGAAGATTATCTTCCTGGCCTCATCGCCATATTTTGGGTCGTCTAGTATGGTGGGGTAGCGCCCCTTTAGTCCCCACGAGTGGAGCAGGAAGCTCCAGTCGATAAGCTCCTCCACATCTTCGATGTCGAAGTCGGGGAAGATTAGCTTGCCGGTGTGCTTCGGGGCTATCACCTCGCTTTTGACTTTAGCTGCCGCCTTTGCCTCGGCGTAGGATGCAAGAGAGCGCGAGGCTGTATCTCGCTCAAAGTCTGCGCGCAGCTCCTGCTGCTCGGTCTTGATCTTATCAATATATATGTCGCGAAACTCACCCATCAACAGCGAGATCATCTTCGGATTATCGCTCGCCGCCGAGGCGTGGATCACAACCCCCGAGTAGTGTGGGGCGATCTTTACGGCGGTGTGTAGCTTCGAGGTGGTGGCGCCGCCAATGATAATCGGGATCTTTAGCCCTCGCGCCTCACACTCCTTCACCACGCGGATCATCTCATCCAGGGATGGTGTTATAAGGCCGCTCATGCAGATCACATCGGCGCCCCACTCTATGGCGGAGTCAACTATATTGTGGCACTCAACCATCACACCTAGATCTTCGATGTTGTAGCCGTTGCACGATATCACAACCGATACGATATTCTTTCCAATATCGTGCACATCACCCTTGACCGTTGCAATCAGCACCTTGCCTCCGCCGCTGCTACCTGCCGCTCCATCCTCAATGTAGGGTGTCAGGGTGGCCACGGCGCGCTTCATTACGCGGGCGCTCTTGACAACCTGCGGCAGGAACATTTTGCCTTGACCAAAGAGCTTGCCCACATGCTCCATCGCTGGCATAAGTAGCCTCTCTATCACCTCTAGGGGAGTACCCAGAGCTCTGTAGCCCTCGAGAGTATCCTCTTCAATATGATCTACAATGCCTTTTTGCATGGCGTGGAGTATGCGCTCGCTTAGGCTGCCGCTGCGCCAAGCCTGAGTCTGCTCCTGGCTCTTTGCCCCTGAGCTATGCTTTAGATTTTGGGCAAATTCGATAAGGCGCTCGGCGGCATCTTCGCGGCGGCAGAGGATGGCATCTTCGACTCTTTCGAGCAGCTCGGGCTCAATCTGATCGTAGATCTGGAGCATCTGGGCATTTACGATTGCCATATCCAATCCCGCCTCGATGGCGTGGTAGAGGAATACAGAGTGCATCGCCTCGCGGACGGTGTTGTTGCCTCTAAATGAGAATGATAGATTGCTCACTCCGCCCGAGCATTTGGCGTGGGGGAGATTCTCTTTGATCCACCTTACGGCATCAATAAAGGCCTTGCCATAGCCATCGTGCTGCTCCATGCCGGTGGCGATCGAGAGCACGTTAGGGTCGAATATTATATCCTCGGCCGGGAAGCCGTTTTGTGTCAGAGTGTTATAGGCGCGATGGGCGATCTCGATTTTGCGCTCGTAGCTGTCGGCTTGCCCCTGCTCGTCGAAGAGCATCACAACCGCCGCGCAACCCATTCGGTGGATCTGCTTGGCCTTTGATAGCATCGCCTCTTCGCCCTCTTTTAGTGAGATGGAGTTTACCACGCTCTTGCCCTGGCATATCTTCATACCCTTTACCAGCACCTCCCACTTTGAGGAGTCGATCATCGTCGGTAGGCGTGCGATCTCGGGCTCGGAGCCCATGAGCGCCAGGAAGTGGTGCATGGCGCTCTCGCCCTCGATCATTCCATCATCCATGCAGATATCTATCACCTGCGCTCCGGCATCGGCTTGGGCACGAACCACCGATAGCGCTTCGTCGAAACTCCCCTCGCGGATAAGACGTGCAAATTTGGCGGAGCCCGCTACATTGCCCCTCTCGCCTACGTTTATAAAGTTGCTCTCGGGGCGGATATATAGTGGCTCGAGGCCGCTGAGCGTAGTGACTATCTCCTTTATCTGAGGCTCGCGACGTGGGTATCTATCCGCCATTGCTGCGAGTAGCTCAATATGTCGAGGCGTTGTACCGCAGCATCCACCAATGATATTTACTAGCGAGCCCTTTAGATACTCCTCAACCACGGCGGCAAACTCCTCGGGGCTCTCATCATAGCCACCCATCACATTTGGCAGGCCAGCATTTGGGTGAGCCGAGGTGTAGCATGGCGCAAGGGAGGCGAGCCCCTCGATATAGGGGAGCATATCGCTAGCTCCGAAGGCGCAGTTAAGGCCAAAGGATAGCGGCCTGGCGTGGGCGATGGAGCTGTAGAGAGCCTCCAGAGTTTGGCCAGAGAGCGATCGGCCGCTCGCATCGGAGATCGTTGCCGAGATCATGAGCGGCAGGCGCTCGCTGCGCTCGTCGAAAATCTGCTCCATGGCATAGATTGCCGCCTTGGCGTTGAGCGTGTCGAATAGGGTCTCAATAATGAGTAGATCCACTCCGCCATCTATAAGGCCGTTGATCTGCGTCGAGTAGCTCTCAACGAGCTCGTCGAAAAATATTGAGCGCGAGGCGGGGTCGAGAATATCGGCCGATATGGAGGCGGTGCGGTTTGTGGGGCCTATAGATCCTGCCACAAAGCGCGGCTTGCCGCTGAAGTTATCGGCCTCAGAGCGTGCTAGCTCGGCGGCTGCTTTTGATATCTCGTATGATAGGTGCTCCATCTCGTAATCTTTTAGCGATACGGAGTTGGCGTTAAAGCTGTTGGTTGTTATGATGTCAGCCCCTGCCTCTAGATATGCTCTATGCAGGGCGCCGATAATATCGGGGCGTGTAAGGCAGAGGATGTCGTTGCACCCCTTAATTGGCCTATGCCATTGGGCGAAGCGCTCGCCCCTAAAATCACTCTCGCTGAGCTTGTGCTGCTGGATCATTGTCCCCAGCGCACCATCCAGCACCAGCGTGCGATGGGATAGCTCCTCTCTTATCTCTCTTCTGTTCACTATTTTTCGATTAACTCTATTTCAAATAATTTACTCCAATTCTTCCCCGTGACGTAGATCTTTTTTGTCTCGGGGTTGTATGCTATGCCGTTGAGCACATCGGTCTCGGGTTTGCGCTCGCTCTGAGGCAGCAGCCCCGTAAGATCTACAACCCCCTCCACGCGGCCACTTGCCGGGTCGATGATTAGGATCTGGTCGGTCGTATATACATTAGCCCAGATCCGCCCCTCGATCCACTCAAGCTCGTTGAGGTAGGGTATTGCCTGGCCATTGAGCTCAACGCGTATGCTGTCGCGCGCGGCGAAACTCTCTCTATCGCGCAGGGTTATCCACTCGTTGCCGCTCGAGAGATAGATCCTCTCGCCATCGTGTGTGAGCCCCCAACCCTCGCCGCCGTAGTGGCGCCTATCGAGCAGCTTGCCGCTGGATTTTGAGTAGATGTAGGCCACGTTCTCGCGCCATGTTATCTGGTATATTGTGTCGCCCAGGATGGTGATCCCCTCGCCAAATTCGCTATCCTTTAGCTTGGCTATCTCGCGCTTTTCGCCGCTCTCGAGATCGACCTTTAGTAGGCGTGATTGGCCATAGAGCCCTGTGCTCTCCCATAGCTGGCCATCGCTAAACTCCAAGCCTTGGGTGTAGCTCTGCTCGGAGTGGGGGTGGATACTCTTTACCATGTAGCTGTAGTAGCGAGGCTTCTGCTCGGCGGCGCTAGGTTTTGGCCTGGCCACACATGAGGCTAGGCAGAGCATGCTTATTATATATAATATACGTTTCATACAAATTACAAATATACGTTAAATAAATATATATACGAAATATAAAAAATAAATCGCGCTAAATAGTCTGAAATTATGATTATTAAATAATTTTTCATAACTTTGTGCGCTAAAAATAAGGATACAAAATAATTTCTATAAAAGATGAATATCGTAAGAGAACAGCGCGAGGGAAATATCTCGCTAATTAAGGTGGTTGTTAATGAGGCTGATTACGGCGCAGCAGTTGATAAGATGCTTCGCGACTATAAGCGCAAGGCAAACGTGCCAGGATTTCGCCCAGGAATGGTTCCAATGGGTGTCGTTAAGAAGATGTATGGCAAGGGTGCTCTAGCCGAGCAGTCGTATCAGGCGGCATCTAAGGCTGTTTTTGAGTACCTTAAGAGTGAGAATATCGACTATGTTGGTGATGTAATTCCATCTGAGGAGCAGGGTGATTTCGACTTCGATAACGGCACCGAGTTTGAGTTTATCTTCGAGATAGGCGAGGCTCCAGCCTACAACCTAGAGCTTAGCGAGGCCGACAAGCTAACCTACAATACCATCGCTATCAACGACGAGATGCTATCTGACGCTCGCTCGGGCTTCTTGCGCCGCTATGGTCGCCTGGTTGATGTTGATAAGGTTTTGTCGGATGAGGCTCTAACTGTCACTCTTGATAATGGCGATATGCAGATCGAGGATGCCTATGTAGGCCTAATCTCTATGGACGAGGAGGCTCGCGAGCCATTTATCGGCCTTGAGGTTGGTGCTAAGCTAAAGGTTAATGTAAACGATCTATATAAGACCGCTCAGCAGCGTGCTGCAATTCTTTCAGTTAAGGAGGATGAGCTAGAGGGTATCAACCCAGAGTTTGATCTTGAGATCACTAAGATCCGCAAGTTTGCTGACCCAGAGCTAAACGAGGAGTTCTTCAAGATGGCCTTCCCAACAGGTGAGGTTGCAGATGAGGCCTCGCTTGATGCCTATGTTAAGGAGCAGATCGCAGTTGAGCTGACTCGCGAGGCTGATCGCCTATTCGCTACTCAGCTTAAGGATTATGTTATCAAGAAGGCAGATTTGCAGATGCCAGTAGAGTTCCTAAAGCGTTGGATCCTAGTTATCAACGAGGGTAAGTTCTCTATGGAGGAGATCGAGCGCGACTTTGATGGCTTTATCAGCATGTTTACATGGAACTTTATACAGAAGCGCATCATCGAGGCTGAGGGCATCGAGGTGTCGCAGGAGGAGGTTTTGGATGGCGCTAAGGCTATGGCCGCTGAGCAGCTTGCGCAGTATGGCATGGGCACCGCTCCAGATGATATGCTTGAGAACTACGCTAAGCAGATCCTATCCGACAAGACTCAGGCTCGCTCGATCTATGAGCGCCTATATGAGCAGAAGGTTGTAGCTATCTTCCGCGCGAAGATCTCAACTGAGGCCAAGGAGATCTCTGTCGAGGAGTTTACTCAGTTTGTAGGGCAGATGCAGTAATATAGCGATAATATTTTTATAATTAAATAAAAATCACTATCTTTGAACTCTGTGAGCATTAGTGCTTACAGAGTTTTTTGCATCTAGAGAATGTGATACAAATAGAGAATTTACGCTATGTCAGAATTTGAAAAATATGCCCGCGGCCACCACGGGATCAGCTCGCTGAAGTTGCACGACTTTCGCTCGATTAGCTCGGCCTATGTCTCGCCAACAATTATCGAGGAGCGCCATATGAATGTCGCTGCGATGGATGTATTTTCGCGCCTAATGATGGATCGCATCATCTTTTTGGGTGCTCCGATCTATGATGATGCCGCTAATATTATCCAGGCGCAGCTGCTCTTCTTAGAGTCGAATGATCCGGACAAAGATATCCAGATCTATATAAACTCTCCGGGAGGCTCGGTAAGTGCTGGCCTCGGCATCTACGACACTATGCAGCTTATTAGCCCAGATGTGGCGACAATCTGCACCGGCATGGCCGCCTCTATGGGGGCTGTATTGCTAGCTGCAGGTGCTGCGGGTAAGCGCCAGGCTCTGCCCCACTCGAAGGTTATGATTCACCAGCCGCTAGGTGGCGCTCAGGGTCAGGCTTCGGATATCGAGATCACCGCTCGCGAGATCGTAAAGACACGCCAGGAGCTCTATGATATACTTTCCCACCACTCGGGCGCTAGTGTTGAGCAGCTTGCAAAGGATGCCGATCGCGACTACTGGATGAGCTCCGAGGAGGCTAAGGAGTATGGTTTGATTGACAAGGTGTTAACAAAGCGCTAATATGGCAAAAAAAGGCAATACAAATATAGATAAGTGTTCGTTTTGTGGAGCGGCACGAAATGAGGTTGACATACTGTTTCAGGGCTCGGATGGAGCTAACATCTGCAACAAGTGCATAGAAAATGGCGCTAAGATATTGAGCGACAACATGTCCAATCCTAAGGGTAAGGCGGCGAAGCCTGCTCCGATTAAGTTTGAGAAGATGTTGCGTCCGCAGCAGATCAAGGCAAGGCTTGACGAGTATGTTATCGGCCAGGATGCCGCTAAGAGATATATGTCGGTGGCTGTGTATAACCACTACAAGCGCCTAAGCGTTATGGAGAGTGGGCAGGGCAAAGAGGATGATGTCGAGATTGATAAGTCAAATATCGTTCTTGTGGGCTCTACAGGTACGGGTAAAACACTTATTGCTAGAACCATAGCTAAGCTTTTGCAGGTGCCCTTCACCATCGTTGATGCCACGGTTCTTACCGAGGCGGGATATGTTGGTGAGGATGTTGAGGGTATCCTATCGCGCCTTTTGCAGGTGGCAGATTACGACCTTGCGCAGGCCGAAAGGGGAATAGTTTTTATAGACGAGATAGATAAGATCGCCCGTAAGGGAGATAACCCAAGCATCACACGCGATGTCTCGGGCGAGGGTGTTCAGCAGGCGCTGCTTAAGATCCTGGAGGGCACGATTGTGAATGTTCCGCCGCAGGGTGGGCGCAAGCACCCGGATCAGAAGTTTATCCAGGTCAACACCAAGAATATCCTCTTTATCTGTGGTGGCGCGTTTGATGGCATCGAGAAGAAGATCGCCCAGAGGATGAATACCAGAGCATTAGGCTATGGCAGTGTTAGTGGCAAGAGGGTCGGCATGAGCAATATTATGGATCATATCACACCCCAGGATCTCAAGAGTTTCGGTCTTATTCCAGAGCTTATCGGTCGTCTGCCGGTGCTGACATATATGGAGCCATTGAGTCGCGAGGCTCTGCGCTCGATTTTGACCGATCCCAAGAACGCTATCGTAAGGCAGTATAAGCGTCTCTTCGAGATGGATGGCGTGGAGCTTGTGTTCGAGGATGCTGTGTTGGAGTATGTAGTAGATAAGGCGGTGGAGTTTAAGCTCGGCGCCCGTGGTCTGCGTTCGATCTGCGAGTCGATAATGATCGACACGATGTTTGATATTCCATCTTCGGGTGTAGAAAAATTTGTTGTGACCCTGGATTATGCTAAGTCACGAGTAGAGAGGGAGATAATAGAAGATAATAAAAAATAGAAAGAGAAATGTTTGAGACTGTAAAACTTAATCGTGCGGCTGACAACATCCGTATCCTCTCGGCAGCGATGGTCGAGAAGGCAAAGTCTGGCCACCCTGGTGGCGCTATGGGCGGAGCGGACTTTATAAATCTACTCTACAGCGAATTTTTGCGCTATGATCCAGTTAAGATGGATTATCCATTCCGCGATCGACTATTCCTCGATCCTGGCCACATGTCGCCAATGCTATACTCTGTTTTGGCGCTAGCGGGCAACTACTCTTTGGAGGATCTCTCTTCGCTTCGCCAGTGGGGTAGCTGCACTCCGGGTCACCCAGAGGTGGATATGATGCGTGGTGTGGAGAATACCTCGGGTCCTCTAGGCCAGGGTCATGCTATGGCTCTTGGTGCCGCTATCGTTGAGCGATTTATGGTCGCTCGATTTGGTGAGTGGATGGCGCATAAGACCTACGCCTACATCTCGGATGGCGCTGTGCAGGAGGAGATCTCGCAGGGCGTTGGCCGTGTGGCTGGACACCTTGGGCTCAGCAACTTTATTATGTATTATGATGCCAACAATATTCAGCTCTCAACCAAAGTAGATGAGGTTGATACTGAGAATGTTGAGATGAAATATCAGGCGTGGGGATGGAACGTAATCTCGGTCGATGGCCACTCGGTGGATCAGCTTCGTGCAGCGCTTATTGATGCTGGCGAGGAGAGCGAGCGACCAACGCTAATTATCGGTAAGACTATTATGGGCAAGGGTGCGCGCAAGGCGGACGGTAGCTCATTTGAAGATATGGTATCTACTCATGGCCAGCCACTTACAGCTGCCGGAGCGGATATCGCAGCCACAATTTCAAACCTTGGTGGTGATGCCGAGAATCCCTTTGTAATCTTCGACGAGGCTAAGGCAATCTATGCTCAGCGCCGTGAGGAGCTTAAGGAGTGGGTTGTCTCGCGCAAGGAGGTTGAGGCTAAGTGGCGCAACGAAAATGTGGAGCTTGCCGCCAAGCTCGATAGCTTCCTATCAGGCGAGCTTCCAGCTATAGATTACGATAATATGGAGATCAAGCCAAACCAACCTACGCGTGGCGCTTCGGCTCAGGTGCTGGGTGTTTATGGCGAGAAGATCGACAATATGATCGTATCGTCGGCCGACCTTTGCAATTCGGACAAGACCGATGGTTTCCTTAAAAAGACAAAGGCTTTTGAGCGCGGTGACTTCAGCGGTAAGTTCTTCCAGGCGGGAGTCTCGGAGCTGACGATGGCCTGCGTTATGAATGGTATGGCGCTTCACGGAGGTGTGATCCCTGCGTGTGGAACATTCTTTGTATTCTCAGACTATATGAAGCCTGCGATCCGTCTTTCGGCTCTTATGCGCCTTCATGTTATATATGTATGGTCGCACGACTCGTTCCGTGTGGGCGAGGATGGGCCTACGCATCAGCCAATCGAGCACGAGGCGCAGATTCGCCTTCTCGAGCATCTTCGCAACCATAGCGGCGAGCGCTCAATGCTTGTTCTTCGTCCTGCTGATTGTGATGAGACTGTGATCTCATGGAAGATGGCACTTGAGGAGCAGCGCCCTGTGGGCTTGATCTTCTCGCGCCAGAATATCAAGGATATCGCCTCTGAGCTCTCGCGCAGAGAGGAGGCGAAGCAGCTTACTAAGGGTGGATATGTAGTCTTGGATAGCATTCAGCCTCAGGTTGTTATGCTTGCTTCAGGATCAGAGGTTTCGACTCTTTGTGCAGGTGCCGAGCTACTTAAGGCCGAGGGCGTTGCCGTGCGTGTCGTGAGTATCCCTAGCGAGGGCTTGTTCCGCGACCAGAGCGCTGAGTATCAGCAGAGCGTTCTGCCCGTTGGTATTCCACGCTATGGTATGACCTCGGGTCTGCCTGTAACTCTCGCCTCGCTTGTAGGTGATGGTTATATCCATGGCCTTGATCACTTTGGCTACTCGGCGCCAGCCGCCGTGCTTGACGAGAAGTTTGGCTATAACGCCGAGACTGTCTGCCGCGAAGTGCTTGCGATGCTAGGTCGATAATATAGTCGATATCCATAAAATAATTAGAGGGGTCACTTTAAAAGCGATCCCTCTATTAAGTAGGGTAAAATAATTGTTGGTGTGTTTTTAAGAGTGCTTTTGGAGATGAGATTTTTTGCTATTGAATTGAAAATATAGTGGTTCTATACTGAAATTTAATAGTGAAAAATATCGCTCCAAGAGTGCTATTAAAAATATGGCAATAATTGTTTTACACTACTTATTATATTGTAGGTCTGTTATATCGGATAGACCAAATTAGCCTCGGTGATAACATTAAGAACCTGGTCAAGATATTTGCGAGCCTCATAGCGCGCCATGGGTAGATTCTGAAGAAGGTAGTTTCCACAGTCGCGTGGTGCGGCGCCTGGCACTTCGCCCTCGAACGAGGCGATAAACTCGAAGGTCTCGCGCATTAGTGGCACGATATCCTTAGCTTCAAGGTCTCCTTTTAGGAGGAAGTAGTTGCCTGTGCAGCAGCCCATTGGCCCCCAGAAAACAATTTTGTCGCCCCATGTTGGGTGGTTGCGCAGAAAGGTGGCTGCTAGGTGCTCGATCGAGTGTAGCTCGCCATAGCCGAGTGCTGGCTCGCGGTTGGGCTCCTTCATTCTAATGTCGAATGTGGTCACCACCTCGCTGCCTAGATAATCTTTGCGCGAGACATATATGCCGCGTAGTAGATCTATGTGGTTGATTGAAAAGCTTGGTATCTTCTCCATTATGCTATCTTTTTAATTATCTCTTTAACCGCTGCGAAGGTGTGCTCGGGCGCTGTAGCCCAGAAATCTTCGTATAGCTCGTTGTGGTTTTCGCTGCCCGGAATGTCGCTTATAATGCGTAGTGATAGGAACTTAACGCCATACATATAGCACACCTGCGCCATAGCATTGCTCTCCATATCAACGGCCAACACCTCGGCGAATGCCTCCTTTATCGGAGCGAGCTCCTCGGCTGAGGTGATAAACCTATCGCCGCTGCATATTAGCCCACATTTCACGCCGGGTAGCGTTGTGGCGATATTTAGCAGCTCTTCGTCTGCCTCATATTTAGCTGGATAGCCCTGCACTTGCCCCCAGGCGTTACCCTCACCACACCATGTGTCGTGGTAGGTTGTCTGGCTGCCAGCTACAATATCCATAACACGCAGAGTATCTGACAACCCGCCTGCAACGCCGCTATTTATTATATGTGAGGGGTTGTATCTCGATATCATCTCGCTTATTCCCACCGCAGCGCACACCTTGCCGATGCCGCTTTGGGCGAGAACCACTTCGCGGCCGGCTAGCGAACCACAGGTAAAGAGCATGCCAGCGTGACTCTCGCTGCTTATGCTCTCCATCTGATTTTTTATTAGCTCCGCCTCGCGGCTCATAGCTACAACTATGCCGATCATCCCTTAGGCGTCGATGTTGGCGTAGTGTGCATTCTGCTCGATAAACTCGCGACGCGGCGGTACCTCGTCACCCATCAGCATCGAGAAGACGCGATCAGCCTCAGCGGCGTTGTCGATAGTCACCTGGCGCAAGATTCTTGTATCTGGATCCATGGTTGTCTCCCATAGCTGCCTGGCGTTCATCTCTCCAAGACCTTTATAGCGCTGGATGTGAACTCCCTTAGAGCCATAATCCGATACAGCCGCCTCGCGCTCACTCTCGCTCCAGCAGTATCTCTCCTGCTTGCCTTTTTTAATAAGGTAGAGTGGTGGTGTCGCGATATAGATGTGGCCATTCTCGATCAGCTCCTTCATTTTGCGGAAGAAGAATGTCAGGATAAGAGTTGCAATATGGCTACCGTCGACATCGGCATCAGTCATGATTACGATCTTGTTGTAGCGAAGCTTGCTGATGTCTAGCGCCTTGCTATCCTCCTCGGTGCCAATCTTTACGCCTAGCGCGGTGAAGATGTTTTTGATCTCCTCACTCTCCCACATCTTATGCTCCTGTGCCTTCTCGATGTTTAGTATCTTACCGCGAAGAGGCATGATGGCTTGGAACTTACTGTTACGCCCCTGTTTTGCAGTACCACCCGCCGAGTCTCCCTCGACAAAGAAGATTTCAGCAATGGAGCGGTCGCGGCTAGAGCAATCTGAGAGTTTGCCTGGAAGTCCTGCCCCCGAAAGTCCTGTCTTGCGCTGCACCATCTCGCGAGCGTGGCGCGCTGCGTGGCGCGCTGTGGCAGCGAGGATAACCTTCTGCACGATCGCCTTGGCATCCTTTGGATTCTCCTCTAGATATTGAGTAAGTGCTGCCGACATGGCCTGATCTACTGCGGCCGAAACCTCATCATTTCCCAGCTTGGTCTTGGTCTGACCCTCAAACTGAGGCTCGGCAACCTTTACAGATACTACAGCGGTGAGCCCCTCGCGGAAGTCATCGCCATTGATCTCGAACTTAAGTTTTGCGAGCATGCCCGACTCGTCGGCATAGCGCTTAAGTGTGCGAGTTAGAGCGCGGCGGAAGCCCGTAAGGTGGGTACCACCCTCGATGGTGTTGATATTATTCACATAAGAGTGCACATTCTCCGAAAAGGAGTTGTTGTACTGCATGGCAACCTCTACCGGCACGCCGCTCTTCTCGGTGTCGATATAGATAATCGACTCGACGATGGGCTCGCCGCGGGTGGCATCAAGGTATTTGACAAACTCCTTAAGACCCTGCTCTGAGTAGAACTCCTCGCTGCGATCGCCCTCTCTGCCCTCCTCCTCGCGTTTGTCGGTGAGCGATAGGTGGATGCCCTTGTTTAGAAATGCCAGCTCGCGCAGGCGCTTGGCTAGGATCTCATATTTGTATACTGTTGTCTGGGTGAAGATCTCGCTATCGGGCTTGAACGTTACGGTAGTGCCTCGATCAGAGCAATCGCCCACAACCTCAACCTGCGATGTGGGAGTACCCTTGCAGTAGCTCTGGCGATAGATTTTGCCATTCTTGTGAATTTCAGCAACAAGCAGGGTTGAGAGTGCATTAACGCACGAGACACCCACACCGTGCAGACCGCCAGAGACCTTGTAGCTTCCCTTGTCGAACTTTCCGCCAGCGTGGAGAACCGTTAGAACAACCTCCAGGGCAGATTTCTTCTCCTTTTCATGGTAATCTACCGGGATGCCTCGACCATTGTCCGACACCGATATTGAGTTGTCCTCGTTGATGATAACCGATATATGGCTGCAATGGCCAGCTAATGCCTCGTCGATCGAGTTGTCTACCACCTCATAAACTAGATGGTGTAGACCCTTCTCGCCGGTGTCGCCAATATACATGGCCGGGCGTTTGCGTACAGCCTCCAATCCCTCTAGCACCTGGATATTTGATGCTGAATATTCTCCGTTGTTTGTTGTCTCTTCTTGCGTACTCATATTTTGTTTAAATCAATTTCTATAGTTTAACCTCTTTGATTGTCCCTCCCGAGAATAGTATTGTCCTGGCGGGAAACTCCTCAATGAGGGTTGTGTTGTGTGTAGACATAACTACCGCGCAGCCGCTCTCGGCGATTTTTGTAAAGAGCTTCATTATGCCATCAGCGGTGATTGGGTCGAGATTACCCGTCGGCTCGTCGGCCAGGATTATCTTGGGTGAGTTGAGCAGCGCGCGCGCTATTGTGAGTCGCTGCTGCTCTCCGCCCGAGAGCTCAAATGGCATCTTGTAGCCCTTGCTCTGGAGCGAGACCATCTCTAGCACCTCGTCTATTCGCTTGCGAATCTCCCCTTCGCGGCGCCAGCCGGTTGCCCTCATCACATACTCCAGGTTCATATAGGCGTTGCGATCGCTCAGAAGCTGGAAATCTTGGAATACGATACCCATCTTGCGACGAAGGTATGGTATCTCACCTCTTTTAAGCTTTCTGAGGTTATAGCCCGCCACGCGACCCTCGCCCGAGAGGAGCTGAAGCTCGGCGTATAGGGTTTTCAGAAGAGAACTCTTTCCGCTGCCAACCCTGCCAATCAAATAGACCATCTCGCCCTCGTGTATATCCAGGGATATATCCGAAAGGATCAACTCGCCCTGGCGAATAGTGCGCCTGCGCGAAGCTATCGCAAAGGGGTTTGAGGTGTGATAAATGGCGATATTTTTAAGCTCAATTACCTTGTCTTTGTTCATTGTTTAGTCGCTATGCATTAGTGAGCATATATCTACAAAGGTAGTAATTTTTTTCAATTCACATGTAGAATAATCCAAAAAAAGAGCTATCTTTGCCTCATATTTGCTATTAATCTTTCTTAAGCGCAAAAACAAAATGGGGATGACCGGTTTTGACAGCGGGTAGAGGTTGATTGTAAGCACGCCGAGCTTTGTGTGGTGGCTCGTAAATCCTAATGCTCAAATTTCAAATGGCAATTCAAGCTATGCACTCGCTGCCTAATTTTCAAGGAAAATAGGGCTTAATCAAGCGGCTCAAGGTTAGCTGCATGACGAGTATCCCGGGCTGCTGTTCCGCTCTTTAATGGCGGCTCATATGGGGTATCAACAATTTAGAGATAGCCGTGGCGCAGGGTCTCGAGCACAGGGCGAAATTTAGAGACTGGGTCTCTGTCTAGGTGGTTATCAGCCGGGGCAGAGAAGAAGGATTAATAGATAACTAAGCGTGTAGAAAGCTCTTGGGCTCCTCGTTTGGACGCGGGTTCGACTCCCGCCATCTCCACAGATAATGGGTGTAAATCAGATAGTTAGGTCTGCTTACACCCATTTTTACACCCGGTAATTAAAAATGTGATATTTTTTTGTTTTAACGACATAAATATCATTCTACTGCAATAATACCCCCCAAGGTATAGATAACACTATTATTATCTCTATCAAACTTAATCTCCGAAACAGCGACTACGACCACAGAACGCTTAGCACCATTGTTTGCCGTTAGTTTGATAGCATCATATTCGATTAGCCAACGTTTGCTGTCGCCTTTGTCTTGATAGGTGAATTTGCTAATATTCGATTGTTTAATCTTTCGCTCTATAGTTTTGCGTGTACCACTTAGCACCTCTTTGATGAATACCTCAGTAACGGCAAATGGCAGCTTCTTTAGCTTCGCGAGATCCACGTTATCTGACAGCTTCTTCAATTTATGCTCTTCGAGCAACTGTTGCTCTGCATTATAGCTTACTGCTACCCCCTTGATAATATAGTCAATTGCGTTGCGAATGATTGGCAGAGGTACAATAAACCACTCGTGAGGCACAATCACCGCTCCCGAGGTGTGATGAATCTTTACTTGCAACTGCACTTGGTCAAATAACCTATGTAGCATCGTCTCGAAGTAGCTTGTATTGAGATTATATGTTTTCCAAGTAGCAATAATATCAACATCAGCGAGCAAATATGTAGTTTCAGCTGAAGCATTAGCCACTCGCTCCTCTACCGATGTTGTGGTGAATCCAATCTTATATAAATCCTTATATTGCGAAATTGCAGGGTTGTCGGACTTAGAGCGCAAAACATAGATATAGCCAGTCGCTATATCCTCACTCTCGATATTAAATTGCTCTTTTAAATACGATTCATCTCTCTCGCAGCTCTCGGTTATTGCATATCCATCTAAATAGATCGCCTTACCCAATGAACGTAGAAGCATATTTGATTCCGTTCCATTCTCGAAAATGCAGTGAGTTCGACCATCTGTTTTATAATTCTTATCAACTTTCTTCTCAAAGATTTTATTGAGTAATACCAACACTCCACCAACTAAGAACATAGCACCCTCTTGGAGCTGCGCCTCCGAAAATTTCATAACTCGCCTTGACCCATCTTTCAACTCTTTGTGAACATCTATGAACCGCTGCTTGTATTTGTCAAAATCCTCACACTTTCTGCGCTGAGCTACAAAATCAGCTTCACTCTTCTCCACAACCTCCTTTTTAAGGTGTTCAGGTACTACAAAAAGCGATTGGCTTTGAGTGTCAATATTAAATATTGGGTCGTTAAATATCGACTCCAATTCCGAATTTACATCTGCCTCTTTGATCTGTATCAGCCCGTGACGATCATAAGGCAAGCAATGTTTCTGCTTGTCAAGATCACAAACGATAGACTCAAATCTACGTGCTAACCCCTTCTCTTTGATTCCACCATCACTCGATGGCAAGCGATTATGCTCGTCATAAAATCTATTGACCTCCTCAAATGCAGCCAACAATCTATCGTTAGAAGTCACTTGCACAGCCGCAGGCTTTACATCTGCAAATATAGGGTCGTTAAATATCTCACCAAGTTGCTCTTCCCAATTCATAGTTAGCTATTTTGTGTAAAAGACTCCTGCTTCTTTCGAGTAATAAATGCTACAGCCTGCGCCATACGTCTCACAAATGGGTCAGGATCGGTTATCTCTGGCAACTTACCATACTTTTGCTGATAAGCCTTAACGTGAATTTTAAATAGTGTTACAGCCTCAGCAATATCCATATCTATACGTTTCGACTCAATCACATTCTGAATTGTACCCAACACCTCGACAGTAACCGATTTCGAGAGTATAGCATAGGCGCGCTGAAATGGATTAACAGCATCAATCATATTGATAGAGATCTCATCAATATTGACAAATCTATCGCCAACCTTCATAAATCGTTCGCCATCATTACGCACCTCTATCTCAGCACCTTTGGTGTTTGTCTCAAGCACCAAACGTTGTCGCACCTCCTCGCACTCCTCGTCCGTTAGATCGGGGTATTTCTCCTCAATAATCTTTGGTATCAACACCTGCGTAACCACTTCTGGAGCAATGCCCTCGCCTATGGCACTCTGAATTATATTGCTGTTGTATAACGTTGCAATAAGCTCATTCATATCACTCTCGACAATGTGTTGAACCTTAGCCGACGATAGCGGCTTCAATCCCTCAATTACGATTGTAGCATCATCGCTCTTGTCATCCTCATCTCGCTTTGTGCGGAAGTTCCACTGCGGAGCCAACACCTGCTCCATCAAGAGCGATGCAGATATAGCTTTAAGCATATCATTTACTGCCACCTCGACCTTCTCTTGCTGAGCATCTGGACAAGCGATGAGATTTACAAATTCAGCTCGCTCCTTACCCTCGCAATCACGAGTACAGCGACCAATAATTTGCACCACTTCGGTGAGCGATCCACGCACACCAATGGTCAAACAACGCTCACACCACTCCCAATCGAAACCCTCCTTAGCAGTTCCGAGAGCAATGATAATATCCATAGCATCACGACCTTGCATACGTTGCAAATAAGCCTGCAAACGCTGACGATCTTTCGCATCATCTTCCACCAAGTCGGCTACAGTCAATATTCGTCCATCTGGAGTGCGAACTTTATTGAGTCTACGCTCGTAATCTATCTCTACAACATCGCCAATATAAGCTATAATGCGCCTAACCTCATCATACTTATCACCAGTCGAAGCTCTCGAATTGACCGATGGAATATGTATCAACGTCTTTTTTGTGGTGTCCAACGCCTCGCCAAGTGCATCAATATATCTGCCAGTGTAGAAAGCATAACTAATCCCCAAACTTTTGAGGTGCCTATAACCATTGAGTTGCTGATAGTAGTTGTATGTCACAGGGAAGAACTTACGCTCACTCTCGGCACGCAACACAGGCACTGCATCGCCACGGAAATACGAACCAGTCATAGCGATGATATGAGCCGATGTGTTGGCCATTATGCGACCAATAATATCGCCCAAGATATTGTTAGCATCAGCCGACACGTGGTGAAACTCATCTATCGCAATAACACAATTATCAAGCAACTTCTCATCTATCTTAGCTATGACATTACGCAACGTTGAGTGAGTGCAAACAAGATTCTTCACACTTTCATCTCGCAAAAACTCCTCAAATCGCTTACCCTTGTCCACTTCATTCTCCGAGTCGCAAAGGTTGTAATATGTCGCAACCCTCCAATCGGCAAAGAACCCAAACTTTTTGAGGTCAGTGTTTTGAAACGAGCGACCAATAGTCTTTTCAGGAACCGCCACGACACACTTACGCAACCCCTGCCTCTCGGTCTTGTCGAGAGCGAGGAACATCAGCGCACGAGACTTACCCGATGCAGGCGGAGCTTTGAGCAAGATATATTGGTGCTCACGAGCCTCGTAAGCCTTGCGCTGCATCTCACGCATACCCATCGCATCTGTCGATGATGATTTACCTGTTTGGTCGTATGATATGTCTACTAATGTTTGCATAGCATCTATTTTTTAGTCATTTTCTCATAGAGGCGGAAGAGGTGTTCGAGGCGTTCTTCGTCGGAGGTGAATGGTTCGGGGCGGTAGCAACGCTCTACTGCGAGGTCTAACGCTCGGTGGGCATCACGCAACGATTGGGGCATCTTCTCGGGGTCATAGAGCTGCGCTAATGTTAGCTCTGGAAAATCCTCACGGGTTAATAGCACCTCCTCTGCGTATCTCTCTAATTCCTCCCTCTGATCGTTTTTGATCTTTGGGAATGGGAAGGTGTTGTAGCATATTGTTGCAGAATATCTAATTCGCTCCTCTAATTTGCCACCAACAGCTTTCACCCACGCCATATGCATCTTTGAGGTTAAAATTCCAAATAGCCACACTTGAGCATCGTATATCGCAAAAGCAGAATCAGATATAACTGTTCCAGCATCCATAAATCCCATAGGGATATATACTCTACGCTCGGAAGATACACGTGGAACTATTATTGAATCAGACTCTGAATAGCGTCTTTCGCCAAATGCCCAAGGTGTAGCAGCTAATTTTTGTGTCGGTATTTTCTTGCTATTTGCTCTCATATCTTGACACATATTTAGTCGTCTATTGAGTTCTGGGTTATTAAAAGCTATATCCTTTTGTTTATCCTCAATCCAAAAGCAGAAACGATTTGCCCCATTTATAAATTCGTCAGAACCAATAAATCGCTTAACTAAATGCGAACAGTTTGGATAAATATTCACAAATGCATCTCGTTCTGAACTATTCATTAACAATGAACCTCCATCTGTTGCCTTGCTACCAAATAACATTTCTGGAAATTTTGATATTGGCTGTGATATAGATTTTATATAAACATCTCTATAATCGGTTAGATATGCATTGATATTGCTAACAACCTTATATGTGTCATTAATATACAGTTTACGTTTTTTAATTATGATCTCGTGACAAATTCCAATTATTACAACTGTTACTCCTGCATTGTATTTTGCATTGTTATTCCATTTGAAAGATGAATACGCAACAAATATTTGTATTCCCATTTCACGCAAAGGCTCCCACAAATACGAAACTTGCTTACCCTGACAAATTGAGTTTGTTGTAACAAATGCTGATTTAACATTTGAATTTAAAGAGTATTTCGCAGCGAGATAAAACCAAGCTGAAATATAATCCAAATTTTTGTAACCAAAGCCGCCATTGAAAACAAAATCTAAATCTGATTTCTGCTCGTCACTCTGCACACTACTCCCCAAATAAGGCGGATTGCCCATAATATAAACCTCCTCCTCGGCTGAGTGTGGGCAGACGACACTCCAATCCAAGCGACAAGCGTTGCCGTGGACGATGTGACCGCTTGCGTGGAGAGGTAGGGCTGGCACCGAGATGTGGAACTCCTTAGAGAAGTGTGTATTCATCTGATGCTCCGCCAACCACAATGACAATATCGCTGTCTCCTGCGCAAACTCGTCAAGCTCGATGCCGTAGAACTGCGTGAGTTTGATATTCGAGAATGGAGCGATCATCTGACCGTGGTTAAGTTCGATAATCAACTTCCAAATGATATTCTCCAACTTGCGTAGCTCCTTGTAGGTGATAATCAAAAAGTTTCCACTACCGCAGGCAGGGTCAAAGAACTTCATCTTCGACAATCTAATCAGCAACTTATTCAGCTCCTTTTCGCTGTTCTTAGCAGCATTAACCGCCTCGTGCAGTTCGTCCAAGAATAGAGGGCGGATAACCTTCATAATATTTGGCACCGAGGTGTAGTGAAGTCCCAAACCTGCACGATCCTCAGGGCGGATAACCGCTTGAATCATCGAACCAAAGATGTCGGGGTTAATCTCTGCCCAGTTGAAACCGCCACACTTCAATATCAGCCTGCGAGTGCGAGCCGAGAGATGGGGAATGGCGAAGTGCTGAGCAAACAGACCTCCATTGACGTAGGGGAATTGGCTAATCTTGGTCGGCATCTGCTCTCTGACGATCGGGCTTTCGATGTTCATAATATCAAATGCTGCCTCGATGTATTCGCCCAAATCTGAACCATCATTGAGCGTATAGTCGTTGATGGATTGCGTGAAGAGATCCTTGGGGAAGATACCTGTATCCTCGGCAAAGAAACAGAACAATAGGCGTGTGAGGAAGATATTGAGGGCGTGAATCTGCTCGTCGCTTTCTAATTCGTTGTAGCGACGGATGTCGTCGTAGATCCTCGCCATAATGTATGATGCCTTGACATCGGCATCATTCTCCTCGTCGTTGCGGAATCGCTCGACACCCATCAAGGGCATAAAGAAGTCGTAGTCTTTGTGGAGCAGAGCTACATCGTTGTCGTACTCCTCGTCCTCCTTGGGGTCGTAGGCTAATATCTTTGTGCCATCAGAGACGATGAGCAGTCGAGCTGCATGCTTAGTGACTTTGGGGTCGTCTTTGAGGTGTTGAAGCTCCTCGTGCAGAGTCTCGGCAGTAGCTGGGCGGTAGGCAACGGTGCGCTTTGGAGTGCCGAACTTTGTGAGTACGGTTGTTCCATCTTTTGAGAGGTTTGCATTGCTCTTACCCTCCTTGATGCGGTCGATACTCGCCTCGCTCACGCCTCCGAAGATGCGCAATAGGTCGTATATCAGCTCCGTTGCCGATGTGTCGTGAGCCAACTCCCTGAGTCGCTCCTCTGCTGTTTTGTATGATATGGTTGCCATTGTGTGCTTAAACTTTTAAAGTGGATAGTAGGTCTATTGCATTTATGTAGTAGGACAGTTTCGATTTTTCATTATATTGAAAGTGGTTGTCGATTCCATATGATTGCAATTGATCCTTAATGTTCTCAAAGCTTAAATATTTAAATGCCAAACTACCGTCTGCTTTGATTACATTGTCGACTACTCTATTGTTGTTATTAAACATTATCAAGATACGTACTGTTATGCCATAAAAGTACAATGGGTTTACATCCAAAGCCTCTTGATCTTTATAATAATCTTTAAACTCCTCGTCAAATAGATTTGCGATGTTCTGTACGTTATTCTCTGAATTCTTTAACTCTCCATACAATTTAGAGTGAAATTCTTTTATGATAATCAATAACACTGCTATTTCAAATTTTAGACTTGTCATCGGACTTGATCGCATCGTAATCTTAGCGAGGGCAAAAATTTTATCTATTTGTCGCAGAGAAAAACGTCCATTCTTGCAGTAGTGTCCGATAATACTAACAATATACTCTCGCTGAGAAGTATCAGATATGGCACTTTTGATTGAATCGACTCCACTTGTTTCACATAAATGATTTGTATATAAATTGTAATCAGGCTCTGGTATCGTATATTCCAAATCTACAAACCTGCGAAGATATTCTCGTGAGTCAATCTTCGCACTTCCATAATATCCACAAACAGCGTGTCCCAACTGCTCCTTATCTATCGACAAAACAAACACTACACCTTCGACAGCAAAGAGGTGTTTGATCTTCTCCAGTACCTCTACAGCATAGTCAGGGCGACATCGGTCTAACTCATCGACAATAAATACAAGGGGCTTATCACCGCAATTCTCTTTGATGAACTCTGCCAGATCCTTTTTGATCTCACTTAACGCTTCTTTCTTTTTGTCGTATTCTTCGATCTCATTGTTAATAAGACAGAGTGCTGCTTCTGATGTTTTCTCTATAGCATCAGCAACACCTCCAAACCCTGCTAATGTAGCTGCAGTCTTTGCAAGAATAGGGAGAATAGCAGAGGAAAATTTAGCACTCTTCTCAAGGATATTATCAAAGAGAGAGTTTTCGGTTGCTGTCAGCGATTTTAGCTCGCCAAGTATAGCCACCATAGGTTCTGAGGTAAAATCATTCTCCCAAGCATTGAAATATATTGTTCTGTACTCTTTATTCTCCAGTGACTGCCTCCACATATTCATAAACGTGGTCTTGCCTGTTCCCCATTTACCATTAATCGCCAAAACGAAGCCATCCTTGTATGACTCAACAATAGATGTTAGCACGTCTGCATATCGCTCTCGGTTTAGCTTGCAGTTGGCAAATGGGTTCTCTGCGTCTATTTCAATGGGTGTAGTTCTCATAAATATGATTTATTTTCTACAAATATAATAAATTTTCTTTATTTTTATATGCTATATTAGCAATAGAGTTTGTGGATATCATTGTCCACACCAACCCATTCACATTTGGTAGCGACCAGCATTTAACAAGAAATCCAACCACTCAAGAGCTGCCGTAGGCAGTTTATATACTCTTGAATGGTTG
>JBCQTD010000008.1:67686-69423 GCA_047178725.1 Rikenellaceae bacterium
TTGGATTTGTTGTGATACCTTTGCGCACAAATGCTGTGAAAGCCGAGCGCAATCAAGCCCAGCTTGAATTGCCGAGGCGCATCCAGCATTATGCAAAGGGGGAGGGGTTACATTCCTAAAAACCCCATTACGTTACTTTTTCTGAAGTTCCTTGATCTGCTTATCGAGTTTTGCGGATTCCGCCTGATTAAGCCTTGCCTGCTCCTCGGCTCTGATTTTCAGCTCGATGGCTCGCTCATAATCTTCGATCTGCTTCTTCATCTCTTTGAGAACTTTGCCATCTTTATCCTTGTAGATCAGTTCTTCGAGGTCATAAACTAACCTGTCATCTATGTCGCCTACCATCTTGATATAGCGATATTTAAGATCGTTGGCTCTCAACTCATCTATCTCGATCTGTTGCTTTAGGGTATAGCAAGTTGCACCGAATGCAATCACTCCTAAGGAGATAACCGCTACGAAAACTTTCCACGAAGTAAAATCTAACCGATGGATATGCACTTGTGGTTTCTTGTCTTGCTGTTGCTGTTCCGCCAACTCTGCAAGTCGCTTATCAATAGAATTATAGATGCCGACCAGATCGCTGTTATAACTGCGCACAAGTTTATCAACCCCTGCAATCTGCGTATTGGTATTCGACGCTGTCGACATTATGGTATTGTAGATATACTGTTTCAGCTCTGTATAATCCTGCGCTGGCAACTTGATATTGGCAAGCATCATCTGCACTTTTGCAACATCGGTAGGCGATGCGGTGGGCGTCTCTGCCAACTCTTTGATGGCTGATTTTAGCTCTGTAAGTCCCTCCATCTCTGTTTCGTGGAGGTCTCTTAATAAACTCTCGTTCATATTACTTTGGTTTTATCGATTATTGATAGGTGGATGAAATTTTGAAGATTGGGTAGTAGGCTCTGAAAGGAGTGTACTAAGGTACACGACTGAAGAGAATGCTGCTCAATCTTTGAAATTTCGCCGCCTTGCAATGATCGGGTTTAGAATTTCATTCTTCTCTGAGGCTTTTTCTTCTTCTGCATCGACCTGCGGAATGCCTCTTCCTCCGTGTCAATCTCTGGACTGTCTGTGAAGTCAAGGAGTCCCAACGCTCCGCCTAATAAGTTCTCGCTCTGCTCTTGAGGCTTCGACTGCTCAATATTCCATTGAGGAACAAAAGATTGCTGTGACTCTCGTTGCTCCTCTCGCTGATTCTGGCGTAGCGCAAAGTCAATCTTCGAGTAGCTAAACTGCCTATCTACTTTTGAGCCGTTAAAAGTTGTGTTGTCAGTCGTGAACCTCACACCCTCAATCTGCGATGTCAAGCCTTTGGTTTTGTAGCCAACCTCAATTCCATCTCTTCGCAACCTATCTTCAAGCTCCGCCCACGACTTCGAGAGTGGCACATTCTTGACAAGTGAATCATATATTCTATACTTCGTCTTATCCTTGCCTCGCAATCTCTGTCGCTTCACTTTATCCTTGCCATCAGCAAAGTACAATCCGTGCTTTCGTGTCAACTCCTTGCAAATCTTTTCCGAGCGGTATTGATCGTTGGAGTCGCTAATGCTGCGCCCATAGTTATCCACACGATTAAAAATTATGTGGCAATGGGGGTGCATCTTGTCGTGGTGGCGACCGACGATATACTGCGTGTCGAGTATTCCCATCTTCATCATATACTCACGTGCGATCTTCGCCATCAGAGCATCGTCCAACTTCTTCCAATCCTGTTGCGAGAAGTCG
>JBCQTD010000009.1:0-54944 GCA_047178725.1 Rikenellaceae bacterium
GTTAATAAAATTATAATTCAAATCGTTTATTCAAATATTAGCTTCAAATATTTACATATCAATCAATTACAGTTGAATTTAAAAAGTTAACGCATCACTAGTAATTATGAATTATGAATTTTTATACTTATATTTGTAATAACCAATTTTTCACCCACAATGAGAACAATGCTATCCGTGGCCACCTCGGCCGACAGCTATATTGATGACATGAGCCCCAATCGCTTGGTTTTATCCACAGCCGAGGATTGGGAGCAGATATACGAGCTAAGGCGCTCGCACGACGCTATTTTAATTGGCGCCGAGACCCTGCGCCGCGACAACCCAACGCTCAGAACCAAAGATATAGGGCGCGAGCCTCGGCGAATTATCGTCAGCAGCGATGGGTATATCGACCCCTCGCTTCGTATATTCCACCAGGGAGAGAGCCCCGTCATTCTCTTCTCAACAACCCCTCGTCCCGAGCTAGAGGCTCTAGCGGAGGTTGTGCTTTGCCAGAAGATCAACGCCGCCCATATAATCACCGAGCTAGAGCGCCGCGGCATCAATTCACTCTTTGTGGAGGGGGGCTCGCAGATTTTGGAGATGTTTCTCGTCGAGCGTCTAGCCGACGATGTGCGCATTGCTCGCAACCCAGCTGTGCGGGTGGCCGATAGGAGCGCCCCTCGCTTTGTGCCGCCACTAATTCTCGACACCTTTCCGCATACTGAGCAAAATCTTGGAGGAATGGAGGTCTCGACCTATCACCTTATACCAAACCTATCGAAGAGTGACCATATATATATGCAGCGCGCCGTAGATATCTCGCGCCTCTCGCCCCCATGCGCTAGCTGCTACAGGGTTGGCGCGGTGGTCGTCACGCGCGATGGAGCGATATTCGAGGGCTACACCCATGAGGGATCTCCCACGCACCACGCCGAGCAGATCGCCATCTACAAGGCGCTAGAGGCTGGGGCAGATCTTAGCGGCGGCAAGATCTACGCCTCGCTAGAGCCCTGCTCTTCGCGTTCGAGCGAGGGGCAAAGCTGCTCGGAGCTGATCCTTGAACATGGCTTCTCGCACGTGCTCTTTGCCATGTATGAGCCCTCGTGCTTTGTCTGCTGCCAGGGCGCCTACAATCTGCGCCGCGCCAGGGTGAGGGTCGACCTTATGGCGGAGTACGCCCCTCAAGTTATGGAGATCAATTCACACCTAAATATAAAATAAAACCCTTTTGCCCACTCTAATGAAAACAACAAAAACCCTGCTGCTGGCCATCTGTATGGTCTGCATAACAACGCTGGCGACAGCTAGCCCACTAAAGACGATCGACACAGGGCGAACCATAATGAAGGTTCGCAGCGCAAAATTTGATGGCAAGCCCATCGTTATAGCCTCCAGCTATGAGGGGGCAATCCTAGCCATCTCGCACGATGGAGAGATATTATGGACAACCGAGATAGGAGATGGCATCATGAACCACGATGTGTGGTGCGCCGATATAAATGGCGATGGCAGCGATGAGACTCTCGTGGCCAGCGCTAATGGTGCAACATACTGCCTCGACAAAACGGGCAAGGTGCTCTGGAGCTTCTGCCCGAGCGAGACTCCGATGTATGCCGTATGCGCGGTAAAGGATGGTAAAACCAGCTATGTTGTCTGCGGCGGTAGAGATCTAAATATCTACTACCTAGAGGCCGATGGCAAGCTAAAGCTAACTCTGCCATCAAGCGCCTACTCGCTAGAGACGCCCTATTCAAAATTTGCTACCGACAACCCACCATCAAACATCTGCACACCAAACTTTATCCGCCCGATCAAAAAGAGCAACGGCAAGGAGGCGATAGTTGTTCTGGGCTCAAATAACCACATGAATGTCAAGGGTCACTTCTACCTCTTCGACCCATTGAGCACCACCCCATACCGCTCGCAGAAGGTGACAACAACGGTTGGTAGGACGCTTGGCGATATGAAGATTATGGATCTCGATAGTGATGGCAAGGATGATATCTATGTTGGTGCCTCGTCACATATTAAAGAGTCGGGATTCTCGATATTCAATCTAACCACAAAAAAATTCAACGACAGAAAGATCCCAAAGATCATACCGACTGGATATGTAGTAATTCAAGGTGTAGAGCTTGGCAAAGGCACCAATAAAAAGCTTATGACGGTATTTGGAACAGATACATATATTGCTGATCCTTCGCTCAATATGAGTAGCGCAACGCGCATATCTCTGAAATATGCCTTTAACGATATTTGGTGTGATGATGGCAAAACTCTACTTATCGCCAGCGAGCAGAGCGGAGGCAGCTGTGTATATATCTTAGATACAGAAGATAGAGGCTGGATGGATGCCTATCGTAATATCAAGCCCACAGGAAAGTATGCCAAGATGGTGGAGAACCACGCCATAGCCGAGAGGCAGCTAGCCTCATTCCAAAAGCCGAGCTATGAGCGCGAGCAGCTACCGATATACCTGCTCAACGAGGGTGGCAGCACAGCCAAATCGCTGGCTGTTCTTGATAATATAGAGAAGAATTATACAAGCCCTATTCTGCTTGAAAACACCTGGGCAAAATCAATAGAGAGGTGCGAGGAGTGGAATCGCGACACCATCTCAAACAGAGAGTTGCGCCTAAAGCGAAGCACCCGCAACGTATATGATCTAACACACGACGAGGCTGTAAAGCAGCTAACAGCTTCGCTAGAGGGTACAAATGGAATGTTCGCTTGGGGCGGTCACGGAAACGACCCCTACTACTATGGTCTCCCAACAATAAAGGAGGCGATAGATAAAGCAAACAGCGTTAAGAAGCCAATCGTGCTTTTCTGGCCTGAACTAGGCGGCCATGGCAGCGAGGTGGAGTATCTAATGCAGACCCACATCTACCCTATAGCAGAGTATGCCGAGGGAAAAACCGCCAAGATGTATATGCGCACAAAGGATATCTTCTGGCTCGGCAGCACCTATCTCACCCCATGGCGTGATCTGCTATCGGGCAAGTATGCCTCGGTGTTCGTGCCATCAATGGAGGAGACCACCGACAAGACGATGGATCTAACCATCGCCGGCCGTGTAGGCATCTGGGCTAGCGGCGCGGTCGATAGCTGGGGCACGCGCGCCATTATGGACAATGTGTCATTCGACCGCTCGCGCCAATTTGGTTATCAGCGCCTGCCTAGCCACTTTTTAAGGATGTTGATCTACCACACCTCTTATGGTGCCTCATATATCAACAATTTTCAGGTCGATGACGACTATCTCTCGATCTACTTCGATCTAATCGCCAAGGGGCTGCTCTACTCCCCTAAGCGCGAGGATATCCTCAGTTTCTCGCCCGTGCACCTAGGAATGAAGTACCCCGACGAGGATTACATGGCCGAGGGAACCGACACCAAGTGGACGGTGCGCTATGATAAGAGACGGGAACAGAAAAACAAAATGGTATTTAGCCGCATGAATGGCACATGGCCTGGCGCTCCGGTCAACGCCTGGGACTTCTCGGCATACGCCTCGGGTGTTAAGGATCGCAGGTTAAACTTCCTGCCTCCAACACCAAATGGACTTGTGCTGATCACCCCACCTCAGGAGGGTGCATTTGCCGATAAGAGTGCTCCGCGTGGCGATATGATCTCAAAGCTGCACCCCATATATAAAGATATTGCCAAGGAGTTTATCACCGATGGCAAGAGCTACTTCTCGGCTGATGGCAAGAGGAGATATGTCGCCGACGAGTATTACAAAGTTGTAGCCGAGGCGATAGAGGAGGGCGCCAAAAAACTGCCTATCTCTCTTGAGGGCGAGGATGTAGCGTGGGTGCTTACGCAGATCGATCCTACACATCTGCGACTGACGCTAATTGATGGCGGCTACATAAACCCAGATGATCGCACCGCCAAAGTTCGATTCAATACCATCAAACCGGTGAAGGTGACCGACCTGCTCTCGGGCGAGATGCTAACGCCATCATCAAATACGATGGATATCGGCGTGCCCTGCGGATTGTTTAGATTTATCGAAATTGAGCTACCTAAGCCACTATAAAAAAAATGAGCGCAGCGGGTTGTTTCCTGCTGCGCTCTATACTTTAACACTACTTATGCCTCTCGAAATAGCTGTCGAGCAGCTCTCTAGCGGCGGTAAATGGGCTCTGCGTTGAGCTCAACACGCGCGCCTCACACTCATCGACCAGGGCGGCAATCTTAGGATCGTCATAGAAACTAGACATCAGAGCCTGATTTATAGACTCATACATCCAATGCTTCTGCTGGCGATTGCGATTAAAGGTGTAGTAGCCATTGCTCTTGCAGGTGTCGATAAACTCCTCGATCCACTTCCACACCTCCTCCAGTCCGGTTTTCTCATAGCTTGAGCAGGTGTACACCTTAGTTCTAATTTGCGACTCGGCAAGCGGAAAGAGCATAAGCGCCCCCTCAAACTGCGCCTTAGCGAGCCTGGCGCGCATAAGATTGTCGCCATCGGCCTTGGTGATAACAACCATATCGGCCATCTCCATAATGCCTCGCTTAATGCCCTGCAGCTCATCGCCGGCACCCGAGATCTGCAACATAAGAAACATGTCGACCATCGAGTGCACCATAGTTTCAGATTGCCCCACACCGACTGTCTCGATAAAGATGGCGTTGAATCCCGCCGCCTCGCAGAGGATGATCGTCTCGCGAGATTTTCGCGCCACACCGCCCAGCGAACCGGCCGATGGCGAGGGGCGGATAAAGATATTGGGATTGGAGCAGATGCTCTCCATGCGGGTCTTATCGCCCAGAATCGAGCCGCCGCTTCGCTCCGAGCTGGGGTCGATGGCCAGCACCGCAAGCTTGTAGCCGAGCGAGGTGACCATATCTCCTATAGCCTCAATAAACGATGACTTTCCAGCCCCCGGCACACCCGTAATGCCCAGACGAATAGAGCCACCCGAGTGCGGCAGGCACGCCTCGATGATCTCCTGCGCCTGAGCATAGTGCTCGGGATTTGCGCTCTCGACAAGGGTTATCGCCTGCGAGAGGATGGTTATATCACCTGCCAGTATACCCTTCACATAATCCTCTGTCGAGAACCTACGGCGCGCTTTGCGCTTAAAATATGGGTTGACGATTGGTTGATCGCTCACACCGCTCGCCACACTCAGTGCACTATCGTGGTGATCATCGCAGTAGTCGCTCTCGAAGTGTGTTATCTTTGTAAATGCCATAGTTTGTAACTTAAATTTCTACATGCGAAGATAGCAAATCTTAGACAAACAGAACCACTCTTAAGGGTTAAAAATCAGCGATGTTAATCTTTTTGTAATTAATTTTGTTATGCTGTTGATAATTAGTATTTATTTTTTAACTTTGCCACGATATATGCATGGTGTGCGCTAATGTAAAAACAGCGTTATGCAAAACGACAGAAATTAACCTTTTTTATAAAACTTATTATAATTTAATATGAAAGTATCTCATATCGAGCACCTAGGTGTCGCTGTAAAGAGCCTAGATGAGGCAATCCCATATTGGGAGAATGTAATGGGTCTTAAGTGCTACGCCATTGAGGAGGTAGCAGACCAGAAAGTGCGCACTGCATTTTTTATGCTAGGCCAGACTAAGATCGAGCTCCTTGAGCCAACATCTCCAGAGTCGACTATCGCTAAGTATATCGAGAATAAGGGTGTGGGTATCCACCACATGGCTCTTGCCTGCGAGGATATTGAGGCTCAGCTTGCAGACGCTGAGGAGCTAGGCATACGCCTTATCGACAAAACTCCACGCAAGGGTGCCGAGGGTCTAACCATCGCTTTCCTTCATCCAAAATCAACTCAGGGCATCCTAACAGAGCTTTGCGAGAAAAAGTAAATATTACACAATATATAATAAAATGAGCGGAATTCAAGAGAAGGTCAATGATTTGATCTCAAAGCGCGAGGCTGCCCGCATGGGTGGTGGCCAAAAACGTATCGACGCACAGCATGCCAAGGGCAAGTATACTGCTCGCGAGCGTATCGACATGCTACTCGATGAGGGTAGCTTCGAGGAGTTTGATATGTTTGTTACCCATCGCTGTACCGACTTCGGTATGGAGAAGAGCCACACCTTTGGTGATGGCGTTGTTACAGGTTATGGCACCATCGAGGGTCGCCTAGTCTACCTATTTGCTCAGGACTTCACCGTGTCGGCAGGCTCTCTATCAATCTCTATGGCTGAGAAGATCTGCAAGGTGCAGGATATGGCTCTACGCAATGGAGCTCCTTGCATCGGCATCAACGACTCGGGAGGCGCTCGTATCCAGGAGGGTGTAAATGCTCTTGCCGGCTATGCTAACATCTTCCAGCGAAACGTAATGTCGTCGGGTGTAATCCCACAGATCTCTGCTATCTTTGGCCCTTGCGCTGGTGGCGCGGTTTACTCTCCAGCACTTACCGACTTTGTTATCATGAAGAGCCTCACCTCTAACATGTTCCTTACAGGCCCTAAGGTTGTTAAGACCGTAACTGGCGAGGATGTAACCCAGGAGCAGCTAGGTGGTGCGCTTATGCACAACACTAAGTCTGGCGTATCGCAGTTCTCTGTCGACACCGAGGAGGAGGGTATCTCTCTAATACGTCGTCTGCTATCGTTTATGCCACAGAACAACATGGAGGATGCTCCACTTGCTGTCTGCACCGACAAGATCACCCGCTTGGAGGATTCGCTAAATGAGATCATTCCAGACAATCCAAATAAGCCATACGACATGACAGAGGTTATCACCGCTATCGTTGATAACGGCGACTACCTAGAGTCTGCGGCTGGCTTTGCAAAGAATATCATCACCTGCTTCGCTCGCTTCAATGGCCAGAGTGTAGGTATCATCGCTAACCAGCCTAAGTTTATGGCCGGTGTATTGGATAGCAACGCCTCACGCAAGGCTGCTCGCTTTATCCGCTTCTGCGATGCATTCAATATTCCAATTGTAACCCTAGTCGACGTGCCAGGATTCCTTCCAGGAACGACTCAGGAGTATGGTGGCGTTATCACCCACGGAGCGAAGCTTCTATTCGCATATTGCGAGGCTACCGTTCCAAAGGTTACCGTCACACTTCGCAAGGCTTATGGCGGTGCATATATCGTGATGTCATCTAAGCACATCCGCGGTGATATAAACTACGCTTGGCCAATGGCCGAGATCGCAGTAATGGGTGCAAGTGGTGCCGTTGAGGTGCTTCAGGCCAAGGCTCTCTCTGCATTTGAGAATGCCGAGGAGAAGGCTGCCTTTATTGCCGAGAAGGAGAAGGAGTACAACGATAAGTTCTCTAATCCATACAACGCTGCACGCTATGGCTATATCGACGATGTTATCGAGCCTCGCAACACACGTTTCCGCGTGATCCGCGCTCTTCAGTCGCTAGCCACTAAGCGCCTACAGAACCCTGCTAAGAAACACTCTAATATTCCTTTGTAGTATGGGAGCACTTCTAGTACAACCAATCATCACTCTTCTCTCTGCCCATGGCGGCGGGGCGAAGGGTGCAGATACAATCCTCGCTAGCGATCCTAATGGTTTTATCGTTACGCTGATCTCGGTATCTGTTGTGATCTCGGCGCTGCTTATCTTGGCATTTATCATCTGGGCATTCTCCTCTATCATGGTTCAAGGCACACGCCGCAATGCCATGAAGGCGATCAAAAAGACTCAGATACAGTCACCAGATGCTGCAGCACCAGCTCGTCCGGGTGAGGTTAGTGGTGAGATAGTTGCCGCTATCGCCTTCGCCATCAAGCTACACAAGGCGGCTCTGCATGACCATGAGAGTGAGGTTATCACCATCAATAAGGTGGCGCGCACCTACTCGCCATGGAGCTCTAAGATCCACGGTCTAACACAAATGCCTCGATAGGCAATACTCAAAAGAAAATTTAAATAAAGTATGAAAGAGTTAAATTTCAAGATAAATGGTAACGCCTATAGCGTAACCATTGATGTTAAAGATGAGAACAAGGCTGTGGTAGTTGTAAATGGTGCTACTTATGCCGTTGAGCTCGACAACGCAACTGTAAAGAGAGTCGTTGCACAGAAGCCACAGGTTGCTGCCGTACCCGCTTCGCACCCAGTTACTAACCTAGCCTCTCCTGCCGCTCGTCCTGCACCTGCCGCCGTAGCCGCTGGTGAGCAGGCTGTAAATAGCCCACTTCCAGGTGTTGTTATCGACATCCGCGTTAAGGAGGGTGATGCTGTTGAGGCTGGCCAGACTCTGCTTGTATTGGAGGCGATGAAGATGGAGAACAACATCGACAGCCCAGCCGCTGGCGTTGTGAAGTCTATCAAGGCTCGCACTGGCGACTCAGTTCTTGAGGGTGATATTTTGATAACAATTGGATAGCCATGACAAACTTTTTATCAAGCTCATTTTTGCAGGAGTCTCTCGCGACCTTCTATGCTAGCACGGGCTTCTCGACTCTCTTCGGAGCGGAGGGAGGCTGGAAGTATCTAGTGATGATCGCCGTGGGTTGTTTCTTCCTCTACCTAGCCATCAAGCATAAGTTTGAGCCTATGCTCCTTGTGCCTATCGGTTTTGGTATCATTATCGGTAATATTCCACTCGCTGCCGGCAGCGAGATCGGCCTCTACAGCGAAGGGTCGGTGCTCAATATTCTCTACTTTGGCGTGCGCCACGGTGTATATCCTCCGCTCATCTTCTTGGGTGTGGGTGCGCTAACCGACTTCACCGCTCTGCTATCAAACCCTAAGCTTATGCTTATCGGTGCTGCTGCCCAGATCGGTATCTTCGCCGCCTATATGGGTGCTCTGGCTCTTGGCTTCCCTGCCAACGAGGCTGGCTCAATCGCCATTATCGGTGGTGCTGATGGCCCAACATCTATCTACCTTACTGGTATCCTTGCCCCTGAGTATCTAGGTGCTATTGCAATCTGTGCCTACTCTTACATGGCTCTCGTTCCGGTAATCCAGCCACCAGTAATGCGTCTATTCACAACAGAGGCTGAGCGCAAAATTAAGATGCGCCCATCACGTGCGGTATCGCAACTTGAGAAGATACTCTTCCCTATCCTTGCATTTATCGTAACAACCTTCGTTGTGCCTGATGCTATTCCACTTCTTGGTATGCTATTCTTGGGTAACCTTATGAAGGAGTCGGGCGTTGTTAAGCGTCTAGCTACAACCGCTGGAAATCAGCTTGTTGACGTTATGACAATCCTTATCGGTGTCACCGTTGGTGCATCTACTCAGGCTGATGTATTCCTTACTAGCAAGACTATCTTCATCTTCATCCTTGGTATGCTATCGTTTATTGTTGCCACATCGGGTGGTGTGCTATTTGTGAAGCTTATGAACCTATTCCTTAAGGAGGGTGACAAGATCAACCCGCTTATCGGTAACGCAGGCGTATCGGCTGTGCCAGCCGCTGCTCGCGTTAGCCAGGATATGGGACTTAAGTATGATAAGAGCAACTACCTACTTATGCACGCCATGGGTCCAAATGTGGCCGGTGTCGTTGGTTCGGCCGTTGCTGCCGGTATCCTACTCTCGTTCCTGGGATAGAGGATTTCACTACAGATAAAGAGAGCCTACCTTTGGATTATTCCATCGGTAGGCTCTCTTTTTATTCTATATAACACCTAGCTAACACCCAATAGTTGCACCTCAAAGATGAGTGTTGAGTATGGTTTTATTGCTCCAGCGCCACGCGAACCATATCCCAAATTAAAGGGTATGACGATCTGCCAATGCGAGCCAACCTGCATCTCCTTGAGCGCTGTTTTCCAACCGTCAATAAGTTCATTAAGCTTAAATCTCGCAGGCTTGCCTCCATCCATCGTTGAATCGAAGCGTTTACCATTTATGAGAGTGCCGCGATAGTGCACCAGGACGATGCTCTTAGCGTTTGGCTTCACCCCCTTTCCCTTGGTTATCTCACGATAGAGCACCCCATTCCATAGCTCGCGCACACCATCTCTCCTGCGAAACTCATCCATAAATTCGCGGTTGCGCTCCTTATACTCTTGATACTTTAGACTCATCTTTCTCTTTTTTTAACTCTATATTGAGTGGCAAAGGTAGTGAAAATTTTACTATCTCTTGAAATTTCGCCGCCTTATAAAGAGTATTACAAACGTAAGTTTAGCTCAACTTCTGAGATCGTTGATAGGTGGATGAAATTTTAAAGATGGCGCAGAGGGCTCAGAAAGGAGCATACTTTAGGTATGTGACTGAAGAGGACTTTGTGTTATCTTTGAAATTTCGCCGCCTTGCAACGATCTATTATGACAAAATTAAATAAGGTGCAACCGCTCTGGTCGCACCTTATCTTTATACTAGGTGTGGAGAGTTACTTCACCTCCTCAAACTCTACATCCTCAGCCTGCTGAGCACCGCCCTGCTGCTCGGCGCCACCTTGCTGCTGCTGAGCTCCCTGCTGCTGCTCGGCCTGCTGCTGAGCGTAGATATCCTGCGAGGCCGCCTGCCATGCTGCATTAAGTGCCTCGATAGCTGTGTCGATAGCGGCTAGGTCGGCCGCCTTGTGGGCTGTCTTAAGCTGCTCTAGAGCCGCCTCGATAGCGCTCTTCTTCTCGGCTGGGATCTTGTCGCCATACTCCTTAAGCTGCTTCTCGCTAGCGAAGATGTTAGAATCGGCAGCGTTGATCTTCTCGATCTTCTCGCGCTCAGCCTTGTCGCTCTCCTCGTTGGCCTTAGCCTCGTCGCGCATGCGCTGGATCTCCTGCTCGGTAAGGCCACTCGATGCCTCGATGCGGATCTTCTGCTCCTTGCCTGTGCCCTTATCCTTAGCCGAAACGTTTAGGATACCATTGGCATCAATATCGAATGTAACCTCAATCTGTGGCACGCCGCGAGGCGCTGCTGGAATGCTGTCAAGGTGGAAGCGGCCGAGCGACTTATTATCGCGCGCTAGTGGGCGCTCGCCCTGGCATACGTTGATCTCTACCGATGGCTGGTTGTCGGCCGCTGTAGAGAAGGTCTCGCTCTTGCGTGTAGGGATTGTGGTGTTGGCGTCGATAAGCTTTGTCATCACACCTCCTAGGGTCTCGATACCGAGCGAGAGTGGGGTAACATCCAACAAAAGCACATCCTTAACCTCGCCGGTAAGAACACCGCCCTGGATGGCAGCGCCGATAGCGACAACCTCATCTGGGTTAACCGAGCGGTTAGGTGTCTTGCCGAAAAACTCCTCGACAACCTTCTGGATAGCAGGGATACGAGTAGAACCTCCAACAAGGATAACCTCGTCGATCTGGCTGGCGCTCAGACCCGCGTCGCGAAGGGCGATCTTACATGGCTCGATGGTCTTCTGCACTAGGTGGTCGCAAAGCTGCTCGAACTTAGCGCGTGAAAGAGTCATCACAAGGTGCTGTGGAATGCCATCAACTGGCATGATGTATGGCAAGTTGATCTCTGTAGAGGTAGATGATGAGAGCTCGATCTTTGCCTTCTCGGCAGCCTCCTTAAGGCGCTGAAGAGCCATTGCATCCTTGCGTAGGTCGATGTTGTGCTCGGCCTTGAACGCCTCAGCCATGTAGTCGATAAGCACGTGGTCGAAATCGTCACCACCAAGGTGAGTGTCGCCATTTGTTGACTTAACCTCAAATACGCCATCGCCAAGCTCAAGGATTGAGATATCGAATGTACCACCACCAAGGTCATAAACTGCGATCTTAGCCTCGGTATCCTTCTTGTCGAGACCATAAGCTAGCGCTGCGGCTGTAGGCTCGTTGATAATACGCTTAACCTTTAGGCCGGCGATCTCACCAGCCTCCTTAGTTGCCTGGCGCTGCGAGTCTGAGAAGTATGCAGGAACTGTAACTACAGCCTCGGTTACCTCCTGGCCAAGGTAATCCTCGGCGGTCTTTTTCATCTTCTGAAGGATGATAGCCGAGATCTCCTGTGGAGTGTACTTCCTATCGTCGATCTCCACGCGTGGGGTGTTGCCATCGCCCTTAACGATTGCATAAGGCGCGCGAGCGATGTCGTTTGTCACCTTGTCGTATGCCTCGCCCATAAAACGCTTGATCGAGAAGATCGTGCGCTTTGGGTTGGTGATGGCCTGGCGCTTTGCCGGATCACCCACCTTGCGCTCGCCGCCATCGGTGAATGCCACGATCGAAGGGGTTGTGCGTCTGCCCTCGGCATTTGGAATAACTACGGGCTCAGAGCCCTCCATAACTGAAACACATGAGTTTGTTGTACCTAAGTCGATACCAATAATCTTTCCCATAATTGAAATGTTTTTTATATTAATTTAAATTTTTGTCCATCTTTTTCTGGATTTTAATCTCTACTCTGCAAACGGTATACCAAAAAGTTTTTTCTGCCAATGGTGTGCCAAAGTGTCAGTTTGAGGCTTTTTCTATGACAAAAGAGCAGTTAGCCGGTGTTGTGCAATAAAAAAAGTGCTCCGCCGATCTCTCAGCGAAGCACTTTGTGGGGCTTACTATCTTTTCGTTTTATAATCTTAATGATTTGCTAATCTTGTCGGCCTCCTCGCGTGAGGCCTTGTTTCCGAAGAAGCGCAGGTTGTAGGCAAACTGCACGGAGAAGAATCTACCAACCACGCTGTTTGTGACATTCTGCGTGTAGCTAGAGCCGATGCCGCGCCAGAAGTCGGTGTTCTGATCCAAGATATCATTAACGCCGACAAAGACCTCGCCGCGGTTCTGCTTGAAGAGCTTGCGGCCTATAAAGAGGTTACACACGGTGTACTGCACATTATAGTCGTTTGTTATACCCAGGCTCTGGCGATATGAGGCGCTAGCGGTGCAGGTGAACTTCTTGAGGAATAGCAATTTAAGCGTAGCATTGGCATTTTGCTCATAGTATCTGTTTGAGGAGTTGCCTGCCGACGATGAGTTTGTCGCCTCGTTGTAGTATCCGTTCCATGAGACGGTGAAGTCTACATTCTCGGAGATGTTGCTGCCGAGCATAACGCTACCGGTTATCGTGGCTTTGTCGGTTTGGGTGAGCGCGCCACCCACTAGCTCGCCGGTATTCGAGTCGAATGTACCGCCCAGCACACTTGGTGTTAGAATGTAGTTGTATCCAGCCGTTAGGTTAAGGTTACACCTGATAGGTGAGATCGGAATACCGTAGCTGACCTTTGAGTAGAAGCGCCAGTAGCCATCCATATTCACTGGGACAGAGTACTCCTCCACATCGTCGTATGTCGTGCCGTCGATAATCATCACGCCCGGGTCGTAGCTTATCTGCGAACCGATGTAGTTTGATATATTCTGAGCATAGCCCATAATCATAAAGGTGCGCCCCTTTTCCACGCTGGAGCGGATGTAGCGCAGCCATAGGCGCTGTGAGTATGATGGTACAAGATCCTCATTACCGCGCGAGATGTAGCTCTCGTTGTTGGTGTTGTAGCTTGGCTGAAGCTTGCTCACCGCCGGGTTGCTCGTATATGAGTTGATGTCGATGCGTATGTTGTTTTGGGCGTTAATAGCGATCTTGCTAGAGACGTTGTATACAACATTCTCATATATTGTAGGGGTTACATTGCCGCCCACGCCGTTGGTAACGGCATAGCTATCGAGTGTCGAGTATTGATAATTTACGCTGCCCGAGATGCTGGTCTTGCCCTTGCCATATCTGAATCCGGGGCCCGCCTTGTGGGTCACATAGTCGCTGATATACTCGCTCGAGGAGCTGGTGACGAGCATATCCTCAAAGGCGTTGAACTGCTCATCGCTATCGTATGTCTTTTTGATCGTCTCCTGGTGGTTTAGCGTCAGGCGATAGGAGGCATTTAGAGTCCAGCGCTCGCCAAACTTCTTCGATCCACTTACATAGGCGCTATATAGACTGCTGTATGTTGGCGCTAAAACGAGCTTGTATGGATCGTCGTAATCATCATCGCCCATAGTGTAGCCATTGTCGATATTGCTCCTGTAGTCGACGCTATCCACCGTGTTGGTCTGGCTGTCATAGTCGGTGATGCGGAAGTTGAAGCCGGTAGATAGGTCTACTGTTTCAGAGGCTTTTAATCTATATATCAAGCTCGAAGAGAGGTTGTAGCCACTCTTGGGGGTGTATGTAGAGTTTTCGTTAATGGTGGTGTAGCGCTCGCCATTGTCATAGACCTTCGACTCGCCATAGCGCTCGCTATATTTGTCGTTGAGGTTTTTGTTGTTCTGGAAGCTGAAGTTCGGGCGGAAGAGGATCGACTGCTTGTCGTTGATCTTCCACTCTATGCGCGCATTGAGGCGGTGGCTGCTATTCTCGGTGATAGAGTTTGTTACCTGGGTGAGCGTGTCGATGCTGGCAGGCTCCTCATACCAGCGATCGAGGTATTGGGTGTTGATGGTCTCGGTCTGGTTGAAGAAGTAGCTGGCCTGGATCTTGAGCTTATCCTTCTCGCCATAGGCATCCGAGTAGTTGATACCTATCGCTGCGATGTCGGCCACGCCCGATGGGTGGCTGACAACATAGTCGCCATTAGATTTGTCGCCCTCGTCGCTGGCGCCCACAATATCCTCAAACGAGAAGTTCTTCTGGTTGATATTGTTGGCAAAACCCACCACCGAGAGTCGCTGCTTTTCGCGGAAGAGGTTGATATTACCTCCCGAGATATATTTGTTGTTTGAGCCCGCACGATCGCTGTTTGGCTCATAGCCATAGCCGGCGTATACCTTTCCAAATACACCCTTGCGCATAGATGGCTTGGTGACGATATTGATAGATTTCACGCTATTTCCATCATCCACGCCCGAGGCCTCCGACTCGTCGCTGGCCTTGTTGTAGAGCTCGATCTTCTCGACAACCTCCGCAGGAAGAGATTTTAGTGCTGTGGCAACATCATCGCCAAAGAACTCTCTGCCATCGACATAGATCTTCTGGATGGTCTCGCCCTGGGCGGTTACCGATCCGTTTTCGATGGTGATACCCGGCATCTTGCGCATGAGCCCCTCCACGTCGGCATCCGCTGCAACTTTAAATGAGTTGGCGTTGTAGCTAAGCGTGTCGCCCTTTTGTGATGTGCGGATAGCTTGAATCTCCTTTACGATAACATCTAGCTCGGTTGAGCTTTGAAACATGTTGACGTCTTGCAAAACCAGCGTTGGCGCCTGTAGGGTGAAGATCGCCTCGGCATCCTCGTAGCCTATATATGTAACCTTGATTTTGTAGTCGCCATAGAGCTGTTGCAAGATGTTGGCCTGGCCATCACCCTCGGTCGAGTAGTATAGCTTTCGGTCGGGGTAGCTCTCGTTGGTAAGCTCGATAATTGCTCCTGGGACAGTGGTTCCAGTCTCGGCATCCAATACGCGAAGCGAGATGTTTCCGATGTTTCCCTGTGCTAGTAGGGATAGTGGGGCAAGCAAAAAGAGGAGAGAGAGTAGATGTCTCTTCATTGTTAGGTGGTTTAAGTTTGGTTGGTTGTTTGGTTTTATCCGCAAAGGTATAAAAATAAGTGGGAAAACGAAAGTTTTTCCACTATGAATTGCACCAAAAATCTATGTGAATCGCCGCTTGCAACTCGCCAATCGTCCTAATCACTCGCTGAGCAGCCAGCGCTTGAACTCGCCAACCTTGGCCTTGGCGATAATAATGCGTTCGGGTGTGGGTGTCGAGAGGTTGAGCGACAGGCGGCTGCCAAACCAAATCGACATATCTTTAATGGCTAAGCGTGCGACGAGGAATTGTCTATTTGCGCGTATAAATTTATCTGCCGGCAGCGAGCTTTGAATGGTCTCTAGGCTTTTGTCTATATTATAGCTCTCGCCACTCAGGGTGTAGAGTCTTGTCGCCCCCTGCTCGGTGTAGAAGAAGGCGATCTGCTCTAGTGGTATTGGTATAATCCGATCTTTTGAGTGCACCAGCAGCGAGTGAGCCGCTTGGTTTAGTTTTGCCGCCACCTCCTCGGTTTGCTCTCGACGAGAGAGCATCTCGCTTGACGAGAGCTCGGATAGTTTTTTTAGTGCGCGTTCAACCTCGGCCACCTTTAGAGGTTTTAAGATATAATCTATGCTGTTGACCTTGAATGCCTCTAGCGCATAGCGATCGTATGCTGTGGTGAAGATTATGGGGGTCGATATCTTCACCTTGTCAAATATTCTGAAAGCTTGACCATCGGCAAGATGGATATCCATAAAGATGAGGTCAATATCCCTTGCCTTCTCAAAATAGGCCACCGACTCCTCTACACTCTCAAGTGTTTCGAGAATCTCTAACGATGGCACAAGCTCTCTTAGGATTGCCGCTAGGTTCTGCGCGGCGGCGGTCTCATCCTCTACAATTACTACTCTCATATCTGTCTGGTTAGCTCTCATTAGGTTTTGTAAGTTGCATCGTAACAGCAAACCGATCTGCCTTATCTTCGATTGAGATCTCCTTGCCGGTGCTCAGCAGCCATCGTTTTCTAAGGTTGTCAAGCCCAATGCCTGTTGATGGCTCCTTATCTAGCTTTGGACGTTTTGGGTTCTCCACCGTCAATATATCGCCATTGGTTTTGATGGTGATCTTAAGCGGTTGCGCTTTGGTTATTGTGTTGTGTTTCACGGCATTATCGAGGAGTGGCTGGAGCGACATTGCTGGCAAGAGCCACTCTAGCATGCTGTCTTCAATATTGATATCAAAGAAGAGTTTATCTTCATATCTGATCTTAAATAAATATATGTATGCCTCGGCAAAGCGCATCTCCTCCGCCAGGGTTGTCATGTGCCCCTCGCCGTTTTGGATGTTGTATCTAAAGGTGTAGGACAGCTGGTCGATGTATGTGAGGCCGCGCTTCTGGTCACCCTCCCTGACTAGCATCGAGAGCGAGTTGAGCGAGTTAAAGAAGAAGTGGGGGTTGACCTGGCTCATAAGTAGATTATATCGAGTGGTGATATTATCTATCTTAAGCTGTTCGTTTTCGAGAATGATTGTCTGCTGGCGCGAGAAGATTAGATATATCCAGCTGTAGAGCAGAGAGGCACCCACGGCGAAGAGCCACTTTATAATAAGAATATCGGAGAATGGCTGTGTGCTATTTATGGCAAATATAAAGTCGCCATATCTGCCCGCAATGCAGGGGCAGAGGGGGTAGAGGCAGATGGCTATAATGATCGCTAGTAGCGAGACGATGATCTGCCCTAATGTGTTTCGTGCTGTGTGAGTTGTGAGGGTTATCAGAAGCAGCGTTAGGGCGAAGTAGTAGACGAGCTGTAGGGCGGTTTCGAGGTATTTATTTAGGGGCGAGAATATCTCATAGGCTATATTTACACCATTTCGGCTAAGTGCTTTTGAGAGGATTAGATATTGCGATGATCTATCCTTTGCATATGATGCCATCACCCTCAGCTGATCCCCCTCCGAGGCGGCAAAGCGCCTCACCCTGAAGTAGGGTACATAGATCGTATCTTGCGCCTGGGTTACAACAATGCCATGGCCTAGAGGATCGCGGTAGTAGGTGCCATCGTATACCCCCTCTTTGATCTCGTTTGAGAGTATAAGCTTTTCGATCTCAACGATGTTATGGTTCTCCGCAAAGAGGTAAATCAACCCCGTAAGGTTGATCGTTAAACTAATAATCAGCGCAGCTAAGATGCTGCCTATTATCCTGCTTCTCTTTGCTCCGTCAAACATAATTACTGCTCTGTAAACCAGCTTGCATACAATCTATAGTCGCGAGCTGTGCGGTTGATAATTTGCTCTCTCTGCTCCTGGCTCACCTCCTTGATGCGCTTGGCTGGCACGCCGGCATAGAGCGAATTTGGCTCTAGCTTAGAGTCCGAAAGTACTAGTGCGTTTGCCGCAATGATGCAGCCCGAGGCCACCACGGCATTATCCAAAATGGTGGAACCCATGCCGATTAGGCAGTTGTCCTCAATCCTGGCGCCATGTATCGTGACATTATGACCAACCGAAACATCGTTGCCGATATGTGCCTGCGATGGATTTTTTGATCCGTCGAAAAGGGTGTGTATCACCGTGCCATCCTGTATGTTGGTTCTATCGCCAATGGTGATCGAGTTTACGTCGCCGCGGATAACGGCGTTGTACCATATCGAAGAGTCTCTGCCGATCTTTACATCGCCAATGATAACCGCCGTTTCGGCCAAAAATGTATTCTCGCCCACCTCTGGGGTGTGGCCACGAACCTCTCTAATAAGTGCCATGTTTTTTATATCTCTTTAGTTTTACTCTCTTGCCACAGCAGCTCCATCTCATCTAGTGTTAGCTCTGAGATGGGGCGCTCGCTCATCGCCTCCATGTCGTTGAACCTAGAGATAAATTTGCGATTGGTGCGCTCTAGTGCCGCCTCGGCATCAATATTATATAATCTGCAAGCGTTCGTCAAGGCGAAGAGCAGATCTCCAAACTCGCCCTCTAGTGCATCTTGATCCTTCGCTTCGATCTCCTGCTCGATCTCCACAATCTCCTCCTTGACCTTTGCCCATACATCCTCTCTACTCTCCCAATCAAAGCCTACCCCGGCGGCCTTTTCGCCTATACGGATAGCCTTGGGCAGCGCCGGCATGGCAGACGGCACTCCACCTAGAACCCCTTTTCGGCGGCTCTTTTTGCGCAGCTTGAGCTCCTCCCAGTTGCGCTTCACCTCGTCGGGGGTCTCGGCCATCACGTCGCTGTAGATGTGTGGATGGCGATAAATTAGCTTGTCACTAAGGGCGTTAGCTACATCCGAAAAGTCGAATGCCTCATGCTCTGAGGCGATCTTTGAGTAGAAGATCACATGCAGTAGCAGATCGCCCAGCTCCTCTTTGATGGAGTCCATATCCCCACTCGTTATGGCATCAACGAGCTCATAACACTCCTCGATGGTGTTGTTGCGCAGCGAGAGAAATGTCTGCTCTCTATCCCATGGGCACCGCTCTCGCAGCTCGTCCATTATCTTTAGTATCCGCTCTGTAGCCTCTGTTCTATTGCTCATATCTTTTGCATCCCACTTTTCGGCATCGAATTTGTAACTATAGCCATCGGGCAGGGTTGGTTAAAGGTAATTAATTCTTTTATCTTTGATATGTTTTACACATCTTTCTGTTTATTTTCTGTTTGCACACGCTTCCGACCCTGCCCCCTTTTTAAAGGTGAACAGCCGAGCCATCATATAGCTGTACACCGCCGTTATGATCGACGAGCAGAGCTTGGCCGGTGTAGCCCACACTCCAAATAGCTCGACTAGCATCTTAAGCGCTAGGTAGCTAAGTGTAATTGAGCCGCCAATCGAGATGGCATAGCGCACGATCTGCCCTCGGGCAGGCATCTCGCTCACCTGAAAGGCGACGTGGCGATTGAGCCAGAAGCCCGTGAGGAAGGTGAACGGAAAGAGCATGATCATCGAGCTAATGTGTGGCGAGACGACAACTATTGCTAGATCTATATATCGCTCAGACACAATATAGTGGTAAATAATGTAGTAGAGCAGCGTATCCAACACAAAGTAGTTAACCACTCCACAGGCGGCATATCTGTAGCTCGTGCGTGATATGAATCGCTCAATGATTGGGAGATATCCAACATCTATGCAGCGAGCAATGGCTGACGATATGGCGCTATTTACGCTCATATATCCAGATCGAAGGGTACTCTTCGTTGTGTAGCTTCATATAATTTACACACTCGCGAAAACTTGATGATTCAAACATTGAGACCATATAGTTACCCTCGTGTGGATAGATCCTGGCCACAGCGCCCTCAATGCCAAGAATTTGTTCAGTGGCATGTTTAGCATTTGACTCTTTTGCAAAGACTCCAAATACAACTCTATAACGCAGCTCCATTGGGCTGGCGGCCATAACAATCGGCTCGGCCTGCTCTTGTTTTGCTGCTGGATTAGCTATTGTCTCATCTTTGACCTGTTCGGCCTTCACCTCTACCACCTGCTCAACGATAGGTGTAGGCTCTGCCGCAAGCTCCACCTTTGGGGCTGAGCTCTCTATGGAGCGCTCCATCATAGGCTTAAAAATCTTTACCGAGGCGAAGCTAATAATGGCGACTATAGCAACAGCCGAAGCGATGCTGACCACCCATCGCGAGCCCGAGTGGCGAGGTGTCGCCAGCTCGCGCTGCTCGGCTGTGGTGTTGAGCACCTCGCTTAGTGCACTCTCTGTAATAAAGCTCTTATCAATAAGTTCGCCGATGCCGGCAATCTTTACGCCGCGCTCGGTGCGCACCTTTTTCAGCCAACGGCCATAGAGCTCTTCGGCCTGCTTTTGGCTGCACTCGGTGCTCTTTACGATGATTTTAATCAGAGATTTGCCTCTGCCTTGTGATGAGAATCGAATCACACGCTTAGGGGGAAGAAGCTTTTTGTTCTTTGCATCGAGCCTAGCTGGCTCCAGCTCTATTGCTAGTGTGCCCAGCTCGGGTAGCTCTATGGATTGATTTCTGATAAGCTGCTTGACGATAAGCTTGCTCATCTCAAGGATCATATTTGTACTCTCTGCCATTGTTATATCGTAGCTTTGTTTTTGCTTGCGTTGTAGATCATATATATACCCAGCAATATGAATGGTATGCTGAGCCATTGTCCCATATCTAGGGTCATCCCCTGCTCGAAATCGACCTGCTCGATCTTGATAAACTCTAGTATAAAACGTGTTAAGAAGATTCCGATCAGACCAATGCCGAAGAGCATGCCTGGGCGCCGACGGCCGATGTCATATTTATAATATAGGACAATGAGTATTATAAATGTTGCAATATAGCACAGCGCCTCATATATCTGGGTGGGGTGGACTGCTTGTGGTGCAAACTCGTTTACCCATGTGCGCGAGCGCAGGAAGCGAAATCCCCAAGGCAGGGTGGTCTGGTGGCCAAAGATCTCCGAGTTGAATAGGTTGCCAAAGCGAACCGCGGCGCCACCTATCCCGACGGGGATCATAATTCTGTCGAGCGACCAGATGTATGGCAGCTTGTTCTTGCGCGAGAAGAGCCACAGCCCTACAAGTAGGCCAATGGCCGCCCCGTGGCTGGCCATGCCTCCATCGCGTATGCCGGTTATGATAAGCCATGGCTGAGGCAAGAATATCTCGGGCTCATAGAATATGCAGTGGCCTACGCGTGCACCGATTATTGTGCCGAGGGTGCCGTATAGGAATATCGACTCCGACACCTCTTGTTTAATGCCCTCGCGAGAGCAGAAGTTGTCGAAAAATTTTGCCCCCATCAGGATCGCCAGAGCCCACATAAGGCCATAGTAGCGAATCTCTACCCCTCCAAGGGATAGCATCACCGGGTTGAAATCCCAGTCAATGTAGAGAAGATCCAGCATCGTTTTATCTGTTATAGTTAGCCATCAATTTAGCAATATATTTGCCAATAATATCAAATTCAAGGTTTACAACGCTGCCAACTACAAAGTTGTGGAAGTTTGTATGCTCATATGTGTAGGGGATAATCGAGACACGAAAGCTCGTGGACTTCGAGTCGCACACGGTGAGGCTCACGCCATTGACTGTGATCGAGCCCTTCTCGACGGTGCAGTTGCCGTTTGTAGGCTCATACTCAAAGGTGTAGTTCCAGCTCCCCTCGGCATCCTCTTTTGTAACGCAGGTGGCCACCTGGTCGACATGACCCTGCACGATGTGTCCATCAAGTAGGGCATCGGGGCGCATCGAGCGCTCAAGGTTCACCTCGTCGCCCACCTGCCATAGGCCGAGGTTGCTCTTGTCGAGGGTCTCCTTCATGGCTGTCACCGTGTAGGTATTGCCCTCAATCTCCACAACTGTTAGGCACACGCCGTTGTGGGCTATGCTCTGATCTATCTTTAGCTCTGAGCAGAAGTCGGCCTCTAAGGTGAAGTGCTTGTTCTGCTGATCAACGCGAATCTCTTTAACGCGTGCTATTCTCTCTACAATACCTGAAAACATCTGGTTTAATATTTTTTAGTTAAATAATACTCTTGCCACCACATCAAACGCAGCCTCAACCTCCATCAACGAGATGGTTATTTGCTCCTGGCAATCATCTTCCGCATCTAGATGCAGGGTTAGCCCATTTAGGGTGGCTCGGCGCAAAGTTACTATATTTTTGGTTAAAAGAGCATATTCGCGGCCATTAATAATCTCCTGCGGGCAGATCTTTTTTAGCATTAAGATCGCCCCCCTGTGTTTGATGGCTATATCGCATGGCTCTATTTTGGGGAGCATTATCGACGAACAGGCTTGGCTGTCGAGTGCCTCCCGCAGGCTTGTCTCTAGCTCTAGATCAAAGAATGGGATCACCTCGCCACGCAGCTCCTCTGTGGCGAACATGCTCCCCTCGCCCGATAGAAGCCATGAGTAGCTTAGCTCGGGGAAGGTATCCACGATCCTCTGCGCTATGGTGCGAGAGATGTTGTGCCCGCCTCGCTTTATTTGGTAGAGAGTCTCGCTGCGGCTGAGGCCTATATGGCGCGCGAAGTAGTTGATGGTCATATTCGACCATCGTATCACCGCCTCTAAGCGCTCCCAATCCGATAAGCTTTGCCCCATTTTGTTTGTAACTATTATAAATTTTTCGCACCTTTGCATCGCAGGTCTCGTAGTTCAATGGATAGAATATAAGATTCCGGTTCTTACGATGAAGGTTCGATTCCTTCCGAGATCACAAATATATCAATTTTCGCATGGTTGAATGTAACAAAAGTAAAAAAATAATAGTAAAAAAAGTTATTGACTACTTTTATTAATATCTTTATTCATATTTTAAGCCAGAATTTAAACGATAGCCGATGTCGATAGTGCGCAATACAGATAGTGATCTCGATTTCGAGACTAAGATACGCCCCCAGGAGCTTGAAAATTTCTCGGGGCAGGAGAAGATCGTCGAGAACCTAAAGATCTTTATCCAGGCGGCACTTATGCGTGGCGAGTCTCTGGATCATGTTCTTCTGCATGGCCCTCCGGGATTGGGCAAGACAACGCTTGCGGGCATCATCTCCAATGAGATGGGGGCTAAGTTGAAGCTCACATCGGGGCCTGTGCTCGATAAGCCGGGCGATCTGGCGGGCTTGCTCACTGGTCTTAGCGAGGGAGATGTCCTATTTATTGATGAGATACACCGCCTGAGCCCTATTGTTGAGGAGTATCTCTACTCGGCGATGGAGGATTATAAGATTGATATAGTTCTAGATAAAGGCCCCTCGGCACGCTCAATTCAGATCGAGCTCGCCCCATTCACGCTTATTGGTGCCACCACGAGAAGCGGACTTCTCACCTCGCCTCTGCGTGCCAGATTCGGAATACAGTGCCACCTGGAGTACTACGATGTCTCAACGCTTGCCGGCATAGTCGAGCGCTCGTCTGAGATCCTTGGCATCTCCATCGAAAAGGATGCCGCCCATGAGGTGGCTCTGCGCTCGCGTGGTACGCCTCGTATTGCCAACGCTTTGTTGCGCCGTGTGCGCGATTTTGCTATGGTCAAGGGTGAAGGCTTTATTGATCTGGATATCACTAGAGTAGCACTTGCGGCTCTGAATATCGACTCGCGCGGCTTGGATCAGATGGACAATAAGATCTTGCTCGTCATAATAGATAAGTTCAAGGGTGGCCCCGTTGGTCTTAATACCATAGCTACTGCCGTGGGCGAGGATGCTGGCACCATCGAGGAGGTCTATGAGCCGTTCCTTATCAAGGAGGGCTTCATTAAGCGCACACCCCGCGGAAGGGAGGCCACCGAGCTCGCCTTCTCGCACATGGGTTATGAGCACAGGGCGAAGGAGTCGCTTCTGTTTTAGGTATGGTTTTTGGGGTGCATGTGGCTAAAAAATTAATTTTATGTCACGCAGCCAAATTACAAACACACCACGCGAATTCAAGACAACAGCGCACATTCTAATAGAGAGCAATGGCGCCTATCAGCTCTTTGGTCATCTGCCTTTGCAGCAGCAGTTTATTATGCCCGATAGATTGGGCGATAGCTGGTATTATCAGGCCGGGCGAGAGTTTCCGGCTGATGGCGAGCCCACGCGCTTGTGTCGGTGTGGAAGCTCGGCGAGAAAACCATATTGCGATAATCACCACATGAAACTGGTTTGGAATCCTCGCCTAACGGCCGAGTTGGATAACTATATGGATCATGCCCACAAAATCGAGGGCGAGACTCTGGATCTATACGATAATGAGAAGTTTTGCAACTATGCTCGCTTTTGCCACCCGGCAGGGGGCGCTTGGCGATTGAATAAACATGCCGTTGCAGCGGCCGATCGCGACATGGCCATACGCGAGTCGGCCATGTGTCCGGGCGGCAGGCTCTCCACCACCGAGAGGGGCGATGATAAGATCTATGAGTTTGATTTTGAGCCATCTGTAGTGCTGCTGGAGGATCCGGCAATAGGGGTTTCGAGTGGCCTTTGGGTTAGAGGCGGTGTGAGAATTTCGCGAGAAGATGGTATGAGTTACCAAATCCGAAATAGGGTAGTGCTCTGTCGCTGCGGAGCCTCTAACAACAAGCCCTTTTGCGACGGTACGCACGCCGCAAGGGGCTGGATGGATGGATTGGATACTCTGCCCGATGGCGCAGTTCTGCCCAATAATGAGTAGTGATGGCTATAAAAATAGCTCAAAAGTTATTGCTATTTAGAAAATAATATTACCTTTGTAGTTGGAATTGCAACCTCCTTGTAAGGGAGGTGCTTTTTCGTAGTGTAATTTTAAGCAGCAAATGTCAGACTTTAAAAATATAAATATCCGTAATCGCAGAGCTAGATTCGACTATGAGATTATTGATGAGTATGTGGCTGGCATCGTATTGGTGGGCACCGAGATTAAATCAATCCGCATGGGCAAGGCGGCGCTAACCGATAGCTATTGCTACTTTGAGCGCGGCGAGCTCTGGATTAAGGGGATGAATATTGCAGAGTATCATTGGGGTACATGTAACAATCATATCCCAAAGAGAGATAGAAAGTTGCTGCTCAATGGCAAGGAGCTAACAAAGTTAGAGAGGGCGTTGCAGGATCGCGGCTTGACGGTTGTAGGGCTGAAGCTTTTTCTCAACGAAAGGGGGCTTGCCAAGGTTGTTGTAGGGCTTGCAAAAGGTCGCAAATCGTATGACAAGCGTGAGTACCTAAAGGAGAACGATGCCAAGCGCGAGATGGATAAAGCGCTTAAGAAATTTAAGTAAAAAGAGAGATATGCCGTTAATTCTCGCCATAGAGACAGGTTCAAATATATGTTCGGTGGCTCTTGCTCGTGATGGTGAGTTGCTAGCCCTGCGTGAGAGCGAGGGGCGCGACCATGCAAGCAGGGTGGCTGTGTTTGCCCAAGAGCTGCTAGCAGAGTGCGGCGTTGAACTTTCGCAGCTAGACGCTGTGGCGCTGGGCTCGGGCCCCGGCTCATATACTGGGCTTAGGATTGGATCCTCATTTGCCAAGGGGCTATGTTATGGTCTCTCGATTCCACTCATTGCGGTTGGCTCGTTGGAGCTTCTCTCGGCTCAAGTGGTTGAGAGCGGAGTTGATCTTAAGGGTGCAATTTTGATGCCGATGATCGACGCTAGGCGCATGGAGGTCTATATGGCAGCCTTTAATGGCGTGGGAGAGATGCTCGGCCAGGTTGAGGCGAAGGTTATAGAGGAGGGCTCATTGGCCGAGTATAGTGATAAGAGGCTCATTATCTTTGGTAGTGGTGCCGAAAAGTGCCTGCCGCTGCTGCCCTGGGCGGAGATGATGGAGGTTAGAGCCTCTGCGCGAGGTATTATAAAACTGGCCGAGAGGCGCTTGAAAAATAATATGGTGGAGGATGTTGCCTACTTTGAGCCCCTGTATTTAAAGGAGTTTCAGGTGATACCATCAAAAAAGAGGCTATTTTAGAGAAAACTTATTAACCAATTTAAAATAATTTTATGAACGCATCTTTTACTGGATTAGACTACCTGATCTTCGCGATCTACGCTGTGGCGTTGGTCTCTGTAGGATTTTGGGTGTCTAGAGGAAAAAAAGGAGAGGAGAAGAGCGCCGAGGATTACTTCCTAGCGAGCAAGTCTCTTCCATGGTGGGCGATCGGAGCATCGCTTATCGCTGCTAACATCTCAGCTGAGCAGTTTATCGGTATGTCGGGCTCGGGTTTTGCTGGTGGTATCGCCATCGCATCTTATGAGTTTATGGCTGCCATCACACTTGTAATCGTAGGTAAGTACTTCCTTCCTATCTTTATCAAGCAGGGTATCTACACTATTCCTGAGTTTGTTGAGAGACGCTTCTCATCAAACCTTAAGACTATCCTCGCTATCTTCTGGATCTGTCTATTCGTATTCGTTAACCTAACAACTGTGCTATTCCTTGGTGGTAAGGCGCTTGATACCATCCTTGGTGTTGGTGATGGCTCTATGATCTTGCCATGTATGCTAGGTCTTGCCCTTGTAGCTGCTGCCTACTCTCTCTATGGAGGTCTATCGGCTGTTGCTTGGACAGACGTTATGCAGGTAGCTCTTTTGGTTATCGGTGGTCTTATCACTACATTTATCGCTCTTTACTACGTAACTCCAGAGCACAGTATCACAGCAGGTATCTCGCATATCTACAGCGCTGCCAGCGACCACTTCGATATCATCCTATCAAAGGATCACAAGGAGTATATGAACCTTCCAGGTATCTCTGTACTTGTAGGTGGTATCTGGGTTGCCAACCTCTACTACTGGGGTTTCAACCAGTATATCATCCAGCGTACACTTGCTGCTAAGTCACTAGAGGAGTCTCAGCGCGGTATCATCTTCGCTGCATTCCTTAAGATGCTTATCCCATTCATCGTGGTTATCCCAGGTATCATCGCATGGGTTATGTACCAGGAGCAGATGTTTGGTTCGGTGGCTGTATTCGAGGGTGCTAACGGTCTTAACAATGATAGCGCATACCCATGGTTGATCAGTACTTTCGTACCAACTGGTCTTAAGGGTCTAGTTGTTGCCGCTCTTGCTGCTGCGATCGTATCGTCGCTTGCTAGTATGTTGAATTCAACATCTACAATCTTTACAATGGATATCTACAAGCCATATATCGCACCAAACGCTTCTCAGACTCAGCTTGTAACTGTAGGTCGTATTACTGCTGGTGTAGCTCTTATTATCGCTTGTATTATTGCACCAGCTCTTGGTAGCCTTGATCAGGTATTCCAGTATATTCAGGAGTACACAGGTCTTGTAAGTCCTGGTATCCTAGGTGCATTCTTGATGGGTCTATTCTACAAGAAGGCAAACAATACAGGTGCCGTATGGGGCGTGTTGCTATCTATTCCAATCGCTATTGCTTTGAAGTTTATCCCTGGTTTGAATATTCCATTCATGAACCAGATGCTCTACACCACTCTTCTAACAATCCTTGTTATTGTTGTTATCAGCCACATGACTGGTGAGAAGGGTCAGGATGCAGATCCTAAGGCTATTAAGATCACTAAGGATCTATTCGTTACAGATAAGGTATTCAATGTATGTTCATATGTTATCCTTATCATGCTTGCTATTATCTACGCCTTCTTCTGGTAGCAGAGAGATCGCTTAATGCGAAAATTTCACCCCACCACTGCTTTTGCGGTAGGTGGGGTGTTTTTTTATATACTGGTTGTATATCCTCTAAGCTCTGCCGCAAGCTCTTTTTCGCGGCCATGGCATAATCTATCGACCAGGGCGTGAAACGCTGCCGAGTGGTTGTGGTGCACGGTGTGGCTGAGCTCATGAATGATCACATAATCTATTAGGTGCTTTGGCAGGCTCATTAGTAGAATGGAGAGCGATATGTTATTCTCGCCCGAGCATGAGCCCCACTTTGAGCGCGTGAGGCGTAGTGTGAGCTTGTTATATTTGAGGCCGGTTTGCGAGCAGATCTCCTCCATGCGTTTAGGGAGATACTCTTTGGCCTCGGCTCGGAGCTGCTCAATATCGTCATTAGGGATGGCCTTGATCCTAGAGGCAACTTTGGCGCGAGCCTTTATGATCCACTCCCGGCGCGAGTCGACAAATTCGAGTGCCTTAGCCGTTGAGAGTGTAGTTGGATAGCTAACACTAAGCACGCCAGATCCGCTAACTCTAATCGTCAGCCGCCTGGCGCGCTTGGTTTGTGATAGGGTGATCTCGCCCAGCTCTGGATCTATGATCTTACTCTTCACCTGGAGCAGACCCAATTCTCTGGCGTACAACCTCGAATAGCATAACCGCAGCGGCGGCCGATACATTTAGCGACTCAATGTGGCCAATAAGCGGAATGGCTAGCTGCTCGTCGCAGAGCTTAAGCACCTCGCGCGAGATGCCCTTATCCTCGGCGCCCATTACGATAACCGTTGGGCGGCGAAAATCGGCATCGTAGATCAGCTTGCGGCTCTTCTCGGTGGCGGCGACGATCTGATAACCCTCCGCCTGAAGCGCAGCGAGGGTGGTGCGCACCGAGCCAACGCGTGCAACAGGAATTGCAGTAAGAGCTCCGGCCGAGGCTTTCATGGCATCTGCATTTACCGGCGCCGAGTTTTTGAGCGGGGTGATAAGTCCGTGAGCACCGGCGCACTCGGCACTTCTTGCAATGCCTCCAAAGTTGCGCACATCCGTCACACCATCAAAGGCGACAATAAGCGGGGTCTCATCCTCGGGCACGCGCTCCAGAATGTCGTTCAACTCAACATACTCGATAGCCGAGATCTGAGCCACAACACCCTGATGGTTGCCCCTAGTTAGGCGGTTTAGCTTCTCGATTGGCACCTCCTGAATGCGAAGGCGGTGGCGGAAGCATAGATCGCGTAACTCACTCATTAGCTGACCCTCAGCGCCCTTTTTGATGTAGATTTTCTCCATCTGCTTGCCCGACTCGATAGCCTCAACCACGGGGCGTATTCCAAATACTATATTTTCCATCTATTATAAATTTTCTTCTATTATCTCCAGCTCATAAGAGGCCTTCTCCCACTCGCTCATTATCTTGTCATACCTGGCCTTAAGTTCGGTGTGGAGCCTGTAATCCTCCTCGTTGTAGGCGGTGGCCATGCGCTGATCCACCTCCGAGATCTGCTCCTCGACCTCCATAAGCTCCATCTCGGAGGCCTCAATGCGCTTGCGAACCTTGCGCGCTAGCTTCTCTTGCTCCTTGCGCTGCTCGTATGTGAGCTTGCTCGCCTCCTTGCTCTTCGATGGCACGTTGCTCTCTTTTTTCTCCTTGCGCTCAATCTCCTGCATTGATTCAATATTGCGCTTTTCGAGGAAGTAGTATATGCCGCCAAGGTACTCTTTAACTCCACCATCGCGGAACTCATATATTCTATCCACCGTGCCATCCAAAAATTCGCGGTCGTGCGATACAAGGATCACCGTGCCATCAAACTTTATGAGCGCCTCCTTTAGGATATCCTTCGATCGCATATCCATGTGGTTGGTAGGCTCATCTAGGATCAGTAGGTTATAGGGTTCAAGCATCAGGCGCGCCATCGCAAGGCGTGAGCGCTCGCCGCCCGATAGGACCTTCACCTTCTTGTCGATATCCTCGCCACGGAATAGGAATGCCCCCAGAATATCGCGCAGCCTGGTGCGGATGTCGCCAACAGCAACGCGATCGAGTGTGTCGAAAACGGTGAACTCACCATTCATTAGATCATCTTGATTCTGTGCAAAGTAGCCGATGTTTATGTTGGCTCCCAGTTTTATTGAACCCTCCGATGGCTCTAGCATGCCATTTATAATCTTGGCTAGCGTGGTCTTACCCTCACCATTGCGCCCCACGAAGGCTATCTTCTGTCCGCGCTCGATAGTGAAATCTGCGCCTGAAAAGACATGCTTATTCTCAAACGACTTGCCCACCTGGCGAATCTCGGCCACAATCTGCCCCGAGCGTGGCGCTGGCGGAAATTTAATATTTAGCTTTGCAAGATCCTCCTGCTCCACCTCAATTCTGTCGAGCTTGTCGAGCTGCTTGATGCGCGACTGCACCTGGTTGCTCTTGGTTGGCTTATATCTAAACTTTTCGATAAACTCCTCGTTCTTCTCAATCAGGCGCTGCTGATTTTCGTAGGCAGCCATCTGCTGAGCTCGCCTATCGGCGCGAAGCTCCACAAATTTTGAGTATGATACTTTATAGTCATACGCCTTGCCTAGCGAGAGCTCAATGGTGCGATTAGTGACATTATCCAGAAAAGCCCTATCGTGCGAGATAAGCAGCACCGCGCCGTTGTAGCTCTTCAAATACTCCTCTAGCCACTGTATACTCTCAATATCGAGGTGGTTTGTAGGCTCATCTAGCAGGAATATCGAGGGGCGGCGAAGTAGTAGCTTAGCGAGCTCAATACGCATACGCCATCCTCCCGAAAATTCGCTCGTTGCTCGCGTGAAATCGCTGCGCAGGAATCCCAATCCTAAGAGGGTCTTTTCGATATCCGCCTCGCGAGTATCACCGCCCAGGATGTGGTAGCGATCGGTGGCATCGTTGAGCTCATGGAGCAGCTTTTCATACTCGGCGCTCTCGTAATCGTCTCTAGTTGAGATCTGTTCGGTTAGTTCGGCGATCCTCTTTTCAACCTTGATAACCTCCTCAAAGGCCTTAGCCGTCTCCTCGGCAAGCGAGGTAGTGTCGGCAACCCTCATCTGCTGAGGCAGGTAGCCCAGGGTGCAGTCGCCATTTTTCGATACGCCGCCCGAGGTGGGTTGCCCCTCGCCGATGATGATCTTAAGCAGCGTGCTCTTGCCTGCGCCGTTGCGCCCCACAAGGCCGATTCGATCCTTTGGGTTTATCAAAAATGAGATATTGTCGAAGAGCTGCCAGCCACCATAGCTCACGCTTACGTTGTCGAGTGAAATCATCCTCTAGCTATTTAATATCTTAACGATCTCCGCCTCGGGGTCTGCCGCCGAGAATACGGCGCTACCTGCCACCACGGCATCAGCCCCCGACTCAAATACACTAGCAGCGTTGGAGGCACCGATGCCTCCGTCGACCTCAATAAGGGTTTTGCACCCCATCTCTGTGATCATCTCGCGCAGCTTGCGGCACTTATCAAGGGCATTTGGCATAAACTTCTGGCCGCCAAAGCCTGGTTCAACGCTCATTACGAGCACTAGATCGAGCTTAGGAAGCAGCTCTCGTAGTGGCTCAACATCTGTTGCTGGCTTGATTGAGATTCCAGCCTTTTTGCCGCGCCTTAGGATCATATCTATGCACTCCTCTACCTTGTCGGTCGCCTCTATATGGAAGGTCACCATATCTGCTCCATCGTCGATAAACTGCTCGATATATCTCTCTGGCTCGACAATCATTAGGTGGACATCCAACACCTTCTCGCTAGCCTTGCGAATAGCCTTAAGCACCGGGAAGCCGAACGAAATATTAGGAACAAAGACTCCATCCATAACATCAATATGGATCCATTCGGCCTCGCTGCGGTTGAGCATCTCAACGTCACGTTGTAGATTGCCAAAGTCGGCCGAAAGAGTAGATGGGGATACGATACGCATATTATTCTTTTCATTAATTTCACCACAAAGATAGTGATTTTGTAGCGGAATAGAGCGAAATAAACTATATTTGTGGAATGGAAATTTTACTGTATGTATTAGTAGCCCTGCTGGCCTCAATCGTGGCGGCTCTATATATCCACTTGCGCAGAGTCGGCGATAGTGTGCAACAGCTTGAAAATGAGCTCTCTGCATCCGCTGCCGAGATCAAAGAGAAGGATCAGGAGATAAAGCAGTTGACCGAGAAAAAGGTAGAGGCCGAGGTGCGTCTCTCGTCGCAAATCGAGCGTGCAGAGGCCGATGCCGAGCGCGAGAGGCAGAGCGAAGAGCGAATGCGGGAGCAGTTTAAAAATATTGCTTCGGATCTTTTTGCCAAACATTCATCTAATTTTAAGGAGGTCAATCGCGAGTCGATAGATCTTCTCCTGAAGCCATTTAAGGATAATATCACACAATTTCGCGAGCGTGTGGAGACAATCTACGCCACCGAAAACGAGCAGCGCGGCGCACTTAAGAGCGAGCTCAAATCGCTTATGGAGCTAAATCGAGTGGTTACCGCCGAGACTGTAAACCTGACTAACGCTCTAAAGGGAGAGTCGAAGGTGCAGGGCGATTGGGGCGAGATGATACTTGAAAGTATACTCGACAGCTCGAATCTAATCAAGGGCATACACTACGACACGCAGCTAAATGTCAAGAGCACCGAGGGGGATAATCTGCGTCCCGATGTGGTGCTATATCTGCCAGATAATAAACAGATCATTATCGACTCGAAGGTCTCGCTAACATCTTTTGTTGCATACAGTTCGGCCGAGGATGCTGCCCAGCGCAAGGCTCTTATCTCTGCGCACCTGCTATCCGTGCGCCGGCATGTTGCGGAGCTTGGCGACAAGGGGTATCAGAAGCTGCTCAACTCTCCCGACTTTGTTATAATGTTTATCCCCAACGAGCCCGCTTTTTTGGCCGCCCTGCAGGGTGATAATGGGATATGGAGCGAGGCTTACGACAAGAAGGTTGTCATCTCTTCGCCGACAAATCTTTTTGCTCTATTGAAGCTTGTGGATGATCTATGGAGGCGCAATGCTCAGAGTAAAAACACGGCCGATATTGTCAATTTTGGCACCAAGTTATATGATCAGCTAGTGAACTTCACCACCTCTTTGGAGGGTGTTGGCAAGGCGCTCGATCAGGCCAAGGAGCGCTATGATGATGCCTATAAACGCCTAAGTACTGGGCGCGATAATATCATAAGAAATGGAGAGCGCCTGCGCGCCTTGGGTCTGCCAGCTAAGCGTCGCCACTCGGCTAAGGCTCTTGAGGGCAATGAGATAGAGGGAAATGAGATAGAGGAGAGTAGCCAGCCCCAGTAAGCACATAGGAGTAGTGCTTTAGCCCATTAGTGAGAACTATGTATCTGGCCGAGGCGACAGAGTTGTATCGAATAGCTTGGTCGAAAGTCTGCTGTGAGATCTTCACCTCGGGCGCTTTGCACTCAATGAGCATTAGTGGCAGGCCGCTATTATCGACAACCACAATGTCGGCGCGTTGGTTCTGGCCATTGAGCAGGATTGGATACTCCTCGATTATTCTCTCGCCGCCAATCTGGCACGAAGAGAGCAGAAAACCGACTACATGTCGCCGCACCCACTCCTCGGGGGTGAGCACAATATTGCATCTGCGCAGCTCATTCCACACCAAAAATTGACCATCGCGCTCTGTTGCGCGAAGTTTTATTGGCGGAAAGTTCAGTTTCGGTAGGACAGAGGACACAATTATTGAATTTTATTACTATCTTTATGGCGACAAATATACAAAATTTATGAGATTATTACTCTCGTTTTTATCGTTACTGCTCTCTTTGGTCGGCGCCCAGGCGCAGAATTTACTTTTGGATAGCAGCCCAAAGCTAGACTCAAGGAGTGAAATAATACCTTATGCCTCGCTGCGTGAGCCGCGAAGTGGCGCCTCATCAGCACTATCATATTACATCGTCCTTGATGATTGGATGGTCTCTGGTGATGAGCTAACAGCTTCATTTTCATATAAAAAGAGCTGGATTGGGCGTGATGTTATATTCCGCCTAGAGGCCGCCGCCTCGCCATACTCGCTGCTTGTAAATGGCGAGGAGGTTGCCGGCGAATTAAATCGAAACGCCCCGGCCGAATTTGAGATTACAAAATTTGTAAAAGATGGGAGCAATAAGATAACCCTCCGTCTAGAGCCCGAGCGAAGGCTAAGCGCTCTAGAGTCGTGGACGAGCAAGATGCCTGATAAGATTATGGGTGCGTCTGTAAGCGCTAGCTCCGGGGTGGGAGTTTCGGATGTTACGGCCTATGCAGACTCAGATGGTGCGCATATAGGCATAGAGCTAAGCTCTAATCGCTTGAATGAGAAGAGTGTGAAGCTAAAGTATACCCTCTATCGTCCTAATGGTGCGGTGGCAAAGAGTGGGGTGGAGGAGATGAACTTTGTGATGAAGCAGAAGCATCTTGTGCCTATATCTGTAGCCCTCCCTGAGGCGATGGCATGGAGTGCGCTGCGGCCGCAGTTTCATAGATTGGATATTACTCTCTACTCTGGTGGTAGCGTTTTGGAGTGCAATAGCATTGAGCTCGGCCTGGTGGCCGTCATGTGGCGAGATGGCATGATGAGGGTTAACGGGCACAGCGATGAGCTGAGGGTCGCCGAGGTGGCTCCATTTACCTCTTATAATGAGCTAAAGCTGCTGCAACTAGATGGATACAATACAATTTTGCTCCGTGCCGGAGAGTATGATAGCTCTATATATGATCTGTGTGATAGGATGGGAATGTATGTTATTGCCACCGCTCCGATCAATAGTAGCGCTGCCGGCGAGGATATTACTATAGGTGGGAATCCGACAAACGACCCTGCGATGCAGGAGCACTATATTGCGAGAAATCAGGCAAACTACTACGCTGCGCGGCGCCATCCATCGGTTATAGCCTTTGCTATAGCTGAGAGTTCGCTAAATGGGAATAATCTATATGAGAGCTATTTGAGCATGAAGAGGATGGAGCGCAAGCGCCCGATTATCTACTTTGGTGCTAATGGCGAGTGGAATAGTGATAAATTAAATATTTCTAGATATAATGAATAAGAGTTTAATTAAGCAATATATAGCCCAGCTATCAGCAATAGTTGAGCGGTGGGACGACTCTGTAGCTCCCGCAACTATTGAGACCGATATCGCACTGGATAAGGTGAAGTCTATTTATGAGCAGATTCTATTTGCACCGCAAGTTGAGCCGGAGCCTCAGCTCGCTACAGAGCCTACGCCAGAGCCTAACCCTATCTCGATGGATGAGATTGTATCTATGGCTGCCGGCCAGAGCGATGTTGAGGTTGAGCTGCTTTTTGCCGATGAGGATGAGGATGATATTGAGCCAGAGCCAGAGCCCGAACTCGAACCGGAGCCAGAGAGGGTGGTTGTTAAGCGCGATAAAGCAAGCAGGCACAAGGCTATAAGCTCGCTCTATGGAGAGTCAATATTGGGTGAGGAGCCGGAGCCAGAGCCAGAGTCGGAGCCAGAGTCGGAGTCGGAGTCGGAGCCGGAGGAGGATGCTCTCTCTGAGCAGCTCGAGATAGTGGATGTTCCGCTGAGCAACAAGAGCGAGAGTGCACCTCAAACCCTGGCCGATAGATTGGCTCAGGGTGCAGTTAAGAGTATTGCTTCGTCATTGGGAATCAATGATCGCTATCTCCTGGCGCGAGATCTATTCGGCGGAGACGATGAGCTTTGCCACCAGAGCATCGCGGCGATCGACCGTCAGCCTAGCTTCGATAGCTGCATGATATATATCGCCGAGGAGTTTGATTGGAATCCAGATTGCTCGGGTGCACAGCTTCTGCTGAAGCTCATTGAGCGTAAATTTAAATAGCCAAGCGAGTTGGAAAGTTCAAAATTATATATAGTTCCGACCCCAATCGGTAATCTTGAGGATATAACCTTGCGTGCGATCCGGATCCTTAAGGAGGTGGATTTTATCCTCGCTGAGGATACCCGCACTACCTTTTTTCTGCTCAAGCATTTGGGCATCGAAAAGAGGCTCTATTCGCACCATAAATTCAACGAGCACGCCACCGTAAAGATGGTTGCCGAGAGTATATCAAGCGGCAAGTGTGTGGCGCTAGTGTCGGATGCCGGTACGCCTGGTATATCCGACCCTGGATTTTTGCTTGTGCGCACATGTGTCGAAAACGATATAGAGGTGGAGTCATTGCCGGGGGCAACGGCCTTTGTTCCAGCGCTTTTGCAGAGTGGTTTTCCGTGTGATCGCTTCTGTTTTGAGGGATTTTTGCCGCAGAAGAAAGGGAGGCAAAAACATCTTCTATCGCTTGTGGAGGAGGAGCGCACGATGATCTTTTACGAGTCGCCATACCGTATTGTAAAGGCTCTCGAGCAGATGGCCGAACACTTCGGCGGCGAGCGGCAGGTCTCCGTATCGCGCGAGATCACAAAGAAGTTTGAGCAGACTGTGCGTGGCACGTTAATTGAGGTAGCAGAGCACTTTAAGGGACATGAGCCCAAGGGTGAGTTTGTCATTGTGCTTTCGGGCAGGCCTAAGATAAAGAGACAAGAGAGGGTAGATGAAGAGTAAGGAGCTTAACATATTTCAAAAAATAGCGCTTGAGATTCTCTGGTGCGTAATATTTCTTCTCTCAATGTTGCCTCATTGTGTGCGTTTTGGGGTGTTGGCACCATTTGTTGCATTTGTGGTGCGGCGTGTAGGCTATCGTAAAGAGGTGGTTAGAGATAATATCAAAAATTCGTTCCCCGAAAAGAGCGCCGATGAGCTTCAAAAGATCGAGCGTCGGTTCTATACTATTCTTTCGGAGGTGATGGTTAGTTTTATCTCGCTCGCCTCGCCATTTATAAAGCGCGATTTTTTATATGGCGATTATATCGGTGAGAATGCTAAGCAATTTCGCGAGGAGATCACAGGTAAGAATTGGATCTCTCTAACTTCGCATTTTGGTCTGTGGGAGTACTATTCGCTGTGGCCGACATTTTCGGGGCAGACTCTTATAGGGGTCTATCATAGATTGCAAAATCCTCTTTTTGATGCCCTCTTTAAGCGTCTCCGTGCGCTGCCATATGTGGTCACTGTGCCGTTGCAGGATACCGTGCGCTTCACGATGAAGCACCGCGATGGTGTGCTTGGCAGGAATTTCACGCTGGGTTTGATAGCTGATCAGAGCCCCATATGGCGCCCAGATCCTAAATGGTATAGATTCTTAAATCAAGATACAATTTTCTATGATGGAGGCGAGAAGATCGCCCTAAAACTTTCGTTGCCGGCCTACTTTATCTACCAAGAGCGAGTAGCACCCGGTCGTTATCTCTTTGTGGCTGAAAAGCTGTATGATGGAGTTGAACAGGTGGACGAAGGTGAGATTACGCGCCGCTATATCGCAGCCCTAGAGGCGCTTATTAGAAAAAATCCCGAGATGTGGTTATGGTCGCACCGCCGCTGGAAACACAAGCGAGAGTAATGAGTGCGGGCTGTAGAAACCGCTCGGCGGTAGTGATTCTTAATTGGAACGGCGCGGATCATCTTTTGAAGTTCCTCCCCTCGGTAGTGAGACATACCCCCGCCGAGGTGGATATTCTCGTGGCCGATAATGGCTCAACGGATCGCTCGCTAGCGCTGCTAAATGAGCAATTTCCATCTGTCAAGGCGCTACTGCTCCACACAAACTATGGCTTTGCCATGGGATATAATAGGGCTCTGGCCGAGCTAGAGTATGAAAACTACATCCTGCTCAACTCAGATGTAGAGGTTGGCGAGGGGTGGTGCGCACCTCTTATCTCGGCGCTCGATAGCGATCCAACACTTGGAGCTGTGGGCTCGAAGTTACGCTCTTATGCCGAGCGATCGAAGTTTGAATACGCTGGCGCCTCCGGCGGATTTATTGATATCTTGGGCTACCCATTTGCGCGTGGCAGGGTGCTTCAAAGCCTTGAGCAGGATCATGGGCAGTATGATGATAAGCGCGAGGTTTTTTGGGTGTCGGGGGCGGCATTTGCAATTCGTGCCGAGCGCTTTCGCGAGATGGGCGGCTTCGACGAGGATTTTTTTGCCCACATGGAGGAGATCGACCTCTGCTGGCGCTTGCAGATAGCCGGCTATCGAAATATGATCCTGCCTCAGAGCGTGGTATATCACCTTGGTGGAGGAACACTAAGCAGCACTTCGCCCAGGAAGGTGATGCTCAACCACCGCAATAATCTCTCTATGCTATATAAGTGTGCGCCAACCTGGCAGCGAATCTTAGTAGCTGTTGTTCGCCCTCCGTTAGATTTTTTGGCAGCGCTGAGCTATCTTGCCAAGGGGCAGGTGGCCAGTTTTTTAGCTGTCGGTAGAGCCTACTTAGACTTTATCCTTTGGCACAGGGCGCTCGCAAAAAAGCGCAAAAAAATCCGCGGCAGCCGCAAGAGGGAATCCTCGCAAATCTACCGCGGATCTATTCTTTTCGCCTACATCTTGGGCAGGCGCAATTTCAGCGATCTCTAGCGCTTGCTCTTGTATGAGCAGCTATATTTTCCTTTGCTGATATTTGTTAGCTTATTCTTAATCATATTGCGACGGAGTGGCATCAGGTGATCGGTGAATACCTTGCCCTCGATATGGTCATACTCATGCTGAATAACACGCGCCGGCAGCCCGGTGAACTCCTCGTCGTGCTCGACAAAGTTCTCGTCCATGTATCTCATTTTGAATGATATAGGGCGGCGGACATTCTCGTTGATGCCGGGAAGCGATAGGCACCCCTCATTAAAGAGCTCACTCTCCTCGCTGCGCTCATATATCTCAGGGTTGATAAATACCCTGCGATAATCAGCTAGCTCGGCGTGATCTTCGCCCCAAGGGGTGCAGTCGACGATAAAGAGGCGGATATTTTTGCCAATCTGAGGCGCAGCTAATCCAACCCCCTCGCAAACGGTTAGGGTTTGAAACATATCCTCGATAAGCTTAGGAAGCTCGGGGTATGATGCATCAATCTCTACCGACTCATTGCGCAGGATCTGCGACCCGTATATTACTATTGGATAGATCATAGTTAATTGTGATTTTCTAAAAATTCTCTACTCTCCATAAAACTCTGGAGAATAATTGTTGCCGACACCTTGTCGACTAATGCTTTATCGCGGCGCGCCATCTTCCCAATTCCACTATTAAGGATCGTCCGCTGCGCCAGCACCGAGGTAAAGCGCTCATCGTGCAGGAGTATCTGTTTTGTGGGATGCTGTTTTTTTAGCCTGCCGACGAGCGGCTCGATATATTTCCAACTCTCGGATGGCGCTCCATTTAGCTGTGAGGGCTTTCCGAGAAGGATTATATCCACCTCATTTTTAGCACAATAAGCTACAATCCATCGCTCCAGCTCCTTTGTTGCAACGGTCTCTAGTGCGGTGGCTATAATACGGAGGGGGTCGCTCACCGCAACCCCTGTCCGCTTAGTGCCATAATCTATAGCTAATATTCTACCCACTTAGGCTAGCTTAGCAAATAGCTTTGTGAATGATACCTCCTCGGCGATGATAGAGTGTAGCTCCTCGATCTTCACGCGGCGCTGCTCCATTGTGTCGCGGTGGCGGATTGTAACTGTGCCCTCCTCGATGCTCTGGTGGTCAACTGTAACGCAGAATGGTGTGCCCACGGCATCCTGGCGGCGGTAGCGCTTGCCGATTGAGTCTTTCTCGTCGTATGCAACGTTGAAATCAAACTTAAGCGAGTTGATAATCTGGCGCGCAACCTCTGGTAGGCCATCCTTCTTAACAAGAGGCATAACAGCAACCTTTGTTGGCGCAAGCGATGGTGGCAATGACAGCACCACGCGGCTCTCGCCACTCTCAAGGGTCTCCTCCTTGTATGAGGCCGACATGATCTGTAGGAACATACGATCCACACCGATAGAGGTCTCAACAACATAAGGTACATAGCTCTGGTTTGTCTCCGGGTCGAAGTATTGGATCTTCTTGCCCGAGAACTTCTGGTGGCTGCCCAAATCGAAATCTGTGCGTGAGTGGATACCCTCAACCTCCTTGAATCCGAATGGGAAGTTATACTCGATATCGGCCGCTGCATTAGCGTAGTGCGCTAGCTTATCGTGGTCGTGGTAGCGATAGTTCTCGTCGCCAAAGCCTAGGGCTTTGTGCCACTTCATGCGGGTCTCCTTCCACTGCTGCCACCAGGCCATCTCCTCGCCAGGGCGAACGAAGAACTGCATCTCCATCTGCTCAAACTCCCTCATGCGGAAGATAAACTGACGAGCAACGATCTCATTACGGAACGCCTTACCGATCTGTGCGATACCGAATGGAAGCTTCATGCGGCCACTCTTTTGCACATTAAGGAAGTTGACGAAGATACCCTGCGCAGTCTCTGGACGTAGGTAGATGGTGTTAGCACCATCGGCCGTAGATCCCATCTGGGTAGAGAACATTAGGTTAAACTGGCGAACCTCGGTCCAGTTGCGTGTGCCCGAGATAGGACAAACGACCTCACAATCGAGGATGATCTGGCGAAGCTCCTCAAGGTTGCTATCGTTAAGTGCATCGGCAAAGCGCTTATGTACAGCATCTCTCTTGGCTGCGATATCTAGCACGCGAGGCGCCGTAGAGCGGAACTGCCCCTCATCGAAACTCTCGCCGAAGCGCTTTTTAGCCTTATCTACCTCCTTCTGGATCTTATCATCCTGTTTGGCGAGCCACTCCTCAACTAGCACATCGGCGCGGTAGCGCTTCTTCGAGTCCTTATTGTCGATAAGTGGATCGTTGAAGGCTCCAACGTGACCCGAGGCCTCCCATGTGCGTGGGTGCATAAAGATGGCGGCATCAAGACCCACGATATTCTCGTGCATCTTAACCATCGAATCCCACCAATAGCGCTTGATGTTATTCTTTAGCTCAACGCCATTTTGTCCATAATCGTATACGGCACCTAGGCCATCATAAATCTCGCTCGATTGAAAAACAAATCCATACTCTTTGCAGTGTGCAACGAGTTTCTTAAAAAGCTCCTCCTGTGTCATATCTATATTTATCTTTATTATCTCTTTTTCTGTTGTTGTGCGCGCTGCTGCTCGGCTAAAATCTCCTCATAGCGCTGCTGGAATTTAGACTTCTTCTTGCCGCTGCGCTTAATGGCGTTGGCATCCATTATCGCTTGTATCTTATCGTCGTGGGTCATCTTGCGGATGATAAGTGTTTGAGCAATAGTAAGTAGGTTTGCTAGGAAGTAGTAGTAGCATAGACCACTAGCGTAGCTATTGAACCACATAAGCATCATCACCGGCATCATATATACCATCATAAACTTCATGCCTGCCATCTGCGGCTGCGACGAGGCGCTTTGGTCATAGTTCATCTTTGAGTAGAAGAACATAACAACCGCCATAAGTAGCGCGAAGAGGCTAACGTGGTCGCCATAGAATGGGATCTCGAATGGTAGGTTTATGATGCTATCGTATGATGAAAGATCGTCGGCCCATAGGAATGGCTTCTCGCGCAACTCGATCGAGGCGGGGAAGAAGCGGAACATAGCGATAACGATAGGCATCTGGATAAGCATCGGGATACAACCTCCAAGCGGGTTGATGCCAGCCTTTTTATAGAGATCCATCGTCGCCTGCTGGCGCTTCATTGCCTCGTCCTGCTTAGCATATTTTTTGTTGATCTCATCAACTTCGGGCTTGATAAGACGCATCTTTGCCATCGAAACATAGCTAGAGTAGGTCATCGGAGAGATGATAAGCTTAACGAGAATAGCTAGGATCAGGATGATAATGCCGAAGCTGCCTATCGTGCCGAGAAGTAGATCAAAGATTGGAATCACAAGCCACTTGTTAACCCAGCCGATAATGCCCCATCCTAGTGGAACAAGCTCCTCTAGCTTAATATCGCCATAGCCAAGATCGTTTACGCTTTTAAGTGTAGAGTACTTGTTTGGGCCAAAGTATAGTGCAAATGAGTAGCTCTCGCGCGAGGCTGAGTATGGAAGCTCCATCTCGGCCGAGAATCTCTTCATATATCCCGAGTGTGGCTTGGCTGTTGTGTAGCTAACGTCGGCCTTTTTGATATTATCTTTTGCGATAATAATCGACGAGAAGAACTGCTGCTTGAAGGCGATCCACTCAATCTCTCCCACAATCTGCTCGCTCTTATTGTCGGTGCTAACCCCTAGATCATCTGCGCCGCCCTCGCCTGCTATGTGGTATGAGATTGTTGTGTAGGTATTCTCATTTGTAAAGCCCTTCTCGTTCTGGAAGCTTGTGTTTTGCCAAGCTAGCATGACATTCTCGCTAGCCATCATTGGCGAGAGAGAGTGGAGCTTAATATCGAAATCCATCATATAGCTACGGGCATCGCTCTCGTCGCTATAGAGTGTGTAGATATACTCGATCGAAGCGCCCGAGCCAACCTCCAGGATAAAGCTTCTGCGCTTAGCTCCTGCAACGCTCTGCTCGGGCAGGCTCTTGAAGGTGTAGTCGGCGGTGTTGATCTTTACATTATTCAGCCCATTACGAATATAGAACGAGAGATCCATCTTGGCCGAGGCTCGCTCCATCATCTCGATAAGCTCGGTGCGCTCACCCTTGGGGGCATATTTGGTATACTCCTTAAGCTCTACGCCTACGATTTGTGCTCCACGAGGGTCGATCGTAACGCTCATAAGATCGTTAGCCATAGTTACCACCGAGCTCTTCTCGCCGCGCGCGGCAATTAGCGCCGAGCCAAATGTCTCAACATCTGCGGCAGCTTTTGCCTCAGAGAGCTTTTTGCTCTCGCTCTCGAAGCTTGTTGTTGCTGCCTGCGCACTCTGAGTTTTAAGCTCCATTTCGCTCTGGCGCGCGTTGTATGCCGCAAGCTCGGCTTGATACTTCTCCTGCTCCTTGGTTGAATAGAGTGCGAATACTAGAAATAGCACTCCGATAATACCTAGAGCTATAATTGAATTTTTATTACCCATCTGCTAAAGTTTTCCTAAATTATTACTTCTCAGCCGTATACTCTAATGCCGCCTTTACAAAGGCTACGAATAGCGGGTGAGGTGTGAGAACTGTGCTCTTATACTCGGGGTGGAACTGTGTTCCCACAAACCATGGGTGATCATTAACCTCCACAACCTCCACAAGGTTTGTGTCGGGATTCACACCCGTAGCCGCCATGCCATTAGCCTCGAAATCCTCCAAGAAGTTGCTATTGAACTCATAGCGGTGGCGGTGGCGCTCGCTGATGGTTGTCGTTCCGTATGCTTTGGCTATATTAGAGCCCTCAACTAGCGAACATGGATAACCACCTAGGCGCATTGTGCCACCCTTGGCGGTGATACCCTTCTGCTCCTCCATAAGGTCAATTACAGGGTGTGCGGTGACAGGGTTCATCTCGCTTGAGTGGGCATCCTCTAACTTAAGGATATTGCGGGCAAACTCAATAACGGCGCACTGCATGCCCAAACAGATACCCAGGAATGGGATCTTGTTCTCGCGGGCGAACTTCACGGCCATGATTTTACCCTCAATACCACGATTGCCAAATCCTGGCGCTACAAGGATCGCTGCCTTTGTGCCAAGCTGCTCGGCAATATTGGCCTCGGTTAGCTTCTCGGAGTTTACATATGTCAGCTTCACCTTGCAGTTGTTTGTCGCTCCGGCATGGATAAACGACTCGCTGATAGATTTATAAGCATCTGGCAGCTCTGTATATTTACCTACTAGAGCAATCTCGATGATCCTCTCAGGATTTTTTACTCTCTCAACAAACTCGATCCACTTTGCCATATCTGGCTCGCCCTCGGCGCTTAGATCTAGCTTCTCGCATACAACCTTGTCTAGATTCTGGGCGTGCATCTTAAGCGGCACCTCATAGATTGTAGGCACGTCGATCGACTCCATCACCGCGTTGGCATCCACATTGCAGAAGAGTGCCACCTTGCGGCGAAGATCAGCTGTAAGTGACTTTTCGGAGCGTAGAACTAGGATGTCGGGCTGCAAACCATTCTCAAGCAGCGCCTTTACAGAGTGCTGCGTAGGCTTAGTCTTAAGCTCGCCCGAGGCTGCCATGTATGGGATAAGCGTAAGGTGTATCAGCAGCGAGTTGTGGTAGCCAAGCTGGTAGCGCAGCTGACGAACAGACTCGATAAATGGCTGAGACTCAATGTCTCCAACCGTACCGCCGATCTCGGTGATAATTACATCATACTTCTTTGTTAGGCCAAGCATCTGAATGCGGCGCTTGATCTCGTCGGTGATGTGAGGGATAACCTGCACGGTCTTGCCAAGGAACTCGCCCTTGCGCTCCTTCTCGATAACGCTCTTGTATATTCTACCTGTTGTCACGTTGTTTGCCTTCGATGTTGGCATTGCCGTAAAGCGCTCATAGTGACCAAGGTCTAGGTCGGTCTCGGCACCATCATCCGTCACATAGCACTCTCCGTGCTCGTATGGGTTTAGCGTTCCTGGGTCTACATTAATATATGGATCGAGCTTCTGAATAGTTACAGAGTAGCCACGAGCCTGAAGTAGACGCGCAAGTGATGCTGAGATAATACCTTTTCCTAGCGATGAAGCAACACCACCAGTTACGAAGATATATTTCGATTTGTTTAGTTTCATACCTATATATAATATTACTTATTTCTTTTTTCTACTACTCCGAGTCAATCAGCTTAATCTTCTCTAGAGTATCCGCCACTTCGCGTTTTGCGCGCTCGATCTTGTTCTTCACATCAGCGATCATAGCCTCGGCACCCTTGCTCTTTGAGAAGAAGCCGATGTTATTCTCAAGCTGCTGAACCTCCGCCTTGAGCTGCGTCATGCGCTGCATTAGGCGCTCGCGCTCACCCCTTACTCGTCTCTCGCCCGAGGCCTTTAGAGATGTGACTCTCTCTTTGAAGCGGCCGATTGAGCGCTCGCGCTCTTGGCCACGAACAGCTCCAAACATACCATCCACGACCTCTTTATATCTCTTTTGTAGCTCATCTTTATGTTTGATTGGAACAAATCCAATCTCGCTCCAACGGCGCTGGAATGCCTTGATGGCATCAAATCCTCCGCTTGTGATATCAGCCTCCTGCATCTCTACAAGCAGCGCCTCCTTTAGCTTGAGATTTTCATCCTCCTTGCTATCTTTGGTTGAGAAGTGGGCACTTTTGCGCTCGAAGAATTTGTCGCAAGCGGCACGGAATCGCTTCCAAATCTGATCCGAATAGCGGCGTGGCACAGCTCCGATCTTTTTCCATTCGGCTTGAAGCGCAAGCAGCTCGTCGGTTGTTTTTTTCCACTCCTCGCTCTGGGCGATCTGCTCAGCCTTCTCGCAGAGAGCCTCTTTTAGGCTCATGTTCTGCTCCATCTCGCTCTTGGCCGAGGCGAAAAATTCGCGCTTTGCCTCAAAGAACTTGTCGCAAGCGGCGCGGAAACGCTCATATATCTGGTTGTTATCCTTCTTGGGTGCAAAGCCAATGCTCTTCCAGCTCTTCTGGATCTCAAGTAGTCTCTCGCTGCTAGAGGCCCACTCCTTGGCCGAGGTGCCACACTTCTCGATCATCTCCTCAACCTGCTGGCATAGAGATGCCTTGCGCTCAAGGTTCTCAACCTGCTCATTTTTAAGCTGCTCGAAGTGCTCCTGATGGCGCTTGTTGATAAGTGATGATGCCTCCTTGAAGCGTGCCCATATAGCATCCTTTAGCTCGATGGCCACCGGGCCCGTCTCGCGCCAATCCTCATGTAGTTTCTGCAATTTAGTAAACGCCTCTACCACTGAGCTCTCCTCGGCTAGAGCCTCAGCCTGAGCGCAAAGCTCGCTCTTGATCTCTAGATTCTTCTTAAGGTCTAGATCGCGAAGCTCTTTGTTGATATTTATGAAGTTGTAGAAATTCTCGGTATGAAGATTGTACAGCTCCCAAAGATCCTTTGTGTGCTGAGTTGGCACGGGGCCAGTCTCTCTCCAGCGCGACTGCAACTCGCGCAGCTTTGTGAAGTTGTGGTTGATCGTCTCGTGAGAGTCGACGATAGCCTTAAGCTCCTCGATGATCTGCAACTTAACCTTATAGTTTAGCTCCTTGGCCTGCTCGATGCTCTGGCGATGCTCATCGCGGCGCTTGCGATACTCTTTAAAGAGATCCTTAAGGCGTAGCTCTGACTCATCCTGCGGGGCGATGTAATCGGCCTCATCTCCTCCAGCCTCAACAAAGGCGCGGCGCGCAGCCTCACCATCGGCTCGCTGCTGCTTGTAGAAGCTGATCTTGATGGCCTCCACCGTGCGGCGAAGAGACTCTATCGGCTCGCTCTCGAGCAGACGCGCTAGAAGATCCACAAGCTCAGCTTTGCTTTTGCCGGCAAAGCTATCCTCTTCGCTTGGCGTAAGCTCATCTTGAGGCTCTTGAGGCTCTGTTGTTGTTAGTTCGGTTGTTGTAGAAAGCACCGCCTCAGAGGCCTCTATGGGCTCCTGCGGTGTTGGGAGAGTGTTGTTTTCGCTGACCATCGCTGTCTCTATTTAGATAAGAGTATTATTTATAACTCGCAAATATAAGCAAATTTCCCATCACGGCGATCATTTTTTCCAATAATTTTGTTATCTTCGCGATAAATATTTATAGCCTATGTTTCAACTTCTATCCATACACTCCCTATTAGAGACTCCGATTGAAAATCCAATATTGAAGTTTCTCGTCATTTTGGCTATAATTCTCTTCGCTCCGCTTGTGTTGAACAAGATCCGCGTGCCGCATATTTTGGGTCTTATTATCGCTGGTGCGGTGGTCGGTCCTTTTGGTCTGAACTTGATTCTGAGGGATGATGGCATTGTTCTCTCGGGAACGGTGGGGTTGCTGTATATTATGTTTATCGCTGGTCTAGAGATAGATATGAATGAGTTTATCCGTAATTCGCGTAAGAGTATCGTATTCGGACTATTTACATTTGTGATCCCGATGTTGCTCGGCACACTTACGGGGCTCTATCTACTCAACTACACGATGATGACATCAATTTTGCTCGCCAGTATGTTCGCCTCGCACACCCTTTTGACATATCCAATCATCTCAAAGCTGGGGGTGAAGCGAAATCGTGCGGTGACCGTTGCCATTGGAGGAACGGTGATCGCCGAGACTCTAGCGCTGTTGATCTTAGCGGTGGTCGTTGGTATGACTCAGGGCGAGGTTAACACCATCTTTTGGGTCTCGCTCTCGCTTAAATTGCTCATCTTTAGTGTGGTTATATTTTTGGTCTTTCCAATTATCACGCGAGCCTATTTCAAGCGTATTTCCGACGGCCTATCGCAATATATTTTCGTTCTATTTATGCTCTTTATGGGGGCGACATTGGCAGAGTTTGCCGGCATAGAGGGTATCATTGGTGCGCTCTTTACCGGGCTTGCTCTCAATCGTTTAATCCCCCATGCTTCGGCTTTGATGAATAGGGTGGAGTTTATTGGCAATGCTATATTTATCCCATTCTTTCTCATTAGTGTGGGTATGCTTATCGACTATCGAGTCTTTCTTTCGGATTGGCATGTGCTCTATACGGCGGCCGTGATGACCGTTATTGCCACGTTGGCAAAATATTTGGCTGCTTATTGCACTCAGAAGAGCTTTGGTTATAGCTCCGACGAGCGCAGCGTGATCTTTGGACTTAGCAATGCTCGTGCCGCTGCCACTCTTGCCGTGGTGCTAGTGGGATATAATATTATTATGGGCTACGCTCCCGACGGCGAGCCGATACGCCTGCTGGATAGTAATATTTTGAATGGCACGATTGTGATGATCTTCGTCACATGTACCATCGCCTCATTCTCGGCTCAAAGAGGTGCCTATAACCTCTCAATGGCTAAGCAAATCGACCTCGATAGTCACGAGGAGGAGGTGGATCGAATATTGCTGCCTATTAATGCTTTAGACTCTACTGGCGAGCTGCTTTCATTCGCTAATTTGATGTTCCCGAAGAGTGATGAAAATCTAATTTCGGTGGCGGTGATAATTGGCGAAAAACACGACGATGATGAGCAGCTTATCATGGCCAAGAAGATCTTTGAGAAGGCTCACACCAAGGCCGCCTCGGCCGATCGAGCTATCGACACCACGCTGCGCTATGACACAAGCTACACCAATGGCATTGCGAATATCATACGCGAGGGCGATGTTAAGGATCTGGTTATAGCGGTCGATTCGGAGCGCTTTATGACCCGGAAGCTGCCAAGCAAAATTATAGATGGCACGGCCATTAGCAGCTGTGTAAATACCTTTATGTATCGCTCATGCCAGCCCATAGCGACCATCAAGCGCCATATTGTTGTCGTGCCGCCAAATGCCGAATCGGAGCTTGGATTTCGCGACTGGATTATACGCGTGTGGACACTCCTTAGAAGCACCGGAGCCTCGGCTTTGGTCTATGGAAATGCCGCCACACTAATGGTGATCGAGCGCCTTAGCGAGTCGGTTAATCTGCCAATCAAGCTTCGCGAATATAGGCGCTACCAAGATATTTTGATAATTTCGCGCGATTTGAAGGCGGATGATGGTTTGATCTTTGTGATGAGTAAAACTGGCAACCCCTCATACCACCACCATATGGATAGCATGCCGCACTATATAAACACCTATTTTGCCCACTCAAATTTTGTTTTAATATATCCGTTCCAGCATGGTCACCAGAGTGGAGATTTGGAGAATATAACCAATATAGCCTCTGTGAGCGCGGTTTCTAAGATCGAAGAGGCGATCGGCAGCGCGGCCGGTGTCTTTTCAAAAAGTGGCAAAAAAGGGTAGATAGATAAATTTTATAAAAAAAATATAAAAATAGTGATTTAACCCCATATTTTTTACTATTTTTGTGCAGGTGTAGATAGTGATATCTAGTTTAGGTTATAGGGTGTATATTTTTTCGGAGTGGCTGTTGGGGTCAGAGCATTGCGTAGATATTGATTTTGTTAATTTAAAACTATGTGGTTATGATTATTCTGGTACTCAACTGTGGAAGCTCTTCGATTAAATATCAGCTTATTGACATGAGCGATAAAAGCACGCTGCTAGCTAAAGGCTTGGTGGATCGTGTGGGACTAGCTCAGAGCTTGATAAAACATAAGCCCGTAGGTAAAGATGTTTATGAGAGCGTTGAGCCGATAGCCGATCACACCGAGGGCATTCGCCTGGTGTTAAATGCTCTAATAGATCCCGAGCATGGCGTTATAGATAGCGTAGATCAGGTTGGTGGCGTTGGCCATCGCGTGGCGCATGGTGGTGAATTTTTCCCCGATAGCTGCGTGGTTGATGATGAGGTTAGAGCGAAGATCCGCTCACTCTTCGAGATCGCTCCGCTCCATAATCCTGCCAATCTAGCTGGTATCCTGTCAATAGATAAGGCGATGCCGGGCGTAAGGCAGGTCGCTGTATTTGACACCTCGTTTCATCAGAGCTTGCCGCCGGTGAACTATTTGTATGCATTGCCATATAAATATTATGAGAAGTATCGAGTGCGCAAGTATGGTTTCCATGGCACAAGCCATAAATTTGTGGCGCGCGAGGGGGCAAAATTCGCGGGTGTGGATTATGAGAGTTCAAAAATTATCACATGTCACATCGGCAACGGAAGCTCAATAACCGCAATTAAGGATGGGCTCTCGTTTGACACTTCAATGGGTTTCTCGCCGCTAGATGGTCTTATGATGGGAACTCGTAGTGGTAGCCTTGATGTTAGTGCTGCGATCTATGTGGCCGAGAGAGAGGAGATGAACTATGAGCAGCTCACCTCAATGCTTAATAAGCAGTCGGGCGTGTTGGGTCTATCGGAGATTTCGAGCGATATGCGCGATCTGGATAATGCCTATGATGCAGGCAACGAGCGTGCGATTTTGACCCGTGATATGTATTACGAGCGAATTAGACGATATATAGGACAGTATGCTGCCCTTATGGGGGGTGTGGATCTGATCGTCTTTACAGGAGGTGTGGGTGAAAACTCGGATAATCTTCGTCGTGTGGCGTGCCATGGATTGGAGTTTATGGGCGTGGAGATCGACCTTGAGGCTAATGCAGGGGTGAGGGAGCAGGATAAGATGCTCTCAAAGCCTAGCTCGAAGGCGAAGATCGTAGTAATCCAGACCGACGAGGAGATGGTTATTGCCAAGGACACATATAGGCTTTTGAACTAATACAAACAACTAAAATAGAAATGATACAGAAATTAGACCAGATCGTTGAGGCGGCGTGCAAGTGCGGCCGAAAACGTTTAGCCGTGGCTTATGGCCAGGATGCACACACCCTTGAGGCAGTTTATGAGGCCTACAAAGAGGGTCTTGTCGAGCCAACACTCTATGGAGAGCGCGCTGTTATCGAGAGTGTCTGCGAGCAGATGGGCATTGATGTTAATGTCTTTAACATCATCGAGGAGACATCAGATGTGAATTGTGTTCGCCGAGCCGTTACGGCGGTCGTTGCAGGCGATGCCGATGTGCTTATGAAGGGGCTGGTCTCTACTGATAAGTATATGCGTGGCATCCTAAATAAGGAGGCTGGTCTGTTCCCTCCCCGTGGTGTGCTAAGCCATGTGACAATCCTAGAGATGCCTAGCTATCACAAGCTTCTTACCATCTCGGACATCGCCGTGATCCCGCAGCCAGATTTCAAGCAGAAGAGCGTGCTTATCGGCTATCTTGCTAGAACGGCTAATTTATTGGGTATCAAAACTCCAAAGATCGCCTGCATTGCCCCATCGGAGCAGGTGCTTCCAAATGTGATCTCATCATCGGAGAGCGCCATTTTGGCCAAAATGGCTGATCGTGGTCAGCTAGGAAATATTATCCTAGATGGACCTCTGTCTCTGGATGTTGCTCTTTACAAGGAGGTTGCCGAGCTTAAAAAGGTTACTAGCAGCTCTGTGGCTGGAGACCCAGATTGCCTGCTGTTCCCAAATATCGAGTCGGCCAACGTGTTCTTTAAGTCAGCTACACATATCGTTCATGGCGAGCTGGCAGCGATGGTGATGGGCACAAAGGTGCCTTGCGTACTCACCTCGCGCGGAGACTCTTCCCGCTCCAAGCTCTACTCCATAGCACTTGCTTGTTTGGCTGCAAAATAGATTTTAAAAGAGGCTGCTTAAATCATAAGATTTAGGCAGTCTCTCAAATTATAGGTTATAGGTTTATTAGGTTTTATATATTACCCCAATTTTAGAAATGAGTTACAAGATTTTAGCAATCAACCCTGGTTCTACATCAACCAAGGCTGCCCTATTTGAGGATGAGAAGATGTTATTCGAGCTTACCCTGCGCCATACCGCAGAGGAGCTTGCCCCATTCGATAAGGTCATCGACCAGTTTGAATGGAGACGTGATTTGATCCTTGCCGACCTTAAAAACCATGGCGTTGAGCCCGAGGAGCTCTCAGCTGTAGTGGGTCGCGGTGGTCTGGTGAAGCCTATCGAGAGTGGTGCTTATGAGGTTAATGACGCCCTTGTTAAGGATTCGTGTGAGTCGCACCTTGAGCACGCCTCAAACCTGGGTGCACCTATCGCTCGTGCTATTGCCGATTCGGTGGGTGTCAGGGCGTTTATTGCCGATCCGGTTGTTGTTGATGAGATGGAGCCAGTGGCTCGTATTAGTGGCCTGGTTGAGGCTCCACGTCGTTCGCTCTTTCATGCACTTAACTCTAAGGCTATCGCGCGCCTACACGCCGAAAAAGTTGGCAAGAGCTATGAGGAGCTAAACCTACTAGTGCTTCACATGGGTGGAGGTGTGTCGGTGAGTGTTCATAAGCAGGGTCGTGTGGTTGACACCTATGATGCTATTTCGGGCGATGGAACATTCTCTCCCGAGCGTGCCGGCCGTATCTCGGCAGCCACAATGATCGATCTATGCTTCTCGGGCAAATATACCGAGGCGCAGCTTCGTAAGATGATTATCGGCCACGGTGGTATTATGGCTCACCTAGGCACAAACTCTATGCAGGAGGTTGTGGCGAAGGTTGAATCTGGCGACAAGCAGGCGGAGCTTATCCTGGAGGCCTTCTGCTACAACGTCTCGAAGGATGTTGGCGCGATGAGTACAGTGCTGTGTGGCAAGGTTGATGGCATCCTTATCACCGGAGGTATCGCCTACAATAAGCATGTGACTGAGATGCTTGAGGAGCGCTGCTCTTTTATCGCTCCAGTTTCGATCTATCCTGGCGAAAATGAGCTAGAGTCGCTTGCGCACAATGTATTTATGGTGCTTACCGGCAAGAGCAAGAGTAAGCTATATCTTTAGTTTAGATATAGTTACACTTATATAGGTAATCCACTCAAATATTTTATATTATGAGTGGATTACCTTTTTGTTATATCTTCTCAGGCTAATCGGTAAATTCTATGAAAATATTTGCGCAAATGATATTTTTTATTTAATTTTGTCTAAGGTGGAATAGTTGCATATAGAGAGGTATGGCTTTGCGCTCTAGATGTATATATAGAACAGAGCCTCAAAAAAAGTAAATTTATGAAGAGATTTTTGTTATTAGCGGCTCTTGCCGTCTCTATGGCTTCCTGCTCGCCATTTGTTTTAAAGAGCAGCGGTGCGCTTAATGGTAGCGATCTGACTATCTATAAAACATTTACTGTACAGAAGATTGACAAGAGTGATCTACCCGAGAATATTGCCGAATATGATATTCTGAGACTCTATAAGGCCTTGGGTAACGAGCTTGTGCTTAGGGGTTATAGCTATGTCGCAGATGCAAGCGCCGCCGATCTGACTCTCCACCTAGGACTCTCTAAAAAACGACATATGGAGACCGATTCGTTCACTAGCGGCATCGCTGGTGGTTTTGCCGGTGGGCCAGGGCGTGGGCCAGGTCATGGCGGATACAACTATTATGGCGCAACCCCATATGCGCACAACTATTTCAGCACTACAACATCTAACACAGAGATGGTTACTGAGGGTGTGTTGGTTGTCGATCTAGTTGACAACAAGGGTAATAATCATGTGTTTTGCGCCCAGATTAGTGCAAATATTGATGGCGAGCAGATGCTTCTAAAGGATAATAAGCTTTTGGGTGAGGCGGCAGCTAAGGCATTTAAGAAGTTTCCGGTAGAGATTCCTAAGAAAAAGTAGCACTTGCTATATATATAAGTAGTGTAAAACAATTATTGCCATATTTTTAAAAGCACTCTTGGAGCGATATTTTTCACTATCAAATCTCAATATAGAATAACTATATTTTCGATTCAATAGCAAAAAAATCTCTTCTCCAATAGTACTCTTAAAAACACACCAATAATTATTTTACCCTACTTAAATATCAGCGCCCCGAAGATATGATCTCTCGGGGCGCTGATATTTTGATAGTTTCGACTACATCCTCTCCGGTGCGGTGATGCCTAGCAGAGCCATGCTGCTAGAGATTGTGCGTGCAACCTCGGCGCAGAGCTGCAATCGCTGAGCGCGCAGCTCGCTGCACTCCTCCTTGATGATGGTGTTGTCGTGGTAGTAGCTGTTAAACTGCTTAGCGAGCTCATAGGCATAGGCTCCCACAATCGATGGCGCGCAATTTTCGCCGGCGGCAGCCACCTGAATAGGATAGTCGGCTATAACCTTAACAAGCTCAAGCTCAGCGCTATGCATAAGCTCTGGTGCTGTGCTGAAGTCGATGCCAGCCTCGGCCGCCTTGCGCAGGATTGAGCAGATACGAGCGTGTGTATATTGAATAAAAGGGCCTGTGTTGCCGTTGAAGTCGATCGACTCCTTAGGGTCAAAAAGCATAGTCTTTTTTGGGTCAACCTTGAGTATGAAGTACTTAAGAGCACCAAGGCCAACGGTTGTGGCAATATCGGTGATCTCCGCCTCCGAGCGGCCATCGCCCTTGCCAGCCTCTAGGGTTATCTCGCGTGCTGTCGAGATCATATCCTCCACCAAATCGTCGGCATCAACGACAGTTCCCTCGCGCGACTTCATCTTGCCCTCGGGCAGCTCCACCATGCCGTAGGATAGGTGGGTGATGTTCTCGCTCCAGCCATAGCCTAACTTCTTGAGCACAAGCTTAAGTACCTGAAAATGGTAATTCTGCTCATTACCAACAACATAGATCATACTATCGAGGCTCTCCTGCTGAAAGCGCGAAAATGCTGTGCCAAGATCCTGAGTCATATATACCGATGTGCCATCGCCGCGAAGAAGCAGCTTCTCGTCAAGGCCATCAGCTGTGAGGTCGATCCAGACCGAGCCATCCTCCTTGCGGAAAAAGACTCCCTTCTCTAGACCCTCGTCTACGATGCTCTTACCTAGAAGGTAGGTCTCTGATTCATAATAGGTCTTGTCGAAATCGACGCCTAAGGCCTTGTAGGTCACCTCAAAGCCCTCATACACCCAGCCATTCATCATCTTCCAAAGGCCAACAACCTCCTCATCTTTAGCCTCCCATTTGCGAAGCATCTCCTGCGCCGAGAGCATCAGCGGGGCGCTCTTTTTCGCCTCAGCCTCCTCCATGCCCGAGGACATCAACTCGGCAATCTCAGCCTTATAGCGTTTGTCAAACTCAACATAATATTTACCCACGAGGTGGTCGCCCTTCATGCCCGACGAGGCGGGTGTCTCACCGCCGCCAAATAGCGACCAGGCGAGCATCGACTTGCAGATGTGTATTCCACGATCATTCACAAGGTTGGCCTTGATAACCCTGTGGCCATTGGCCTTTAGGATCTGAGCCACGGAATAGCCCAAAAGATTGTTGCGTACATGGCCTAGATGCAGCGGCTTATTCGTATTTGGCGACGAATACTCCACCATAACTGTTCTGCCGCTCGGCGCGTGGTGGCCATAGTTCTCAGTCGAGGCTATCTCCTTGAAAATCGAGCTCCAGAAGCTGCCCGATAGCGAGAGATTTAGAAATCCCTTGATCACATTGTAGCCCTCAACCTCGGCGCACTCGGCCACAATTCTCTCGCCGATAGCCTTTGCTGTAGCCTCGGGCGAGAGGCGGCTGCGCCTAAGGAGCGGAAACACCACCATCGTAAAATCACCCTCAAACTCCTTGCGGGTCTTTTGGATCTGAATCTCGGCGGGCGAAACCTCGCCGTAAAGGCTCTCTACCGCACGAGCGGCAATCTCTGAGACGAAACTCTCTATATTTATCATTTGGATCAAGTTTGATATTCACGCAAAGGTAGTAATTCTCTGCGAGAAGTCAAAAGGAAAAAGGAAAAAATGAGATTGCGGCTCGGAGGCCAATCGTGTCCAAAATAAAAATGCAAAATATTTTCATATTCACCCATCACGCCGTCCGCAATGACGCACGAGCGAGTTTACGCATCAGTACTTTTGTTTAATCTTTAATTAAATGTCTAATATCATCTATAATATACCTAGTCCTAATTGGAATACCTTTATCGTTAAGGTGATAAGGTGAGTCATAAAACAACGAATCATCAAAACAATATTTTTGAGGTGATGAGTAGAATGGTATATCAGCATCTTTTAAAGCAATATCTACTAGATTAATGGCATCCTCATTTTTCCTGAATTCAACTTGTAAATGCAACTGAGGAATTGGGAAGTTGCAGAGAATGAGATAAAATATTTTTTCAGAGAGGAAAGAGAGGTAAAACTCTCCTTCGC
>JBCQTD010000010.1:0-52964 GCA_047178725.1 Rikenellaceae bacterium
GCTATCCGTAACTCACAGGCTCTAAAATCGGTCGAAAAAATCAAAAAAAATCAAAGTTGAGAGCAGAGGAGGGGTAAAGTGTGATTTTGCAATGGTCTCATTGTTTGTAATAACATTTTTACCTACTAGGTACAAAAGTAGTATTTAATTTTGTACAATGGTCAAATTAGGTGTTTTTTCAGCTCTTTTTGATGTGAAAAAATCGCTATTCGTGTTCTAAGTAGTGTAAAACAATTATTGCCATATTTTTAAAAGCACTCTTGAAGCGATATTTTTCACTATTAAATTTCAGTATAGAACCACTATATTTTCAATTCAATAGCAAATAATCTCATCTCCAATAGTACTCTTAAAAACACACCAATAATTATTTTACCCTACTTATTAGGCGAAAAAGGGGAAATAGTATGTTTTATGTGATCCTCAGTATGCCTAAGCAAAAAGCCCATGCAACTTCTCGTGCATGGGCTTTGTATGAAGATATTATCTACTAATAGAAGATCGACGAGATTGAGCGATAGTTGTGTACGCGCTCGATAACATCAGCAAATATGTCGGCTACCGAAAGAACGGTGAACTTGCTGGTGTCGACATCTGTGCGAAGTGGAATAGTGTCGGTGATAATCACCTCCTCAAGAGCCGAGGCGTTTATGCGATCATAGGCTTTGCCCGAAAGTACAGGGTGAGTAATGGCGGCACGAACGCTGGCGGCACCTCTCTGCATAAGCATATCGGCAGCCATGCAGATTGTACCCGCTGTGTCGATCATGTCGTCGACGATAATGATATTACGCCCCTCAACATCACCAATAGCGGTCATGCTGCCCACAACGTTTGCCTTAGCGCGCTCCTTGTGTGAGATGATGATCGGTGCACCTAGATGCTTAGCGTAGTTGTTGGCACGCTTTGCGCCACCCATATCTGGTGCGGCGATCGAGAGGTTCTCAATGCGCAAGCTCTTAATATATGGGATAAATATGCCGCTAGCATACAAGGCATCAACGGGAACATCAAAGAAGCCCTGGATCTGGTCGGCGTGTAGATCCATCGTCATAACGCGATCAGCACCAGCGGCGGTTAGCATATTGGCAATCAATTTTGCACCAATTGGTACGCGAGGGCGATCCTTGCGATCCTGGCGAGCCCATCCAAAGTATGGCACAACGGCAACCACGCGGTGAGCCGAGGCGCGGTGAGCAGCATCAACCATCATCAACAGCTCCATAAGGTTGTCGGTGGGAGGGAAAGTCGACTGAATGATAAATACGGTGCAGCCACGAATAGACTCATTATAGCAGGTCTGAAACTCACCATCGCTAAATGGTAGAACCTCGCACGCTCCTAGAGTTGTGCCATAGCTTGCTGCAATCTTCTTTGCTAGGTACTCAGAACCACGGCCTGCAAAAAATTTGATGTTATGATTAGCCATAATTATATATATAAGTTTGTGTTTTCCTCTATCTCTGCGGCGCGCTCCTCAAGGCAGCGCCCAATAAAATCTAAAACCTCCTCGCGCCCTGTCCCCTTCTCGCCCGAGGTGACAAATAGCGGCGGGAGCTCCTCCCAATACTCGTGCAGAAACTCCTTGTAGCGATCTACACTCCTTCTCTGCTGCGAGAGAGAGAGCTTGTCGGCCTTTGTGAATACCACGCCAAATGGGATGCCATTTTCGCCCAGCATCTTGATAAACTCCATGTCGATCTTCTGCGGCTCCAGGCGCGAGTCAACCAGCACAAATAGAAAGTGCATACGCTCGCACTTGGTAACATAGTTTGTGATGATCTTCGAGAAGGCCTCGCGCATGCTCTTCGATGTGCGTGCATAGCCATATCCCGGTAGATCGACCAGATACCAGCTGTTGTTTATCGTAAAGTGGTTGATAAGCCTAGTCTTGCCCGGCGTGCCCGATACTTTAGCAAGCCCCCCTCGCCCGGTCAGCATATTGATAAGCGACGATTTGCCCACATTACTGCGTCCGATAAATGCAAATTCGCATAGCGAATCCTTGGGAAGTTGCGAGAGCTTCTCAGATGAGCATTTAAATTCAGCTTTATGGATCTGCATGTTTTTTTGTATGGTATTATAATTAGTTGCAAAGATACGACGATAAATGTAAATTAACAATTTGCAAAGCGGAAATAATTATAATTTATTAATAAATCACCCTTCATCGCCTGTGGTGCTGATTATTGCCAAAAACCACGATCAAGATTATCTCTATATCCATTTTTTTTATACCTTTGCTGATGGGTAAATTTAAAATATATTGTAATTATGAATAAAGAGTGGAGTGATGTACGTGAGTTTCACGATAAGTTTGGGCATCCATGTCCAGATGAGCCTAAGATGATCGAGAGGAAGCGAGCCCTCTCGCGCGGCAAGTGGATGAATGAGGAGGTGGCGGAGTTTTTGGTCGCCGAGGATATATACGAGCAGGCGGATGCTATGATAGATGTTATCTACTTTGCACTAGGCACCATGGTCGAGATGGGGCTTGAGCCGGCGGAGCTGTTCTCCATCGTCCAGGAGGCGAATATGGCTAAACTGTGGCCAGATGGAAAGCCGCACTACAACCCTAAAGATGGCAAGGTTATTAAGCCCGAGGGGTGGCAAGATCCAGGAATCCGTTTAAAAGAGCATATAGATAGCGTGATTAAGGCGAAAAAGAGGGGTTAAAATTGCTGTAGTTGAGATTTTTTTGTAGATTTGCACCCAAACATAGACCAACGAAACTAAACCGAGAGAGATGAAAATTGCATTTGCTCAGCTAAACCATATAGTAGGCGACCTGGAGGGAAACAAAGTTAAGATCATAGATGCCATCATTCGTGCTAAGGGCGAGGGGGCAGATCTAGTAGTCTTTGCCGAGCAGGCCATAAGTGGAGTGCCGGCCTATGATTTGCTAAGAAAGAGTACCTTTTTGGAGCTCTGCGAGGATGCCCTTGTTGAGATAGCCTCATTCTGTAATGGCATCTCTGCTATCGTAGGTCTACCGATGCTCACCTCTCGTGGCACACTCTCTGTGGCCGCTGTTATCGAAGATCGTCATGTTAAACACTATATCAGCAAGAGGCATATCTCTGCCCGCCGTGAGATGGGTTTCATCTCGCAGGGTAAGGGTAGTGAGGTTGTTGAGATTAGTGGGCATAAATTTTTAATCTCGGTAGGTGATGATATTCGCCATCTAAAGAATATCGACCCATCGGTTCAAACGATCCTTTCGATCAACGCAAGAAAATATGGTAAGGGTATTTTAACCTACCGCCACGAGGTTCTCAGCAAGCTAGCCTTCGTCGAGGGCAAGAATGTGATGCTAATCAACCAGGTCGGCGGCTCGTCTGATATTGTATATGATGGATCGTCGGGCGGCTTCAATGGCAAGGGCGAGATTATCCTCTTGATGAATAGCTTTGAGGAGGATTTTGCTATCTGCGATCTAGATAATCAATCTGAGGGTATGCCCGATCTGCCATTCAGAAGCTATGATGCCCGCACACGAATCTTATGTAAGGCGGCGATAATGGGTCTTAAGGACTATTTCGAGAAGAACGATTATAAGAAGGCGTGTATAGGTATCTCGGGCGGTATTGACTCGGCGCTTGTTACAGCTCTAGCTGTGGCTGCCTTGGGTAAAGAGAACGTTATGGCGCTTATTATGCCATCTGAGTTCTCTTCCGGCAGCTCGGTTGAGGATGCAAGAAAGCTCTGCGAGAATCTAGAGATTAACTATAATGTTCTACCTATACACGATGTTTATCGCTCGATTATCGCTACGATGCAGCCAGTTATTGGTGGCACGGAGTTCGACAACACGGAGGAGAATATCCAATCTAGAATCAGGACGATTATGCTTATGGCCTTGCAGAATAAGCGAGAGTATGTCGTGCTAAATACATCAAACAAAAGCGAGCGTGCGCTCGGCCTCTTCGCCCTATATGGTGATGCGGCGGGCGCATTTAGCGTTATTGGCGACCTCTATAAGGGCGAGGTGTATGATCTTGCGCGCTATATAAACCATAGAGCTGGTTATGATGTCATACCTGCCGAGATACTATCTAAGGAGCCATCTTCGGAGCTAAGGCCAAATCAGAAGGATACCGACATCCTACCTCCATATGAGGTGGTGGATGCCATTCTTTTTCGCATGATTGAAAAGGGCGAGCATCGCGAGGAGATTATCAATGCGGGCTTTGACATAGACGTGGTAGAGAAGATACATAACATGGTGATGCAGAGCGAGAAGAAGCGCTTTCAAACGCCTCCTGTTTTGCGCCTTTCACGATACTCATTTGGTCATGAGTGGCTTTTGCCTCTAACAAATAAGTATGGCGACTAAGCAGCTAGAGCACGATGGCCGCATTGTCTCTATTGATGGGGATAGGGCAGTCATAGAGATAGTCGTAAATGGCGGCTGCGCAAGCTGTAGCGCTAAATCTAAGTGCGGCATGAGCGAGTCGGCCAAGCGCGAGATATCGCTTAGTTTGCCTAAGGGCTTAAATTATGAGTGTGGTCAGATGGTTCGTGTAGGTGTGAGTTATAGGGATGGATATTTGGCGGTGCTGTATGCATATATTTTGCCGCTAGTTGTTTTGGTCTCTATTTTAATAGGTGCACTTGCAATAGGCCTCTCTGAGGGAGTTGCGGCTGTAGGATCTATTGTGGGGGCTGGGATATACTATATAATATTATATCTGTTGCGAGACAGAGTTGAAGAGAAGATTTTATTCACAATTAAAAGATAATGAGTATATTACTTTATACAATCATAACACTCTGCGTGCTGGGTGTTGTAGCGGCTGTTATTCTCTACTATGTGGTTCAGAAGTTTAAGGTCGAAGAGGATCCTCGCATCGACGAGGTTGAGAAGATGCTGCCAGGCGCTAACTGCGGAGGCTGTGGCTTTGCCGGTTGCCGTGGCTTTGCTGGAGCTTTGGTTGAGCAGGATGACATATCTTCGCTCTTCTGCCCGGTTGGTGGTGGCACAACCATGTCGAGTGTGGCCAGCTATCTAGGCAAGGCAGCCGCGGAGAAGGCTCCCCAAACAGCAACACTCAAGTGTGGCGGCACGTGCGAGAAGCGCCCTAAGACAAACGTTTATGATGGAGCGAGTTCATGCGCTGTAGTAGCCTCACTATATGGTGGCGAGAGCGGCTGTGCGTATGGTTGTCTGGGTCTAGGCGACTGTGTTAAGGCGTGTAGCTTTGGCGCCATGTCGATTAATGAGTCGACTGGCCTTGTGGAGATCGACCCCGAGAAGTGTACCGCTTGTGGCGCCTGCGTTAAGGCGTGCCCAAAATCGGTTATAGAGCTTAGAAAGCGTTGGCCTAAGGATAGGGCAATCTATGTTGCGTGCGCCTCAAAGGATAAGGGCGCCGCGGTTATGAAGAGCTGCAAAGCGGGATGTATCGGCTGTGGCAAGTGTGTTAAGGCGTGTGCTTTTGATGCTATAACGGTCGAGAATGGCCTCGCTTATATAGATCCACTTAAGTGTAAGCTCTGTCGCAAGTGTGTCAATGAGTGCCCAACGCAGGCAATCAAGCTAATCAATATGAACCCAATACCTAAAGAGCCAAAGGTAGCGGCTGTGGCTGCGGAAAAATAGATCTAAGATGAAGACATTTAAGATTGGCGGAGTCCATCCGCATGAAAATAAATTGAGCTCCGGGGCGGCAATCGAGCCTCAAGCTCTACCAGATGTAGTTGTAATTCCACTCTCGCAGCATATCGGAGCGCCAGCCGTGGCTAAGGTTGCCAAGGGGGATATGGTTGTAACGGGTCAGCTGATCGCCGAGGCCGGCGGCTTTATGTCGGCAAATATCCACTCCTCGATCACCGGCAAGGTTAAGAGCGTTGATATGCAGCCTAATGCTCAAGGGCTAAAGCAGATCTCGATCACCATCACACGCGAGGGTGATGAGACGTGGGCTGAGGGCATTGAGATGGTTGGCGAGCTGCGCGCAGAGTGTGCACTTAGCGCCCCGGAGATTATCGCTAAGATTAAGGCGGCAGGTATTGTCGGCATGGGTGGCGCGGCATTTCCTACGCAGGTGAAGCTCTCAATCCCTCCCGGCAAAAAGGCTGATATTTTGATTATCAATGGTGTGGAGTGTGAGCCATATCTAACCTCCGACCATAGAACAATGCTCGAGAGGAGCGAGGAGATTATGGTCGGTGTAACAATCCTGATGAAGGCCATCAGCGTTACAAAGGCCTCGATCGGCATTGAGATGAATAAGCCAGATGCTATAGCTAAGCTATCGGTTCTAGCAAAGAGATATAAAGGCATTGAGATCGTGCCGCTTAAGGTGCAGTATCCACAAGGAGGTGAGAAACAGCTAATTGATGCTGTTACAGGCCGCGAGGTTCCACCTCCGCCAGCGCTTCCGATAGATGTTGGTGCGGTGGTTTGTAATGTATCTACAGCTGTTGCCGTATATGAGGCGGTGCAGTTTGGAAAACCTCTTATCGAGAGGGTTGTGACGATCACCGGCAAGAGCCTTAAGGAGCCCAAGAATATCCTAGCCAGAATGGGAACGCCAATCAGCTCGCTTATTGCGATGGCAGGGGGACTACCCGAGGATGCCACGAAGGTGATAAATGGTGGGCCAATGATGGGTCGCGCCATGGTAAATATTGATGCACCAACAATTAAAGGTTGCTCGGGAATTACTATCTTGGCCGCCGCCGATGGTAAGCGCCTAGCCTCTCAAGCGTGTATTAAGTGTGGAAAGTGTGTCTCGGCCTGCCCAATGGCGCTCGAGCCCTATCTCATCTCGAAGCTTGTGCAGAAGAGTGATTGGGAGCGCATCGAGGCTGAGAATGTAACCGACTGCATCGAGTGCGGCAGCTGCCAATTCTCATGCCCTGCGGCACTACCTCTGCTCGACTATATTCGCCTCGGAAAGCAGAAGGTGATGGGTATTATTCGTGCTCGCGCAGCAGTTAAATAGAAGTTAAATAAACTATACCATATATATTATGAGTAACAAACTATTCGTAGCTCCCTCGCCCCACCAGCATAGTGGTGAGAGCAGCTCGCGTATTATGATGGATGTATCGCTGGCTCTGCTGCCAGCCTTCGCCCTCTCGATTGTGGTCTTTGGTCTGCCGGCACTCTATGTCACTTTGACCTCTATTGTTAGCTGTGTGCTATTCGAGTTTCTAATCCAAAAGTATCTAGTTAAGGGGGAGCCCACTGTTGGCAACTTTTCGGCGCTGCTGACAGGTCTGCTGCTTGGCTTTAATCTTCCATCCTCTATTCCTTTGTGGATTGTAGTTATCGGAGCCTTCGTCTCGATCGCCATCGCTAAGATGACCTTCGGAGGCATTGGTAAGAATCCATTCAACCCTGCACTTGTGGGTCGCGTATTCCTGCTTATTGCCTATCCGGTGCAGATGACCTCTTTCCCGGAGGTTAGCTCGGCGGTGGATATCTTTTCGGGTGCTACACCGCTTGCGGCGATGAAGTCGGGCTCGCTTTCGGTTGGTTCAATAAATTATACCGATATGTTGATGGGAAGCATCCCAGGATCTCTTGGCGAGGTCTCGGCGCTGCTGCTTCTTTTGGGTGGCGTATATCTTCTATGGCGCAAGGTTATCTCATGGCATATCCCCGTTGCAATGCTCTTGACAATGGCTCTTGTTGCCCTTATCGTTGGTGCTGCTAGTGGTCTTAAGGGGGCAGAGATCGTGGAGTTTCCGCTATTCCATCTGCTAGCCGGTGGAGCGATTTTGGGCGCTGTGTATATGGCTACAGATTATGTAACATCGCCTATGACCCATAAGGGTATGATTATATATGGAGTGGGTATAGGCCTTATAACCATGTCGATCCGCCTATGGGGTGCATATCCCGAGGGTGTATCATTCGCTATTCTGGTTATGAACGCCTGCGTGCCGCTGATTAATAAGTATGTTAAACCAAAGCGTTTCGGCGTTAAAAGATAGAGCTAAAGAGATGAAAAGTACATTAGTAAATATGGTGGCCTCGCTCTTGGGTATAACCTTTGTCGCCTCGGCAAGCGTTGGCTCGGTCTATATGCTCACCAAAGAGCCTATAGCTCAGGCTGAGATCTTGGCCACAAACAACGCCCTAACGCAGGTTTTGCCAAGCTTCGATACAACAGATCTTACCTCAACTTCGATCGACGAGCTGCCAACCGACATCTACACCGCAAAGAACGGAGATAAGGTTGTGGGCTATGCAATTAAGAGCTCGACGATGAAGGGCTTTTCGGGGCTTGTGGTCTTGATGGTGGGTCTCTCGCCCGAGGGTGATGTTATCAACGTCAATGTCCTGTCGCAGAATGAGACCCCAGGTCTAGGCACAAAGATGGCCGACGAGGGTAACCCACTTCTGCTAAGCGTTAAGGATAAGCACCTTGCCGATATTGATTTAAGGGTCAAGAAGGATGGCGGCGATGTAGATGCCTTGACAGCCGCCACAATATCTTCGCGCGCCTATGCTGATGCTATGGAGCGCGCATTGAAGGCTTATAATTTTATAGTAAAGAAGGGAGGCCAAAATGAGTAAGGCAAAAATTGTTATAGATGGAATTTTAAAGAATAATCCAGCATTTGTCTTGGTGTTGGGTATGTGCCCGACGTTGGGCACCACAACCTCGGCAATCAATGGCCTGGGTATGGGTGCTGCGACCATGGCGGTGCTTATTATGTCCAATCTAGTGATCTCGCTAGTGAAGAACCTTATCCCAGATAAGGTGCGCATCCCAGCCTTTATCGTGATTATCGCCTCGTTCGTGACTATTATCCAGATGGTTATGCAGGCCTATATCCCATCGCTATATGCTAGCCTCGGAGTGTTTATTCCGCTTATCGTGGTGAACTGCATTATCCTCGGTCGCGCCGAGGCCTTCGCCTCAAAAAATGGCGCGCTAGATTCGGTCTTGGATGGTATTGGTTCTGGCTTAGGTTTCACCCTTGCACTAACCCTTGTGGGTGCTGCGCGCGAGCTACTAGGTAGTGGTGCAATCTTTGGTTTCGATCTAGGCTATGCTAGCCATGCTCCGCTTATCTTTGTCCTTGCACCGGGAGCATTCTTTGTCTTGGGCTATATTATGGTTCTATTTAACAAACTAGCTAAAAAGTAAACAATGGAAGTTACATTTTTCGCCATAATCATTGGCTCGATCTTCGTAAATAATGTTATTCTAGCTCAGTTCCTCGGCATCTGTCCATTCCTCGGAGTATCCTCTAAGGTTGAAACCTCGATGGGTATGGCCGCCGCCGTGGCGTTTGTTATGACTATCGCCGCGATCGTTGTGTGGCTGATTCAGAGCTATATTCTTGTGCCGCTTGAGATCACCTATATGCAGACTATCGTCTTTATTCTAGTGATCGCCTCGCTGGTGCAGATGGTAGAGATTATCCTAAAGAAGCTCTCTCCTGTGCTTTATCAGGCGCTAGGTATTTTCCTGCCGCTTATCACCACCAACTGCGCTGTGCTTGGTGTCGCAATCTTAATGATCCAGAAGGAGTTTGATCTTTTGCAGAGCGTCGCATATGCCCTCTCTACAGCCGTAGGTTTCGGCCTGGCGCTAGTGATCTTCGCTGGTATTCGCGAGCGCTTAGATTTTGAGGATGTGCCTGAGGCGTTTAAAGGTATTCCTATCGCGCTTGTCACAGCGGGAATCCTCGCCATGGCCTTTATGGGCTTCTCGGGTCTGGTTTAATAGGCTTTGCTAATAATCGTGAACCCCTCAGCGTAATGTTGAGGGGTTCACTTGTCTATATCGCTATAGTTGTGGCGGCTGTGGGATCACACCTCCTGTGCGCGCTATTCTGCGCGCTACAGGGCATATCTTGCACTCTCCCGCCATGCAGTATTCATTGTGTAGCTGTATCAGAGCCTGGCTCTCATGTGCATTGCGCGGCCTCACCCCATTGTCTCTCCACTTTTTGATTATGCGGTTTATCTCATCGGATAGCTTCTCCCAGCTGTTGAACGCTCTCTCGCAGAGCTCTTCGTCGCCGATGCTCTTGGCGTAGGCGAATTGGTATGGCGCAACTAAGTTGATTGCTAGCAGATTGCACTTAAGCGATCCTATATATTTCACTCTAGTCTCGCGGCTGCTCTTGATTGGGATATCGTGTTGCGACCAGTAGTCTGAGGCTTCGACTCTAAATATTCGCTCCACATCGGCTATGCCGTTGCTATCAATAACTCGACGGTGTAGATCTTCGTTTCGAGAGAGGAGGTTTGCGCTCTGTGAAAGGCGGAATATCGGAGCATTGGCTGGCATGTTGCCACTAACCTTCCAATCGCCATAGTGCAGAGGCTCAATTTTATGCTTTTTTAGTAGATGAGCCCCTTGGCTTTGAAGTCGGTAGATGTATGGATCCCCTTCGGTGAGGTTGTCCAGCTGTCCTGATGCTCCGATCAGTATCGCTTCTAGCCCCTCTCTATCATAGCGCTCATGTAAGATTGTGGCGTAGCCAACGCGGCGTGCGAGTTCATAGTAGATCTTGCCATTATCATTGGCTCCTAATGCCTTTAGATATGCTATGTATAGCGTGTGAGGCCAGTTTTTGCAGCCATCTCCCTCATATATCTTCTTCATATCCTCACTCTTGCGCACAATTCGCTCAAAGGCCAGCTGGTTATAGATTGAAAGACGATGTAGATCATCTAGGGTGGCTATAAAGTAGCTGCAAGCGAGCTTTTTAGCGCCGCTACAAAGTTTGGCAAGGAGCTTCTCGTCCATCATTAGAATAGGTTTAGCTCTAAGAGTGCCTCCTCGCTCATCATGCTCTTATCCCAGATTGGGTCGAACACGAGAAGAACATTCACCTCCTCGACATGCTTTACCTTAAGCACATCGTTGTTCACCTGCTCGACGAGCATGTCGGCCATCGGGCAGTTTGGGGCGGTGAGGGTCATGCGGATTGTAACCGAGCCGCCGGGCTCGAAATCTATATCATATATTAGCCCAAGATCGTAGATGTTGACCGGAATCTCAGGATCATATATATTCTTAAGAGTTAGTACAATATCCTTCTCTACTGCGGTGATATCTGCTGGAGTCATAAGTGTTGCTATTTTTTATTTGCAAAGGCTAGGGCATACATTCTCATCTGCTTGACCATCGCGAGCAAGCCGTTGCTGCGCGTGGGCGACAGATTCTCGCTTAGGCCAATTGAGTCAATAAAGTAGAGCTCTGTATCTAGAATTTGCTGTGGTGTGCGACCATTCAATACCCTGATAAGCAGGGCGATGATGCCCTTGGTGATAATTGCATCACTATCGGCCGAGAAGTAAACTAGGCCATCTTTGAGCGTGCCATCAACCCACACGCGAGATTGACACCCCGAGATAAGGTACTGCTCTGTGCGGTGGCTCTCGTCGATTCTAGGTAGACCCTCGCTAAGCTCAATTAGGTAGTTGTATTTATCTAGCCACTCGTCGAAGAGTGCAAACTCCTCTACTATCTGCTCTTGAATTTCGTCCTTTATCATCTATCTATTCTGTTAGGCTGCAAAATTAATAAATTTTCTTTAAATTTCGTCGCTAATCCCACTCTGCGATAAGAAATATGCACGCTCCTTGCCAAACTCCACCTCTGGCAGCTCATCTATTAGTTTTATCTGGCGCTCGCACATCTCTCTATAACCCTCGCTGCTGCTATTTATTGGACGATGTTCGGCCGCTTGAACTATCTTCTCCACTCGCTTTAGCCTCTCTTTAGCCTTAGGGGAGAGTGCGCTATCGCGAAATAGCTCCCAGATATACTCCACCGCTTGCGATGTGGGGTGAACCATATCCTCGCCATAGAAGCGGTAGTCGCGCAGATCATCCATTAGGATCTCGTAAGAGGGAAAGTAGTGGCAATTTGGTTGAGACTTTATTATCTGATCTATCGCAACGCGCAGCGTGGCCTTGCTAAGCGAATTTTCCGCTAGCCCGTCAGCTATATGGCGAATTGGGCTTAGCGTTATGATTATGTTTTTTTCGCTTAAACTCTCTGATATTAGAGTGTTTATTGCGGTGGTAATCTCCTCTACCTCAAGCCTTCGGCGCGAGAATGTTGCGTGGGGCATCTTGTGGCAGTTGCCTACAATGTGGCCTCCATCTTTGAGCTCATATACCCATGCTGTGCCTAGTGTTATAATAACCCAGTCGGACTCCATCAGATTCTGGTGTGTGGCCTCTATCGCGCTGTTAATCTTCTTAACGCACTCTTCGGCCGAGTTGGCCGAAAGTGAGCCGTGGAAGTCATAGTGCGAGAAGATGCCCTCGCGCTCGGTAAGCTCCTCCTTTGATACAAACCTCTTTGAGGCGATTCGCTCCAATGTTTGGGCGATAGATATTGGGTTGAATAGTACCCCCAGCGGATTCACATTCACCATGAGTTTTGCGCGCTCCATCCGCGAGCCCATCTCCGAGGCGAAGCACGAGCCTATTGTTAGGATGCGGCTCTCATATCCAATCTTGCTGCCAAAGGGCGGCAACTCTATTGCTGTGCGAAATTTCATAACGCAAAGTTAGCGATTTTATACTATTCACCTCCATAATCCATTTTTTTTATTTAATTTTGTTGTATGAGAATAAAGGCAAATTGTAAAATAAATATCGGATTAGATCTACTCGCACGCCGTGCAGATGGCTACCATGAACTCTCGACGGTGATGGTGCCTATCTATGGATTGTATGATGATATTGAGGTTGAGCGAGTGATATCAGGCGTGGAGTTTCGTTCGCTGGGGGTTAAGATAGATTGCGCCGATGATGATAATCTATGCGTGAGGGCCTCGCGTTTGATGCAGCGCTGTTATGACATTGGAGGCGTGAGCATAGCGCTAGATAAGCGGGTGCCCTTTGGTGCTGGATTGGGGGGCGGATCATCCGATGCTACGGCTGTTATCATGGCTATTAACGATCTATATGAGCTAAATCTCTCAGAATCAGAGCTTATCGCGCGCGCTGCCGAGATAGGTAGCGACACCCCATTTTTTGTGCGCAACACCCCGCAGCTCTGCACCTCTCGCGGCGAGAAGATGGAGGAGATTGATCTGAATCTAAAGGGTTATAAGATTGCCCTTATCAAGCCCGATATTCACATCTCAACGCGCGAGGCATTTAGCGGCGTGCGCCCCTCTGTGCCGGAGGTGGAGCTAAGGAGGCTGATCTCTATGCCCGTTGCCGAGTGGCAGGGTAGGGTTAAAAATGATTTTGAGCTCCATCTATTCAAGCTCTATCCCGAGCTCGACAGGACAAAGTGCGCCCTAATAGATGCTGGCGCTATATATGCATCCATGTCGGGTAGTGGCTCGACGATATATGGAATCTTTGAGGGGGATAAAAAGATCGAGGGTGAGCAGATTGCATCCTACTCACCCCTGATTTATAACTTTTAGAATAGCTCTATTTTACGGCTATCTTCTCAACGCGTGGAATATGTCTACCACCCTCGAATGGTGTTGCGAGCCACATCTTCACTATCGCCGTAGCCTCATTATTATCTATGAATCTTGCAGGCAGAACCAATACGTTGCTGTCGTTATGCTGGCGAGCGAGTGCAGCTAGCTCCTCATTCCAACATAGAGCTGCACGAATGGCCTGATGTTTGTTTAGAGTCATAGCCATGCCTTGCCCCGATCCACATAATCCTACTCCTATTGTAAGCTCGCCGCCCTCGATAGCCTCCGCTAGTGGGTGGGCGAAGTCTGGGTAGTCGATGCTCTCGGGTGAGTTGCATCCAAAATCTAGAACCTCATAACCCATTGCGCCTAGTAGACCAACAAGATACTCCTTTGTCTCATAACCAGCGTGATCGCACGCGATGCCTATTTTTTTTGTCATTTTAGTGTTGTATTAATGGCAGCAAAGATATAAAAAAATGGGTTAAAATCATAAGGCGACTTCTAATAATTCCCCATAAAATTAACTACATTTGCAGCGTGAAAATATTATTCGTCATATTCGGTACACTATCACTCTTGTTGGGTGTTCTGGGGATATTTCTCCCGCTGCTGCCTACAACCCCCTTTTTGCTGCTCTCGGCAACCCTTTATCTACACTCTTCGCCGAGGCTATATCGTTGGCTCATAGAGCACAAGACCTTTGGCTCATATATCCGCAACTACAAGGAGAACAAGGCCATGGCGCGTCGCACGAAGATAACTATCATCACCGCGCTCTGGCTCTCGCTTATCTACTCTATGGGGTGGGTCGTCGATCCACTCTGGGCAAAGGGGCTGTTGCTCGCTGTCGGGGTGGGCGTTAGTTGGCATATACTTCGTTTGAAAACTATATAATTGTTTTACACTACTTATATATATGTGCTACACTACTTAGCCGCGCGCTTGCGATCATGCTCGTTGAGCAGAATCTTTCTAAGGCGCATAGAGTGTGGAGTAACCTCTACATACTCATCCTCCTGGATATACTCCAAAGCCTCCTCAAGGGTAAATTGGCGTGGTGGGGCGATGGCAACCTTATCGTCATTGCCCGAGGCGCGCATATTTGTAAGCTGCTTAGCCTTGGTTACATTTACCGTGATGTCGTTGCTGCGCGAGTGCTCGCCGATAACCTGACCCGAGTAGACCTCATCCATTGGCGAGATGAAGAATCTACCGCGATCCTGCAACTTGTCGATAGAGTAGGCATAGGCGGTGCCGGTCTCGCCCGAGATGATTGAGCCGTTGCTGCGCATCTCAATATCTCCAACCCATGGCTCAAAGCCTAGCAGGCGGTGTGTCATGATAGCCTCGCCGGCGGTGGCAGTTAGCATATTTGAACGAAGGCCGATGATTCCGCGCGAGGGGATAGAGAACTCAACTCGTGTGCGCTCGTCGCCTGTGTTCATATTGGTCATAGTACCCTTGCGGCGAGTAACCAGGTCGATCACCGTGCCCGAGCACTCGTTAGGGCAGTCGACTGTCAGCTCCTCGATAGGCTCACACTTGCGGCCATCAACCTCCTTGATAATCACTCTTGGTTGTCCAACCTGAAGCTCATACCCCTCGCGGCGCATGGTCTCGATAAGCACCGAGAGGTGAAGCACGCCGCGGCCAAAGACCACGAAGCTATCCGACGTCTCGCCCGACTCAACGCGCAGAGCAAGGTTCTTCTCAAGCTCCTTGTCGAGGCGGTCGCGTATGTGGCGCGAGGTTACAAACTTACCATCCTTGCCAAAGAATGGCGAGTTGTTGATGGTAAAGAGCATCGACATTGTTGGCTCGTCGATAGCGATAGTTGGCAGCGGCTCTGGGTTCTCGAAGTCGCAGATCGTGTCGCCGATCTCAAAGCCCTCAATTCCAACCACGGCGCAGATCTCGCCACATGGCACGCTCTCAACCTTCTTCTTGCCAAGACCCTCGAAGATCATAAGCTCCTTGATGCGGCTCTTGACCATCGTTGTACCATCGCGCTTAGCAAGGGTTACACTCTGACCCGCCTTAAGCGATCCGCGAGTGAGCTTACCCACGGCGATACGACCGATATAGGCCGAGTACTCAAGCGAGGTGACAAGCATCTGGGGCGTACCCTCGCTGATCTCTGGCTCGGGAACCTCGTCGATGATTGTATCTAGAAGTGGGGTGATCGAATCGGTAGGCTCTGTAGCCTTGTGCGACATCCAGCCCTGCTTGGCCGAACCATATATTGTCTTATAGTCGAGCTGTTCCTCGGTGGCCTCTAGGGTGAACATCAAGTCGAAAACCTGCTCGTTTACAACCTCGGGGCGGCAGTTTGGTTTATCTACTTTATTGATAACCACGATCGGCTTCTTGCCAAGAGCGAGGGCCTTCTGAAGTACAAATCGTGTCTGAGGCATAGTGCCTTCAAAGGCATCTACTAGTAGCAGCACTCCGTCGCACATATTCAATACGCGCTCCACCTCGCCACCAAAATCGGCGTGACCAGGGGTGTCGATGATGTTGATCTTATAATCTTTATAAATAACCGATACATTCTTAGATAGGATGGTGATGCCCCTCTCGCGCTCCAAATCGTTGTTGTCTAGGATTAGCTCTCCCTGTTGAGTGCTGTTCTCGCGTAGTAGGTTGCCTGCCAAGATCATCTTGTCTACCAGCGTCGTCTTGCCGTGATCGACGTGGGCGATAATGGCAATGTTGCGTAATTTTTGCATATTCAATTTCGATAATTTGTGCAAAGATAGTTATTTTACCGCGAATTTGCTACCTTTGCCCATATTTTACTTGTGTTGCGTATTTAAGCGGACTTCAAATTAGGTTAAGAATGTATTCATTAAAGATAAAAGATAAGAGCGAGGTAGTTATTGGCAAGGCCGAAAAACTGCTGCCAGGACTACTGCCAAAGGGTCGTGTAATAGTTATTACTGATGGCAATATGGATAGGTTGTATGGCTTGCAATTGGCTGATTATGAAAAGATTATAATCGGCACTGGCGAGACTATAAAGACCCTAAATACAATGGAGCAGATATACACGCAGCTTGTCGAGATGGGGGCTGATCGCAAGACATTCCTACTTGGTATTGGTGGCGGCATAGTTTCTGATATAACAGGCTTTGTGGCCGCAACATATATGCGTGGCGTGGATTTTGGATTCGTATCAACTACACTTCTTAGCCAGGTGGATGCTGGCGTAGGAGGAAAGAATGGCGTGAATTTGGGCGGCTATAAAAATATGGTAGGCACATTCAACCAGCCAAAATTTGTTATTTGCGATGTAGATATGCTATCAAGTCTCTCAAAGCGCGAAATGAGAGCCGGGCTTGCAGAGGTTATTAAATCAGCCATCATAGCCGATGCTGAGCTATTTGCCATGCTTGAGGGCGTAAGCTTTGAGGAGCTTATAGCTGACAATCAAAAACTATCACAGATAGTAATTTCATCGGTTCGCGTAAAAGCTGATATCGTGGAAAAGGATGAGAGAGAGTCGGGCGAGAGGCGCAAGCTCAATTTGGGACACACCTTTGCTCACGCTATAGAGAAGGGCTCGAGTGCTATGATCCATGGCGAGGCGGTGGCCGTAGGTACAATTATCGCCACAAATATTGCTCTGCGCATGGGGCTCATCTCAAAGGAGGATGCCGCCCGTATTGTGGCGCTTCATGAGAAGATGGGTTATGATCTTCAATCGCCTGTGCCGATGGTTAAGATGCTTAAGTCGATAACCAAAGATAAGAAGGCCGAGCAGGGCTATATATATATGGTGCTGCCGACGGCGATTGGAAGCTGCACGGTTCGTAAGATGAGCTTTGATGAGCTAGAGGAGACTGTCTAAGGATTTAGAATCTGTTTAAATTTTATTCATCTATTTTGTTAAGGATCTTTCACTTATCCTTTCTCGTTTTACAATCCGTTACATAGTCCCGCTATGCACCTCTTGTAAAAAAAAGAAAATATAAGCAAAATCTCTCTTAACAAAAGCAAGCGAACAAAACTTAAACAGATTCTTAGATATAAGTAGGGTAAAATAATTATTGGTGTGTTTTTAAGAGTACTATTGGAGAAGAGATTTTTTTGCTATTGAATTGAAAATATAGTGGTTCTATACTGAAATTTAATAGTGAAAAATATCGCTTCAAGAGTGCTTTTAAAAATATGGCAATAATTGTTTTACACTACTTAATAAAGGGGTGATCGGCACTAAAGCTTATCACCCCTTTTCAGTTTGGTCAATCACTAATCTCTACAAAAGTTAACCCTCCAAACATATCGTCTCGGAGGGCAGGGTAGAGGTAATATGGCAAGTGTGCCACGAATATATCCTCGACCACTCTGTTCTCCGCAGAAAAGTCTTATTGAGTCTGTTGTTATGGCAGGTCTTCTGACTTATCCTGAACTCCTCGTCCTAGCGACACCTTCCCAGCCTAGTGGCCAGTGGTTGCTTGTCGCTCACCCCGCTTCGGGGTGGGAAATACAGCAGCGGGAACTGTGGCCGAATCTCACGGCATTCCCATTTAATTCCATCAAGGCCTCGGCCTATAAGGAAACCATCACTTTGCAAAGGTAAATATTTAATTTAATAAAACTAATATTTGGTTGAAAATTTACAAAATATTGCATTCAAACCTATTTACTAGAATCAAATGAGAAAAAAATAACTACCTTAGCCCCCGTTAAACCAATTAACTAAAGAGAGAAAATTATGAAACACGCTTATGTATTCCCAGGTCAGGGAGCACAGTCGATAGGCATGGGTAAAGATCTTTACGATAACAACCCTGCCTCTAAAGAGCTATTCGAGAGAGCAAATGAGGTTCTCGGTTTCCGTATTACCGATATCATGTTTAGCGGCACGGATGAGCAGCTTAAACAGACAAATGTAACACAGCCAGCAGTATTTTTGCACTCTGTAATTCTTGCAAAGGCTCTAAATGTATCGCCAGATGCAGTTGCAGGACACTCCTTGGGTGAGTTTTCGGCACTTGTTGTTGCCGGTGTGCTATCTTTTGAGGATGGACTAAAGCTCGTCTCTAAGCGCGCTCAGGCGATGCAGGCAGCATGCGAGGCCGAGCCTGGAACTATGGCTGCAGTTTTGGGTCTTGCAGATGATCTCGTCGAGCAGATCTGCGATAAGATAGATGGTGTTGTTGTGGCAGCAAACTACAACTGCCCAGGGCAGCTGGTCATCTCGGGTGCCGTTGAGGCTGTAGATGCCGCTTGTGCAGCCGCTAAGGAGGCTGGCGCACGCCGCGCTTTGCGTTTGCCTGTTGGTGGAGCATTCCACTCGCCACTAATGGCGCCTGCTCGCGAGGAGTTAGCTAAGGCTATCGCCGAGGCTCCATTCTCTGAGCCTGTGTGCCCTATTTATCAGAATGTTGATGCTAAGCCGTATACCGATGCTGCCGCAATCAAGGAGAACCTTATCGCCCAGCTAACCGCACCCGTTCGTTGGACATATATCGTTAAGAATATGTTGGAGGATGGCATTGCGGAGTTCACCGAGCTAGGCCCAGGTGCTGTGCTTCAGGGTCTTATCAAGAAGGTTTCGGCCGACGCTGTAGTAGAGAGCAAATCTACGCTATAGTCCCTGCTTACCACCAAACAGAAGATGCCTCCGAATAGTTCGGAGGCATCTTCTGTTTATAGGGTTAAGGGAGCGTTACTCTTGCTCCTCCTCAAATTTAGTGAATTTGCTGCGAAGGCTGCGTTTGCCGATTGGAATACCTATGCCAAGTGTAACATATGAGTTCGACTGGTTGATCGGAATATACTGCTTGCTGAGCTCCGAGGTAAGTATGTTTGTTGCCAGGTATACATTAATCCACGATGGCGAGAAGTTTAGGGCTAGCCCCACCGAGTTGGCCTGCTTGTTTGTAAATGTGTAGCTCATAGAGGCTGATAGCCAGCTAAATGGGCGGCCGGTAACTATGGCTGAAAGATCCGATGTGGTGGTTTTGCTCCAGATGCGAGTTGTGCTAACGATACCTCCGCTCAATCTGTCACCCAGGATGTCATATTCAGCACCAAAATTAAGTGTTGCCTGGATAGATTTAGCGCCACTTTTTGCCTCAGTAGGGGTCACCTTTATGTCGTCCATCTCTAGCTCAACACCCTCGTCGCTGTTGATATCCACACCGCTGTATGTAACATTGTTGGCAATCGTTCCACTCACAGTTGAGCTCTTCTTCCATGAGATAAAGCCCAGATCATTAATGGCGGCCGATAGCTGTAGGTTGTGAAATAGATCATATGTAGCTCCGAGATCTATTGCTGCGCCCCAGCCTGCTGGTGAATTGATCGCGGCGCTAATATCATCTAAATCGTAGTATGTATTTCCATTCTCCATCATTGTCGCAATCTCTATGCCGGCGGCGCTAATATCCATCGAGCCGGTGGTGTTGACGCTCCACTCCGAATCATTTATGTCGATGGTCATATTGTCGATCGACAGCTGAGCGTTGGCAAGTCCTGCTAATAGCTTAAATTTAGCACCAACCGTAAGCTTCTCGCTAACAACCTTAGAGAATCCCAAGGCAAATTCGGCATAGCTCTCGGCCTGCAGGCTAATATCTTCGATCTCGTAGTAGCTTTGGCCATTCTCTCCGGCACACTTCATAAATTCAAAAAACTCATATGGTGCGCTAAGTCCCACCTGGGTTTGTAGCGAGATGCCGAACGACCAGAAATCTTTATGGTTTGCGCGGTAGTTACCAAAACTAAGGATGTCGAGACTGTTAGAGACACCGATGCTGTTGGTCCCCTTTTTAAGGTCATCTAGGGCGATGCTCTTCGACACGCTGCCATCAAAGAATGGCACCATGCTGCCATCGACATTATATATTATATTGCCAAGGGTGATATTTCCGCTGGTGTTGAAGCTTATGCCGCCGATGAGTGGAATCGTGAAGTAGCCGCGATCAGGGGCAAAGGCGGCATTGTGTTGCATGCTGTTATATGAGTCGTCCATAAAATACGATGTCACATCCTGTGCCGAGGCAGAAGCTATGGCGAATATAGTTGCTAGAGGGAGTAGAATTTTTTTCATATGTACTCTTTTTTTTATCCTAGTTTAATAATTTATAGGGTTATAGCTCCGCTCTTGATTAGGCCAAGCTCGATGGTGATGGAGTAACCCTCGCTCTGCTCTGTCTCTGTCTCTGATTTTGTGGATGAGCTCGGGTAGAATGTTGTGATCGAGAGGGTTGTCACAACATTAATACCCTCCAGGATCTCTGTTAGGTTATCGCTAGATATCTCGTTGCTCTCAAGCCTGTCGTTCTCTAGATTATCCTCCATGGTTAGGACATAACCACTTATCGCCTCGATGGTGGGCGTGTTGAGCGAGAAGTCGAACGGTATATTATTAACTATGCGAGCAAAGAGCCTTAGCGAGCAGTTCTCGCCGTCCAAATTGTCGGTTATCATTTTTAGAATATCGTCGGGAAGCGCAATGGCATCAATCGAGGCGCTGATATCTTGAGCCTGAATTTCGTCGGTTAGCTCGCTTATATTCTGCTGCACGAGAGCGCTTGCCGTGGTGGTTATCGCCGATGCAAGAGTGCTATCCTCGCTCTGCAGGGTGGTTGAGAATGCACCAACAAATGCATCTTTATCGGCCGTGTAGTCGATCTCGCTCTCTGTCAGAACGTCCTTGATCTCTGGGTCGATCTCATCTAGCGAATCCCAATTATCATACACAAGCGAGGCCAGAGTCTCGCTCTTTCCCTCGTCTGTCACCGCCTCGGTCACCAACTCCTCGATAAAGGTGTCGCGGTATGAGCTATCCTCCTGGTCGGCAAGAAGCTGAAGATCCACTCCATCCTGGCTGTATGAGCTGGGGATAAGCTCGTCATACTCACTCACATAGTCGGCAAATGATTTGTCGCTCGAGGCTCTTGTCGAGAGCGACTCCGTTGTGGAGGAGAACTGCTCGTCGAGATCAATAGTGATAGAGACCATTGGCGCCTCAAATAGCGAATTTTCATTGCCAAATGTGAGGTTGTCGCTCTCAATTTTGGATAGGTCAAAATCTTCATTAACATTACATCCAGCCACCAATGCGGCTGCTAAAAGTGTAAAAGTGAATTTTTTCATATTGTGTAATTTAAACGTGACATGTTATATAGGCACAAAGGTAGTAATTTTTAGTTTATTATTGGTGCGCTAGGGTGAAAAATTTTCTGCTTTAGCGCAAATATGGATGTTTTTTGCTATTTTTACATCATGAACAAAAATGATACACCCATTAAGGAGCAGATCGCAGCTCTGCCAGCCGCCCCCGGCGTATATCAGTTTCTCGACAAAGACGAGAGGGTGATATATGTTGGCAAGGCTAAGGATCTTCGCAAGCGGGTGAGCTCATATTTTGTCTCCAATCGTGAGCATAGCGCCAAAGTAAAGGTCTTGGTGCGCCGGATATCTGCTATTCGCCATATTGTGGTCGACAGCGAGGCCGATGCTCTGCTGCTCGAAAATTCGCTTATCAAGACTCTCCAGCCGCGATATAATATCCTTTTGAAGGATGATAAGAGCTATCCATGGATTGTCCTCCGGCGCGAGCCTTTCCCGAGGGTGCTCTCCACGCGTGAACTTATAAGGGATGGTTCGCAATACTTTGGCCCCTATAGCTCGGTGGGCATGCAGCGCTCTATCCTGGAGTTTATCCGCGAGGTTGTACCCCTGCGCACATGCAAGCTAAATCTCTCCGAGGCGGCTATCGCAAGGGGTAAATATGGTGTGTGTTTGCAATATCATATAGGGAATTGTAAAGCCCCCTGCATTGGTGCGCAGAGCGAGCAGGAGTACGCCGAGCAGGTGAAGATGGTGCTCTCGGTGCTGCGTGGTGATCTTCGTCCGGTGCGAAGCTATCTTCGTGAGCAGATGCAGCTAAAGGCCGAGGAGCTAGCCTTTGAGCAGGCGCAGCGTTATAAGCAGCGGCTAGATGCTCTGGAGAACTATGCCCATAAGTCGGTGATAGTGAGTGCGAAAATCGTGGATGTTGATATCTTCTCGCTGCTCGAGGATGGCGATGAGGCCTACTGCAACTTTCTTAAGATCCGCCATGGCTCTATCGTTGGACTCTGCACCGTGGAGCTCTCTAAGGGTGTTGAGGCCGAGCGCGAGCAGATGCTATCTTTGGCCATAGAGCATATCGTCGAGCAGATGGATCATAAGCTCGCCGCCGAGCTGATTGTCCCATTTATCCCCACGACTGCCAAAACATTTGACGGGGTTACATTTACTATACCTCAGCGCGGCGAAAAGCACGATCTGCTGGAGTTCTCGCTCAAAAGTGCGCGGATATTTAGAGCAGAGAAGCTCAAAAATATGGAGATTAAGAATCCCGAGCGCCACACCGATCGCCTGATGGCGGCTATGCAGCGCGAGCTGATGCTAAAGTGCGAGCCTAGACATATCGAGTGTTTTGACAACTCCAATTTGCAGGGTACAAACCCCGTAGCCTCGTGTGTGGTCTTTCGTGATGGCAAGCCCTCGCGCAGGGAGTATCGCCACTATAATATAAAAACTGTAGTCGGAGCGGACGACTTCGCCTCGATGCGCGAGATTATCCTAAGACGCTACTCGCGTCTTATCGCCGAGGGGGCTGAGCTGCCAGATCTAATAGTTGTCGATGGCGGCAAGGGGCAGCTCTCGAGCGGATACTCAGTATTAAAGGAGCTGGGCATAGCCGACAGAGTGCCAATCGTCGGTCTAGCTAAACGTATCGAGGAGATCTTCCTGCCGCACGATCCGCGCCCCTACTACCTTAGTCGCACGGGCGAGCCGCTTAAGGTTATATGCCATCTGCGGGATGAGGCGCACCGCTTCGGCATAACTTTTCATCGCCTTAAGCGCAGCGGCGACTTTATAAAGAGTGAATTGGATAATATCCCCGGCATCGGCGTAAAGAGTGTGAGTGCTCTTTTGAAGGCGTTTGGTAGTGTAAAGAAGATCAGAGGTGCTCTGCTAGAGGATGTCGCCGAGGTTGTCGGCCGAGCGCGCGCGGAGCGAATTGTGGACTATTTTAAAACAAATAAGTAGTGCAAAACAATTATTGCCATATTTTTAATAGCACTCTTGGAGCGATATTTTTCACTATTAAATTTCAGTATATAACCACTATATTTTCAATTCAATAGCAAAAAATCTCATCTCCAAAAGCACTCTTAAAAACACACCAACAATTATTTTACCCTACTTACCTAAGAATCTGTTTAAGTTTTTCTCGCTATAATTGCTAAGAGAGATGTTGCTTTGATTTTCTCTCTTTGCATAAGGCGCATAGCGGTGCCTATGTAACGCTGTGCAAAAAGAGAAAAGCGAAGTGACAGATCCTTAGCAAAATAGATGAGAGAAATTTAAACAGATTCTAAACCTAAACAATATGAAAAAGAGCTACTTACTGTCACTGTTTTTATTGTGCTCGCTCTCGGTTATGGCCGCCGAGCGCAGCTTTGTAGATTTTTTTAAACCCATGGATCCCGCGGTGCCCCTGGTTCGTGAGGGGTCGTGGGGTGTAGATGCAGTTATGCCCCGCGATACGACCAATGGCCTAGAGGATACGCAGCTTAAGGATTGGTGCTATTGGGATGGCACGATTATCCTTTGCAATGATGGCAAGTATAGAATGTATGCAAGTCGCTGGTCGCAGGGCTATTCGCACCGCGATGGCTGGCATATCGGCACACAAGGTATGGTCGCCGTGAGCGACAATCTATTTGGTCCCTATCGAGATATGGGGCTCGCCTGGCCTAATTGGCGCGAGGGCTTTGGTCATAACGTTGTAGCTCTGCGCCTTAAGGATGGGCGTTATGCTATGCTCTCGAGCGAGGTTACCGATGGTGAGGTCTTTGTTAGCGACTCGGCCGATGGCCCATTCGAGTGGCTGGGCACGGTGCGCCGTAATAGTAATGGCTTCTATGGGGGCTGGATGGAGTATGATGAGCTCGATTTAGGTGCTCTTCGAGGCGGCGGCATAGGTCGCATGTCTAATATTGTAGCTATTATAAGACACGATGGGCGCTATCAAATTATGCCACGTCAATGTGGAATTTTGATTAGCGATGATGATATCCTAGGCGAGTATAAATTGTTGGGCGATAGAGCCTGGTGGGGTGTTGAGGGTGTGCCGCAATGCAGGCAGGAGGATCCAACATTCTGGTACTCGGATGGCCAGTACCACCTTGTTGTTAATCAATATAGCGGCGGCGATGCCTACCATCTAACATCGGATGATGGTATCGACAACTGGCGCAATCGCGGCATCGCCTTCTCGGATGAAAAGGAGGTCTTTAAATATACGAGCGGCCAGGTAAACCACTGGGGTTGTGTGCAGCGCCCAACGGTCTATGTCGAGGATGGTGAGGTTAAGGCGTTTCACTTCTCGGTGGTCGACACCGGCAAGGGTGGCGACAGGCCCAATGATAAACATGGAAGCAAGATCGTTGTGCTGCCATTTGATGGCAAGGGCTTTAGCGAACATATTAAAAAGGTTGTGAGCGAGGAGCAGAAGAGATTCGACAAAACGCCTCTGCCCGAGGGTTGGCAAGCGGCAGCCATAGGCTCGGCTCGCGCGCGAAGTGGCTATGAGAGCGACCATAAGACTATGCGCCTTCGCTCTTTGGGCGAGCCTCTGGAGGGTGAAGAGGACAAGCTCTCTTATATATATAAGCCCATTGATGGTGATATCTCCTTGACAAGCAAGGTTCTCTATCAAGATATGACGAAGGCTGATTTTGAGGCTGGACTTATGTTGCGCAGCTCTCTTGATGGCAGCTCAAAGAGTGTTATAGCCACCCTATCAAATAATAAAGGGTTGACTATCTCAACGCGCAAGGGTGATGGAGCTGAGATGGAGAGCGAAAATTTCCCAGAGATAAAAGCACCCTATTGGCTCAGGATGGAGAGGCGCAAAGATGAGATCGAGTGTTTTGTTTCGACAAGCAATATGATGAATTGGAGGAGCGTAGCGAAGCTTAACGTCGAGTTGGGCGATGAGATATATGCCGGACTTGTGGCAGCAAGTGGCAAGAGCGGCAGCAGTGAGCTCGCGCGCTTTAAGCAGACCGATCTGCATAGATATGGAGAGCCACAGAGCGAGGGTGTCATCTCGCACACCTTCCCAGATAGGATCCCGGCCGATGGGGTTGTGGATTTCGAGATTGAGTACGAAAATGATCAGAGCCTTGATGTTTGGGTGGAGCTAGAGTGTATAAAAACTGGCAAGAAATATCCAGTTTTGCGCCAGGCGATGTTGAAAAATCGTGGCACGATGAGTCTGCAATATAATGCTGGTGAGCAACTTAGCGATGAGTCGGCCTACTGGTTTGTGATTAAATCGGTGCCGCTACATCTGCACGATACGAAGGCGGTGCAGAGCTCGTTTAAGCGTGTTGAGATTGAAAAGTGATGATAAAAGTAGTGCTCAAATTTGTATAGATGAATTATCTTTACTATATTTGCCGCTGTGAAAAATGTGAATACATACCGAATGTCTATGTGCATGATGCGCAGCCACCGCGAGAGGAGGTAGGATATTCATGTATAATTGAGATACAGATCCGACTTCCACGAGGGGGTCGGATCTTTTTTGGTTATTTGCACACGGCTCCCCCAAGTGGGTGATGAGGATGAATTAAATAGAGTAAAATATGGATAAGAAAAAATTTGGTTTCGAGACCCTGCAGGTACACGCAGGACTCGCTAAAGATCCATCGGGAGCAACATCGCTTCCGATATTTCAGAGCAATGCCTATGAGTTTGCCAGCCCCGAGCAGGCGGCGGCGCGTTTCGCCCTAGAGGAGGGTGGAATGATCTACACACGCCTTGCCAACCCTACAACCGATGCCTTCGAGCAGAGGATGGCCGCCCTAGAGGGTGGTGCGGCTGCTGTGGCCACCGCATCGGGAATGTCGGCGCAGTTCACCGCACTATGCACTATCACTAGCGCGGGGCAGAATATTGTAACATCTTCATTCCTTTATGGAGGTACATTTAACGCCTTTAGCCACCTATTCTCACGCCTAGGCATCGAGGTTCGTTTCGCCCAGGGTGACACCCTTGAGAGCATCAGCTCGCTAGTGGATGAGAATACAACGGCTATCTACCTAGAGTCTATCGGCAATCCAGGATTTGCTATTCCTGATTTTGAGCCTATAGCCGAGTTCGCCCGCAAAAAGGGTATTGTGCTCTTTGCCGATAACACCTTCGGTTGCGCAGGATATATCTGTCGTCCACTAGATTGGGGTGTGAATGTAGTCACACACTCGGCCACAAAGTGGATCGGAGGCCATGCCACCTCGCTAGGCGGTGTTGTCGTAGATGGTGGAAATTTCGACTGGGGCAACGGCCGCTATCCACTTATCTCTGAGCCTGTTGAGAGCTACCATGGCGTAAACTTCTTGGAGCGTTTTGGCTCTGTTGCATTCGCCGTAAAGGTGCGCTGTGAGGGTCTGCGCGATATCGGTGCTTGCATCGCTCCGTTCAACTCATTCTTGCTTGCTCAGGGTCTAGAGACACTCTCGCTCAGGGTTCAGCGCAGCTCGGATAATGCACTTGCTATTGCTGAGTGGTTGGAGGCGCACCCTAAGGTGGAGAGTGTAAACTATCCAGGACTTAAGAGTAGCAGATATTATGGTGCGGCGCAGAAGTATCTTCAAAATGGCTATGGCGCGGTGCTATCGTTTCGCGTTAAGGGTAGCTCAGAGCAGGCCTCAAAGATTGTTGAGAATCTGGAGCTTATCTACCATGTAGCAAATGTTGGCGATAATAAAACGCTCATCACCCATCCAGCATCAACAACCCATTCGCAGCTTAGCGAGCGAGAGCTTATCTCGGCAGGAGTATACCCAAATCTACTCCGACTATCTTTGGGTATTGAGTCCCTGGAGGATATTAAGGCTGACCTCGATGGAGCATTAGCAAAATTATAAAGATAAGATATGTCATTAATTCAATATTATCACCATGATCAGCCATTCACCTTGGAGAGTGGGGTGGTGCTCGAGGAGCTAACGATCGCCTACTGCACCTATGGGCAGATGTCCGACTCTGCCGACAATGTAGTGTGGGTCTGCCACGCTCTGACGGCAAACTCGGATGTGCAGGATTGGTGGCCTCACACGGTCGAGAGTGGAGCTATCCTCGATCCCGCTGAGCACTATGTGGTGTGCGCAAATATCTTGGGTTCGCCCTATGGTACAACCGCGCCGCTGCACCTGAATCCAGCTACTGGCGAGCCCTACTATCTCGACTTCCCCGCCTATACGATTAGGGATATTGTGCGTGTCCACCAGATTCTGGCCGGTGTTCTAAATGTTGGGCAGATAGATGTGATCCTGGGCTGCTCGGTGGGCGGATTCCAGGCGCTTGAGTGGTCGATAATGGAGCCCGAGCGCTTTAATAAGATGGTGCTAGTGGCCACCGATGCAAAGAGCAGTCCATGGTCAATCGCCATAAACGAGACTATGCGCATGGCGCTGCGTGCCGATGCCACATTTGGCCTCAGGCGTGCTGATGCCGGCCTTGGAGGCCTTGCGGCAGCTCGCGCTATGGCGCTGCTCACCTATCGCGGCTCGCACGGATATAATATCACTCAGCTCAATGGTGATGAGCGAATTGATGACCATCGCGCCTCGAGCTACCAGCGTTATCAGGGCGAGAAGCTATGCAGGCGATATGATGCCTACTCATACTATGCTATCCTCAATTCGTTTGATACGCACGATGTTGGGCGAGGCAGGGGCGGCAGAGCGGCGGCGCTCTCCACAATCAAGGCCAAGACCCTCATCGTGGGCATCACGACCGATATTCTCTTTCCGCCTCACGACGAGCGCGCGCTCTGCGAGATGATCCCCGGCGCAGAGTATACCGAGATCGAATCGCTCTTTGGCCACGATGGCTTTCTTGTTGAGCACGAGCAGTTTAACGCTATGCTTATGCCGATGTTCTCGAGGAGATAATATTAATATAATATATAAGGGGGTGCTAATGCAGCGCCCCCTTCTGTTTGTCTACTCCCTCAGCTCATTTGCCGATGTGTTGTAGTAGTTTCTTGCCGTAGCTGTCTCGATGTTGTCTGCTAGAGCATTCAGAGCGTCAGCCTTGAGTAGTTTGTAGGTGCGGTTCTCAGCATCGAGCGTTATGAGCCTATCTGCTAGCTCGGCCACCCATTGATAATCGCCACTTTTAAGCGCTTTGCGCGCAGCGCTCTCCACCCTCTTTTTGCCGCCGGCAAGTGCTATGAATTTTGCGGCCTCCTCTTTTTTTGGTAGTGGGCAGAGCGAGGTGGCATTGCCATCAAACCAACCAAGATAGCCATTGAAGATGTTGCGAATAGCCCACTCCTGGCGGCCATAGTATTGTGTGAGATATGGTTCCGAGGCGAGCGGCTCTGGCAGGGCGGCATACTCAACCAGCTCATCCGGGGTTAGCCCCTTGTTCATCCCCTCGATCGTCTTGTTGAATGTATATTTTACAGCATCGCGCATGTTGGTAACGGCTCTGCGAACCTCCTCTTTGCCGATGATGGGGCGTGTGTGCCCCTGCGCCATCGCTTCGGCCTCGTAGCTTAGGATTGTATCAAGTGCCTCGATCCACTTCAGCACATCGCGATACTCTGTTCCGCGGATTGCATATAGATTTGGGAACGATTTGTAGAATTGATCGCCCGGAAATATCACACCCTTCTCGGGATAGTAGATCAGCAGGTGGTCGTTGGTCTCGCCATAGGTGAGCTCTAGCTCTAGCGTGATGCCCGAGATAGTTACGCTCTGCTTTGGCTCGCTCACAAAGTTTGTAATTGCACCCTTGTCGAATGGCTTGTATTGAGCAAATGCCATATCGCGCTGCGAGCTCTTGCCCGTATATGCTCCCCCGGGGTAGACCACCGGTGCCACGCCATTATTGATACGCACCTCAGGCGAGAGGGTCATGCCATTCTGGCGGTGGCCTCGAGGGTTGCTGAATCCTGCGGCAGAAGGGAATGCGTTCTCGCGCCCAAATGTTGCCGCTGCCCATATCTGAGGGTCGTTATCCTCGAGGAATACCGGCACCCCTTGTGTGTGGTCACCATGGCCATGAGTGAAGAATATTGCTGTGATTGGCTTATCGGTAATCTTGCGAAACTCGGCGTAGATCTCCTTTGTTAGCTCTGGCACTTTGCCCGAGTCGATAAGTATTACGCCATCATCGCCGATTATCATCGTCACATTAGAGGCATCAAATCCCGATGCCGTGTAGACATTATCGGCAATCTGGATCACCTCTTTTTTAAATTCGTTGTTGCGCTCGATCATCAATCTTGTTGCGGCGCTCTGCTCCGCGATAGGTGTGTTGATGCTCTGCTGTGCGACGGCGCCGCTTAGCGCTAGGCTTGCAAGTAGGGTTGTTGCTAGTCGTTTCATAGTTGTTTAATTTTAGTTTACATCTGCAAAAGTATGGCTCGCTAGTCAGAAATCTTGTAACAAATGTTACAAAGCTTGAAAAATTATATATCTTTGTATTAAAATAGTGGTTATGAACAATCTAGACTTCAACTTCTTCTGCTCCTCATGCACCGCCTCGCGAGAGTATCGCCAGGCTAATTGCTTCACAAGCTATAAAGTTAGCCACTTTAAAAGGGGCGAGTGCATAGCCTACAGGGGCGAGAGTGCAAAAAGACTCTCGATTTTGGCTGCTGGGAGTGTGGCCACAGAGCTTATTCTCGACTCGGGAATAGCCTATACATCGGTCTGCCACTCGGCGCCATATCCACTTGGGGCGCTGGCACTTTTTGCTGAAGATAATCGCTATAGGGCTGACTTTATAGCGCTGGAGGAGTGCACGCTGATCTCTGTATCTCGCGAAGATATTGAGCAGCAGATGTGCCAGTGCCGTAGATTCCTTAGGAGTTTCATTGCGTACAATACAACCAAGATCGACACCTTTGCGCGCCACCTTACTGTGCTGACGCAGAAGAGTCTTAAGTCGAAACTCGCCTTTTATCTACTCTCTGCCTCAGTGGGCGGAGTGTTTCATCTAGAGATATCGTTAGAGGATCTAGCAACTTATTTTGCAGTTGAGCGCCCATCGCTATCTAGAGTGATAGCTCAATTCGTGCGCGAGGGTCTAATCACCTATCATCGCGGAAAAGGAGAGATCTTAGAGCATAAGGCGCTAAGGTCTCTCCTTGTGTAAGTTTTTAGTTGTTTGATTGTTTATTGTTAAAAACCAACAATCAAATAACTAAAAAGCTCCGCCGCCGAGGGCGTTGTAGAGGGTTATAAGAGCCTGCACGCGCGCCAGGTCGTTGGCCGTAAGCTCCAATTCAGCACTTAGCCGACTCTGTTGGGCGGTCAGCACCTCTAGGTATGTGGTCGACCCATAATTCATTGTGAGCTGTGTGCTGCGCACGGCGAGCTCGAGAGCTGCGAGCTGCTTTTTGTAGAGCCCCGCCTTTTGAGAGGAGCTTTGATATAGCGTAAGAGCGTCATTCACCTCGCTGCCAGCCTCGAGCAGCTTCTGCTGGAATGCAATCTTCGCCTGCTCCTGCTGCGCCTTTGCAATATCAACAGCTGCTCGGTTTTTGCCTTGATTAAATAGTGGCGCTGCCAGCGATGCCATCAGGTTGTAGAGCAGCCCAGCTGGATCTAGAACAACGCTGCCCGAGCCATTTGTCCAGCCCATAGAGCCGCTGAGGCTGAGGCTAGGGTAGAGCGATGAGCGTGCGATATTAACGCCATAGAAAGACTGTGCAAGCGCTCTCTCAGCCATCCGAACATCTGGGCGCGAGGCGAGCATATTGACGGGAACCCCTATCGAGAATTTTCTTGGAAAGCTCTGCGATGAGAAGCTGCCGCGCGAGATCTGGCGAGGCGAAGATGCCAGGATTAGGCAGAGGGCATTTTCGGTCTGCTTTGTCTGGCGCTTAAGCTCTATAATCTGAGTTTTGGTCGCAAAGTAGCTAGCCTCAAGCTGCGCAAGGCCTGCATCGCTCATCATGCCAGCCTCTTTAAGAGCCTCGGCAGCTGTGACACTCTCTTTAAGGCTCTTCTCGGTAGCCTTTACAATGGCAATTTGGCTGTCGAGCATAAGCAGGGTGTAGTAGCTGTTGGCTACTGAGGCCACAATCTGTGTCTTTACAGCCTGCTCATATGCCTCAGACTCCTCAAATAGCATCTTGGCACTCTCCTTTTGGTTGGTGATCCTGCCGAATAGGTCGATCTCCCATGAGGCAGATACCGGCAGCGAGTAGTTACGATACTTGGTAGATTGATCTGGCGTAGCTATTGAGCTGATGTATGGTGATAGGCTCAATGTGGGCAGATAAGAGAGGCGAGCGCTCTTTAGATTTGCCTCGGCGATGTTGATATTCTCGTGCGCCGCAAGTAGATCGCTGTTGCTCTCGAGTGCCTCTGAGATAAGTGCCTGAAGCTTCGTGTCGGTGAACATCTCCTTCCAGCTTAGCTTGCCGAGCTCTATCTCCGACGAGCCTCCCTTATTACCTATAGATCCATATAGATCGCTGCGAACCTCCTCAGTGGCCTCATATTTGCTAAATAGTCCGCAGCTATTTAGCGTCGCCGAAAGGAGGGATATGATTATTAACTTTTTCATTGTTAGCTGAATATAAAATTATTACTCCTCGTCAAAGTCGCGCGCTGGGGCGATCTTCTCCTGAATCCATTGGAAGGCGATAAACATCACGGGAACGACAAACATCAGCGAGAATGTTCCGATAATCATACCTCCAACTGTACCTGAGGCTAGCGAGCGATTGCCATTGGCGCCAACACCTGTGGCCATCATCAGCGGCATAAGACCGAAGATCATCGAGAGGGCGGTCATCAGGATTGCGCGGAAACGAGCCTTGGCTGCGCTGATGGCCGCGGCGGTGATCGTCATGCCAGCTCTGCGGCGCTCCGAGGCGTACTCGGTGATAAGGATCGCAGTCTTTGAGAGTAGGCCGATAAGCATGATAAGTCCTGTCTGCAGGTAGATATTATTGTCAAGGCCAAAGATCTTGGCGAAGATAAAGCTACCCATGAGGCCGAATGGAACGGCCAAGATTACCGCTAGAGGCACTATGTAGCTCTCATATAGAGCACTCAAGATCAGATAGATCATCAGGAAGCAGATGGCAAACACCATCGCCGTAGCGCTGCTGTTGGTCTCGCTCTCCTCGCGGGTCATACCTCCGAAGTCGTAGCCGTAACCAACTGGTAGAGCAGTTGCTGCAACCTCTTTTAGTGCGGCGATAACATCTCCCGACGAGTAGCCATCCGCGGGCATGATATTGAGCTGAATCGAGTTGTACATATTGAATCTATTGAGCGACTCGGCGCCATAGACCTTAGTAAGGGTTACAAATTGGCTAAGAGGTGCCATCTCTCCGCTTGACATCCTAACGAAGGTGCTCTTAAGCGACTCCTCATCTAGGCGCTTGTCGGCGGCGGCCTCTAGATTTACCTGGTATACCTTAGTATATAGGTTGATATCCGAAACATATTGGCTAGAGTAGTAGCCCGAGAGCACCGAGAGCACCTCGCTCGGTGCAATGCCGGCACGAATCGCCTTGGCGGCATCTACCTCCACTAGCCATTGAGGGAAGCGGATGTCGAAGCTGGTGTAGGCCATCGCTATCTCATTGCGTGCGTTGATCTGCTTAAGGTAATCCTGCGTGGTGTTGAATAGAGCAGTGATATCACCGCCGGCTCTATCCTGAAGGTGCATCTCAAGGGCGTTACCAGTACCATATCCTGGGATCATACCTGGCGACATCGAGAAGATGCTTGCCCCCTTGATGTCGGCCGTTTTGGCATAGATCTTCTCAATCACACTATTTACATCTGTCCCCTTTTCGGTGCGAAGCTCCCAATCTAGCAGGTCAACAACAAATAGTCCATAAGAGCTACCCTGACCCGAGAAGAGGCTATATCCTGTGATACGTCCAGCGTTCTCAATCTCTGGGATATCTAGCAGGCGCTGCTCTACCTGCTCCATTATCTGTTCGGTTGTGTGGAGCGAGTTTCCGGGTGAGGTGTTGACACTAACAAATAGAGTTCCCTGATCCTCATCTGGCACAAGACCTGTTGGGGTGGTCGACATAAGGAATACAAGTGTAGCGCAGGCGAGCAAGAGCAGAATCCATGGTAGGAATTTGCGACGAGCGATAAATATCACACCTCCCGCATAGCGGCGCGTCATAACATCAAATGTTGCGTTGAAGCCCTCGCGGAAGCGAGCCGTGAAGTTGTTCTTTGTGCTGCCACTCTCGTCGTGCGTTGGCTTTAGAAGTATGGCGCAGATCGCAGGGCTGAGCGTCAAGGCGTTGATGGTGGAGATGCCCACGGCGGCGGCCATCGTCAGACCAAACTGTGAGTAGAATGTTCCCGTCGTGCCACCCATAAATGATACGGGGATAAATACAACCATAAAGACCAGCGAGGTGGAGACGATCGCTGAGGCGAGCCCATCCATAGCCGCTACTGTGGCTTTGTATGGGGAGGTGTAGCCCTCCTCGAATTTCGATTGGACAGCTTCGACCACCACAATGGCATCATCGACCACCGTGCCGATAACAAGGATCAAGGCAAAGAGGGTGATAAGGTTGAGCGAGAAGCCCATCACAGCCATAAAGGCGAATGTACCAATGAGCGAGACGATAATACCGATGGTTGGTACGATCGTGGCTCGCATATTCTGTAGGAATACAAATACTACGATGATAACCAGAACGATAGCCTCAAATAGGGTCTTGATAACCTCATGCATTGAGGCAAACAGGAAGTCGTTTGAGCAGAGGATCTGAGTCACCTCAATATCTTTTGGCATGCTCTTTTTCGACTCCTCCAAGAAGGCGTTGATCTGGCGGTTGATGTCCGTGGCGTTGGAGCCTGCCACCTGGTAGATCATACAGTTAACACCGTTGTGGCCATTCATCGAGCTACTGAAGGTGTAGCTTGAGATTCCAAGCTCAACATCGGCAACATCTTTTAGCTTTAGCACCTGGCCATCGGGAAGGGCGCGGATCACAATCTCGCCAAACTCCTCGGGTGTTAGCAAGCGACCCTTATACTTCATCGTGTATTGGAAGGTCTGCTCCGACTTCTCGCCAAAAGATCCCGTTGGAGACTCGATATTCTGCTGCGCAAGAGCTGTTGTAATATCGCTAGGTATAAGCGAATATTGCGCCATGACATCGGGTTGCATCCATATACGCATACTGTAGTCATTACCCAGGATATTCACCTCGCCAACGCCATTAATACGCTGAATATCTGGCATGATGTTGATGCTCATGTAGTTGGCCAGGAAGTCTATATCATAGGTGTCGTTTGGGCTATGCAGGGCGAACACCTGAAGCATGCTGCTCTGCTTTTTCTGTGTGGTAACACCGAGCTTGGTCACCTCGCTGGGGAGGCTACCCGTGGCTTTAGATACGCGGTTTTGCACATTTACGCAGGCCATATCTGGGTCTGAGCCCTGCTTGAAGTAGATGTAGATGTCGGCCGTTCCTGAGTTTGTCGCCGTTGAGGTCATGTAGGTCATATCCTCCACGCCGTTGATCTCGGTCTCTAGCGGAGCGATCACACTCTTTTGGATGGTCTCGGCGCTAGCGCCATAGTAGGTTGCGCTAACCTGAATTGTTGGTGGGGCGATATCGGGGTATTGCTCCACGGGTAGGCTCGAAAGGCTGATAAATCCAACAACCATGAGGATGATGGAGATAACCGACGAGAGTACGGGCCTCTGAATAAATAGTTTTAAGTTCATATGCTCTACTTCTCGGTTTTGTTATCTGTCGAGTTAGACTTTGCTCTAGCTACTGCGGTGCCTTCGCGCACTAGGCCAGCACCCTCGGCAATGATTACATCGCCTAGCTCGAGGCCGCTGGTTACTATGTATGTGGTGCCGCCGTTGACCTTTTCGATCTCCACAGCGCTTGAGCACGCTTTCTCGTCGATCACCTTATATACAAATGTTTTGTTCTGCAACTCGAAGGTTGCCGCCTGAGGAATCACCATCGCCCCCTTGCGAGATCGGGTAATGATTACGTTGCCCGTAGCGCCGCTGTGAAGAAGCCCTTTGGGGTTGGCAAACTCTGCGCGAAGTGATACAGCGCCGGTGCTCTGATCAATAACTCCCGATATGGTGCTCAGCTTGCCCTTTGTCTCATAAGTGCTTCTATCGCTGAGCATAAGACCTAGCTCGGGAAAGTTTTTGATCGCCTCCTGCTTTGTGCCATTCTCGCGTATGAGAGATAGCAGCTCATTCTCGGCAATCGAGAAGTAGACATACATAACAGAGTTGTCGGATACGGTAGTTAGAGCATCGCCCATAGAGGGCGATACGTAGGCACCCACGCGGTGAGGTATTGTCCCCGTAACACCCTTGCTTGGGCTCTTAACCTCGGTGTACGACAAGTCGTTGACAGCGCTCACTTTGGTAGCCTCGGCAGAAGCTAGATTTGCCTCGGCCGTTAGCATTGCGTTCATGGCGGTGTTGTACTCATACTCCGATATCACCTTCGCTTTGAAGAGCTCACTCTTGCTATCAAAGGTTAGCTTAGCGGTGGCAAGGTTAGACTTTGCAACGGCAACACTCGCCTCCGCTGTGGCTAGAGCCGCTTTGTAGGGCACCTGATCTATAACAAATAGCACCTCTCCACTCTCCACACTCTCACCCTCCTTGACTAGAACCTTGGTGAGCTTGCCCGATATCTGAGGTTTGATCTCGATATCCTGCCTACCGCGGATAGATGCCGAGTAGCTCGAGCTAACCTGGCAGTCGCTGCTGCCGATATCCAACATCTTGTACTCGGCGGCCACTGGCGCACTCTGCTTTTCGCTAGCCGATTTACACCCAACCTGTGTCGTAGCACCCATAAGGCACACGGCGGCCAACACTCTAAAATTCATTCTCATTGTGTAACTATTTTTAAATTTTCGTTATATGCATATAAGTAGTGTAAAACAATTATTGCCATATTTTTAAAAGCACTCTTGGAGCGATATTTTTCACTATCAAATCTCAATATAGAATAACTATATTTTCGATTCAATAGCAAAAAAATCTCTTCTCCAATAGTACTCTTAAAAACACACCAATAATTATTTTACCCTACTTAATACCTAGCAAAGGTAGTATATTTTATTTAAAAATGTGCAATATATAGCGATAATAGCTCTTGTTTTATTCAGTTTGGTGTGGTGCAAAAAAAAATGAGGGCGACTAACAAGTATTTTCTACTTGAGAGTCGCCCTCATATAATAAGTTGAGATTATAGAATTGCCTCTAGCTTCGCCTTAAGTGTATCCTTAGAGCAGGCGCCAACCTGCTTGTCGACAACCTTGCCATCCTTTACGAAGATAATGGTTGGGATGTTGCGTACGCCATACTGACCTACGATCTCATCATTCTCCTCCACGTCGCACTTGCCGATGATAGCCTTGTCGGCATACTCTGCCGCCAGCTCCTCAACGATAGGGGCGATTGTGCGACATGGGCCACACCACTCAGCCCAAAAGTCGATAACTACTGGTTTTGATGAGGTGATCACCTCCTGGAAGTTCTCCTTTGTAATTGCTAATGCCATAATTTTTATTTTTTAAATTGTATATTTTATATTGTTATTATCCAAAAATTCACCAAGTTCGCGACTAAGCATCACCTTGTGGCTCTTGGAGAAGAGCTTGATCGAGGCCTCCTTCTCATGGTCATAGATCCTGATGGCTAGCTGCGTTGATCCCTTTGATGCCAGAGCCGCGGCGCTAAGCGAGTTGATAAACCCATCGGTGATATCTTTGATGTCCATGTGTAGACAGATCTCGGGGATCATCGTATCGCGCACCTCCTGTAGCTGCACCATCGAGAGAACCTTAAACTCTAGCTCCTGAGCCCCGTATGGGCGTGGCTGCACCTTGCCTTTTAGCAGTACGAAGTAGTCGTTGAAGAGATACTTGCGCAGATTCTCATAATCCTTTGAAAAGAGTGCAAACTCGTGCGAGCCGGTGTAGCCTTCGAGCGTAAACTTCCCCCACGGCTTTCCGGTTTTTGTTGTCAAATTTTGTACCGAAGTTATCATTCCGGCCAGGGTGATGTCTTGCCCTGCTAGCGCCTCTAGGTTGCTGAGCTGAGAAAATTCGGTTTTGCACATGCACTTTATCACCATCGAGTACTCATCAAGTGGATGGGCAGAGAGGTATAGGCCGATAAGCTCGCGCTCGCGGTTGAGCGTCTCTAGCTCGCTCCAATCCAGAGCCGAGGGTGGAAGTGGCTTGTGTATATCCACCGAGCCCGACTCTCCTCCAAAGAGGCTCTGCTGGGCGTTGACCTTCTCGGCCTGTGTGCGTTGACCATAGCGCGAGAGCATCTCCAGGAATGTCGCTCCAGATGGGTCGGGGGCAAAAAACTTGCTGCGATGAAAGCCCGAGATGGCGTCGAAAGCGCCAGCGTTGGCGAGGCTCTCCATGCACTTGCGGTTTACCTGCGAGAAGTTTACCCTCTCCATAAAATCATATATGTCGATAAACTTGCCGCCGCTCTCTCGCTCAGATATTATTGAGGCCACGGCTGCCTCGCCAACACCCTTTATGGCGGCCAGGCCAAAGCGGACGTTACCTTCGGTGTTGGCCGAAAATTTATGCATCGACTCATTGATGTCTGGCCCCATAACCTTGATGCCCATGCGCGAGCACTCGCTCATATATATCGTGAGCGTCTTAATATCGGCAAGGTTTCGGCTTAAAAGGGCGGCCATATACTCCGATGGGTAGTTGGCTTTGAGATAGGCGGTTTGGTAGGCTATCCACGAGTAGCAGGTGGCGTGCGATTTGTTGAAGGCGTAGGAGGCAAACTTCTCCCAGTCGCCCCAGATCTTCTCTAGCACCTCAGGATCGTGGCCGTTTGACTTTCCGCCATCTATAAATTTGGGCTTAAGCTCATCTAGCTTGTCGCGCAGCTTCTTGCCCATCGCCTTACGCAGCGAGTCCGACTCGCCGCGGGTGAAGTTGCCAAGTAGGCGCGAGAGGAGCATGACCTGCTCCTGGTATACGGTAATTCCATAGGTATCCTTAAGATACTTCTCCATCACCGGTATATCGTAGATGATCGGCTTGCGGCCATGTTTACGATCAACGAAATCTGGAATATAATCCATCGGTCCCGGTCTATAGAGGGCATTCATGGCGATCAGATCCTCAAAGGTGGTGGGCTGCAACTCGCGCAGATACTTCTGCATGCCGGCCGACTCAAACTGGAATGTGCCGACCGTGCGGCCATCACTATATAAAGTGTAGGTAGCAGGGTCGTTTATGGGTATCTCCTCGATGTCAAATACCTCGCCCTTGGTCTGCTTAATGTTGGCTAGGGCATCCTTTATAATCGAGAGGGTCTTAAGACCCAAGAAGTCCATCTTTATAAGGCCGGTGTCCTCGATGATCGACCCCTCATATTGGGTGACGAGCATCTTTTCGCCCGTCTCCTTATCGTCGGCTGTGCTCACCGGCACCCAATCTGTGATATCATCCCTACAGATGATCGTGCCACAGGCGTGCACACCGGTATTTCTGACATTGCCCTCTAACATTCTAGCATAGCGGATCGTGTCGCTCATCAGCGGGTCGGGCGAGGCCTCAGCCGCCTGAAGGTCTGGAATCGACTTGATGGCGTTGCCGAGGTTCATCTTCAGATCATTCGGCAGGCGATCGGGGATCAGCTTGCAGAGGCGATCCGATTCGGATAGGGGCAATCGCTGCACGCGCGCCACATCTTTGATCGAGGATTTTGTCGCCATCGTTCCGAAGGTGATGATGTGTGCCACCTTCTCCTTGCCATATTTATTTGTCACCCAGTTGAGCACCCTGCCACGACCATCGTCATCGAAGTCGACATCAATATCGGGCAGCGAGATACGATCTGGATTTAGGAATCGCTCAAAAAGCAGATCGTACTCTATCGGGTCAATCAGTGTAATGCCAAGACAGTAGGCCACGGCCGAGCCTGCGGCCGAGCCTCGACCTGGGCCCACAGAGACATCTAGCTCCTCGCGTGCGGCGCGGATAAAGTCCTGCACGATAAGGAAGTAACCCGGGAAGCCCATTGTCTTCATGGTGTGGAGCTCGAAGTTTATTCGCTCTGTAACCTCGGGCGATAGTGGCTCGCCATACTTCTTTTTTGCACCCTCAAATGAGAGATATTTTAGATAGTCGGCCTCTAGTTTTATTCGGTATAATTTCTCATACCCACCCATCGAGGTGATCTTCTTCTCGCCCGCCTCGCGGCTCATGATGCTCTCGCCCAGCTCGTTGCTCGAAAATTCGGCCAGTAGATCCTCGTGGCTATACTTTTCGCGGTAGCTCTGCTCCGAGCCAAACTCCTCGGGGATCTCAAATGTTGGCATGATTGGCGCGTTGTCGATTGAGTAGAGCTCAATCTTGTCGCATATCTTGCCGGTGTTATCCAGCGCCTCAGGGTAGTCGCTGAAGATCTTGCCCATCTCCGAGCGCGTCTTCATCCACTCCTGCTTGGTGTAGAGCATGCGCTTCGGATCGTCCAGATCCTTGCCCGTCGAGAGGCAGATCAACCTATCGTGCGCCTCGGCATTCTCCTCATCCACAAAGTGGACATCGTTGGAGCATACCAGCGGCACGTTGTGCTTTTTTGAGAGCTCAACAAGGCCGTCGTTTACCACCTGCTGAAGCTCAAAGACCTCATGGTTGGCGCGCGGAACGGAGGCTTTATGGCGCTGCATCTCTAGGTAGTAGTCATCGCCAAAGATGCTCTTGTGCCACTCAACGGCCTCGCTGGCGGCCTCCATATCTGCGGCCGAGATCATCTTCGGCACATTTCCACCAAGGCATGCCGAGCAGCAGATAAGCCCCTCGTGATATTTTTCCAGCTCTTTGCGATCTGTTCTGGGGCGCATATAGAAGCCCTCCGTCCAGCTCTTTGATACTATCTTTATTAGGTTGTGGTAGCCCTGCAAGTTCTTCGCCAGCAGCACAAGGTGATATCCACTCTGGTCGGGTTTGCCCTCCTTGAGCTCCATTGAGCGCCTCGCTACATATACCTCGCAACCAATTATGGGCTTGAACTTTAGCTTCTCCTTTAGCTCGTAGATCTTCTCGCGCAGCTTCTCGACAGTGATTTTTGGATCCTCACCCTCGACAATCTCGCGACCCTCCTCTAGGGCTATGATGCTCTTCTCGATCTTGCCAATCTCGCCCTTTATCCCCTTCTTCTTCTTGCCTACATAGTTTAAAAACTCCTTGATGCCAAACATCGAGCCATGGTCAGTAACGGCAATTCCGCGCATGCCATCGCCCATCGCCTTGTCGACTAGGCGTGCGATGCTGGCCTGACCATCTAGGACAGAGTATTGCGTATGGACATGGAGGTGTACGAAGTCGTGCATGGTGGTTTTTTTATTTGAGTACAAAGGTATAAATTATTTGGAGATTATCTCACCTCTGAGCTCGCCAGTTTCGTTATTAATTTCTCTGATCCTCACGCGGCATATATTGTTTATAGTCTCAGCTGCGTGTGGTGCCGATACGCGGCAGTAGTTCTCGCTGTAGCCGAAGATCTGCCCATCGCGAATGGTGCTCTCAAAGAGTACATCTACCTCTGCTCCAAGATATTTTGAGCAGAACTTTGCGTGCAGCTCTTTTGAGAGCGCCTCCAATCGTGCAGCGCGCTCGGCGGCAATATGTGGCGCAACCTTGCCCGGAAGATCAACGGCCGGTGTGCCCTTGCGCTCGGAGAATGGGAAGATATGCAGGAATGCTGGCTCTAGCTCTTTTAATAGGTTGTAGGTCTCCATAAAGTGCTCCTCGCTCTCGCCCGGGAAGCCTACAATCACATCAATGCCGAAGAATGTATCGGGCATAAGTTTGCGCACCGCTTCGATCTTTGAGGCGAATTTGGCTGATGTGTAGCGGCGGCGCATAAGTGCTAGGATTGCATCCGAGCCGCTCTGTAGTGGAATATGGAAGTGGGGTTGGAATTTTGTCGACTCGGCGCAGAACTCGATGATCTCATCGGTCAGCAGGTTTGGCTCGATGGATGAGATCCTATAACGCGCTATCCCATCTATCTTCTCCAATTCGCGCAGAAGCTCGATAAATTTCTCGCCCGTGGTGCGGCCAAAGTCGCCGGTGTTTATGCCTGTGATTACAATCTCGCGCTGCCCGGCGGCGGCGATATTTTTTGCCTGCTCTACAATTTGGGCTATTGGTATGTTGCGTGAGGCACCTCTCGCATAGTGGATTGTGCAGTAGGAGCATTTGTAGTCGCATCCATCCTGCACCTTTAAAAAAGCGCGTGTGCGATCGCCCGACGAAAAGGCGGCGAAGAAGTTGCGTATCTCGTCGGTTGTGCAGCTGTATATATTAGGTTTGGATTTTTTAGAGAGTGCTACAACTCTCTCGTATAGAGATCCCTTGTCGTTGTTGCTTAGTACCAGGTCGACCCCTTCGATGGCTGCGATCTCCTCGGGTTTAAGCTGCGCGTAGCAACCTGTTACGGCGATGATAGCCTCGGGGTTGCGGCGGTGTAGCTTGCGGATCAGATTGCGGCACTTCTTGTCGGAGGTCTCGGTCACCGAGCAGCTGTTGATAACGCAGATATCGGCCTCATCCGAAGGGTCGACACGCTCAAATCCGCCCTCTATAAATTGGCGGGCTAGGGTAGAGCTCTCCGAAAAATTTAGCTTGCAGCCTAGGGTATGTAGTGATACTCGTCTTTTCATAAATCTAAAAAATGGGATACAAAGATAATGTTTTTTTAGTGAAGATTTTCGGCACTAGCTTGATATACATAAATAATTGTTAACTTTGTATCTACAAATCTAACCAAAAAACAAAAAAAAATGAAAAAAATCACACTGCTGATATTGGCTCTGCTAGTAGCTGTAAATGTAGCCTCGGCAGAGTCGATGCGTCAGAGAGCTCAAACCAAGATTGGGGAGCTAGAGAAGGTGATCGAGAGGGCTAAGGTCAAGAAGATTAACACCCTAAAGGAGGAGGCTGCGCTGAGAATGGCCGAGACTTTTATGATCTATGCCGACTGGGATGAGAAGAATAAGGATCACACAGCATCGGAGTTTAAGAAGGTGTACGCCTATAAAAAAGAGCCTCAGATCTATGCAGACCTTCTGCCAAATTTTGAGCGCGAGGAGATCGTAAAGATGATGCAGAGCTCGATCGAGGAGCTCGAGAGTGTTATGAGCGGTAAGATAAAGAGGTTGCCTACGCCCAATATCGACTGGTCAAAGACAAAGCTTGAGGGCGACCAGGTGAGCTATGAGGGCAAGCCCGTATTTTTGACCGACTGGACATGGAAGCCCGATGTTGCAGCCTATGAGGAGTATTTCGGTCAGCTTGATGGTTTCTTCTTGACCGGAAGCTATCTGCTTAACGAGAAGGGCGATATCAACCCCAGAATCATAAAGGATCTTGACGAAAAGGGCGAGGGTACAATGGGCTTTATATTCTTTAATCATAATGGCTTCCCAAAGTGGGCGATAGATAAAGACCCCGCTATTACTCAAGGTAAAGGCGAGCCATATGTTAGCTACGATATAAACAACCCACTAGCGCGTGAGGTGTATAGCAAGATGATTCAGGCCACAGTGCCAAAGATGGCCGGCAAGCAGTTTACAAAGCTAGGTTATATGATCTGCAATGAGCCACGTTGGGTGGTGACTAAGGATGCTTGGTATGCCGACTCTTTTTCTGATCTGACCTATGCCGATTTTCTTAAGTGGCTAGAGGCTAAGCATAAGACGATAGTCGAGCTTAATAAGGTGTGGGGAACCTCATTCGCCTCGTTTGATAAAATTGAGGCTCCGAGGTATATGACCGATAAGCAGCGCGGCAGCAATCTATATTTCGACTTTATGCGATATAATATGGATCGCGTAAATGATTGGGTAGAGTTTATGCGCGATGAGGTTCAAAAGGCCGATCCAGGGGCTAAGACCCACCTAAAGACTATGCCCGATCAGTGGAGCGCCAGCAGGAGAGATCACGGTATGGATCTAGAGAGGCTTACAGAGCTTACGGAGATTATCGGTAATGATGCTAGAACCTGCGGAATCCGCTTCAATAAGCCAGATCCATATTGGGCAAAAAACTATAGCTTCAACTGGGAGGAGATCTGCATGGGCTACGACTTCTTGAAATCTATCAGCCCCGAAAAGATTGTATTTAACACCGAGTCGCATCTGCTCACCGTTGGTGCTTATCGTAATCTTTATGAGACAAAGGAGTATGTGCGTATAAACTACTGGACAGCTCATATTCATGGTCTAACTGCCACTCAATCATGGTACTGGAATCGCAAGGAGGATGGCTCGACAAAGAGCAGCAAGGGCAACGGCTATGCCGGCTCTAACAACCATCAACCTCGTGTTATGAATGAGGTGCATGCCACAACTTTCGATCTAAACTCCGTCTCGGATGAGATCATGAAGTTTCAGCGCCAGAGAAAGCCTATTCGCCTATTCTATACCGAGGCTTCGGCCATCAGCGAGAAGGAGTATATGGAGAATGTATTCAAGAGCTACGAGAAGGTGTGCTTCGATGGCTACTCTGTAGGTTTTGCCACTCAAAATATTATCAATAAGCAGGATAACAAGCTGTGGGATGTGGTTATGGTGGCTGCCACGCCAAGGGTGTTTGTCGACGATCTGAAGGCTCTGCAGAGCTATCTTGATAATGGTGGAACTGTAGTTCTAGACCAGGCAAGCTTAATGAGTGATGAGTATGGCCGCAAGCTCCCATTTGAGCTAAAGCAGAGCAAAGGCAAGCTAATCAAAGTAGCCTCGGCCAAGGAGGCCGCCGCTAAGGCTCTGGAGGTTGCATCGCAGGGCGAGAATGCACCAGCAATTGTACTCGCAGATAAAAATGGCCTAAAACAGAAGGGGGCAATATGGAAGGTTGTAGATGGCCAGAGCGGCGCTAAGATCATAAACATCGCAAATCTAAGTAGAAACTCGACAAAGATTACCCTAACCTGGGCAGATGGCAAGCCAATCAAATCTATTACAAATGTTTTGACGGGCGAGAAGCTAAAGCCAACTTTCGAGATGCCGGTATTTGGCGTCGTGCTTCTAGAGTGTGAGTAACTATTAAAATAGAGCTGCGGCAGGGCAATAATAGCCTTGCCGCTCTCGTTTTTTTTGTATGGAAAAGAGAGAGTATAAAACAGCTATCGAGCAGCAGCATGTAGATTTAACGCTGCGGGCCTCTATTCCGTCGATGATTCATTCGGTGGTAAGCACGGCGGGGTATGATGCCGATAAAAATGGTTTCGGCGTAAATGAGATGCAAAAGAGCGATCGCTCGTGGGTGCTCCTAAAGTTTGCTATGGAGCTAGATTTTCGCCCAGGGATGCACCAACAGGTGAATATTGAAACGTGGATATATGATATTCATCGCGTGCTCACTACTAGAAATTTTACTCTGCGCGATGACGGTGGCAACATCTTTGGTTGGGCTATCTCACAGTGGTGCATGATTGATCTAAAGAGGCGCAGGGCGATAGATCTGAGCTCTATGGCATCCGATTTTGCCCCCTATATCATAGATGATCGCTCGCCGCTTTCGCCCCCCAAAAGGCTAGGTGCGCTCTCGTCGGAGGCTGTGGCCGAGATGAGGGTCAGCTATAGCGGTATAGATTTTAATGGACACTTTAACGCAATTAGGTATATCGAATTTATGCTCGACCAGCTGCCGCTATCCATAATTGAGAATAGTTGCGGCCTAAGGGTAGATCTGAATTTTATTAGTGAGTGTTATTATGGCGAGCAGCTCTCGGTTAAGTATGAGCAGAAGGGTGATATCTCGCTCTTTGAAATCCGCAAAGGCGATGGTTCGACGGCGGTGCGTGGCGCTTTCGAATGGCGCTAATGCTTTTTTTGTATAATTCCGTAATTTTTACTATCTTTGCAGGGCTTAAAAATGAGCTTTTCTATAGCACGTGAGTGCGAGCAATTTTAAAGATATGAAAACAATTCACCGGCTGGTGTTAAAATCATATTTGGGCCCCATGGTGCTCACATTCTTTATCGTGATGTTTATACTCATGATGAACTTCGTGTGGCGATATATCGACGAGTTGGTGGGCAAGGGTCTAGATGCCGGCATTGTGGTCGAGCTATTGAGCTATGCCTTGATCAACATGATCCCGCTGGGTCTGCCGCTCTCTATGCTGCTGGCTGCGATTATGACGATGGGCAATCTGGGCGAGAATTATGAGCTGCTGGCCATGAAGTCGGCCGGCATGTCGTTGCCCAAGATCATTCGACCGCTGATTGTGCTTGTGGGCTTTATAGCCTTTGGCAGCTTCTTTATAATCAACGATTTGGTGCCCTATGCCAATAAGAAGATGTTCAGCGCCATATACGACATACGCCAGCAGAAGCAGGCGCTGGAGTTTCAGGATGGCCTCTTTTTCAACGGCATTGAAAATATGAGCATACGCGTGGAGAGGCAGGATCCGGCGACCAAGTTGCTGCGCGGAGTGTTGATATACGACAACAGGGATGCGGGTGGAAATATGACCACCACGGTGGCCGATTCGGGCTATATTCGTCTTTCGGATGATAAGAAGCTGCTGCTGGTGACCCTCTATAATGGCCAGAGCTATGACCAAACAAGAGATAGCAAGTGGTACACCGAGAGTGAGTTGAGGCGCAATTCGTTTGATATGCAGCTGGGCGCCATACCTATGGATGGCTTCTCGATGGATAACAGAACCGATGCAGATGCCTTCTCAAATTCGCAGACCAAGGATATTAAGGAGTTGCAGAGAGATATCGACTCGCTGGATAATGTGGTGACTATTGCGGCGGTTAAATCATACGATCCGCTGCTGCGCCAGCAGCTGTTTGTGCGCGATACGTCGGTTTTGCCTATGGCAGACTCTTTGAGGGTGGATAGAAGCTCCCTGGCGACAATTCATGCTTTAGATTCGATTGAGGGGCTGGGTATGCGCGAGAGGCAGGATATATGGTCAAAGGCTAGGGTGCAGGCTAAAAATTCGCGAAATCTATTCTCCTATAATGAAAAGAGCGCGAAGCAGGGTTTGACAAACCTATATTATAGCAAGGTGGAGTGGCACAGAAAATTGACGATGCCCATCTCGATTATCATCTTCTTCTTGATCGGGGCACCGCTTGGGGCTATAATTAGAAAGGGCGGCCTGGGTATGCCAATCGTCGTCTCGGTGATATTCTTTGTGATCTACTATATCATCTCGCTCACGGGTGAAAAGATGGCCAAGGAGGGTCACTGGAGCGCAATTCAGGGCATGTGGATATCGGCGATGATATTGACGCCTATCGCCATATATCTCACATATAAAGCGACAAACGACTCTGGGCTTTTTGATATGGATTGGTATCGCAGCCAGATAAAGAGGTTGAAGTTAAAATTAAAAAAATAGTAAATATGAGTAATCAAGTAGTTTTAAACACTATAGAGGAGGCGATCGAGGATTTCCGCAATGGCAAGATGCTTATCGTTGTAGATGATGAGGATCGTGAGAATGAGGGCGATTTTATCATGGCAGCCGAGAAGGTCACCGAAGCTGATGTCAATTTTATGCTCTCAAATGGCCGCGGCCTTTTGTGTGCCCCTATCAGCGAGGAGCGTTGCGCCGAGCTTTCGCTTGGGATGATGGAGGAGAACAACACCTCGCATTTAGGTACGCCATTTACCGTAACTGTCGATCTGCTAGGTAGTGGTTGCACCACAGGAGTATCTATTCATGATCGTGCCGCAACGCTTCGTGCATTGGCAGACCCTGCAACTAAGCCATCAGATCTAGGCCGCCCAGGACACGTTAATCCACTTCGTGCCCGCTCAAAGGGTGTGCTTCGTCGCCCGGGTCACACCGAGGCCGCTGTAGATCTAGCGCGCTTAGCCGGTTTGCAGCCTGCCGGCGCTCTTATCGAGATTATGAATGAGGATGGCACAATGGCACGCATGCCAGACCTTGTGAAAGTTGCCGAGAAGTTTGGCCTAAAGATGATCTCTATCGCCGATCTAATCAAATATCGCCTAGCGACGGAGACAATCGTCGAGCGAGGTGATACGGTAGCCTTGCCAACTAAGCATGGCGACTTCTTCCTGACAATCTATAAGCAGAAGAGCAACGGTGTAGACCACATGGCCATCACCAAGGGTTCGTGGCGAAAAGATGAGCCGGTGCTTGTGCGTGTTCACTCGTCGTGTGCCACGGGTGATATCCTTGGTTCATGTCGTTGCGATTGCGGCGCTCAGCTAGCCTCGGCTCTTGAGATGATCGAAGAGAAGGGTCAGGGCGCTGTGGTATATCTAATGCAGGAGGGTCGCGGAATCGGCCTATTCAATAAAATCCGCGCCTACAAGTTGCAGGATGAGGGGCTTGACACCGTAGATGCAAATGTAGTATTGGGCTTTAAGCCAGACGAGCGAGACTATGGTGTGGGTGCGAGTATCATCCGCGATCTAGGCATCAGACACATGCGCCTTATGACCAACAATCCGACTAAGAAGATCGGTTTGGAGGGATATGGCCTTGATATTGAGGAGATTGTCCCAATTGTAATCGAGCCAAATGAGCACGATCTACGCTACCTTACAACTAAGGAGGAGCGTATGGGTCACACCTTAGGTTTGAAGTAATATATGGAGGCAAAATCTCTGAGGATCGTCTTTATGGGAACGCCCGAGTTCGCCGTACCCTCGCTTCGCGCTCTTGTCGAAGGGGGGTATAACGTAGTCGGTGTCGTAACAACTCCAGATCGTGCCGCAGGGCGTGGACAGAAGATATATGAGTGCGAGGTAAAGCGCGAGGCGATGGCTTTGGGGTTGCCAATCTTGCAGCCTGAGAAGCTCCGCGATGAGGCCTTTGTGGAGGCTATGAGGGCGCTGGAGCCAGATCTAGGTATCGTTATCGCCTTTAGAATGCTGCCCGAGATTATCTGGTCTATGCCTAAATTGGGCACCTTTAATCTGCACGCTTCTCAGCTGCCAAGATATCGAGGCGCGGCACCAATAAATCACGCTATTATTAATGGCGATAAGGTGACGGGTGTGACCACCTTTCTGTTAAATCATAAGATAGACCAGGGGGCAATTATTGGCCAGATATGGGAGCCAATCCACCCTAATGATAATGTTGGTACGCTCTATGAGCGGTTGATGAATATCGGTACAGGGCTAGTTTTGGAGACCGTAGAGAAGATCGCCATGGGTGATGTTGAGCCTATTGTGCAGGAGCATTTGGACGAGAGTACGCTGCCGGCAGCACCAAAGATATTTAAGGAGCACTGCAAGATTGATTGGTCTCTGCCTGGCGAGAGGATCGTCAACCTAGTGAGGGGATTATCTCCATATCCGGCGGCGTGGACTCCATTCAATCATGAGTCGAAGGGCGAGAGCACGGCTAAGATCTTTGAGGTGGCTTTTGATCCATCGCAGAGTGCCGAGATCGGCGAGATCCTGAGCGATGAGAAGAGCTATATAGCTGTTGGTTGCGCTGATGGTGTGGTGAATATCCTCTCGTTGCAGCTAGCTGGTAAAAAGAGGCTTGCGCCTAAGGAGTTGCTTCTTGGTCTAAGAGATATTAAAACATATAAATTAATATAATGAAGGCTCTTTATAATTGGGTACTTTCGTGGGGCGTTTCGCGATATGGTTGGATAGCGCTATTTATCTTGGCGCTCGCCGAGTCTAGTTTTTTTCCTATTCCGCCAGATGTGCTGCTCATTGCTCTATGTCTGGGTGCGCCCTCGCGCTCATTCCGCTACGCACTAATCTGCATGCTGGGCTCTATTGTTGGTGCTATCTGTGGATATACCATCGGCTACTTCCTGTGGCAAAATAGCGCAGGCGAGTATACGGCTCTGGCTAATTTCTTCTATGAGAGGGTATTCTCGATGGAGGCCTTCGATAGGGTGGGCGAGCTCTATGATCAGTATAACTTCTGGATCGTCTTTACCGCAGGATTTACCCCCATTCCATATAAGATCTTTACCGTTACGGCGGGTCTGTTCAATGTCGACTTTGTGATGTTTATCATCGCTTCTGTTGTCTCGCGCGGAGCGAGGTTCTTTCTTGTTGCCGCGCTTATTTGGAGGTTTGGAACCCCTATTAAGGGATTTATAGATAGGTATTTCAATCTGCTGGCCCTGGCCTTTACGGTGATCCTTATCGGCTCGTTCGTTCTTATAAAATACCTGGTTTAGCCCATGAGAGAGTTTGCTCTAATCGGAAGGCATCTGCCTCACTCATTCTCGGCAAAATATTTTGCCGCCAAGTTTGAGCGCGAGGGTATTCAAGATGCTAAATATGATCTCTGCGAGATGGAGACAATCGCAGGCGTGGAGCAGCTGCTCGCTCGCGAGAATCTAGTAGGGTTCAATGTTACTATACCTTATAAATTGGAGATTATCCCATATCTCTCGCGTCTCTCCCCCGAGGCCGAGGCCGTTGGTGCGGTCAACTGCGTTAGTCGCGAGGGTGGCGAGCTTGTGGGGTATAATACCGATGTGATAGGATTTCGCGACTCGCTAGTAGAGTTTTTGGATGGCGAGAAGATCGACAGGGCTCTGGTTTTGGGCGGAGGAGGTGCTTCGCTTGCCGTTAAGTATATTCTCTCTCAATTGGGCGTAGAGTATCAGCAGGTCTCGCGCAAGGCCAGCGCTGAGGCTATCGCTTATGAAGATGTAAACGAGGCGTTGGTCGGCTCGCATAAGTTGATCGTTAATGCAACACCGCTAGGGACTTTCCCCAATGTGGATAGTGCGCCCGATATCCCTTATCATCTACTGGATGGAAGCCACTACCTATATGATTTGGTATACAACCCCCCCTGCACAAAGTTCTTGACTCTGGGCAGGGCGCGAGGTTGCAAAACGTGTAACGGAGAGCAGATGCTTACGGGTCAGGCTGAGGCTGCATGGAGGATCTGGAATCGAGAGCGCTAGAGTTGCAGAAGTAGCTTCTCGGCTCGCCCCTTGTCCTCGCCGCGGACTATAAGCTGTGCTGGCATAACGCCGGTTGGGTATATGGTCGACATATACTCGTTGTTGATCATAGACCATATTCCTACGGCATCTAAAACGGATTTGGCCATCTCGGCCGCTGTGATTGTTGTGTACTCCTTAAGTACAACCATTGCATCTAATTTCATAGCTCAAAAGTGTTAGGTGGTTAACGATATATAAGCCTCAATATTTATAGCAATCTTGCCACGCCTGGGTAGTGTGTTCTAAATATACGACTTATTTTTTGAAATGCAAAATTTCAGCCGTTTTTTATCTAAATAGAACAAAAAAAGTAGTTGCCAGAATAATTTAATATCTGGCAACTACTTACATTATATAGGTGTACACTATAGTGTGAAGCTAACCCCAGCCGTTATCCAGGCACCAGGCATGGTGAGGCCTCCATAGTCGAAGTACTCTGTCGATGTTATATTGGTAGCATCGAGATATACCATCCACTTAGAGCAACTCCATGCAAGGCGCGCGTCGAGCAGCGCATAAGGCTCATACTTGCAGCTCTCGCCCGAGGCATCGGAGTAGTTGCCATAGCGATCATATACCGAGCCAGTGACAACTAGCGAGAAGCTTTTCAAGAATCTCATATCGAGAGTCAGAGCCGCCTTGTTGCGCATATAGTTCATGGCATAGAGCGATATCATATCGCCGCTATCCTTATCCTGCGAGATGTAGCCATAGCTGGCGCTTAGTCGGTGAATGAAGCCCTTGGGTGAGTAGCTGCCGCGCCACTCTGCGCCAAAGGTGCCAAGCTCTGTGATCTGCCTAGAGTACCACTTATCTTCACCCTCGGCCTTTGTCCAGTCAATGATGTTGCTCCCTTGGCGATAGTAGATATCCACCTCGGTGCTCCATTTATCCATGGTGTAAAGCGACTTAAGCGAGTAGGTGATTGCCTGCTCTGGCACTAGGTTTTCATTGGCTACATTGGTCGAGGTGTTGTAGAAGAGGTCGGTGAATGTCGGTAGACGCATCGACTCGTTAGCACCTAGCTCAATTACAACACCCTTTGTTGGGCGATATTTTGCCATTATGCTCCACAGCGGCGTGTTGCCATAAGGTGTAGCGCTAACGCCAACCGATGCCGAGGCGGCGATCTTGCCCCAATCCTTGTTGTGGCGTAGATAGCTGTTTACCGTGCTGCGATCTGCCTCGTGGGTATATCGGCCGTGCGGCGTCTCTAAAGCCTCTCCTAGCACCGTGCTCCAGATGTGGTTGTAGGTGTAGTCGACTCCTAGAGTGGTAACACCTAGTTTAGAGCTATAGTCAGCCCAAACTTCAGCGCCAACGTTGTCGGTGTTGTGGTAGTTGAATGGAACCGTCTCTGCATTGTTGTGGATCAGCTCAAAGCAGTCGAAATTCTTGCGATAGCTGATGCTAGAGTTTAATCGCACGGCGCCGAAATCCTTTAGCCATCGAAGCGAGCTGAGCGCAGTCTCGGTGGTCTCATACTGATCGGGGTAGGCTAGGGTGTAGAACCCGTTGGCGGCAAATGCCCGCTTCTGATATCCGACCTGGGCATCGAATAGGCCGAGTTTATCGTCGTCATACATTAGGCGCGAGAAGCCATTGTAGTTCTCAAATTCGGTATTCTCGCGATAGCCATCGCTGCGGCGGTAGGATCCTGCGGCGTAGATGGAGAGCTTATCCTTGCTGTAGCCGCCCGATAGCGATCCATAGCCATAGCCGTAAGAGCCGCCCGAGAGATCTACCTTTAGGTAGGCCGGCTCAAGTGGCGCGGTGCGGATGTTGATCGCTCCGGCGTAGGCTCCCACGCCCGATATGCCATCTATGAGCTCTATGCCCGATATCGACTCCATGTCGATGGGTAGTGAGTGTGTTTGATGCCCTGTGCGTGCATCCGTGAAGTTGATGCCGTTTAGTAGCACCATGGTCTGGTCGAACGAGCCGCCACGAATTGATAGGTCGGCCTGCACCCCCTTGCCGCCTCGCTCCCTAACATCTATTGAGGGCGAGAGACGAAGCGCCGACTCCATGCTCTGGAGTGGGGCTAGGGTCTCTGTGCCTCTATCGAAGATAGGGGTTTGAGTAAATGCACTACGCGTAGGTGACTCCTTTGAGAGGATCACTCCAACCCCCTCCAGATCGACATTAGCCAGGAGACTAGTCGAGTCGGCAGGATTGTTCTGCGATGTAGCATCGGCAAGAGAGAGGATCGACATTGAGGCGCTGAGCACCCCGATGGTCACTGCGCGATGCATAGAGTTGAAGGCCGAGTAGCCCGCTCTATTCCATCGTCTAAAGCAAATGACCGATCTCTTTAGTTGAATCTTTGTCATCTCTCTTGTTTTTAGATGATTAATAAAATTGTTTGCATGCCCTATGTGGTGATATACACAAGTGAGCCCGCAAATGTATCTATTTTTTTTAAATTCTTTTTATAATTTAAAATTTTTTCTTAAATTTGTTTAAACCTAAGTAGGGTAAAATAATTATTGGTGTGTTTTTAAGAGTACTATTGGAGATGAGATTTTTTGCTATTGAATTGAAAATATAGTGGTTCTATACTGAAATT
>JBCQTD010000011.1:0-46614 GCA_047178725.1 Rikenellaceae bacterium
ATATAGAATAACTATATTTTCGATTCAATAGCAAAAAAATCTCTTCTCCAATAGTACTCTTAAAAACACACCAATAATTATTTTACCCTACTTAATACGCCCACACTCTGATTAGAATCAACAAAAAAAATGGCCACCAAACTCACGCTTGGCAGCCACCATTTAACTAGGTAGAAATATATTTTTTGAACTACTTAAGATCCTCCTCAAGCTCGATATCAAAGAAGCGGAACATACCACAAGGAATTGTAATCTCGCTCTCGCCACCCGAAATTTTAAGCTGCTCGCCGGTAACCAGGTCGGTGATGCTCTTAACTTTAGCTGCGCCGATCTTGATTGTGGCCTGCTTCTCGGATGGATCAATATAGCCGCCATCAATAACGGTTAGACGCAGATGCTTAGGTGCCGACTGCGCAGCAACCCATCCTACCTCACCCTTAACTGTAACGGGCAGAATTGCTGAGGATTCGATAATTGCCCTCTCCACCTCCTTATAGTACTCCTTTGGCGAGTACTTCTTGCTCATCTTGGCATCGCTATAGTAGTAGCGTCCATCGGTGAAGAACTCCTTTGTCTTACCCTTATAGATTGGGTGCAGGTATTGCTCTACGCTGCCTCGCTTAGCACCCTTATCAAATGGGGGTGTAAACATCACATGACCATTATTATATGAAGAGATAAAGTTTACCCTGCGCTCGGTGGCTCCAGCTGCATAGCGCGAGAAGTCCCACTCGGTGGTTGGCGCTGCTGGCCATGTGCCATTTAGGCGACCTATCGCCCACTGGTTTTTAGCCTCTGCCTTCTTATCATAGAGCACCGTCCATTTTACATTATTTCCCTCATCCAACCAAGCCTGATCTGGCTCAAGGATAGTCATACGCACAGGGCTTAGGCTGACGATCTCATCGCGCTCGGGGACAAATAGTAGACCTCTGGCGATCATCTCCCACAATAGGCTCATATACTCTTGATCAACCTTGAAGTTATCAAGATACTGCGCACCTAGCGAGATGTGGTAGATCATATTTCTAAGGAAGCCATTTGGCAGCTGCTGGTGATCATGCTGGCGCAGGCGGTTGTAGCTCGGATTATCTCTAGCACAGCGGCTACCCCAGCTATCTACGGCGCCACTCATCCACATACCCATGCGACCCATAACACTTAGCTCCATAGATTTATCGGTGGTCTCCTCCATTGATGGCACAAATACATCGGCATACTCTCCAGAGACAAGCTTCTCCCAATATGGCTCATAGATATTTCCTAGCCAGAAGATGTGCTTCGAGCGGATAAATAGCTTAGTGTTGTGCTCTCTAGCATAGCTGGCAAGTGGATAGAAGTAGGCATCCATAATCCACTCCATATCCTTGCCTCGTCCCTCCATCTCGGGGAAGATAAGCACGGTCTGCTGATCATCACCCGTTAGATCCATCATCTTGCGCTGAGTCTCGGGGCTATAGTAGAATGGATCATTACCATGGCCACCCCACATAGACATACCCTTTGAGTCGCCCTCATAAGCCTTTGCCACATTTGCAAGGATCTTATCCTGAGAGTTCTGATACTTCTGGCGGCGATCGCGACGATCCCTAAAGTGAGCATTGGGCATTGTGTCTCGCTTCCAAAGCTCGGGCTTCTCCGAGCCACCCGAATTTCCACCATTTAGAAATATTGGCGATGGGTAAGAGGCGTGAATTTTATCTGTGATAGCCTTAGTATTTGGATCGCGATTAGGGCTCTCCGACATAAAGTAGACCTTTGGACGAGCGTTTAGGTTCTCATACGATGGCACCTTGAAAGCCTCCATCTTCGCGCGGAAATCTGCGCTGCTCTCTAGGATTGAGGTGATATTACCCTTTGGCACAAGCTCCTCATAGGCCTTCTCCCACGCCGGGTCGGTCACATCAAAGATATGAATACAGTTGCCTCCACCCTGCTCGCTGGCTAGAATTAGCTTGGTGCTGGTGGCATCCTTAGTCATATCATTATAGGCGTACTTCGATACTAAAACCTTAGTTGTAGCTTTAGTATTTGTATATGTTGGCATCATTATAATCGAGCCAAATATGTTGATATGCTGAGGCTTGCCGTTGATGAGCATAACCTCGGATTGCGTTACACGATAACCAAATTTATTTGTCTCGCTCGCAGCAAGATCTGTATTTGAGAATACAACATCCTTTTTGGCAGCAGGATCATACTCCAAGATATATCCGCCACGCGTATCCTTGGTTGAGCCTAGCAGAATCTTATCGCCTCCGCCGGTGAGATTGTTGACACTCATAGCACCGATAACCGTGCTCACCTTCTGTGAATAGTACTGATATGGGGTCGAGGCTAGCGGCTCGAATAGATATAGTCCACCCTTGGCCGACATACTATTTATAACGCCATGGAGCGCCAAAGCCTCAGATCCATTTGCCCTCTTGAATGGGCGCACATAGTTGATAATATGGGTAGCAATCTCGGGTCCGCCTAGGCCGAAGCCCTTCTCCTTAGAGTAGCTCGACGAGTTTATCGTAGAGATCAGCTTGCCCTTTGCATCAAGGTAGTGCAGATTCATATCATATCCTCCGCACACAGCATAGGCCTTACCACCCTTATTGATAATACAAGCGCTTCCAACCGGTGTCTCGCCTGTAGAGAACTCCCACATGAGATTACCCTTCTCATCAAGGCAGTATAGTGTGCCATTGCTATTTGCTGCTAGGGTCTCATCGCTACCATCTCCATTTAGATCGCCGCAGTAGATATCCTGATTAAAGTAGCCCGAGAGCTTATTCTCCCAGAGCATCTTGCCATTGTAGTCATAGCAGAGCACCACTCCATCGTAGCTACTAGCCACAATATATGGTTTTTTGTTAATTTTAGCACTTCTTACAAGTGAAATTGTGTAGGGGGTCTCAATGCTCTCGATTGGAGCAGCACTCGCCGCCACTACAGCTACCAACGCCAAGGCTGGCAGGAATAGTTTTTTTAAGTTCATCGTTTTAATATTTAGGTTCGTTGTTCTCTCTCTTTAAATCTCTACATATCGCTTCATTATAGCATAGATGGTTAGTCCAGCCAACGATCGCACGCCTAGCTTTTCAAATATGTTTTTTCTATGGGTTATGACTGTTGTCAATCCAATATTCAACCGCTCGGCAATCTCCTTATTTATAAGCCCCTCAACTAGCAGCCTCACCACCTCGATCTCGCGCGGCGAGAGCTTTTCATCCTTGCCCTCCTCAACTTTTACCGGAGGGTGGTGGGCATGCCTATGCAGCGATTGCAGCGCCTCGCTCAGCTCCTCATACGGCTGAGTGATATTTAGCTGATGGAAACCCTCCATGAGCTGAGCATGCTGAGTACCGCTAGTGAGCAGAATCGTCTTTTGCCTGCGCTGCTCAAAGAACTCGCTATGCTCTAGTGCCAAAGTTGCAGATACAAATATATGAAAAAAATCCTCAATTTCGCTATCTTCAACCTGATTGAAACTCGAGAATAGCTTTACCGCTGCAAATGGGATCATCTTATCGATCATGGATTTCAGCCCTATGCTCATAAGCGGATTCTCCATTAGGATCGCTATTGTTGGGATCGGCCTACTCATGGTGATATGGTTCATTATTCAAAATTGTAAAGGCGCGATAGATCTGCTCGGCAAAAATAGCTCGCACAATCTGGTGCGAGAAGGTCATCGGCGAGAGCGAGAGCTTAGAGTTAGCACGCGCATAGACCTCCTCCGAGAAGCCATAGGGGCCGCCGATCACAAGCAGCAGCCGCTTAACGCCGCTATTCATCCGCTTCTGTAGCCACATGGCAAAGTCGACCGAGCGATACTGCACCCCGCGCTCATCTAGCAATACAACATAGTCGCTATCTTGAATTTGGCGAAGTATAGCCTCGCCCTCGCCCGCTCTCTGCTGCTTGATAGAGAGATTCTTAGTATTGCGAAGATCAGGCAAGGTTGTGATTGAAAATTTGCAATAGTGCGCCAGACGCTTTGAGTAGCCATCTACCAATGCGCCAACCGACTCCGAATCGGTTTTACCTACTACTATGAGCTCTATGTTCATACTACTTAATATCTAAGCTATCACTATTCCACTCGCCAGCAGCCCCTAGATAGATAATCGGACGATCCGCCTCTAGGCTCTTCAGCATCTGATAGCTCTTATACATATTATATCCATTACCCGAGCTCTTAGCTAGCGAATATGCCACCACGGATGTAAAATTGCGTGTACGGTAGTAACTTGATGCCACTCTTTTAAGATACTCATCTTTTAGCGCTGGATTGTTGGCTGGCGTGCCTCCTTGCTTTCGATTATCACCCGCAGGTGGATTTATGTTTGGCTGCTCAATAACATATATACCAAGCTCATCACACAGCTCATAGAACCAGATGGGCTGTGTATACATTGTCATAATTGCATTTTTACCAATACTCTTTAGACCTTTAAGCTCAAAAGCAGCTGTCTCCCGATCGCTTCTTGCCACATATCGCTCCACGCAGAGCTCTACCATCTCGTCAAAATTATACAATCGAGACTCGCGGGTGGCAAAATCGGTATAACCAACCTTGAACGACAGGGATTCACCTACAACACCATCAGATAGAAGGTGCAGCGCTACTCTGTATAGATTAGGCTTCGCGGCGCTCCATCTATATTCATCAGCCCCAGATATGCCTTGCTGCAGGGAGAGCGTATCGCGCAGACCCGCCCCAAGCACAACCTCGCGAATTGCACGCTCGATAAGCACCCCATCGGGATTGTAGAGCTCATAACGAGCCACAAGAGTATGCGCATGAAAGTCGCTATTTTCCAATATTAGATCAAATTTCAACTCCGCGCGATTAGGCGCTGCCTGAGGCTCAAACCTCACCGTGTAATCATATATACCGACCCGCTCTTGCGCACAAATATAGCTACCGCTAAACTGGCTGCGCGCCGTCGGGAATAGGCCAATCTCCAGCAGCGGAAGCTTCGAGCGGCGCAGGGTGAGCGATATGTCGTTCTCGCCCTCACTTATAAAGCTAGATATATCAAAGTTTGCCGGCGAAAAACTATCCTCTATAGAGGCTACAGCCTTGCCATTTACCACGAGATCATAAGCCTGGCGCACGCTCTCGAGATGAAGATATACGCTCCGCCCCGGCCACCCCTGTGGTAGATCAAAACGATGCGAGAATATACTCACTCCATCCTCCGCCTTAACGAGAGCAGGCGTGAAATCTATAACACTGTCACTCGACAGATCCACCCCTGCGACAGATCCTTGGCATTGTGTGCCCTCGCCCCTAAATATCTGCTGACCGTTAACGGCCGAGAGCGGGATGACGAGCGCCGCAAGCAGGCTGCAAAGTACTATTTTCATATTCATATCAAATCTAATTATCGACAAAAATAGCTATATATTTACTTACTTGCAACTCATAGAGAGATAATAGTTAAAATAATATTCGTTAATAGTATTGTATTTCAGACAATTTTAACTATATTTGCGACCCGAGATTAAGAAACAGATTCTAAGAATTTAAAACTATGCTAAGCAGACAAATTGCAGATAAGCTAAAGGATCTAGAGACTCCATACTACCTATATGATATGGCTCTACTCCGACAGACACTCGAGAGTGTTGTTTATGAGTCAAAAAAGTATGGCTACAATGTACACTACGCCATTAAAGCCAACTACGACGACCGCGTATTGGAGGTGATCCGCGAGTATGGCCTAGGCATTGATTGCGCCAGCGGCAACGAGCTGCGCAAGGCTATTGAGGCGGGATTCGATCCTAAGGGCATCGTATACGCTGGTGTTGGCAAGAAGGACTCTGAGCTGAGCTATGCTATTGATCAAAAGATCATGGCCATAAACTGCGAGTCGATCCAGGAGCTTGAGATTATAGACGCAATGTCGGCTGAAAAGGGTGTTATTACAGATGTAGCGCTTCGTATCAATCCAGATATCGACCCTAAGACAAACCACTGTATCGACACCGGTCAGGCGGATAGTAAATTTGGCATCTCGTATGAGGAGGTGATGGAGAATGCCGAGCACATCAAGGCGTTGAAGAATATCAGCATCAACGGAATACATATCCATATTGGATCTCAGATCCGCGAGCTCCATGTATTTGAGAATATGTGCAACAAGGCAAATGTTATCGTCGACAACCTAGTTAAGCTTGGCTTTGAGTTTAGCTTTGTGGATGTTGGTGGCGGCCTTGGCATCAACTATGATGTACCAGAGAATGAGCCTATTCCAAACTTCGCCTCGCTCTTTTCGATCGTAAACACCCACCTAGCTGTTGGCGATCGCAAGGTTCACTTTGAGTTTGGCCGCTCGATCGTTGGTGAGTGTGGTGAGCTTATCACTCGCGTTCTTTTCAACAAGACAACCGCTACGGGTCGCCGCCTGGTGATCGTGGATGCAAGTATGACTGAGCTTATCCGCCCTGCGCTCTATGGCTCATATCACAATATTGAGAATATCTCATCAGACTCTGATCAGCGCTCAAAATATACCGTTGTTGGTACTGCTTGTGAGTCGACCGATGTATTCGAGGAGAATATAAGCCTTCGTCCGACAAACCGCGGCGATCTGCTAACACTTAAGTCGGCTGGTGCTTATGGCATGTCGATGGCCTCACGCTATAATCTACACGATCTTCCGGGAGCTGTATATAGCGACGAGTTATAATATGTAAACCACATGTGGTTACTACTTGCATTCAGCTCGGCCGCTATGCTCGGGCTCTATGATGTAGCAAAAAAACAGGCTGTGACGGATAATGCCGTCCTGCCTGTTTTGCTATTTAATACGCTCTTTAGCTCGCTGATATTCCTGCCCACCATACTTGATGTGGAGCTCTCGCTAGGCTGGTTTGATGGCACAATCTTCGCCTCGGCAAAAGAGCCTCTCTCTGTACATCTAAAGGTGATGCTTAAGGCCTCTATAGTTCTGCTGTCGTGGATCTTTGGCTACTTCGCAATTAAAAATCTACCGCTTACCATAGTTGGCCCAATCAACGCCACACGCCCGGTGATGGTGCTCCTAGGTGCACTACTGATCTTCGGCGAGAGACTCAACCTCTGGCAATGGATTGGCGTTAGCCTCTCTATCTTTTCACTTTTTTTGCTAGCTCGCTCCTCGAAAAAGGAGGGGATCAACTTCGCAAAGAACAGCTGGATCTTGATGCTAGCCGCGGCAGCCATGCTCGGCGCTTGCAGCGGCCTCTACGACAAACATATCATGCGCGAGCTAAACCCCATCTTCGTGCAGAGCTGGTACAACATCTACCAAATGCTACTTATGGGTAGCGTTATACTTCTAATATGGCTGCCTCGCCGCAAGGAGAGCACTCCATTTCACTGGTCGTGGGCTATTCCGCTAATCTCAATCTGCATCTCGATCGCAGACATGGCATACTTCTACGCCTTGACCGACGAAGAGGCTATGATATCCATCGTATCAACAATACGCCGCGGTTCGGTGATCGTCTCATTCCTATTCGGCGCCATGCTTCTGCGCGAAAAAAATCTAAAGAGCAAGGCGATAGATCTAATATTTATCTTAGCGGGTATGATTTTTCTCTATATCGGCTCGAAAAATTAAATTTATTCTTAACTTTGTATATTGTAATTAGAAATAATAAAACCATATGAATATATCATACAATTGGCTAAAAAGCTACCTGGATTGCGACCTTACCCCTGAGCAGATCTCAACTGTGCTGACTGAGATCGGACTAGAGGTTGAGGGATTTGAGAAGATCGAGACCATAAAGGGTGGACTTGCTGGCGTTGTGGTTGGTGAAGTTGTAACCTGCACCGATCACCCTGACTCTGACCACCTACGCGTTACAACAGTTAATATCGGTGATGGAAACCCACTTCAAATCGTATGTGGCGCACCAAACTGTCGCGCTGGATTGAAGGTCATCTGCGCTACGGTAGGTTCTGTTCTCTACCCAAATGGCGGAGATGAAGAGTTTAAGATCAAGCGATCTAAGATCCGCGGCGTGGAATCGCTCGGCATGCTATGCGCCGAGGATGAGCTAGGCACCGGCGAGAGCCACGAGGGTATCCTCGAGCTACCACTTGATACGGCAGTTGGCATGAGTGCCAAGGAGTACTTCGGTATTGAGGATGACTATCTTATCGTCGTCGGCCTAACACCAAACCGTATAGATGCTGCATCACACATTGGCGTGGCGCGCGACGTAAAGGCATATCTTGAGAGCAACGGCGAGAGGGTTAACTACAATCTACCATCCGTAGAGGCATTTAAAATAGACAACCACTCTCGCGCAATAGAGGTGAGCGTTGAGAATCATGAGGCTGCCCCACGATACACGGGCCTCACAATGCGCGGCTGCAAAATTGCGCCATCACCAGATTGGATGCAGAATCGCCTGCGCGCCGCTGGCATCAACCCCAAGAACAACCTTGTCGATATCACAAACTATGTACTATTTGAGCTTGGAGTACCACTTCACGCCTTTGATGCAGACAAGATCGAGGGAGGCAAGATCATCGTAAAGTGCTGCGATGATGGGACAAAATTCGTAACTCTTGATGGCGCAGAGCGCATGCTGACAGCCTCAGATCTAATGATCTGCTCGGCCGAGAGACCTATGTGTCTAGCTGGCATCTTTGGAGGATTAGACTCTGGAATTAGCGACACGACCACCGATATTTTTATCGAGTCGGCCTACTTCCATCCAGTATGGGTTCGCAAGAGCGCCAAGCGTTTTGGCCTCAATACTGACGCCTCATTCCGCTTTGAGCGTGGCGTCGATCCAAATATGCAGATCTATGCTCTAAAGCGCGCGGCACTTCTATTCAAGGAGCTCGCCGGCGGTGAGATCACTAGCGAGATTACCGATATATACCCTACCCCGGTAGAGGATTTCAAGTTTAACGTATCACTCAACCGTGTGCGTGCGCTTATCGGCAAGCAGATTCCGGATGATACAATTCGAAAGATTATCTCGGCTCTTGAGATAAAGATTCTATCCGAGGTGGATGGTGTGCTATCGGTTGCTGTGCCACCATATCGCGTAGATGTTACTCGCGAGGCCGACCTGATTGAGGATATCCTACGAATCTATGGCTACAACAACGTCGAGGTGCCAACACACGTAAACTCGACCCTATCATACGCACCACGCCCAGATAGTGGCAAGCTGATGAACCTTACGGCCGACATGCTTACAGCTATTGGCTACACCGAGATTATGTCAAACTCGCTTACTAAAGGCTCATACTATGAGGAGCTTGAGAGCTACAAGGCTGAGGAGTGTGTTCAGATTATCAACCCGCTGAGCAATGATCTGAATGTTATGCGCCAAACGTTGCTATTCAATGCACTGGAGGCTATCGAGCTAAATGCAAACCGCCGCAACAGCGACCTTAAACTCTATGAGTTTGGAAACTGCTACACCTACGATGCCGCAAAGCGCGATGAGCAGAAGATCCTAGCACCATACTCTGAGTGCTACAAGCTATCCATCGCCCTTACCGGCATGGCATCGCCCGCCTCATGGTCACAGAAGGGGGTTGAGGCTTCATTCTTCACCCTGCGCGAGGTTGTCGAGAAGATACTTCGCCGCTTCAGCATAGATATATATTCGCTTAAGAGCGAGCCTCTAGCCAAGGATCTCTTTTCAGAGGGCTTGGATCTGAAGCAGGGCAATAAGAGTATTGTTAAGATGGGCGTTGCCGCCTCTTCGCAGCTCAAGAAGTTCGGCATCAAGCAGGAGGTTTTCTTTGCCGAATTTGATTTTGATGCTCTAGTTAAGAGCAGCCGCAAGGTTAAGATCAGCGTTCAGGAGCTATCAAAGTATCCGGAGGTGCGCCGCGATCTTGCTCTGCTTGTTGATAAGAGCGTGAGCTTTGCAGCGCTTCGTCAGGTGGCTCTTTCTACCGAGAAAAAACTCCTAAAGAGCGTATCACTATTTGATGTATACGATGGAGACAAGCTTCCAGAGGGTAAGAAGTCATACGCGCTAGGCTTCATACTAGAGGATAAGTCGCAAACGCTCACCGACAAGGTGATCGACAAGACGATGAATAACATCCTGCGCCAGCTAGAGCGCCAATGCTCGGCTGAGGTTCGCAGCTAAGCTTTACGCTTATAAAGCAAAGAGCACGCCTACAAACAGTAAGCGTGCTCTCTTAGTATATACAACTCTACTCTACCACTCCCAATCCAAGCGGATAATATCCTCCTCGACTAGGTCTGTGCCAGATTGCACCTCGATGATTTGCAAGTCGGTTATCGCCCTTACAGCGTGTTTTTGACCTGCTTTAATATGGGCTACATAACCCCGGCTTACCGGGATCCGCTCGCCATCGAGAATTAAAATACCCTCGCCATCAATAAATGTCCATATCTCCTCGCGCTGATTATGGTATTGGTAGCTTATATTGCAACCTGCTTTTAAATGCAATAGCTTCGTGAGGGCATTATAACCATCCCCAAAGTGCTCATGCCCCATAACGCGATATGTTCCCCATCTGCGCTCTTCAAACATCGGACGTGCAGATATTTTATCTGCATACGATTTGAGATCTACGCTAGCCTCTTTTGTACTCACGAGGATGCCATCGGGGCTAGCGGCAACGATCAAATTCTCCACTCCGAGGCCAATGATTGGGGTGTCGAGCTCATTTATAAAGTGAGTATTTACACACTCGCCAGCCCTCACATTTCCAATAGACGTATTAGATATCTTCTCAGAGAGGCTATTCCATGTGCCGAGATCACTCCACGCACCACTGTATGGCACTAGCGCTATTGATGTCGCCTTCTCAACAACCTCATAGTCAAAGCTAATCTTTTTAAATTCGGAGTATCTGCTACGAATCTCGTCAAAACTCTCGGCCTGGATATATTTCTCTATGATTGCAGCTATATAGCTAAGTTTAAATGCGAAAACACCACCATTCCAAACCGCACCCAGCTCAAGGAGCCTCTTTGCCATCGCCGCATCTGGCTTCTCAGTGAAACGATCGACTGTGATAATCTCGCTGCTACTACTCTTTGCAGGAACAATATAGCCAAATTTTGTGGATGGCTCGGTAGGGGTGATGCCCATCAAAACCATATCTACATCGTTGCGCTCAACAACCTCAACCATCTTTGCTATTGCATCAAAGTAGCCAGCCTCAACATAAGAGTCACTTGGCATCACGACCACAACCTCATCCAGGCTACACCTCTTGGCTTTAAGCAGATAGCTTGCCGAGAGAGCGATCGCCGGGAAGGTATCTCGGCGCTCGGGCTCAGTCACGATATCAACACTTGAACTAAGCTGATTTATTATGGAATCATACTGCTTGATGCTAGTTGCAATAGTGATATCCGAGCCTAAATTAGACTCCGCAATTTGGCGCACAATGCGCTGAAGCATCGACTCATGCGAGCCATCTGGAGCCATCAGCAGCGACAAAAACTGCTTTGATCGCGTATCGTTTGATAGAGGCCACAGGCGCTTGCCGGATCCTCCGGATAGTAGGATTATTTGCATGAATTTTTTTTGTATAATTAAGAGATTCTTCTCCCGCCTAATTGGATCGAAGAACCATCCCCATTTATTGAAATATTGTACGACAGATTTTATATGATACTTTAAGAATCTGTTTAAATTTCTCTCATCTAATTTGTTAAGGATCTGTCACTTCACTTTTCTCTTTTTCTACTCGTTACATAGCTATTGCTATGCGCCTCGCACAAAGAAGAGAAAATTAAAGCAACATATTCTCTTAACAATTTTAGCGAGAAAAACTTAAAACAGATTCTAATAATTTTCCACTCTTATATGAACCCTTCTCGTCTTGCTCTACACGAGTTGATTTATCGTCCAATACAACAATACTCAACCCCGGCAGAGGCGAGATCCTCGGCGTTGTAGATGTTTCGGCCATCTATTACCAGGGCTCGGTTCATAGCGCGCTTTACCACCTCCCAGCTTGGCATGCGAAACTGCTTCCACTCGGTGAGCAGCAGCAGGGCATCGGCATTAAGCACCGCGTCGTAGATGTCGGTGGCATACTCCACAACATCACCTATTCGCCTCTTGCACTCTCCCATTGAGACCGGGTCGTAGACCCTCACCTCACATCCCGCCTCGCGGAGAAGATCAATCGTTATGAGGGATGTTGCCTCGCGCATATCATCAGTCTCAGGCTTAAAGGCCAATCCCCAGATTGCTATCTTTTTGCCCTTAAGATCGCCGCCATAGGCCTTTTTGAGCTTATTAAAAACCACCGTTTTCTGATAGTCGTTAACGCTCTCGACAGCCTTAAGAACCTGCATCGAGTAGCCGCTCTTCTCGGCGCTCTTGATCAGAGCCTTAACATCCTTTGGAAAGCACGAGCCTCCATATCCACATCCAGGATAGAGGAATTTATTTCCAATGCGAGCATCGGAGCCGATGCCCTGGCGCACCATATTTACATCCGCGCCCACAATCTCGCAGAGGTTTGCGATATCGTTCATAAACGAAATGCGCGTGGCGAGCATAGAGTTGGCGGCATATTTAATCATCTCGGCCGATGGAATATCGGTAAATATCACACGGAAGTTATTGAGCAGAAATGGACGATAGAGCTTGGTCATAAGCTCGCGGGCGCGATCCGACTCTACACCCACAACCACCCTATCGGGCGACATAAAGTCCTTTATCGCAGCGCCCTCTTTCAAAAACTCGGGGTTGCTGGCCACATCGAATGGGATCTGCTCGCCGCGCTTATCAAGCTCGGCCTGGATTGCAGCCTTTACCTTCTGAGCTGTGCCGACGGGCACGGTCGATTTGGTAACCAAGATCGTATACTTTTTGATATTCTGGCCAAAAGTTCTAGCCACCGCTAGCACATACTGCAGATCGGCGCTGCCATCCTCATCGGGGGGGGTTCCAACGGCTGAAAAGACCACCTCCACATCGTCCAAAACCGAACATAGGTCGGTCGTAAACTTTAGTCGACCATCCTGATAGTTGCGCCTTACCATATCGTCGAGCCCGGGCTCATAGATTGGGATCTGCCCCTCGATCAAGCTATTAATCTTATTCTGATCTATATCCACGCAGGTGACATTAACACCCACCTCGGCAAAACATGTTCCTGAAACAAGGCCTACATAGCCTGTTCCTACTACTGCTATATTCATAATTTATTCGATTTATTTACTTGCTTTTGATAATGGGCATTTTCAGATTTTGCTAAATTTCTATATTTATAGATCCTAAATGCTCTGAATATTTTAGACACCGACTTAAACCATATTGATATATCTTTGTATTTTAGCGACTTATACAGAGCGTATATATTCAGCCTCGCATAGGCCTCAAATTTCACATAGTGTTGATATAGCTTTGGAACGTACTTACCTAAACCCTACTTAAAATATTCTGAGTAAAACTCTCCTCAGAGAAGATCACATTGCGGCCATTAATCTCGAGGCTATACTCCTTTTTCGCTGCGCCTCGCTCGGCGATAAATAGAATTGTGCTACCCTTAAATAGCCCCGATTTAACCACTAGTTTCTCACCTTTTTTGAGCTTCGTTGTCTTACAATCGAGCCTTGCATAGTCTCCATCAATAAACTCCATAAAAGGCTGCATCTGCTCATCAGGAACCCTGAGGGCTCTGCGCTGGCCAGCGATCTGCTCCGAGAGGTAGTAGATATCTTTGTAGGCTCCGCAAATCTCGCTAACGCGCTGGAATGTGCTCTTTACGAATATTAGATTTGAGAATATAGGCATCAACTTCACACGCTCGCCCCCGCCTTTTGTCTTCACCGGGCGCATCTGCTTTGGCAAATAGAACTCTAGATTAAGCTTTGTCAATCGCTCCTCGGCGCTGAAAATTCGCTGAAATCGAATCTTTAGGATAAACCAATCTACGCTCTCTAAATCACTCATTTGTTTTAGTTATGGCAATAAACACCCGCTAAGAATACATTCGTATTCCCCTATCAACCAAATACTTACGGTTAAATATTGTATTTTTCAAGCTGCTCGTTTGGGTATTAACAGACCAGCTATTGCCCCCTATCTCTACCTCCATAGCACGACTATAATTTGTGTTATACCTCAACTCTACCAAAAAGGAGACTTAAGACAAGCCAAAGGTAATCAAAATTGCCCGCGCTGCAAAACTTTAGCAGACTTATTTATTAACAGTATGGCGACAAAAAAAGGGATGACCTCTCAGAATCTGTTTAAATTTCTCTCATCTAATTTGTTAAGGATCTATCACTTCACTTTTCTCTTTTTCCACTCGTTACATAGCTATTGCTATGCGCCTCGCACAAAGAAGAGAAAATCAAAGCAACATCTCTCTTAACAATTTTAGCGAGAAAAACTTAAACAGATTCTCAGCCACCCCAAATATACAAGCAAGCTCTCTAGAGAAGAGCCTTCTTGATGAGATCCACACTATCGAGGCGCTCCCAGCCGAAAAACTCCACTTCGCGCTCAACGCTCTTGCCATTCTCATAGAGTGTTACTGCGCGGGTATATGGGCGATTTCCGAAGTGTCCATATGATGCTGTTGCCTCAAAGATTGGGTTATTTAAACCAAAGCGCTTAACGATAGCCGATGGGCGAAGATCAAAGAGTTGGCTGATCTTCTCGGCGATCTCGCCATCGCTAATAGATAGCTTATTGCTGCCATAAGTTGAGACATAGACCGACAGAGGCTCAGCAATACCAATAGCATAACTTAGCTGCACAAGCACCTCGTCGGCAACACCTGCTGCCACCATATTCTTAGCTATATAGCGCGCTGCATAAGCTGCCGAACGATCCACCTTAGATGAATCCTTGCCCGAGAATGCACCACCTCCGTGTGCTCCGCGGCCACCATAGGTATCCACAATGATCTTACGACCCGTTAGGCCGGTATCGCCATGAGGGCCACCGATTACAAACTTGCCAGTTGGGTTTACATGCAGGATATACTCACCCTCGATTAGATCCGCAAGCTTATCGCCTGCCCTCTCTAGGCGAGCCTTCACGCGTGGGATAAGGATTGTTCGCACATCCTCCTTTATCTTAGCTTGCATCTGCTGCTCAGCTTCAGCCTCGCTAACACCCTCTGAAGGGAGGATAAACTCATCATGCTGAGTAGAGACAACGATGGTGTGAACGCGCTTAGCCTTGCGATCATCACCATACTCGATAGTTACCTGGCTCTTAGAGTCGGGGCGCAAATAACACATCTGCTCGCCCTGGCGACGGATTACGGCAAGCTCCTTGAGAATAACATGCGAGAGCATTAGCGTTGCAGGCATATACTCGCGAGTTTCAGACGAAGCGTACCCAAACATAATACCCTGATCACCAGCACCTTGATTCTCCTCCTCCTCGCGTACTACACCCTGATTGATATCTGACGATTGCTCATGAATAGCCGAGAGAATACCGCAAGAGTTGCCATCAAATTGATACTCCGAGCGGTTGTAACCAATCTTGTTGATTACCCCGCGAGCCACGCTCTGAACATCAACATAAGCCTCCGAGCGAACCTCGCCCGATACAACTACAAGACCCGTAGTGCAGAGGGTCTCACAAGCTACCTTTGAGCGTGGATCATGACGAAGAAATTCATCTAAAATAGCGTCCGAAATTTGATCCGACACTTTGTCTGGGTGGCCTTCAGAGACCGACTCCGATGTAAATAGAAATCCCATTTATAATACAATTTAAGTTAATAAACAACGTACACTATGGGGCTGATATTGGCTGAAGGTATAAAAAGATAGCTGTTTTAGCGATTTTTTTATGTGGTTGCAATCAGTCAAATCTCTCCACAGGCCTACCATCTCTTTAGTAAGGCGCGACAAAGTTAGTAAAAAGAAATGATTTTTTAATATTTGTGATTATAAATTCGTATACTCATGTTAAATTTATATCTTTGTACGTTAATTAAAGATAACAAGTAATATATAAATATGGATTTTGTAGCAAATGTAATTAAGATGATGTTCGGCTCTAAGGCCGACAAAGATCGCAAAGAGATAGAGCCCTACATCGAAAAGGTGAAGGCAATATACCCCTCGATAAACTCACTCACTCACGATGAGCTACGCGGCCGCAGTGCTGCGCTGCGCTGCTCTATAGCCGAGTTTATCGCCGAGGATGAGGCTCGCATCGTGGAGCTTAAAGGCAAATTAGAGCTCTTTGGCACAACCCTCGAAGAGAAGGCAAAGATCTCTAGCGAGATTGATGCCATCACCCTTAAGATCGACGAGAAGATCGAGCAAAAGCTCGAAGAGATTCTCCCCGAGGCCTTCGCTATTATGAAGGATACCGCTCGCCGATTTACAGAGTATGAGATTGTCGAGGTTACCGCCAATGATTTCGACAAAGATCTAGCTGCCACAAAGGATTTTGTAACCATCGAGGGCGACAAGGCGATCTACGCCACACACTGGCTAGCGGGAGGAAACGACATAAAGTGGGAGATGATCCACTATGATGTACAGATCTTTGGTGGTGTAGTACTACACAAGGGCAAGATCTCGGAGATGGCCACAGGTGAGGGTAAAACCCTTGTCGCTACCCTGCCTGTATTCCTTAATGCCTTGGCTGGCAAGGGAGTGCATCTGGTTACGGTCAACGACTATCTAGCCAAGCGCGACTCGGAGTGGATGGGCCCTATCTATCAATTCCATGGCCTATCGGTAGATTGCATCGACCGCCACAAGCCAAACTCGGAGGCTAGACGCAAGGCATACATGGCCGACATCACCTTCGGCACAAACAACGAATATGGATTCGACTATCTACGCGACAATATGGCCACAGCGCCAGAGGATCTCGTGCAGCGCAAGCACCACTTCGCCATAGTCGATGAGGTCGATTCGGTGCTTATTGACGATGCTCGTACTCCGCTTATCATCTCAGGCCCCGTGCCAAAGGGTGAGGATCAGATGTTTGAGCAGTATCGCCCAGCCATCGAGCAGCTCTTCAACATGCAGAAAGCACTTGTAACCTCGCTCCTTTCAGAGGCCAAAGGGCTCATCGGTGAGAATATCTCAAGCGAAGATGGTGGCGTAAAGCTATATCGCGCTCACAAGGGTCTACCTAAATATAAGCCTACTATCAAATTCCTCTCTGAGCAGGGCGTTAAGAGCCTTATGCAGAAGACCGAGAATGAGTATATGCAGGACAACAATCGCCGCATGGGCGAGATCACCGAGGATCTATTCTTCGTGATTGACGAGAAGCTAAACTCAGTAGAGCTTACAGATAAGGGACACGAGGCTCTATCGAGCTTCTTCAAAGAGGAGGGCTTCTTCGTTCTGCCAGATATAGGCGAGACCATCGCCGAGCTAGAGAAGAGCGATGCCTCGATCGAGGAGCGCGCCGAGCGCCGCGCTGAGGTGATCAACGACTATGCTGTCAAAGCCGAGCGCGTACATACGGTAAACCAGCTGCTTAAGGCCTACTCAATGTTTGAGAAGGATATTGAGTATGTGGTGATGGACAACAAGGTGAAGATCGTCGACGAGCAGACCGGCCGTATCCTTGATGGCCGCCGCTACTCGGATGGTCTACATCAGGCGATCGAGGCCAAGGAGAGGGTTAAGGTTGAGGCTGCAACTCAGACTTTCGCTACAGTTACCCTACAGAACTACTTTAGAATGTACCACAAGCTAGGAGGCATGACCGGTACCGCCGAGACTGAGGCATCAGAGTTCTGGAGCATCTATGAGCTAGATGTGGTTGTGATCCCAACGAACCGCAAGATCTTGCGCGACGACAGAGAGGATATGATCTATAAGACCAAGCGCGAGAAATACAACGCTGTGATCGAGGAGATTATCAAGCTAGTAGATGCAGGTCGTCCAGTCCTTGTGGGTACAACCTCGGTTGAGATCTCGGAGCTGTTGAGCCGCATGCTTACACAGCGCAAGATCAAGCATAATGTCCTAAATGCTAAACAGCACCAGCTTGAGGCACAGATCGTTGCCGAGGCTGGACACTCAGGGCAGGTTACAATCGCAACCAACATGGCAGGTCGTGGTACAGATATTAAGCTTAGCGCCTCGGTTAAGGCTGCTGGTGGTCTAGCCATCATCGGTACCGAGCGCCACGACAGCCGCCGCGTTGACCGTCAGCTTCGAGGTCGTGCTGGCCGCCAAGGTGATCCAGGATCATCACAGTTCTTCGTCTCTTTAGAGGATGATCTTATGCGCCTATTTGGCTCGGGTCGTATCGCAACCATTATGGATAAGATGGGACTTGAGGATGGCGAGGTGATTCAATCTTCAATGATGACAAAGACCATCGAGCGCGCCCAGAAGAAGGTTGAGGAGAACAACTTCGGCACCCGCAAGCGCCTTTTGGAGTATGACGATGTGATGAACTCACAGCGTGAGGTGATCTACAAGCGCCGCCGCCATGCACTCTATGGCGAGAGGGTTGAGATCGACCTCAATAACATAATGTGCGACTATGCCGAGGCATTTGTTGAGCAGAACTACGGCATGGAGTATGATGAGTTTCGCATGGAGCTGATCCGCGAGATCGCCGTTGAGCTAACAATGAACGAGGCTGAGTACAAAAAGGCTGAGGCTCGCCAAATCTCCGACCATCTGATTGAGGATATAAAGAGCACTCAGGAGATCCGCTCGAAGATGATTGCCGACACGGTACGTGGGGTGATGGAGCGAGTATATGTTGATCGCGCCGATGAACTTGACTCAAACATCCTATTCCCAATCACCAATGGCCACTTAGGATATAACGTGCCGGTAAATCTACAGCGCTGCAAGGATAGCGATGGCGCTGAGATATACAAGGCATTCTCTAAAGTTGTGATGTTTACAGCCATAGACGATGCTTGGAGAGAGCACCTACGCGAGATGGATGATCTGCGACAGAGTGTCCAGAATGCCACTTATGAGCAGAAGGATCCACTACTAATATATAAGTTTGAGTCGTTTGAACTCTTCTCAAAGATGCTAACTAAGATCAATAGAGAGGTGCTAGCGATTATGAACAAAGCTTATGTCCCAGTCAAAAAGCGCGAGAGTGCAGCTCCAACCCAGAATCGAAATTTAGAGGCAAATGCCGAACCAAAGATGCAACCCCAGCCTGAGCGCAAAAAGGTTGATGTAGCCAAATTACAAGCCTCTCGCAATATGGCGGCAATGAGATCATCTGCTTCACAGGAGAAGAGTGCTCCGGTGCAGGTCGAGAAGAAGATTGGACGCAACGACCCATGCCCATGCGGCAGCGGCAAAAAGTACAAAGCGTGTCACGGTAAAGGATTATAAATATGAATTATCTAGAGAATAAACAGCATCAACTAGATCTACGCTACATGCGTATGGCTCGTATCTGGTCGGAGAACTCATATTGTGTTCGCCGCCAGGTTGGCGCGCTGATTGTCAAGGATCAGATGATAATTTCAGATGGATACAATGGCACACCATCAGGATTTGAGAATGTTTGTGAAGATGAACTCACGGGTAAGACCAAACACTATGTGCTTCATGCTGAAGCCAATGCGATAACAAAGGTGGCTAAGAGTGCAAACAATTGCGCCGGCGCTACACTCTACACAACAGCCTCGCCATGCATCGAGTGCTCAAAGCTCATAATCCAGGCAGGCATCCGCAGAGTGGTATTCTGCGACCCTTATCACTCCGACGAAGGGCTACAGCTACTCTCGAGGGTTGGTATAGAGTGCGTGCAAATAGAGGAGAATATTTAAACAAATTCCAACAAAAAGGGTGCTTAGGCACTCTTTTTTTATCTGCTATAATAACCCATTAGCGAAGAAGCTATATGATTCACGACTTGTCAAAATTACATGATCTACCAGATTCACATTAAAGGGCGCAGCTGCCTCTTTGAGTGTGCGAGTAACATCTATATCCTCCGGGCTTGGGTTTACATTTCCTGAAGGGTGGTTATGTACAATAATAAATTGTGTTGAGAGCAACTCCATAGCACGTTTGATAATAACTCGCTGATCAAAAACCACAGATGCTATACCTGAATTACCAACCTTGCGCCACTCCACAACACGATTATACGATGTTAGAAAGACTATCCAACACTCCTCATGGCTAAGGTTTTGCATTTGTGGTGCGAGCAACTCGGCGATATCCTTTGATGATGATATTATCTTCTGATTTGCAGATTGGGATATGCTACTTCGTTGAGCCAATTCTGCTGCCAACAAAAGCATACGGTGAGTTTTGTGGCTTAATCTACGATCCATCCTTAAACGGATCTCCAGATCACTTTTCACTAAATCTGATAGAGAACTATTATGCTCTAAGAGAAGCTCCGCAGCCAGAAGTCCAGCCGCCTCGCTGCCACCTAAAATAGTTGTTATGAGTTCTTGGTCGCTAAGAGAGAGTATATCGAAGTCGCGTTCCATCGCCGCTACTCTTTGAATCCAAACTCATCGGCGCGCGTAAGGATCTGATCGCTCTCCTCGTCTGATACGCCCTGCGAGACTGAGTGCGCTGCTCGCTGCTCGGCCTCCTTCTTTGAGTCGCCAACACCATACCCTACTGCCACACCACTAATAAGAATTTCTGATTCAAACAGTGGATTATTAAGAGAGCTCTCTTTGAATAGTGAAGTTTTAAACTCGATAGTGTGATGCTGCTTCTGTGCCCATTCGATTAATCGGCTCTTAAAATCAGTCTCCGAGAGCAAAATCGACTCAAGATTAAGATTTTCAGAGAATATTCTATTAATGAGCAATCTGTTGGCAAAGTCGAAACCTTGATCAAGATAGATTGCACCTATCATAGCCTCAAAAGCATCTCCATAAATATGCTTTTGCTGAATATTACCAGTTGAATTTGATACAACCTCACGATCAAGCCCAACCGATTTTGCTAACCGGTTGAGCGATTGACGCGAGACTATTTTTGAACGCAGCTGAGTTAGAAATCCCTCGTTCTCAAAGGGGAACTCGATGTATAGGTAGTCTGAGGTTATAGCCTCAATTACTGCATCACCGAGATACTCCAGCCGCTCATTGTTGATTTGCCGGCCACCCTCCAGCTCTACTGATGCTGATTTATGAATCAGCGCCAACTTATAGAGCTCGATATTGTATGGCACAAAGCCAAACATATCATAGATGACCCTAAAATATACACGATCTTCGCCGAAATTAAGCTTGAGCGCCTTGCGCAGTAGTTGAATCACGGCTAAAGAGGGTGTTAGATCTTACGGAATACGATTGTTGCGTTATGTCCGCCGAACCCGAATGTATTACTCAAAGCAGCCTTAACATCACGCTTCTGCGCGACATCAAGTGTTAGATTTAGCCTTGAATCAATCTCGGGATCTAAATTTTGACAGTTGATTGATGGTGGAATAACACCGCGAGTGATAGCACACACGCAAGCGAGCGCCTCAACTGCACCAGCGGCACCTAGAAGGTGGCCAGTCATAGATTTTGTCGATGATATATTTAGCGAATAAGCGTGCTCGCCAAATACACCCTGCACAGCCTTAAGCTCCGCCTTATCACCTAGTGGAGTTGATGTGCCATGTACATTTACATAGTCAATCTCCTCAGGGCTCATCTTTGCATCCTTAAGTGCATCACGCATAGATTTGATAGCTCCCTTACCCTCTGGGTGTGGGGCAGTAAAGTGGTGAGCATCTGCCGAGCAGCCTCCACCTACGATCTCGCAATAGATCTTTGCACCGCGAGCTACTGCGTGCTCATACTCCTCAAGAATAAGCGCAGCACCACCCTCGCCGATAACAAAACCATCACGATCCTTATCGAATGGACGAGAGGCTGTAGCGCAATCGTCATTACGAGTTGAAAGTGCCTGCATAGAGTTAAATCCTCCAACGGCAGGCTCGTTTACCGAGGCCTCAGAGCCACCAGCAACCATCACATCGGCCTTGCCGTAGCGAATAGTCTCCATAGCGTGGATTAGGCCATGGTTAGATGAGGCGCAAGCTGATACTGTACAGTAGTTTGGACCCATAAAACCATACTTAATCGAGATATAGCCAGCAGCGATATCCGATATCATGCGAGGTATAAAGAATGGGCTAAACCGAGGGGTGTTACCCCCCTCGGCATAACCCACTACCTCATCAAAAAAGGTCTTTAGACCTCCAATGCCCGAGCTCCAGACAACACCAATCTGCTCTTTATCCTCGCTATCAAGATCAAGGCCTGAATCCTCTACTGCTTGAGTTGCGGCGATAAGGGCATACTGAGTGTATAGGTCGTACTTACGTACCTCCTTGCGGTCAAAATATTGAGCCCAGTCATAGTTTTTTATCTCGCAAGCAAACTTGGTCTTAAACTTCTCGGTATCGAAGTGTGTGATCGGGGCACAGCCGTTTACGCCACTCTCTAAGCTTGTGAAATACTCTTCAATATTGTGTCCTAACGGATTGATTGTACCTAAACCCGTAACAACTACTCTTCTCTCTACCATGTGATAAGACTTAAGATAAACTTTTGGATAAAACTTTTTTGATATTACTTGTGCGACTCAATGTAAGTAACAGCGTCACCTACAGTAGCGATCTTCTCAGCATCCTCATCTGGAATTGTGATATCAAACGCCTTCTCGAACTCCATGATCAACTCAACAGTGTCAAGTGAATCAGCACCTAGATGATTAGTGAAGCTAGCCTCAGCAACTACTGCAGACTCCTTAACACCCAACTTGTCAACGATAATCTCGACAACCTTTGATTGTACTTCTGACATAACTTTTAATTTTTAGTTAATATTAATTACAAGAAAATTTATTTTTCTTTCATTTTATGGGGGCAAATATAACACTTTTTTATTATTTTTGACCCATTAAGCTAATTAATTATCAGCCGGGAGTTGAAATAGTTTTACAACCATCTGATATACAGCTTTTTAATATTGTTAAATATATTTGGGTTTCAAATGTAATAACTGCCGATTTTCGGCTTAACACAGATACAAATGACTATATATATTATAGGTATAGGACTTATCGGAGGCTCGTTTGCCCTCTCATCAAAGGAAAAAGGCTTCGCAAATCGAGTCATAGGATACGATGCCTCAGAGAAAAATCTAAAAAAAGCTCTAGAGCTAGGCCTTATTGATGAGGCCATGGATATAGATAATGGCGTTGCCGCGGCCGACCTAATCGTCATAACAACGCCAGTAGATATAGCCCCATCTATTGCCGTCAAGGTACTAAACAAAGTATCCAACAAGCAGGTGGTAATAGACATGGGCTCGATCAAAGAGGAGCTCTGCGAGATGATCTCGATGCACGCCAACCGCAGCCGATTTGTAGCCACGCACCCAATGTGGGGAACAGAGCACAGCGGCCCCGAGGCGGCCGTTAGCGGAGCATTTACTTCGCGCACGGTGGTTCTTTGTGAGGTTGAGAAGAGCGACGAGGATGCTCGCGAGGTGGTTGAAAACATCTACAAAACTATCGGCATGCCCATCCTCTATATGGGAGCCGAGGAGCATGACCTGCATGTGGCATATATCTCACACATATCTCATATCACATCCTTTGCCCTGGCGCTGACAGTCCTCGAGAAGGAGCGCGAAGAGCACCGTATATTTGCCCTCGCGGGTGGTGGCTTTGAGTCGACCGTGCGTCTTGCAAACTCATCTGCCTCAACATGGATTCCGATCTTCTTGCGCAACAAATACAATGTTCTAGATGTGCTGCGCGAGCATATCCACCAGCTACAAGTCATGCGCAAAGCTATTGAGCAGGATGATAATGAGGCTCTGCTAAAGATGCTATCCAAGGCGAATACCATCCAAAAAATTATCCACTAGATGTCTATCTCTATCGGTGCAAGAGGCGAAAAGGAGGCTCAGCAGTGGCTGCGCAAACGCGGCTTTATGATCCTTGAGCGCAACTGGCGCAATGGCCGATATGAGATTGATATCATCGCACAACACAAGGCGACGATTCACTTTATTGAGGTCAAAACTAGGCATGACAACGGGTGGAGCAGGCCAGAAGATGCTATTACCGAGAGCAAATTCCGCTCACTAAAACGGGCAGCTAATCTATACCTTGCAATCCACAAACCCATCTATAGAGTTCAATTCGACCTGATCTCGGTTGTGATTATGCTCGACGAAAGCTGCCAAATAGAGATGATAGAGAACGCCATGGAAAACAGATGGTGATTTGTATTTCACACAAAAAAAACATACCTTTGCTGCGCAAACAACAAAACCGCCAATGCTGGTATATAATCTCGTACTAAAACTCTACGTTTTTGCCATACGCATAGCATCACTATGGCTACCAAAAGCTAGATTGTGGGTCGATGGTCGCAAGGATATCTTCGCGCGACTCGGAGAGGCTATCTCCCCTGAGGATCGTATCATCTGGATACATGTAGCATCCCTTGGTGAGTTTGAGCAGGGGCGACCTATCATCGAAAAGATCAAGCGCGAGCATAGTGAATACAAAATTCTTCTAACCTTTTTCTCGCCATCGGGCTACGAGATCCGCAAGGGGTATGAGGGTGCCGACTACATCTTCTATCTTCCAATAGACACGAGCCGCAACGCGCGCCGATTCCTCGACATCACACACCCCGAGATTGCCATTTTTGTAAAGTATGAGTTCTGGCTAAATATACTTGGCGAGCTAAAAAAACGTGGTGCAAAAAGTTATATTGTATCCTCAATATTCCGTCGCAACTCCATCTTCTTTAAACCATACGGTGGCAAATGGCGCAAAATTCTATCTACATTTGAGACTATATTTGTACAGGATGAGGCCTCAAAAGAGCTCCTTAATGAGCTTGGACAGAGAGAGGTTGTAGTTGCAGGAGATAGCCGATTTGACCGCGTTGCCGAGATTGCCAAAAACGCAAAGAGAGTGGAGATAATTGAGCTATTCAAGGGCGATAGGCAGCTGATGGTTGTAGGATCTAGCTGGGGAGCGGATGAAGAGATCCTTATACCTTTGATGGCAGAGAATCCAAATTACAAATTTATTATAGCCCCACACGAGATCAACAAGGAGCGTATCAGCTCGCTTATGGAGTCGCTCTCGAAGCTTAATGCTGTAAAGTATAGCGAGAGCACAATTGGCCAGACGGATCTAGCCTCAGCACAGGTGCTGGTTTTAGACACGATGGGGATGCTCTCGTCAATATATGCTTATGGCGAGACAGCATATATCGGAGGTGGATTTGGTGTGGGTATACACAACACACTTGAGGCGGCTACGTTCGGTCTTCCGATCGCCTTCGGCACTAACTATCAGAAGTTTAAAGAGGCGCGTGATATGATCGCCATTGGGGCCTGCTACTCGGTTTGCAATCTCAACGAGCTACGCGCATGGTTCGCACCACTTCGCGACAATGCTGAGCACCGCACAAAGGTAAGCGCACTGGCGAGGAGCTACACCGCTAGCATGTTTGGCGCTACGGATATAATCGTTGAGACGATTTTTAAGGGCTAACACCCCTTTAGCTTCACCAATATCTCAATAAGCGACTTGCCCTTAATCTCTCCTCGGGACTTCATCCTGAGGATTGTTCGTTTTATATATCTGCCAATATCGCGGTGCAGCCTCTTATATAGTGGCGAAGAGGTGTAGTTTTCATTGTCTAGTAGAACATCCCTGATTGATCTGAGCGAATTGTTATAGTTGCTCATCTCATTTTTCAGCGCTACGCCTGATTTCGAGGAGTTCTCAATTCTAGCGATGGAGAGCTGGCGCAACCTATCACACACGGCGTTCAATGCAACCATAACAACATTATCCATAAGCGTATGGCCGTGCATGTAGAGGTATGTTGTCTCGGGGGTAACACCTCTTTGGTTTAACATTGCTGAGAAATGCTCAACCTCGGCAACCATATCCGGATGCTCTTTAGCCAATCTCTCGCACTTTCGCCTAACGTTTCCCGCCACCCAACACACCGTCCGCTCACCATTATCGGCAAGATCTAAATAGTTCAAACGGACAGTACTCTTAAACTCGGTCAGGATAAATATATGCTCAGAGGAAAGACTTGCAGAGTAGACATACCACAAGAAAGCTGGATATATAGCTTTGGAGTATTCTGCCATAAAAGATACAAAATCGAATAGTTGGGTATCATTTTTGGTAGCCTTCACACACACGTTGTGCAGCGAAGGGGCATAACAGAGATGGTTTTCGGTGGCATATGTGTAGGTGTGAAACATATACTCAGCCCCCATCAACTCGCGCGAGGGCTCGGTGAGATTGTGAAAAAGGAAGTCGAAATCTGAATCTACACACAGTAGTAGATCCTCGGACGATGAGGGGATCATTCCAAGAAGAATCTTCTTACCCTTAGGAAGATCTTCACGCACGGGAACCGATATCTCAAAGCGCAGATATGGATTACCAAAGTGGTCGAAGATTGAGCGCCAGAAAGCTACATCCTCATACCCCTCAACAAAGACCCTCACCAGGCGTGCCTTGGAGTTTGAGCGCTGCATATTGTGCAGCCTGCATGAGGGGGCTCTCTTTGCTCTTTTCATAGTTAAACTTTACTGCTTCTAGCAAATATAATAAATTTTGTTAACTTTGCGTTAAAATTTCAAACAGATTCTAAACAAAAGATGGATAACGACTGGAAATCACGCTTGAGGGCGGTCTACTCGACCAACCCCGATTATAACTTCTCTGAGTCAGAGCAGGAGCAGGAGAGCGTAGCTCCAAGCGCGCAAGATCTTCGCATTTGGCTAGATAAAAAGCACCGTGCAGGCAAAGTGGCGACAATAGTGCGGGGTTTTAAGGGCAGCGAGAGCGAGCTTAAAGAGCTCGGCAAGCTGTTAAAGAGCAAGTGCGGCGTGGGTGGTTCGGCCAAGGATGGAGAGATAATAATTCAAGGTGATCATCGCGACAGAGTGACAGAGATCCTTATAAATAGCGGTTTCAGATGCAAAAAAGCTGGAGGCTAGCCACACTAACCATAGTAGCAATACTCTTTTTAACTAACCTCTCGGCTCAATACTACTCCTGGGGAGCAGATGCACCCACCAAGTGGCGCGAGATAAAACGTGATAGCGTTAGCGTTATATACCCCGAGAAAGACGAGGGTACAGCTCGTCGCACGCTTCACTATATTGAAGCTGTAACACCATATATCAATTACGGCTTCGACTACCCCGCCCTGAAGCTACCCTACGTGCTTCACACCGAAAACATGTCATCAAACGGTCTTGTTATGTGGGCACCCAAGCGCATAGACTTTATCACAGCCCCAAACGTTGATGGATTCTCCATGCCGTGGCTAAAGCAGCTTGTGGCACACGAATATCGACACGCCGTGCAGTACAACAATATAAGCCAAAAGATGGTCAAGGGGCTGAGCTATGTTTTCGGTCAGCAGATCAATATACTATCTCTGGCGCTCATTCCAACCTCCATCATCGAGGGCGACGCTGTACTCACTGAGACTCAATTTTCAAGCTATGGTCGTGGCCTACAACCTAGCTTCACGATGGGCTATCGCGCCTTGAGCGATGAGCTTTTAAAGCATAAAAACCTCGATTACTGGTTCTGCGGCTCCTATCTTGCCGCCATCCCCGACCACTATGAGCTTGGCTACCAGATGGCCTCATACACCGACACAAAATATGGGAAAAACATCTGGAACAGCGTCACCGATCTAGCTGCGCGTCGACCATACTACCTAATAACCACCCACTCGGCGCTGAAGAACAACTACAACACCTCACAAAACAGACTGCTTTTAGAGACCTTTACCGACTTAAAGAGACATTGGGATAGTCTACCGAAAAACGAGGATTCCAACCATATCCTCAGTCGAATAGATAGCACTAACTTCACTACATACTCGCACCCAATAGCACTAGGTGGTGGCAAGGTGTTGTCGCTGAAGAGCGATTATGTAAAGCCCAATAGATTTATCCTCTTCGATAGCGATAACGGAGAGGAGCAGAGAATATCGTATATAGGCAGCCTCTCCACACGCCCAACGATAAGCGATGGCGGCAGAGTTTGGTGGAGCGAATATCGCCGTTCAAAACTCTTTAATGAGAGGGTGCATTCACAACTATGCTACATGGATCTCGACAAAGGCAAGTGCCGCACGGCCAAGGGGTATAACAATGTACTCTACCCCACAGCCATCTCGGGCAATACGCTAGCCTATGTGGAGTATATATCAACCGGCGAATATTCGATAGTAACGACCCGCGACAATAAAGAGCTAGAACGCCACAAAATAGCATACCCAACCGAGATACACGGCCTAGCCTGGGACTCGCTCTCCGAGAGGCTCTACTTCCTGGCAACGGACGACAGCGGCATGTGGCTGGGAGTGCTAAACGAGGGCAGATTTGAGCAACTGCGCCCGGGCGCCTATATAACCCTCAGCGATCTGCGCGCCGAGGATGGAGTGCTCTACTTCGGCTCTATCGCCTCGGGGCTCGACGAGCAGCATAAATATATAGTCGCCACCGGCGAGGAGTACCAAATTTCTCAATCACGATATGGCTCCTTCGACCCCTCGGCACCAAAGGATGGGGTGAGCTATGGCACAACATATAATAGATATGGCTATCACCTCTCGCGCAATAGCGGCTCAATAGAGATAGAGAGCACCCCATCAAACCTACCTAAAAACGTAGTGAATCCCGAGCGACGAAAATGGAATATTTTCAATATCGACACAGTGACTTTCAGCCAAGTTGACTCCGCATATTCAATAAAAGAGAGGCCTAGCAAACGCTATCGCAAGGGACTTAATCTGGTAAACTTCCACAGCTGGCTTCCAGTTGCAATCAACCCATTCAATCTAATTGAGGAGCAGACAATATCTGCGAATTGGGGAGCCACGCTTCTATCACAAAACGTGCTGTCGAGTGCTGAAGGGTATCTATCCTACGGCTGGAGCGCCTCGCAAGGCTCACTCATTAATACCGAGTGGAGCTACGACGGCCTTGGAGTGAACCTCGACCTATCGTTCAACTATGGTGGCGACCAACTCATATACAAATTTGAGAGTCAACCTCTTCCTGAGATTAAAAAATATTACAGCCTATCCGCCTCGGCTACCCTACCACTATACTATCAGCGCGGCTACTATAGCCGCATGCTATCGTTACTGGCCGGATGGAGCTACAATAATGGTGTTAGCCGCTACAACAATGGCATAAACAAGCTCTCGTTTGCCGCCGGCTTCTACAATATAGCAAAACTGGCCGAGCGCGATTTCGTAACTCCATGGGGCATCTCGCTATCGGCTGGCTACTCGCTGAACCCCACCAACAGAGAGTTTAGTGATCTTATCTCAACCCTAGCGACAATCTACACCCCAGGTTTTGCGCCGCATAACTCGCTGAGCCTCTCGCTCTGCTATCAGACCTCGATGGATGGCTGCCTCAAATTTCAATCTGCCGCCCTCACCCCTCACGGAGTGGATAGCTATGATATTATTAATGATAACTATATCGCCACATCGCTTAAATATCAACTGCCGATATGGTACCCAGATGGCGGTATATCTCAAATTCTCTACTTCAAACGCATTCGTTTAGCTCTAGGTGCCGACTATGCTCAATTCAACTCTGGCGATAGCACGCAGCGCCTATACTCCTATGGAGGCAATCTTACCTTCGACTTCAATATCTTCCGCACCCCTAGCGCCTCGACCTGCGCCATTAGCCTGTCGCTATACCAAAATAATCTTAACGGAATTTGGTTTGGATGTGGCCTAGAGCTTCCATTTTAGAAACTTTTTTTGTACCTTTGTCCAGTTATGAGCAAAAGCAAAAACAAGCGACGAAAGCTAACAATAATTTTAGTGCTGTGGTGCTTGGCACTAGTGCCTGGCATTACACTTGCTGGCATATTATGCCTTACGGCTTTTGGTGCATTTGGAGAGCTCCCCTCCTTCGAGGAGCTTGAGAATCCTAAGAGCAATCTTGCCACCGAAATATTATCTGAGGATGGCGAAATTATAGGAACATTCTTTATCGAAAACAGATCTTATCTTCAGTATGAGGATCTATTTCCCCAAGACGAGAGTAGCAGAGATTATAGGCTCGACGGTGTAAAAGTCCCACCACTAGTTGCGGCGCTAATCTCCACCGAGGATGCCCGATTTAGAACGCACGGTGGTATTGATATTCAGTCACTTTTCCGTGTCGGCATCAAGACTATCGCTATGCAAAATGCCTCGCAGGGAGGCGGTTCTACCATAACTCAGCAGCTTGCAAAAAACCTTTTTCCACGCGACACAACACGCTACAAGAGCAAGATCTCGCGCACAAACGCTCTAGTTCAGGCTAAATTCAAAGAGTGGATAACAGCCCTAAAGCTAGAGTACAACTACACCAAAGATGAGATTGCAGCGATGTATCTCAACACAGTGGCCTATGGCTCAAACGCCTATGGCATCCGATCAGCCGCACAGACCTTCTTCAACTGCGAGCCCAGTGAGCTTAATCTCCAGCAGGCGGCACTTCTTGTTGGTGTTGTGAATGCCCCTACACGCTACTCACCGGTGAGCAACCCAAAAAACTCACTATCGAGGCGCAATTTAGTACTTCTTAGAATGGCGCAGGCCGAGGTTATCACAATGTCCGAATACGACTCTCTTGCGAAGCTAGATATCGTCCTCGACTACAGACCTGTATCCAACAACTATGGAACGGCAACATACTTCCGCGAGATGCTTCGCCTGACAATGAACGCCAAGCGCCCAACACGCAAGCAGTTCTACACCAAATGGGACTACGACCAGGCAGTAAAACTATATGACGAGAACCCAATCTATGGATGGTGTCTCAAGAACAAAAAGAGTGATGGCACAAACTATAATATCTATCGCGATGGATTAAAGATCTACACCACGATCAACTCCTCGATGCAGAGAATAGCCGAAGAGGCTGTTCAGAAACAGCTCGAAGAGGTTATCCAGCCGATGATGGATAGCGAGATTGCGGCCAAAGGTCGAGTCTTTGTGGATGCTACACCCGACGAGGAGGAGCGAATTATGAAGGCGGCAATCCGCGACTCGGAGCGCAGGCGACTTATGAACCTCGCCGGCAAAAGCAACGACGAGATCATGGAGAGCTTTGATAAAAGCACCTCGATGCGCGTGTTTACCTACCGTGGAGTTGTAGATACTCTTATGAGCCCACGCGACTCTATTCTCCACTACAAGAGCATCATGCGCGCCAGCTTTGTGGCGATAGATCCTCGCACGGGTGGAGTTAAAGCGTATATTGGAGGGCCCAACTTCCGCTACTTTAAGTATGATATGGCTAAGCAGGGAAAGCGCCAGATCGGCTCTACGATAAAGCCATTTATCTACACCTTCGCCATAGATCACCTTGGGCTTAATCCATGCACGCGAGTGCCCAACCTACCGGTAACTATCGAGTCGGCCAACGGCACGGCATGGTCGCCAAAGGAGTCGGGCAATGTTGTATATGATGGCTATCCAAATCCGCTTAGCTGGGGATTACAACGCAGCCGCAACAACTATTCGGCGTGGATTATGAAGCAGGCTAAGCAGCCCGCTGCCGTGGCAGATTTCATCCACAACCTCGGTGTAAAGAGCTACATCGACCCGGTGCCGGCACTCTGTTTGGGCACATCCGAGTCGAATGTTTTTGAGGTAGTGAGCTCATATGCAACATTTGCAAACCAAGGCGTATATACCGAGCCGATCTTCGTCACACGCATTGAAGATAGGCAGGGTAACCTAATATCATCGTTCGTTCCGCGCACTCAAGATGCCATCAGCGAGCGCACGGCATATACCATGCTCTCTATGCTTAAAGATGTTGTAAAGGGGGGAACGGCTGTTCGCCTGACATGGGCTTATGGCATGAGAAACATGGATGTAGGCGGCAAAACCGGAACCTCGCAGCGCAACCGCGATGCCTGGTTTATGTGCGTGACACCAAAGCTAGTAGCAGGAGCATGGGTTGGAGGCGAGGATCAATCGGTACATCCCGGATCGCGAGGCGAAGGTAGTGTTATGGCTCTGCCTATTGTAGGAGAGTTCTTCTCCGGAGTATACAAAGAGCCTGCACTCGGAGTGTCGAAACATGACAAATTTATTCGCCCACTAAATATGCCCGATTATGACTGCGATGAGGATAAATCTAGAGAGGATATCCAGCAGAGCTTCGAGAGTGATAGCGAGATAGATGTGGATGGCTTCTTTAACTAAAATAGAAATTACAAATAAACACAATTAAGATAGAAATTTAGAGATGAAAATTGCAATCGTTGGCGCTAGTGGCGCTGTAGGACAGGAGTTTTTGAGTATCCTCCAGGAGAGGAATCTTCCAATCGACGAGCTAGTGCTCTTCGGTTCACCACGTAGTGCTGGAAGTAAATATATGTTTAAGGGCGAGGAGCTGACCGTAAAGTTGCTTCAGCATGGTGACGATTTTAAGGATATTGATATCGCACTTGTATCGGCTGGCGCAAGCGCCTCAAAGGAGTATGCCGAGACAATCACCAAGCATGGTGCTCTTATGATCGACAACTCTAGCGCTTTCCGCATGGATAACGATGTGCCGCTAGTAGTGCCCGAGGTTAACCCGGCAGATGCTCTTGATGCACCTCGCAGAATCATCGCAAACCCTAACTGTACAACCATCCAGATGGTAGTTGCACTTAAGGCTATCGAGGAGATCTCACATATCACTCGCGTTAGAGTGTCAACATATCAGTCGGCAAGTGGCGCAGGTGCTGCCGCAATGGATGAGCTCGTTGAGCAGCAGGGTCAGCTTAGCCGCGGCGAGGAGCCAACTATCAATAAGTTTGCCTTCCAGCTTGCCTACAACGTTATCCCTCAGGTAGATGTGTTCACCGAGAACGACTACACTAAGGAGGAGATGAAGATGTTTAACGAGACTCGCAAGATCATGCACAGCGACATTAAGGTTTCGGCCACATGTGTTCGTGTGCCAGTTATGCGCGCCCACTCTGAGAGCATCTGGCTAGAGACCGAGGAGCCCGTATCACCTGAGCAGGCTCGTGAGGCATTTGCCAAGGCTGAGGGGATCGTGTTGATGGATGAGCCAATGGAGAGAGTATATCCAATGCCACTATTTATCGCTGGCAAGGATCCAGTATATGTGGGTCGTATCCGCAAGGATATCACCAGCGACAATGGTCTAACATTCTGGAGCGTAAGCGATCAGATCAAGAAGGGTGCAGCTCTTAACGCTGTACAGATCGCCGAGTGGTTGATCAACAACAAGAAGTAATACCCCACAGTAAATAACAAATTAGAGGGCGATCCGATGATGGATCGCCCTCTAATTATGTAATTATCTCCTACTTTTCTGGCAGCACCTCCACAAGACGAAGCTTAAAGCGGGGGGCTAGCGACGAGATCTCGGTTATGAGCTTATCGGCCTCGTTGCGCGTGGGTATTAAGCCCAGCAGATAGGTTTCAGGTGAGATACGGACGAGCTCGCGCTCGCCGGGCATCGACTCGATTAGCTGATTGAGTTTATCAGGAAGCTCCTCGCCACCTATTATTTCAATACGATAGCCCGTAGGTTTTGACAGAGGGTGGCGAGTGATATTGTGCATCTTGCCATTGGTGATCATCATCACCTCGGGCTTTTTGAAGCCATGTTTTAAGAGCAGCTTACGCGCCGCCTCGGCCTCGGAGAGAGAGCTGTAGCAGCCGGCAAAGTAGAGCCACTTTTTGCTGGGCGCTATATAGTATGAGAGTGGATAGGCACCGCGGAATAGAGATACACTCTGCTTAGAGGCGAACTCGCCGAGCAGCAACCTATAGAGCACACCATGCTCATAAATCTTCATGGCGGGTATTGGGTTTTTGGTGCTATAGTGCGGTGCGGATGAGAATAGTATGGGCTCTTCGGCAATAAATGACCTTATCACAAGCTCGAGGGGTGGATATTCGCTCTGCGAGCTCTTATGCAGCGTAATAGCTCCGCGCAGAGAGTCGGCAGCAGATGAGAGCTTCAGAGAGTCGCAGAGCATCTTCTCATAGGCCAACAGCTGACTCTTTTTTACAATATAATTCCCCAGCTCCTCACTCGCCCATCCATCAGAGGATTCAAATAGGGGTTGCGTTAAAAGATCATCACCTCGATCGAGAAGATCTACGCGAGAGGCGAGCTCCAAGAGCATATTATAGGCATAGAGCTTATCATCGTATATCTCACTCCAAAGATCATCAATATCTAGGGCTAAATCATCATTATCGTCCGCTAGACGCTCAAATTCCGCCTCGATCTCTCTTGCTCTTGCCTCACTACCGGTCTGCATATACTCCTCGTATATAGCATTTTGCTTGCGATAGTTTGCTATAAATCTACTAACTATTGCAGCCAATTCGCGCTCGGCCAGCTCCGAGGCTTGTAGCATTTTCCTCTCTTCGCCGCCAAGCAAGCTCTTGGCCATTGAGCTCATAGATATACGCTTTACAGCACCATCATCTATGGCTAACACCCTCTCGCCGGCGTGGATATCACCGGATAGCGTTGTGGCTAATATAGAGGATAGTTCACGGCTTTTGGCTCGAAGCGAGAATAGCTCGCGCTCAAGAGCGACGATCTCATCCCTCAACTCAGCATCCTTGCCATCCTTGGCGATAAGCTCATCGCGCAGCTCATCTAGCTCGCCTACAAGCTTGTCCTCCTGGGTAGTTAGCTGCTCAAGCGTGGCTGCAAGCGCCTGATCTTCCGCCTCGACAGCTTGCGAGGTGAGTGGCAGAAGAAGCATCAACAGAGATGCTAGATATCTAAATAGGGTTATCATTATCGCCAACTTCTAATTAAAAAAATCTGAATCAATCCAAAGATCTCAAGACGGCCAAAAAGCATCAGCAGCGTCTGGCAGAGCTTAACCACGCTAGGCAGCGCCGAGTAGTTGTCCATAGAGCCCACCTGGCCAAAACCTGGCCCCACATTTCCCAAACAGGCGATAGACGAGGTGAAGGCCGTAGTGACATCTAGCCCGAAGAGCGAGCCGAATAGTGTGCCAAAGAGCAGCAACATTAGATAGAGGATAACAAATACCGCTACAGTATAGAGTGAATTTTGATCTTGAATCACACCATCCACCCTAATTCTAAGTACTGCATTGGGATGCTGCTGCTGTGCAATTTTAGACTTAAACATCTTGTATACAAGCATTAAGCGATTTACCTTAATACCTCCCGTTGTTGATCCAGAGCAAGCACACACTATCGAGCCAAAAATAAGGATCGTGACGGCAAACGACGGCCAAGGATTTGAGTCGGCGATAGCAAAGCCCGTGGTGGTAACCAGAGATACGAATTGAAATGTACCCATCCTAATAGCCTTGAAAATAGAGCTATAATAGTCCGTAAAAAAGAGGTTTAACGATACTAAAGCGCTGGCAACAACGGTCAGCCCTACATATACACGCATTACCTCCGAGCGGAAGATATTATTATGCTTACCCGTTACGGTGGCATATATAAGACCAAAGTGCGTTCCGGCAGCCATCATGCCGAATATTATAATCATCTCGATGGGCACAGAGTCAAAATAGGCGATACTACTATTTTTAGTACTAAATCCACTTGTAGCCGAGGTAGACATAGCATGAGTGAGGGCATCAAACCAATTCATCCCCGCCAGCTTTAGGCTAACTGCCGTAATAGCCGTTAATCCCATATATACCACCAGGATGATCTGCACGATGATCTGCGTACGATAGCGGTAGTGCTCCTTAGCGATCGACGATAGCTCGACATTAGAGAGAGTCTTACCGATTGTTGGCAGAATCATAAGGGCGAACATGATAATACCGATACCTCCAATCCAGGTGGAGCTCATGCGCCAGAATAACAGACCTCTTGGTAGCGCCTCGATATCGGTAAGAATAGAAGCGCCGGTAGTTGTAAGACCCGAAACAGACTCAAACCAAGCATTTACGACGGTAAACTCGCCGCCCCACATAAGGTAAGGAAAGGTGGTCACTAAGCACGCAAGCAACCACGAACCGACAACGATCGTGTAGCTCTCCTTGTTGGTTATCTGCGATGTGGGCTCAACAAAGATCATTGGAAACACCCCTAATAGGGCTGTAAGCATAGCCGAGAGCAAGAGGGGATAGAACGACGAATCGCGGCTGCTCACAAAAGAGACTATAGCCGATGCCAACATCGCCAGCGAGAGGAATAGCATAACTACTCCCATATATCTTAAAACTACACTCGGCCTCATCTCTATTTATCACCTATTAAATTTGTAGCCCTCTGCTTACATTGAGCCGCCATAGTCTCAATACCCTCCTTGAGCTCCTGCACCTCGTCTCGATATTCGCTCTTTATCGCAAGTGGGATATTAAAAGCGAGGGCATCTTTAAGCGATCGGCTCATCTTGATAATTGGATTCACGCAGATAATCAGCATAAAGTAGTAGAGCATCAATACGATGGCGATCATCACTACAAGAGATATAAAGACTGGAGTCACAGCTCGATAGGCGTTGCGATGAAGCTGCTCGGCTCGCGGGGCGATAGTACTTTGAGCGGAGGTCATATAGTCATATATATCCTCGATTAGCTCGCTGTATAGCGGTTGATATTTATCATAAACCGCCCTGCGATACACTCTCGAGAGCGAGTCCATGGTCGGCATCTCTGCCATTAATGGGGTGATCTTAGGCTGTGCTACAAGCTCTCGCGTCAGATCGCGCAACTCACCAACCACCATAGAGATAGAGTCCACAACGGCCAAATCAAGAGTCTCTTTGCGTACCCTCTCTAGCGCTAATTCAAGATCATTATGCGAATAGAGACAGAGTGAATCCTTCGACCTGTCACCATAGGCAACGATCTCGACAAAGGCCTCATTTTGGCTATGTGCAGCAACGAGCATTGCATGAGCTAGCTGCATGTTGCGTTTGTTTGCCTTTAAAATATCATCCGTATCGGCACTTAGGTTATTAAGCTCAAAGAACGAAACCATTCCCGAGAGAAACAGCAGCGTCACGATACCCATAAATCCTAATGTTACCCGTTTTTTTAGACCTGTCATATATATTTCCTTAGAGTGAGTCAACAGTTTTACTGACAAATATACATATTTTTTATCAGCAAAACAAATACCATAGCCTAATGCCGCTCTTGTCTATATCTCTTCGCGCGCTCTATCTAGAGCCTCATTAATATCGTCGCAGATAAATTTAGCACCGAGACGCGACTCCATGCCTGCCTTTAGAAGGCTAGCGCGAACCTCTGGTTTTACACCCGAGAGTATAACTTTAATACCATCACTCTGAGAGTTTTCAATAAGCGACTCAAGATTATGAATACCTGTTGAATCCATAAATGGAACCTGCCTCATGCGAATAATACGAACTTTAGGGCTCTCGCCTCCTAAGGCATCCATTACCGAATCGAACTTATTGGCGACTCCAAAGAAGAAAGGCCCCTCGATCTGGTATATCTCAACACCCTCGGGTATATCCAAAACCTCGTCATCGTGGGCGATCTCACCCTCGTGCGACAGGTCAAGTTTAGAGGTTACAACCGACACCTTGGTCACCTCCATCACTCGGCGCATAAGGATCGCCATAGCCATCAACAGACCAATAATAATAGCTACAGTCAAGTCGAAAATAACAGTCAGGGCAAAGGTGGCAACGAGCACAGCCACATCCCCTTTAGGATTTTTCAAAAGCGCCTTAAAGTGCTTCCACTCGCTCATATTGTAGGATACAACAACCAGCACTCCGGCAAGGCACGACATCGGAATATAGGCTGTTAACGGCGTTAAGAATAGCAGAATAAGCAACAATACTACTGCATGAATAATACCAGCTATAGGGCTGCGACCGCCATTGTTTATGTTGGTCATCGTGCGTGCTATGGCTCCCGTAACTGGGATGCCGCCGAAGAGTGGCGAGATGATATTTGCAGCACCCTGCGCCACGAGCTCCGTATTTGAATTGTGCCTCTCGCCAATAACTCCATCGGCAACCGTTGCCGAGAGCAGCGACTCGATAGCACCCAAAAGTGCGATTGTCAAAGCAGCCGGGATCAGAGCGTTAACCTGCGAGAAATCGAATCCACCAAACGATGGCATAGGTAGCGAGGCACTAATAACAAAACGATCGCCGATTGTCTCAATGCCATCTACACCACTATAATTTTTGAGCAGATAGGCACCTACGGTCATCAAAATTATGGCAACCAAAGATCCGGGTATCTTCCTTGAGAGGCGTGGCATAAGAAATATTACAACAATAGTCGCGAGCCCTATGCCGATAGAGTATGGATTTATTGTCCCCATGGCACTAAAGTAGCAGATCCATTTACCGATAAAATCAGCAGGCATATCTGCAATCTGCAATCCGAATAGATCCTTAATCTGCGTGGTGAAGATAGTCAGAGCTATACCGCTAGTAAAACCAACAATAATCGGATAGGGGATAAACTTGATAACAGTGCCTAGCTTCAAAAAGCCCATCACCATAAGCAGCACGCCAGCCATAATTGTCGCAAGCATGAGACCCTCGATACCAAACTCTTGAATAATACCATAGACAATAACAATAAATGCTCCCGTAGGCCCTCCGATCTGAACTGAACTACCACCAAAGGCCGAGACTATAAATCCTCCGATAATAGCCGTAATAAGACCCTTTTCAGGGCTGACACCTGAGGCGATACCAAAGGCGATAGCTAGAGGCAAAGCCACGATTCCGACAATTACTCCCGACATAAGGTCGGCCATAAATCGTTCACGATTATAGCCTCGCAGCCCAGAGATTAACTTGGGCTGAAAATCAAACATATTTTTCATCTATTTTGTAAATTAGAATTATCCTATTTTTCCGGCGCTAAGGTATAAAAAAAACCCTCTCGTTATCATCGAAAGGGGGATAAATCTCTATTAATTCGGTTAAAAACCTTTAAGCAGGGTGAAATGAAACTCTATTCCATTGCGCTCGGAGGCTTTCGCTTCAATTGTGCCACCATGAAAGAGCACCGCATTTTTAACTATCGAAAGCCCTAGCCCCGTGCCCCCCATCTTACGCGAGCGACCAGAGTCGACACGATAGAACCTCTCGAAGATATATGGCAGGTGTTCTGCATCTATGCCGATGCCATTGTCGCGAATAGCAAACCGAAACCTATCGCCCTCGCGCGCCACAAGTTCAACCCAAACTTTGCGCGCGCCGGAGTAGGCTATAGCGTTGTCTACTAAATTTCTAAATATTGAGTAGAGAAGGCTCTGATTTCCCATGATGGCCACCTCGCCATCCACAAGATTCTCTATTACAACCCTCTGCTGCTCGGCCTGGGGATAGACATCCTCCACGACTCCTGCGATAAGTGTATCGAGTGATAGGAGCTCCCTCTCAATCATATTGCTAGCCTCGTCGATTCGCGTAATTGTTGACAGGTCGACCATCAAGCGGCGCAATCGCTCAGCCTGATCATAGCTCTTCTTTACAAAACCTTTGCACATATCTTGCCCCAGCGACTCGTTATTGAGCACCATATCCAGGTATCCCAAAATTGAGCAGATGGGGGTCTTTAATTCATGGTTTATGTTGTTGGTTAGCTGGCGCTTGATCCTCACCGACTCCTGCTGCTCGCGGACATATCTTCTGTGCTCATGATCTATATCTATAGCAGCCTGTTTTAGTCGCCCGAAAAGCTTTATACTCATATAACCCAACCAGCTCAGCATCAAAGATATAAGCACAGCCACAAACAAGAAAATATTATCCGCCTTCAAAACCTCAACCAACGATATAGAGTATGGCAACGACGAGCGGATAATCATCGAATCAATGCGTGTTGCCGAGTAGAAAAACTCATCATCCAATGAGCGCTGAGCATTACCATTAATAGCGAAGCCTGCACCTCGATCCAACGCCTCGATCACCTCGGGGCAAGTGGCTAGATTGCGATTTAGACCATCTGGGCTATCAGAATCATAACTCACACTACCATCCAGACCAATAAGCGTGATGCGCAAACCATCATATCGACCCTCATTTCTCACATAGAGCTCCTCGGGCGAACCTATAATATTCAGCTCATCGGCAATCTGCAAGTTGAGCTGCTGCAGGCGAGCATTTAAAAGCCCCACCTTATACTCCTTCTCGCGAGAGTATTGATACCCCACAAAGCAGAGCATCAAACCCCAGAGCAAGATTATAAGAGTTGCAAATATTGCCCCCTCTTTAAAACCTTTATTCGTAAAAACCATAGCCATAACCCAGACGTGTTACGATCTGTTTTCCATACTCGCCTATCTTCTTTCTAAGGCGAGTGATAAAGACATCTATTGTGCGATCAACAACCACAACCTCATCATCCCACACGCGGTTTAGAATATCTTGGCGCGAGAATATCGTGTTAGGATTTTGCAGCAAGAGAGCCAAGATCTCAAACTCCTTCTTGGTCATCGGGATCTCAACCCCATCTATGGTGCATTGCTTGCGATTTAGATCCATCGAGAGCTTCTCGAATGTAACCGTCGAGGATGAAGCCTGACTCTCGCCCTTAATACTCGTGCGGCGCAAAACACTCTTTACACGAGCCACCACCTCGCGAGCCAAAAACGGCTTAGCGATATAGTCATCAGCCCCTAGATTAAGACCCGTGATAGTATCATCCTTAGTATCTTTTGCCGTGCAGAATATAACCGGGATGTGTTCCGTGTCGGGGCGCGAGCGAAGCAGCTGCAACAGCTTATAGCCGCTCATCTCGCCCATCATTATATCCAGGAGCAGAAGTGAATATTGTGTTAAATCCCCTTTGAGTACCTCCTCGGCGCTATAGGCTACATCTACCGCATAACCCTCAGCTTGAAGCGTAATCTGTAGAATCTCGCAGATCGACTCCTCGTCGTCTACAACCAAAATTTTGTAATTGCTCATAGATATAATTAATTTCTCTGGTGCAAAATTATTATTTTTCATCCGATTTAACACTACTTCCAACTAATTTTAATACATTTGTAACACCAAAACTAAAAAACCTATATGAAGAGACTTATTCTAGCACTTACGCTACTCGCCTCACTGCCAATATCTGCCGAGCCACTATGGCAGGGGAAAGGGAGAATTGCCCTCAGCTCAGATGGCAACGAACACGACCACGATGATTGGGCTGCTACCCCACTCACCCTCGCCCTCCTTGCCGCTCGCGGCCTTCAAGATAAGGTGGTGCTCTACACCTATGCCGACCATATCTGGGGCAGCAATCTCGACAAACCAAACTCGCGCGGAAAGAGCGCCTACGAGCACATCCAAGAGAGCGCGCTCGGTGCAAAGGAGTGGTTTGGGTATGATAAGAGCGAGTTTATCTGCGCCGTAGATGATCCCGAGAGAGCCTACAATGCAATGGCTAAAGTGATAGATGCATCGACCAAGAAAAATCCGCTTATTATAATCGCAGCGGGCCCCATGCAGGTAGTTGGCGAGGCGCTCAATAGATCGAAAAAGGAGGCTAGGCAATATGTAACAGTAATCAGCCACTCCAAATGGAACAACATCCACAGCGACACCCCATCGCCCCGCGAGAAGCAGCACGGCAAAGATGTTGGCCACACCGGCTGGACGTTTGCCGAGATGGAGGAGAGCTTCGGCACGGAGAGTGGCGGCGGCGCTCGATTTGTGCAGATCATCGACCAAAATGGAGGTGATGGATACGAGGGTCTAGCTGCTCCTAAGGCTGATTTCGACTGGATCAAGAGCTCTTCGGCTCGTTCACACTCAGCATATAAAGAGGGAAGCTGGGATTGGCTCTACAGCCGTATTCAGCTCGGACTAGCTCAGAAGGGGGTGCTATATGACGCCTCAGATGCTGGCATGGCGATCTTTATGCTCACAGGAGAGGAGCGCACTAATGCCGAGATGGCACGAGAGATAATGGAAAACCCTACAAAATAATGGACAAGGAGAGAATATTATTCGTGTGCCTAGGCAATATCTGCCGCTCGCCTGCTGCCGAAGGAGTACTTCGCTCGCTCGCTGAGCGTGCAGGAGTTGACCACCTACTAGAGATAGATTCCGCCGGAACATACTCTGGCCACGCCGGCGAGCAGCCTGATGGGCGCATGCGCCAGGCGGCTTATGCCCGTGGATATAGCCTTATACACCGCTCGCGCGGAATTGAGATGGAGGATTTCTTCCACTTCGACCGACTTATTGCCATGGATGATAGCAATATTGAGGATCTTCGTCGCATAGCACCCACGCCCGAGGCTGCGGCCAAGATTGAGCGCTTTACTGACCTATGTCGCCATCACGCCGATGAACACTATGTGCCCGACCCATACTATGGTGGGCACGATGGCTTCGAGCGTGTGCTCGATCTTTTGGAGGATGGGTGCAGCGCGATTATTGACGCTTATAGATAGCCATTATATAGCTTGTTGCGATGGGCAACATCAACATACCGACTAGCGGCAAAAGCGCCGAAAGCACCTTTCCTGTGGCCGTTACTGGCAGGAATGGATTGCCCAAAGTTGCCAGCGCCGTGGTTGCCCACCAGAGTGCATCACCGAAGTTTATCACCGCCTCATTCTTGCCAATCTCACAATCATAGAAGATCAGAGCTGCGATATATGTAAACGAGAGCACCGAGACAACATAGGCATAGAAGAGCCTTTTGATAGTGTGCTCGCGCATTATCCACCTCAAGACCACATAGAGCGCTAGGCAAGCCCTCAACTGAGGCAGAATGCCGATCACCAGAGCGGGATCGTGCCCCAGGCTGAGCCCCTGATTTGGGAGCAGCGATAGGTAAGGCAGCGAGATCAGCAGCACAATTATATGGCTTGAAAGGTATTTTAACCTTCGAGGCGAGATTGTCAGGGCTACAAAAAAATCTAATATATAGACCAACGAGGCGCATAGCTGCATGTTGAGATAGCTCTGAGTAAAGTAGCCATCTCGTCCACTAATAACTTCGATCGAAAGTGCCACCAGAAGTGCCACACTCACCAAAACCACTATAGGATCTAGCACCATTTGAAACTTCTGCAGCGCAGAACTACGACTATGCCACCTACGTTCTAACCTATCAAATACTCTCATAGCTTATTGTTTTATGCAAATATAATAATTTAATTACAAAAACCAGACTAGATAAACCATTAATAATCAACCCAGGCCACTATTGCGCTAATAATTGTAGTGAAATTTATCCCTAAATATTTTGTAGGTTATAAAATTTAGCCTATATTTGCACTCGCAATCAGCAATGGCGGGTTAGCTCAGCTGGTTAGAGCGCATGATTCATAATCATGAGGTCCCGAGTTCAAGTCTCGGACCCGCTACAATTCAAAACTAGGCACTTAGGTAGGTTAAACTACTTAGGTGCTTTCTCTTTTTGCACACAATCTGATAAAATATACCTACAGCAACATTATTTTGACAGATCGTGCACCTATCGTATATATATCCGTGGTAATTTTGCACCATACAATTAACCTAAATTTAATTTAATGAAAAACTTAAACCTAATCACACTAGGAGCGCTTTCTCTCGTTGGGTGCGGACAAACGACAAAAGAGGAGCCGGTGAATATTTTATGGCTCTGGGGTGAGGATATCTCGCCATGGATGCCTCTCTATGGAGACAACACCGTTGAGACTCCTTATATTGACTTTCTGGCCGAGAATGGAGTCACTTACACCAACTGCTACTCGACAAGTTCGGTAAGCTCGCCAACGCGTTCGGCCATCATAACAGGCATGATGCAGACCTCTATCGGCGCGCACAATCACCGCAGCGGAAGAAGCGAAAAGAGCGAAACTAGACTTCCGGCCGACATGAAGGTGCTGCCGCAACTGATGAGCGACGGTGGCTATTACGCCTACAGCGATGGCAAGGATGACTTTAATTGGCTCTATGATTGGGACACATATTGGAACGGGACATACACCGAGAAGCCCGGCTTTGGAACAGTGGGCAAGGGGTGCTGGGGAGATCGACCCGAGGGCGCACCATTCTTTGGTGTTATAGAGTTATACGGTGGCAAAGGCAACTCTAAGGTTGCAAATCCAGTCGACGAGAGCACAATCAAGGTTCCATCATACTATCCAAATTCAAAATCTATGCGTAGTATGCTGGCCAAACACTATAACCAGATAATCTCTACCGACAACGACATTAAGCGTATTTTAGAGGAGCTGCAGCGCGATGGTCTATACGAGAATACGATCATAATCTTCCTATCGGATAATGGATATCTCACCCCGCGCGACAAGCAGTTCTTGTATGATGGGGGTATTCATATGCCATTCGTGGTTTCGGCTCCCGGGAATCACTCACTACTTGAGAGGCTTGGTGTGAAGATAGGCGAAAGGCGCGATCAGATGGTGAGCCTACTCGATGTTACAGCCACAACACTAGCGATGGCAAATATTGAGATTCCTAGCTATATGGAGAGCAAGAATATCTTCGACAAAAATTATAATAGAGAGTTTATTGTGGCGGCGCGAGACAGATGCGACTTTACAATAGACCGCATTCGTGCTATCAGAACCAAGGAGTTTAAATACATACGTAACTTCATGACCGACAGGCCACTACTACAACCTCAATACAGAGATAACAAACCGTGGTGGAGAGAGTTTATATCTGAGGCCAAGAGTGGGAAATATGATTTTGCCGATGAGTGGATGAGCGACTCTCGTCCGGCCGAGGAGCTCTATGATCTAATTAATGACCCGGACGAGGTGGTAAACCTAGCCGGCGAGCCAAGTTATGCAGCCGAGCTAAATGCAATGCGCGGAAGGCTCGCTGATTGGATCAAGGAGAGCGGCGACAAGGGAGAGTATCCCGAGGCACAAGCAGATCTAGAGCTTATATACGAGGCGTGGGGCGAGAGATGTGTTAATCCCGAATATAATGTTTTCAAATAGATTCCAACAAACCCTAAAACCAATAAGTAGGGTAAAATAATTATTGGTGTGTTTTTAAGAGTACTATTGGAGATGAGATTTTTTGCTATTGAATTGAAAATATAGTGGTTCTATACTGAAATTTAATAGTGAAAAATATCGCTTCAAGAGTGCTTTTAAAAATATGGCAATAATTGTTTTACACTACTTAAAGATGAGAAAATTACTTTGTATAGCGCTATTGATGCTATTATCACCTAGTGCTTTTGCCGCAAAAATTGTATCTCTAAATCTAAAGTCGCACTACGCGGAGACGATAGATAATTACAAATTAACCCGCAATGCAATAGGTGATTATGGATTAAAAAGCAGCGAGAGCGCCGATCAGTCGGCTGCCCTTCAAAAGGCAATCTACGACATCGCCGAAAAGGGGGGCGGCTCGCTTGTAATCCCCAAGGGCACATATCGTTTCCTAAGCGTTAATATGGCCTCGAATGTCCACATATTGGTGGATAAAGATGCTGTATTTAAGCCATTCATGGCCGAGGGCGGCAAGAGTGGCATAATGTTGACATTCTCGCCGAAGGATGAAAATTCATCAGAGTATGTGGAGAACTGCTCAATACGTGCGCTGCAGAGCGGCGAGAAGTTTAAGGTCGATTATTCGGAGTATAGTGCTAGCCAGAAGGTTCGTTTTATTGTGGCTAGAATGGCCAAAAACTTCCTGATTGCCGACGCTAATATCCATGACAACTTCACAACTCATTGCGGTATTGTCTTTGTTCCCACATCGGCCGAGAGCATTGATGGATGGAAGATCTCGCGCCCAACCTTTGGCGAGGTGCGCGACTGCGCTATCTTTAATGCAAAAGCTGGATATGGCCTATGCCAGCTCCATGGTGCACAGAGCCTCTATTTTCAGGATATATACTCAAACGGAGGCGTAACTCTGCGACTCGAATCGGGAGCTGGAGGCAAACATGCTGGCGTGTTTGATGTCGAGGCGCGCAATGTTATCACCGAGAATGGCCGTTCGGCTGTTATGATGAACCCTCACGCTACGGTAAATGGAACAGTAAAGATTGATGGTGTGCTATCTAAGGGCTCAGGAATTGCAGTATTGGTGCACGGCGGTTTTGTGGATAGAAAACATAAATATGTAGCCGGAGCTAAGCCTGGTGTATATGCCAGCGACTCTGAGATTGTAAATATCAAAGCTATATATGGCGAGCAGGGGCAGACCGACGAGAAGCAGATCTATGCTTGCCCGCCGCTAGCCTCTGAATACGCCAAGTTCAAGATGAACCATTATGGTGATCCGAAATCGTTTGTGGGCCCATCATTGGTGGCAGTTTTGGATTGCACCAATGGCAACTATAAGGTCACGTATAAAAATATCATAAGCGAGGGGTTCCCCGTTAAGTGCGATGAGGTTGTATACGAGAGCACTATAGAGGATCGCAAAAAGCGAAACAGCGAGATAATCGAATCTCTCCCTGCGATGTTGAACCGCACAGCTGCTCAGAAGGCGCAATATGATGCCGCTAAAGCTAGCAAAGCAAATTCGCAGGCCGCTCAAGACAAGGCGAGAAAAGCTGCCACCGAGGGCAAGAAGAGTAATAAATAGCTCTTACCGAGCCGATATACTCTTTTAAGTAGGGTAAAACAATTATTGCCATATTTCCTGAATTCAACTTGTAAATGCAACTGAGGAATTGGGAAGTTGCAGAGAATGAGATAAAATATTTTTTCAGAGAGGAAAGAGAGGTAAAACTC
>JBCQTD010000012.1:0-46365 GCA_047178725.1 Rikenellaceae bacterium
AGTGGGTTGTAGTGGCTCCTACCACCTATTTTTGCAAGAGCAAAAAGGGGTGGTTAGTAGCGAAAAAGTATTTTAGGGAGAAATTAGAACTCCCCTTATAATATGCCTCTCATCTATAATAGTTAAAATGTTTCTAATATAGATATAGAGAAGGCGAGAATAGGTGATAAAAGTAAAGAAGCTAGCCCTTGGGGAGAGCTAGCTTCTTCTGGTTAGGTCGTTAGGTTAATGAGTATGGGAGAACCCCATTGCGTATTACAAAGGTAGTAAGATTTAGCAAACTTCCAAATTAATTTACTATTTTTTAAAAGATATATAGTTTTTTAGTAAAATATTACATTACCACTCCTAATAGAGCTAGGATCAAAACTAAATAGTATACATATTTACTATACTTTTCATCTATGGAGAGAAGTGTAATAGGCATCAGAGTTGCGGCAGCTGGGGCTGCGATAGCAATAAATGTTGAGTTGCTAGCACCAATATGAAGCGAGAATAGAGCAACACCAAGCCATATAAAGATATAAAAGAGGCGAAATTTTGCACGTCGACGATCGGTGATCTGCCCCATAAATACAACAGATAAAAGGATAAGCAGAGCAAAGAGTGAGATCAGTGCCCAGGTAATGTAGTTATCTATGGATTTTATATAAAATCCAATTTCATGTGTTATTGTGAAGATAAAACCATCAATAAGAGTTATAACCTTAAATCCAGCCAACCAGTTGATATACATCAGCGCCGTGAATGGTATTATAATACCTATGGTGTAGATTATACTCTCGCGCAGGGTGCGGCTAAAGAGCACTATAGTTAACACCATCATGGGCATCAGTATAATAGCTGGTGGATAAAGAAGAGGCAGCAGACCCAATGTGAATCCTGCACCAAAGAGAGTGTCGTTTTGGTTAGAGTTTTGATAAGAGCTCAGCGTTAGATCCAGAGCTGCCGTGGCAAAGGTTGCAGTAAGGGCGGTTGTGAGGTAGTATTGCGAGGAGAGTATAGATAGGGTAGTTATAACCATCATTATAAAAGGTAGATTATTACTCCTCTCATAGAGGTGCATTCGGTGGGCGGCGTTGGATACTCTCCTTGCCGAGTAGATAATTAGCACCATGCCTAATATGGTTGCCACTATCGGGTACTCCTGCTGAATATAGTTTGAGACGAAGCTTATCGGCGCCGAGTAGTCGATCATCTCATAAGGAGGCAGCGTTCCCATGATTAATTTTAGGGGTGAGAGTGCCACCAGTAGAAGCGCTGCACCTATCGTGAGCTCTCTATTTTTATAATACGATTCCCCTTTTTTTATCTCTCTTTCGCCCATTGCTCTATAAATTTCTATGCAAAAATATAATATTTTTAATATATTATGAAATATAATACACTTTTTCACTAATTTTGGAACTTAAATATGGCTAGAGATTGTAATTTATTGTATGTTTGCGCTTTACCCCATCTCCCTATTGAGGGTTGTTCTCTCTCCCGTTATTGCGGGCTCCGACCCGCAATCTCTAAGCCGAGGATGGGGTGGTGGAGAGAGGTGGTTATTGTAGCTTAAAAAATTATAAGAGATAAAAATGTTGGAGTTATCAACACAGAGCGAGTTAATAGAGGCAGGATGTGATGAGGCGGGGCGCGGAGCTCTCGCCGGGCCACTCTTTGCCGCTGCGGTTATTTTGCCCAAAGATTTCTTTCACCCCCTACTCAACGACTCGAAGCAGATGAGTCGCAAATCTCGCAATCTCCTGCGCGAGGTGATCGAGCGTGAAGCTCTGGCGTGGGAGGTGGTCGAGCTCTCGCCGCGCCGTATAGAGGAGATTAATATCTTGCGTGCCTCTCATGAGGCTATGTCGATCGCCGCCTCGCGCCTGAAGCTGCGTCCCGAGCTGCTGGCCATTGATGGCAACCGCTTCTCGACCGATCTCGATATACCCTACAGGTGTATAGTAAAGGGGGATGCTAAGTATGCCAATATTGCCGCTGCCTCGGTTCTGGCCAAGACCCACCGCGACGAGTGTATGGAGCGACTCGCCGCGGAGTTTGCTGATTATGGATGGATAAAAAATATGGGCTACCCAACTAAGGCGCACCGCGAGGCGATTTTAAAATTTGGAGTTACGCCACATCATAGAATGAGTTATAATCTTACAGGTTCCGACCCTAAACTTTTTTAGTTGGTGGATTTTTATTGCGGGCTTGATTCACTCCCGTCATTGCGGGCTCCGACCAAAGTCCGTCATTGCGGGCTTGATCCGCAATCTCTAATCGCTTGAATGTCATCTGTATTGAGATTGCGGCTCGGAGGCCGCAATGACGTGTGAGAGGTCAACTCCGCAATGACGTTGAGGGATGATTGCGGATTAGCTCCGCAATAACGACAAAAACTTAAAAGAAGAATAATAAAGTAAAAAAATAAGATAATGAATAGAGGATATCTAATATACCCAATAGTTCTGCTAGCGCTGCTTGCGCTCTTGGCCGCCTCGCTCGTTTTTGGCTCTGTGGATATCCCTCTGCGTGGTGTTTGGGGGATATTAATAGGTGATACTGAAGGATACATTCGCGACTCATGGAGACATATAGTCCTAGAATCACGCCTGCCACAAGCTTTAACAGCGCTTTTAGCAGGTGGTGCGCTAGCTGTCAGCGGCCTGATGCTTCAGACTCTCTTTCGCAACCCCTTGGCTGGCCCCTCGATCCTGGGAATCAGCGATGGCGCCAACCTCGGCGTGGCCATTGTGATGCTCTATATGGGTGGCGTGGTGCACCTAGTCGAGTGGCTGCCGCTGAGTGGCTACCTAGCTATAATCCTAGCTGCTATGGTGGGCGCCTCGCTGGTGCTGGGGATAATAATCTTCTTCTCCACGCGCGTTAAGAGCAACACGATGCTGCTCATTATCGGTATAATGGTTGGCTATATGGTATCCTCGCTGATATCTATCCTTAACTTCCGCGCCTCGAGCGATAAGGTGCACGCCTTTGTGATGTGGGGCATGGGCGACTTCTCGGGGGTCTCGATGGAGAAGATGCCCTACTTTGCAGCCTTTATAATCATCGCTTTAGTTGGTGCGCTGCTGCTTATTAAGCCGCTCAATGCGTTGCTGCTGGGTGATAGTTATGCTGCAAATTTGGGTGTGAATGTGCCGCGCGCAAGGCTTCTGATCCTCCTCTGCACGGGGCTGCTCACCGCAACCACCACCGCCTTCTGTGGCCCCATATCATTTATCGGCCTGGCTGTGCCGCAGATTGCGCGCCTTATCTTGGGCAGCTCAAACCACAAGCATCTGCTTCCTAGCACTATTTTACTCGGTGCTTTCGTCGCCCTCTTCTGCAACTTAATGAGTGTGGTTGTGGGTGATAATCAGATCTTTCCGCTCAATGCCATAACACCTATCTTTGGTGCTCCGGTGATTATATATGTTATTATGAACCGCAAGAATATACAATATTTCAACTAATGGAGTCAACACTTTCAGCAAGCGGTCTCGATATCGGCTATCGCGAGGGCAGGCGCCACAGGGATGTGGTGCATAGCGATATTAACTTTGCGCTGCGTGCTGGCGAGCTAACAACCCTTATGGGTGTTAATGGTGCCGGCAAATCGACCCTTATAAAGACTTTGTGTGGTTTCCTACCTCCACTCGCGGGCGAGGTTTCGCTTTTGGGGCGCCCATTGAAAAGTTACTCAGAGGCGCAGCGAGCGAAGATTCTTGGGGTGGTGCTGACCGAGAAGGGTGCCGGGGGAGGGCTCACCTCTTATGAACTTGTCTCGCTGGGCAGGCACCCACATACGGGCTTTTTCGGCGAGCTACGAGAGGCGGACCATGAGATAATTAGCGGTTCGCTTCGCGCTGTGGGTATTGAGCATAAGGCCAAGAGCTACATCTCGCAGCTGAGCGACGGAGAGCGCCAAAAGGTGATGATTGCCAAAGCGTTGGCGCAGCAATGCCCGATAATTATTTTGGATGAACCTACCGCCTTTTTGGATGTGGCTAGTCGTATAGATACCATGGTTTTACTGCGCAGGCTCGCCGCCGATATGGGCAAGACGATACTCCTTTCGAGCCATGATCTGGATATGTCGATTCAATTCTCGGATAATATAATGCTGCAAAAAAGGGGAGAACCCCTATTGATAGGCTCTCCCGAAGAGTTGATCTTGGATGGTCGCATGTCGCGATTTTTATCTCGTGATGGTGTGCTCTTTGATGAGAAGCAGGGGCGGCTGACTACTCCACTAACCGAGCGATATATTAGAGTTGAAGCTGAGCCAAGGCTCGCCTTTTGGCTCTCTAACGCATTGATTCGTTGGGGTTTCAACCCCAATGGCGAGAGCTCTGCAATATTGGTTAAAGCCCTCTCCATCACCTCGTTTGAGGTAGATGGTCACCGCTGCTCTTCGCTCGCCGAATTGCGCGAGAGGCTCTACTCGGCCATCGGCTCGAAGTAGCGCCTGGTGTAGCCCTTGAGTAGCTCGGGGTGGAAGAGGGAGATATAATCCTCCAGTAGCCAATCGGGGTGCATTACAACCTCCTCGTAGTATGGCCTATTGCCGGTGTTGCAGGCGTAGATGTTGCGACTCTTGTATGGGGCGAAGTTGGCATATGGGGCATACTCCGCCTTAAGATCGCTGTAGCTCATATCCTTGGCTAGGTTGTACTTTAGCAGCCAGACGTCGGCATCCATTGCGCGATCAAGCACCGTCTCAAACGAGAGTGGCAGGTTGCCCGATCCAGCCTCCTGGGCGAAGATGTAATCTGCTCCGGCATCGGCATAGAGTATCGCAGCATAGCTCTCGCCGCCAGGCACAAACCATTGAGCTCCATACCTCTTCTCGACCATCAGTCGTGGGCGATGTTCAACCCTCTTTGTTCTCTCGCGCAGAAGGTTGTATCTCAGGGTGGTAGACTCTAGAATTCTCTTCGCCTCGAGCTCCTTGCCAAGAAGTTTACCGAAGAGTGTTATCCACTCCACGCGCCCCAGAGGGTGGTTCTCCATGTAGTCGGCCGCCTCAATTATCGGCACGCCGATCTTCTCGGCTGGGCCATAGCCAGCATCCTTGAATGGGGAGCAGATGATCGCTTCGGGCTCTATATTCATCATCTTTTCGATATTGGGAGAGGTCGCCTCGCCCAGGTTGGCGATCTGTCCGCTCTTGATCCTCTGCTCGCAGATGGGCGAGTTGATATATTGCACCTCCGCCGCGCCAACGATCGCCTCCGCCGCGCCCAGCATCTCGATGATCGAGGCGTGCACCGAGGAGTATACCACAACTCTCTCGAGTGGTGTGCGCACCAGAGTCCCCTTGGGCATTGGTGGCAGCTCCTTTACCTTGCGATCGACGAGGATATAGCGCTGCAAAAGGCGCGTGGTATCCCACGGGTCGCGCAGCTCGACTATCTCAAACTCCTCAAACGAGCTTATCGAGAAGCCCTTGGCGTAGAAAAGCCGCTGTGGCCGACCATCCTCAAAAGAGAATTTTGCCCGGCCAGCTGTGCAGCCGCCGAGCAAAATTGAAAAAATAACTAAAACTAAATTTTTTACTCTCATAATTATATTTGGTGCTCTTTTCTCTCCTTGGCAGGAGAGGTGAAGGTAGCCGACAATAAAACCGCACCTGCGGGGGTGCTATCCCCGCCCGCCAGAGGCAGTTGCCGCCCACTCGCCCCACTCACAAAAAGGCTGTTTTGGTACAAAAACTGCCCATTGGGGCGTTGGCTCATAGAGCCAAAACTCGCTCGTCACTGCGGAGTTGTTCCATGTTCGTCATTGCCGGCGTTTGTCTACCGCCAGAGATTGCGGATCAACTCCAATCGTGTCCAAAATAAGCAATTAAAACGTTAAAAATAAGCGTATTAAAAAGCCTTACCCCCCTATCTCTATTCTCTTTCAAAGCCCTCTCTTCCCGTCATTGCGGGCTTGACCCGCAATCTCAATACGACTGATATTCAGATAATTAGAGATTGCGGCTCGGAGGCCGCAATGACGCAGGTGCGGTGTGAGGTGCGAATATGGAAATAGTCTGCCTTTTATTTTGGACACGATTAGATCAACTCCGCAATGACGTGGGGGTGGAGTTGAGGAGATAACTACTCCACGAAGCAAGCCTTGATTGGGCTAAGGCCAACATCAAAGCTGTTCTCCTTTTTGCCAGCAGCATCGAAGATTATAGCCGAACCCTCAGATTTAGAAGGAGATGTGAGTAGAGCCACCTGGCCGGTAGAGGTACTAGCTGAGATCTTGTAAGGGTCGGCAAGGGTTGTCTTGTCGGTGATAAATTTACCCACCAAGGCGCCAGTAGAGGCGTTGTAGGTGTAGATGTCGCCCGAGTAGTTCCAATCCTTGTCATAAACACCGCAAAGAACCTGAAGCTCGCCATCAGCACCCAAAGCCATCTCGCCTGGGCTCATACCCTCAGGTGAGCTAAGGGCTGTAACTGTGCCATCTGAGGCTATAGAGTGAAGCATCGCTGGAACATCGTAGTAGTCACCAAGAGTGATTAGGTATAGAGCAGAACCATCCTCAGAGGCCTCAAGCCAGTTTGGATTTGCAGCAACATCCACATCCTTCTCATAGGCAAGGGTCGATGGATCGTAAACCGATAGGGTTGTACCATAGCCATAGCCAGAGTTTGCAACATATAGCTTGCCGTAAGCAACGGCTAGACCCTCTGGGTACTGACCAGCGGCGGCAGAAGTTACGGTGTAGCTTACGGGGTCGATCATCGCTACACCACCAGTTGCAACGCTCGCATCGTTTGAGAAGTAGTAGGTGGCGTAGATCTTGCCATCGTGCTCGATAACATTGCGTGGAGTTTTGTACTCTGAGTTTGAGATCGAGGTGATCATGTCGCCCTCAAGATCAGTTACATAGATAACATCTGATGTGCTCACCGAGATAAATATCTTCTCGCCGTATACAACCATATCGTTAGCGCCCGAACCCAGCAAGCGGCCATTGGCTGAGTAGAATAGGTTGTTTGTAGTGCTCTCTCCATCGTTGAACGAAAGCGATGAGTCGTTGCTGCCCCAAGAGCCATAGTTTAGCACGAATACGCCCGAGATGCCCGTGTTGTTCTCGGCGCTTGTGTCGCTACCATCAGGAGTTACCGTTGTTGTCTCCTCGCAAGAGGTGATGGTCATTGCCATTGCGGCAAGCAGTAGATAAGAAAAGATCTTCTTCATTGTTTGTTAAATATTATAAGTAATTGTTAATCTATAGTTTCGCCCCGGCATAGGGTAGTACTGTATCACCGAGTAGTTTGTGTTGGCTATATTTAGCACCTCGGCTCTAAGCTTTAGCGAGGTGCTTGCAAACTTAAACTCGCGCGAGATGCTTATATTCTGATCGGTGTAGGGATCCATCTGATACATAAACGAGTTTACATATTTAGAGTATCGCTCGCCGACAGCCGTTAAGGTGTAGCCCAGGTCAAACCACGGCAGCATAAGGGTGGCCGTGGCGCCGCCGCTATGCACGGGGGTGTAGGGGAGCTGGCAGTTATATGTCGAGCTCTCGCTGTCGGTTTTATCCACCGAGTGCTGATAGGAGTAGGTGGCCGATATCTCGCTGCGCACACGTGAGCCTAGGCGTAGGGTTATCGCACCGTTTATGTCCGCCCCCAGGCTCTTTACCAGGCCGCGGTTTATTGTTGTCCAGTAGAACATCGTTGGGATCGCTATGATCTTATCCTCCACGCGATTGTAGTAGCCATCGGCCGTTAACGAGAGGTAGTTTATCCAGCGCGAAGAGCCCACGCCGCTAACATAGCCCAGGCCAATATTATACTGCTTAGCTTTCTCGGGCGAGAGGTTGTTGTTGCCCATCTTGGTGTAGTAGAGGTCGTTGAAGGTTGGCAGGCGGAAGCTATCCTTGAACGAGGCTCTTAGGCGCAGGTCGCTCTCCTTGAGCAGCTTGTAGGAAAGGCTCAGCGCCGGCGAGAGGTGGTCGCGGTTGGGTGATGAGCCGTTGTTGCCGCTCGTCCACTCGCGTGCATGTGTATAGAGGGCGGTGGCCGAGATGGTGAGCCTCTCGACCATATATTGTGCAGCGGCTGCGGTGAGCGAGCTTAGGCGCTCGGGCTCGGCACCATCGGCGGCGGTCGATGAGAGCGAGTTGAAAAAGATATCCTCTGCCAGGGTTATGCTCCATCCCGCTGCGGGGCGATACTCTGTGGCCGATGAGGCGTAGTACTCCTGTTGGGTGTAGAGGTCGGTCGTGCCGCGCGCGGTGTTGTAGTCGCTGTCGTAGCGGCTCCAGTTATAGTTATATTTGGCGGCCGACTTTATTGCCCACTTTTTGTTGAATCTGTTCTCGTAATTGGCTTGTGCTGTGCCCTGTCGCTCCCATGTGCGCTCGTTGGCATAGTCGTTATATAGGATCACCGATCCGGGCAATCCGCGCTCCGAGTCGAGGAAGTTACCCTTGAGGATTAGCCTGCCGCTCGTGCCCACCCTGCCGAAGATGCTCATCTCGCTCTTTATGGTATTAACATCGCTGTTGGAGCGGATCTCCTCGGTTATGAGTGTTCCATTTTCGAGTGTGAAAGGGTAGTCGCCATCGGATAGCATCCAATCGGTGCGCGAGCTTATGCTCCACCTGTCGGATAGCTTGTAGGCTAGATATAGCTGCGGGTTGTAGGTTGCAAAGGAGCCCATCTCATAGGTGAGGCCAATCCTGTAGTCGCGCCCCGAAAAGCGAGGCTCGGCGCTGCGGATGCTCAACACTCCCGATGAGGCGAAGTTTCTGGCCGCCTGAAAGATATCATCCCCCTGGCCGATGGTGAGCGAGAGCTCCTCCACGTCATCCAGCGAGATGGAGCTGATATCGACCGCCCCGCCTTGGGTGTTGCTCACCGCCACACCATCATAGATGATGGCTGTATGCTCGGCGCCCAGGCTGCGGATCGAGACACTCTTGATGCCGCCTATGCCGCCGTAATCTTTGATTGTCACCCCCGAGAATGTCTTGACAGCATCGGTGAGGGTGTTCATCCCCAGCAGCTCGATCTTGGATTGGGTGAGGGTCTGCTTGGGGGTGCTCTCCTTGGCTGTGGATCTTGATGCTCGCGATGATATAACCACACTATCTATCTCGCGCTCAAACTCTTCGGCCATGACCAAATGTGAGTGCGAGATGGCAGCAATGGCCATCAAACCTATAGATATTTCCCTAAGCATAAAGAGTTAGCTACACCGCCTTGCCCCCGAGGCTGATTGTTAAACAAGTGTGCTAGCGGCAGGTCTTCTGACTCGCTCCATCTCTTGCTTGGCCTGCCTTCCCATCCATTTTCTGGATAGTGGCAAAAGAGTGCCATGAGATATTGGGAGCATACAGCTACGGGCATAGTTCCAGACTCAAACTGGATTCCCTATTAAGCTCTGCGCATGGCTGCGCAGATGCACCACTAACGGGGGCAAAGGTATATAAAAAATTTAAAACATTACCCACAGATATAAAAAAGATATTAAATAACTCCTAAAAATAGGATAATAATAGATAAAAGTGGTTATCTTTGCACAAACGAATAAACCAACCAACCAAATGAATAGAGCAGTAAGAGTGGGTCTAGCTATCGCTGTTGTGGGCGGAGTAGCCGCCTGGTGGTACTACAACAAGACACCAAGAGTAAACGATGAGATGGCGCGCGATGAGCAGGTGGCCGAGAGCTCGCGAAGCAGAAGCAGCAGAAATAGGCTCAATGTCAATGCAATAGTATTAAAGCCGACCAGGATGGTCGACCGCTTCTCAACCACAGGTCTGCTGCTGCCCGACGAGACTGTGGATCTAACCTTCGAGAGCGCTGGCAAGGTGACCGAGATCAACTTCGAGGAGGGCTCGTGGGTCAAGAAAGGCGATCTGCTGGCGCGAACCAATGATGCCGATCTTCGTGCGCAGCGTGTTCGCCTAACAACGCAGCTTAAGCTAGCCACCGATCGCGTCTATCGCCAGGCTAAGCTCCTCGAGAGCGAGGCGGTGAGCAAGGAGGCTCTGGAGCAGGTGGAGACCGACCTTGCAATGTTGCAGGCCGATATTGATATTATCGACGCCAAGATCGCCCTAAAGGAGATCCGTGCACCATTCGATGGCATGATCGGTCTAAGGCAGGTGAGCGTTGGAGATTACGCCTATCTCTCGACCGTGGTGGCAACTCTGACAAAGAATGCTCCGCTCAAGGTGGAGTTTGCCATCCCCGAGCGCTATGCCACACATATCGGCAAGGGGACAAATCTAACATTTACTGTCGATGGCGAGCTCGAGTCGTTCAAGGCTAAGGTCTATGCCGCCGAGTCGTCGATTGATGCCTCGCTTCACCAATATACCCTTCGTGCAATATACCCAAATACCGACGGGCGCCTGATGGCAGGTCGCTTTGCGCTGGTGCAGCTCAATAAGGAGGAGGTCAACGATGCAATAGCTATCCCCTCGCACGCCATCGTCCCTGAGATGGGTCGTGATAAGGTGTTCCTCTATCGTTCGGGTCGTGCCGAGCCGGTGGAGATATTGGCTGGCATGCGCACCGAGAGCCAGGTGCAGGTTCTGCGCGGATTGCAGATGGGCGATACGCTTATCGTCTCGGGTACGCTTCAGTTGCGTACCGGCCTAGAGGTGGAGTTGGACAATCTAGAATAATCTCGGCTCATGAATATTTCAGAACTTAGTATACGTCGCCCCGTACTGGCAACGGTACTTACAGCTATTATAATCCTCTTTGGCGTGATCGGCTACTCGTCGCTCGGCGTTAGAGAGTATCCTTCGGTTGAGTATCCAATTATCACCATACAGTGTAGCTACTCGGGTGCCAATGCCGATGTTATCGAGAACCAGGTCACCGAGCCAATCGAGCAGGAGGTGAATGGTATCCCAGGAATTAAGACCCTGACCAGCGTCAGCTCGCAGGGCAGCTCGCGTATCAGGGTTGAGTTTGAGCTATCGGTCGATATGGAGACTGCGGCCAATGATGTGCGCGATAAGGTCTCGCGCGCGCAGAAGCGCCTGCCAAAGGATTGCGATCCGCCAACGGTGACCAAGGCCGATGCTGATGCTCAGTCGATCATAGGAATCGGCTTGCAGAGCCCTAAGCGCACGCTGCTGGAGATCACCGAGATCGCCGATCTGACGGTAAAGCAGCAGTTGCAGACCATCGCCGATGTGAGCTCGGTCGATATCTGGGGCGAGAAGAAGTACTCTATGCGCCTATGGTTGGATCCGGTGCGCATGGCGGGTTATGGAATCACTCCGGTAGATGTTAAGAATGCCGTAGATCGCGAGAATGTGGAGCTCCCTTCGGGTTCGATCGAGGGAAACACCATCGAGCTAACGATCCGCACCATGGGTCAGATGTCCTCGGCCGACGAGTTTAACAACCTCATCATCAAGGAGAGCGATGGCAAGATCATCCGCCTAAGCGATATCGGCCGCGCCGATCTGGATGCCTCGGATATTAAATCATACCTTAAGATGGATGGTGTGCCGATGGTTGGTTTGGTTATAGTGCCGCAGCCGGGTGCAAACCATATTAATATCGCCGATGCAACCTACCGCCGCATGAAGATGATGCAGAAGGATCTGCCGGATGATGTGTCGTGGAATATTATCTTCGATAGCACCGACTTTATCCGTGCCTCTATCGACGAGGTGCAGGAGACCATCTACATAGCGCTGCTGCTGGTGGTGGTGATCATCTTCCTCTTCCTGCGCGACTGGCGCGTGACGCTTGTGCCGTGTATTGTGATCCCCGTCTCGCTCATCGGCTCATTCTTTGTGATGTATCTCTTTGGCTTCTCGATCAATGTGCTCACCATGCTGGCCATCGTTCTGGCGGTCGGGCTGGTGGTCGATGATGCCATCGTTATGACCGAAAATATATATCTGCGCATCGAGCGAGGCATGGAGCCCATCGAGGCGGGTATTGATGGTGCGAAGGAGATATTCTTTGCCGTTATCTCAACCACGGTCACCCTGGTGGCGGTATTCTTCCCCATCGTCTTTATGGATGGCGTTACGGGCAGGCTCTTTAGGGAGTTTAGTATGGTGATCTCGGGCGCGGTGATTATCTCGTCGTTTACGGCGTTGACCATCACCCCGATGCTCGCCACCAAGATCCTTAAGCGCCAGGAGCGAAAGAGCGCCTTCTATAACTTCACCGAGCCATTCTTCGTGGGGCTCAATAGCATCTATGCACGCTCTCTGGATTTTGTTATGAGGCGCCGATGGATCGCCATCGTCACCCTGGTTGTGGCCGCTGGTGCTATAGCATACCTTATAAATGTAATCCCATCGGAGATGTCGCCAATGGAGGATCGCTCCTATATAAGAATCAATACGCGTGGTCCCGAGGCGATCACCTATGAGTATATGCGCGACTACAACGAGGATCTGGCGCTGCTCGTCGACTCGGTTGCCCCCGAAGCGGAGTCGGTTATGGCGCGTGTCTATGGAAGTGGAGGTTTTATGCGTATCACCCTGCCCAATATCAACGAGCGCGACTACTCGCAGATGGATGTGGCGCGCAAGCTAACCAACGCCTTAAAGAGTAAGACTAAGGCTCGAGCCTTTGTGCAGCAGGCCGCCTCGATCGGTAGCGGCGGTAGCGGCATGCCAATATCATATATCTTGCAGACAACCTCTATCGACAACCTCGAGCGCGTCATCCCCGAGTTTATAGCCAAGATGGATGAGAATCCAATCCTGGAGCAGGGGGATGTAAATCTAAACTTCACCAAGCCCGAGTTGCGAATTAAGATCAACCGCGAGAAGGCGACGATGATGGGTGTGAGCACGCGCACCATCGCCCAGACTCTACAGTATGGTCTGAGTGGTCAGCGCATGGCCTACTTCTATATGAATGGTAAGCAGTATTCGATCAATGGTGCGATCAACCGCCAGCAGCGTAATAAGCCCTCGGATCTAAAGTCGCTCTATGTGCGCACCGACCGCGGCGATATGGTACCTCTGGATAACCTTATCGAGCTTGAGAGCGCCCTGGCGCCTCCGCAGCTCTATCGCTACAATCGCTTTGTGTCGGCAACTCTGACCGCCGACCTTGCCGATGGCTACTCAATCGGAGATGGCATCGCCGAGATGGATAAGATCTCGAAGGAGGTGTTGGATGATAGCTTCCGCACGGCGCTCAGCGGCCAGAGCCAGAGCTACAGCGAGAGCGCCTCGTCGCTTATGTATGCCTTTATGCTCGCCCTGCTGCTGATCTATATGATCCTCTCGGCGCAGTTTGAGAGCTTCAAAGATCCATTTGTAATTATGCTCTCGGTGCCGCTGGCCATTGCCGGCGCCATGGCCTTTATGCACTACTGTGGGGTGACAATGAATATCTTCTCGCAGATCGGTATCATCATGCTTATAGGTCTGGTGGCCAAGAATGGAATCCTCATTGTGGAGTTTGCCAACCAGAAGCAGCAGGAGGGCGAGGATAAATTTGCGGCGGTCTCGGCGGCCGCGCAGCAGCGCCTGCGCCCGATCCTTATGACCTCCGCCTCGACTATCCTGGGTCTTATCCCCCTTGCGATCGCCTCGGGCGAGGGTTGCAATCAGCGAATCGCCATGGGTGTGACCGTTGTGGGCGGCATGTTCGTCTCTACCATCCTGACCATGTATGTCGTGCCTGCAATCTACAGCTACCTATCTACTAACCAAAATCCAAAAGAGATTAACAATGAGACGATATAGTTTAATACTAGCTCTGCTTAGCCTATGTAGCATCTCGTCGATGGCGCAAGGGCAGGGGCCCGACCCCGATGGGTTGAAGAGTATGCTCAGCATAGGTCTTGAGAGTAACTATAAGCTAAAGATCATCCGCGCCGAGCAGCAGCAGTATGAGAATGAGGCTAGCATAGCCTATGCTGGCTATCTGCCCGATTTGGCGCTAGATAATGACAACGACTTTACAAACGATGTCACCAACACCAAGGTGCGCGCCGATGGTTCGAACTACACCACGCGAGCCAACAACTTTAGCTCGGCGCTAGGGCTGGATCTGGGCTGGACGATATTTGATGGATTTCTTATCCGAACCAACCATGAGCGCTATAAGGAGCTGGCAAGCCGCAGCCGCGTGGAGACGCGCTTGGCGATTGAGGACTTTATCGCCTCGCTCGCCTCGGAGTACTTCAACAATGTGCAGCAGAAGCAGAAGCTAGAGAATCTCCGTTCGGCCGCCGCCCTGAGCCGCGAGCGCCTGCGCATCGTGCGCGCCAGGTATATGGTTGGAGACTACTCGCGCCTAGATCTACAGCAGGCCAGGGTCGACTTTAATGTCGATAGCGCCAACTATATCAAGCAGCTGGAGATGGTTTACACCTCCTCTGTGGAGCTCGCTAAGTTGATGGTTTTGGATGATGTGACCGAGCCGGTTGAGGTGCAGGATACGGTTATCACCATAAACATAGATCTAAACTATGATGACATCCTCCATAAGATGATGGCCAATAACTCGGAGCTGATCTCGGCCGAGCACGATGTGAATATCGCCAAGCTCGACATGAAGCGTGTTCTTGCGCGCAACTACCCCTCTATAGGGTTTAGCTCGGGCTATGACTACAACTATGATAGCTACTCGCGCACAACAACCAGGCGAACCCACATCCACGGCTTTGCCGCCTCGGTGGATGTCGACATCTCGCTCTTTGACCCTAAGCGACGGACAGATCGCAGGAATGCACAGATAGATATCGACAACGCCAACCTTTCGTTTGCCGATGTGGAGCTGGAGTTGAGGGCTAAGCTCGCCACCGTGTGGCAGGCCTACACCAACAATCTTAAGCTGCTCCGGTTGGAGCAGTCGAGCATCGTGGCCGCCTCGGATAACTACACTATCGCCATGGAGCGTTATATGCTGGGCAACCTCTCGGGAATAGAGATGCGCGAGGCGCAGATATCGCTGCTCGATGCCGAGGAGCGCATCGTGACGGCGACCTACAACACAAAGCTCTGCGAGATATCGCTGCTGCTGCTCTCGGGCGAGATCACTCGCTATCTTTAGCGTGGCTGCCAAGTTCGCAATGACGTGTGCGGGGTGGATTGCGGTTTTATGCCTGCGCCTACGTCATTGCGGCCCCCGAGCCGCAATCTCATTCTGCCGGAGTTTGCCTACCGCCAGAGATTGCGGATCAAGTCCAATCGTGTCCAAAATAAGCAATTAAAACGTTAAAAATAAGCGTGTTAAAAAGTCTAATCCCACCCTATCTCTATTCTCTTTCAAAGCCCTCCCTTCCCGTCATTGCGGGCTTGACCCGCAATCTCAATACGACTGATATTCAGATAATTAGAGATTGCGGCTCGGAGGCCGCAATGACGCAGGTGCGGTGTGAGGTGCGAATATGGAAATAGTCTGCCTTTTATTTTGGACACGATTAGATCAAGTCCGCAATGACGAGGGGGGGGCGCAATGGCGAGGGATCAAGTGAAAAAATATTTTCATTTTAACAAAATATTCACTATTTTTATGCCATCTAACTTCTGAGCACAATGAATATTACCAAACTTATCACACTCGCAGCGCTATCGGCCATGGCCATCGGCTGCACCTCCATAAAGGAGACCTACAACCCCAAGCGTGGGGAGGGGTACTATATCTTAACACCAGCAATTCCAGATCGAGCCAGCATCAATAGCCCCGAGAGGTTTGGTGTGCGCCCGGGCGCGCCCTTTATATATAATGTCGCAGTCTCGGGCGTGGTGCCTATTGAGCTGAGCGCCGAAAACCTCCCTAAGGGTCTTAAGCTAGATCCCGAGAGTGGCATTATATCGGGCAAGATTACCGACCTCAAGCAGCAGAGATATAACGTAACCCTAAAGGCGAAAAATAGGTTTGGCAGCGATGTGCAGAATCTAGAGATCGTCGTGGGCGAGAAGATCCAGCTCACCCCGCCGATGGGTTGGAGCAGCTGGATCGCGACAAAAAAGACGGTGAGTGCCGCGGCGGTTATGCGCAATGCAAATCAGCTCGTCGAGTTGGGGCTCAAGAATCTAGGCTATGAGTATGTGAATATTGATGACTATTGGCAGGGGACAGAGCGCGGTGGTAAATACAACGCCATTCAGCCAAACCCTAAGACATTCCCCAATATCGAGGCGCTATCGAATCAGATCCACTCAATGGGGCTTAAGTTTGGCATCTACTCAACACCATGGATAACCTCCTATGCCAGATGTATCGGCGGCAGCAGCAATCGCGAGAGCGGCGAGTGGAGCGAGGCGGACATCGTTTCGATGAAGAATATGAATGTCGAGGGGCGCGCCTCGCTTGTGGGCAAGTTCCGCTTCGACGATAACGATGCCAAGCAGTGGGCAGATTGGGGGGTGGATTACATGAAGTATGATTGGAACCCCAACGACTCGGCCAGCATCGTAAATATGGCCACAGCGCTACGTCGCTCGGGGCGCGATATTGTATTCTCGATCTCAAACTCATGTCCACGCTCGGAGTGGAAGCGCTGCCGCGACTATGTGCAGGTGTTCCGCACGGGAGGCGACATCCGCGCCAGGTGGGATGGCGATGGCGACCACCTAAATCTTCGCGAGAATTGGGATAACCACATCGGTTGGCTCGAAGAGGCCTTTAGGGGCAACCCTGGCCACACACCCGACCCAGACTTTCTGATGGTGGGCTTGCAGAAGTATGGTTCGAAGATGGAACTTACGGCCGATGAGCTCTACCACCATGTCTCGTCATTTGTGCTCTGGGGAGCTCCGATGCTATTGAGCTGTGATCTTGAGAAGCTCACCCCCTTTGAGTTGAGCCTTGTGACAAATCTTGAGATGTTGGCCATAAACCAGGATAAGATCTCTATCCCGGCCAAAAGGGTTCCGCTGCAGGATGGTGTTGATATCCTTGTAAAGCCGCTGTCGGATGGTAATCGTGCCTTTGGAGTATTTAACTTCAACGATAAGGATGTTACCGTTACGGTAGATCTTCGGGCTATAGGCGTGAGGGGCGAGAGTATCCTGCGCGATGTCTGGAGGCAGACAGATATTGGCCTCAGGGTTCGCGAATTTAAGTGCGTTGTGCCGGCACATGGATGCGTGGTTGTCCGCTCGCGCGCTAGCAAATAGCCCTGGGTAATACAAAAAAGAGCAGCTCTTGTACTTCGATCGAAGCGCAAGAGCTGCTCTTTTTGTGGAGTTGGGGCGAGACTATCCGCGGATAGCAGCTACGCCTGGAAGCACCTTCCCCTCCATATACTCAAGAAGAGCACCACCGCCAGTAGACACATAAGATACCTTCTGGGCAAGGCCAAGCTTGTTGATGCAGGCTACAGAGTCACCACCGCCGATTAGCGAGAAGGCACCCTTAGATGTTGCCTCGGCGATAGCCTCAGCCACGGCCTTTGAGCCGGCAGCAAACTTCTCAAACTCGAATACACCTACTGGGCCATTCCAAAGGATAGTCTTGCTCTGGGCGACGTGAGCCGTGTACTCCTTGATGCCCTCTGGGCCAAGGTCTAGACCCATCCAACCCTCTGGTACGTTGTTAGCTGGTACAACCTGTGTGGCGGCCTCAGCATCGAACTTGTCAGCAGCAAGAGCATCCTTAGCGATGATAAGCTTAACACCAAGCTCCTCGGCCTTCTTTAGGATACCTAGAGCTACGGGGAACATATCTGGCTCGCAAAGTGAGCTACCGATATTTCCGCCACGAGCAGCATCGAAAGTGAAGGTCATACCACCACCGATGATGATCGAGTCAACCTTCTCCATAAGGCGCTCGATGATGGTGATCTTAGAAGATACCTTAGATCCACCTACGATAGCGCAGAATGGGCGCTGTGGGTTCTGCATAACGCTGTCGATAGCCTTAAGCTCGTTCTCCATAACGTAGCCAAACATCTTGTTGCCCTCGAAGTACTCGGCGATAAGAGCGGTTGAAGAGTGTGCACGGTGAGCAGTACCGAAGGCGTCGTTGATGTAGCAGTCAGCGTAAGAAGCGAGCTTCTTAACGAACTCCTTCTGTGAAGCTTTGACAGCCTTCTTGGCCTCAGCCTTCTCCTCGTCAGAGGCATCAGCAGCTAGACCGCGTGGCTTGCCATCCTCCTCGGCGTAGAAGCGAAGGTTTTCGAGCATCATAACCTCACCTGGCTTAAGAGCAGCAGCCATCTCGGCAGCCTTCTCGCCCATGCAGTCGCCAGCGAAGGCGATCTTAACACCAAGGCGCTCCTCGATGGCGGTGATGATCTGGCCTAGCGAGAACTTCATGTCGTTGTTCATCTTCGGGCGACCAAGGTGCGACATAAGGATTACTGAGCCACCAGAGGCCAATACCTTCTTGATTGTTGGGATAGCAGCACGGATACGAGTGTCGTCTGTTACCACACCCTCCTTCAAGGGTACATTGAAGTCAACGCGGATGATGGCGCGCTTGCCAGTGAAATCGAAAGAATCAATTGCGAACATAGTCCTATTATTTTAATTAATGTGAAATTTCAATCTTCGCAAAGATAAAAAATATTAGAGAGCAATACAAAAATTGGCACCATTTTATCTATCTTTGCACTAAATTAATAATAAGACCTATGAAAAAAGCACTATTGATCGCCTCTGCGCTACTTATGTTTACATTTATTGGCTGCTGTCCATGTCGCCTTAGTACAAAGAGCACATCGCAAAATCTCGCAAATAGCGAGTGGCGATTGGAGCAGCTTACGGGAACCGATTTCCGTCTCGATAGATCAAGCACCTACACCCTCCGTTTTGCTGAGGATGGAGGGCTCTCGGGCGATGTTAGTTGTAATAAACTCCTCGGCGGCTATAGTTATGATAGAGAGCAGCGCACACTAAAGCTCACGCCATCGGGAACAACGATGATGATGTGCCCGGACGACAGCCACACTGGCGCCTGGCTTAAGAGCCTAGAGCAGGTGAGCAGCTACGAGCGCGAGGGGCAGCGCCTGATGCTTTTTGCTGATGGTGAGCTTGTGGCAATCCTTAAACTAGCCATTAAGGCCGACCGACCACTCTAGTGCCTCTGTATATGGGCACCATGTATCTGGCAGCGCTTTAGGATATTCTCCCGCGGGTTATACTCTTTATAGCTCGCGGCGTTTGTATCTAGCTCCTGGCTCAAAGCGGCGAGCAGGGCACGAGCGCGAGTGAGTGAGCTCTCGCGACCCAGGCGCTTGAATACTACATGGCGCACAAGCTCGGCCAGGGGTGGGAGAATATATTTTTGACACAGATCCGAGTGCTCGCCCCTGGCGATAGCCTCTATCATAGGCTGCCCGATGATTGGGCGCAGGTAGCGCTGCTGCGCGATAAGAATATCGTTTTGGTTGATCTCCTCGCAGGGGAAGTACCCTTCAGCCTTTAGCGCTAGAGAGACCACCTCTTCTGGTGTGATGATTTGTTCCATGATTGTCATTTTTTGATTATTTTTCGAAGATCCCCTAAATCTCGGAGAGCAGCCTCTGCTGAGCGGCATCCTCCTGGTCGAAGTCGAGACCATCGGCACGGCGCGCCTCCCACACCTTCATATATGATGGCTTGATCTGCGTTGGAGGGCGATTTACAATCTCCAGCGAGCTGCAGTCCACCTCTAGTATCGAGCTCAGCAGGGAGCGTATCGGCTCCATAAGCTCCGCCTGCTCGCCTAGGATAATGGTGCCAAGTGCCACCTCATACTCATTGATAATCCGCTCGGAGCTAAAGCCTGTAGAGTAGTCGAGGCCACTCAGGGCGCGGAACCACGAGTGGGCGACCACAATATCGGCATTTGCCGAGGCGTGGAGCGCCTGCCAGTCGCCGTCGTTTTCGGAAGAGAGGGGTATAAAGCGCGAATTGTCGTCGGCCGATCCCTCGCGTAACACAAAGAGCACCTGGCCAGGCTTGCCGCCAAACTTATCTTGCGCGGCGCGGATCACCTCGTTGGCCTCCTCCTCGCTGTCGACGCTGTTGTCGAGTAGCATTACGCCCGACATCTGGAATGAGTTATCTAGGCGTGATATGTTCCACTCGTCGGTTTTGTAGGCCACCGCCGCCACCGCCATGCCGGCGATATAGGGCGGCACACCATAGTGCTCGAAGGTGGGCTCATAATCTTTGTAGTGTATCATCGCGCGCAGCATGCCATCCTCGCTCTGTTCAAAGTTGGGATACTTTGGTAGCGAGATCGCCTCCGAGGTGCGATATTGGCTCCAGTCGTGGTGCAAAAGTATATGCCCTCCATCGCGCGCAAGGCGGCAGCGCGAAGCGTCGTGGTGGTAGAGTGCGAGGGTGGAGCGGCTCTGGTTGGTTACAATCTCTAGAAAGGCGTTGCCAAAGAGCGCCTTGTCGAACGAGAGCTTGTTTAGGACCTGTCTTAGCGACTCGCCCGAGGCGTTGGCTCTGTTAATGAAGCGGGTGATCCTCTCATCCTCAATCGAGCTCGAGAAGCCCTTGCCCGAGATGTAGTCGGCCTTGTCGTTGATAATGCGGCGGTGGGTCGACGAGCGGCGTGCCAAGAGCGAGAGCGCCTGCGGAAAGAGGTTGTCGTCGCCCCAGCGCCAGTAGTCGCCACAGCTGGCCGCCCTCTCGCCCACGCTCATATATGGATCTGTTCGGTTTGTAATTGCTAATTTTGTCTTGCCCATAATCTTGTTTTTAGAGTAATATTTGATCGTCAAAAGAGCTAAACAACCAGCTCTTAAGCGGATAGTCGACCTTAGATGAGCCGCTCTCGCTGGAGATCGAGGTGAGCGAAAGCATCCTCTCCATTCGCAGCAGAGGGCTATATCCCACCCTGATTTTTACCCCCGAATAGAGAGTGATAAAGGCCACCAGGCCATAGCTCGTGGCCTCGGCCAAATCATCATAGGCGAGTAGATCGACATCTATGTCGGTGCAGAGTTTAAGGGTGTGCTCCACCTTGGCGCGACCACCCGCAAAGCTAACACTCTCGCTGTAGGAGCAGAGATCGGGGCGGATCGGAATCGCTATGGCGCTCTGCTCTAGCGAGGTGATATCTGCCTGGCGAAGATACTCCGCACGCGATGATACATTATTAAAATTGGGAGACCAAAGGCTTACGCCCTTGATCCCACCAATACTCCGTGTAGAGCCCATCGTTAGACGATATTGCAGAGTGCAGCCGATACGATCGACATATCCACCACCTGGCAGCCCACGGCAAACGAGGCTCTCTGGCGGTTCTCCATCTCATCTGGGTTGTACCACATGCGGATCTCCGAGCCTGGGAAGTCTGCCGTGTTGACAGCCACCACAAGGTTGCGGCGATCGGTCAACAGTACAAACGATCCGCTAGGATAGGCGCTTGCAAGAGCCTCCTCTAGGCGCACGTTGTAGACCTCAATTCCATGATACAATAGCCCCTGGCGACCATTTACGCTCTCGGTATATGAGGCGCTTGTGCCGCTCGAGTCTAGCTCCTTCTCATATAGGGCATAGATGTCCGATGTGACATAGTATACCAGCTGACCATCGGCCTTCATGTCGCGAAGCGTGGCCGAGGCCTCGTCCCAGCACTTGTCGAAGAGCTTAACGGCTATGCCTGTGGTGGCAAGGTCGGTCTTGGCAAACTCATAGTAGTCGTATGTCTCAGCTTCGTATGGCGCCGAGATAAGCTTAAGCAGACCATCGAAGGTCTTGTAGTTGCCCGATGTTGTATCACCCAACCACACCGAGGCACGAAGCGAATCGGCTATCGAGCGGCGGAAGATCTCGGTCTCGGCAGCCTCTAGCTGTGAGCCGGTTAGATCCTCCTCATTTAGCGAATCCTTGGTGGCCAGGTTGTCGAATACCAGCGAGAAGTAGTCCGAGGCGGCGTAGCTCATCTCGGCCTTCACGCGTGCCATCTCGATCGTCTTCTGGCTCTTTGTCGATGTGGTGCCACCCCAGCCCGAGCCATCGTTGGTCTGAAGCAGATTCTCGCTGCCCTTGAAGATGCTGATGGTTGTAGGCACAGGCATGTTGTAGATCACCTTAACGCCTAGATCGGCGGCGGCATCGCCCGTTAGCATTGGGCGGAAGAAGATGGTCTCAAGTTCGCCTCCTGTGTAGTTCTTTGTTGATTCAATGTAACTCATGATTTTTTGTTTTTTTATCTATAGAATTTCTTAATGTCGGCATCATAAGCCCTGCCGTTGGCGCTTAGTTGTGCTCTCGAGAAGAGTGGATCCTCAACCTCCTTTATTTTGCTTGGAAGGGCGCTCTGTTGCTCTTCGTCAAATGCTAGTTTGGATTGAGCGGTGATCTTCTCGTGCATGATGTTGCGTCGCTCTGTCGGGACGCTCGAGATGGGCGTCTCGGCTCGCTTGATTCCTAGGCGCGAGCTGATCTTGCGCCATATATTCTGAACGGCGCCCTCCTTGGGTTCATCCTGCTCCTGCTCCTCTTCGGTTGGCTCGGCGCTCTCGCTCTCGGCGGCGGCACCCTCGGTGAGGCCATCCGCTAGGCCATATTCGATAGCCTCGGCGGCCGATAGCCAGCGGCCGCGGCCGCCCTCCTCCTGCATCAGCTCTAGATACTCTTCGGCCGTGAGCCCCGATCGACGAGCGTAGAGCTCGGCGATCTGGCGGTCGGTTTTGCGCAGCAGCTCCGCCTTGGCCTCAAGATCATCTGCCGAACCTTCGCTCTGGCAGCTAGAGTTGTGGATAAGATATAGAGAGTTGGGCGATAGGAGTCGCTCCCCCTCGGAGGCGGCCTGTGCGATGATCGTCGCCGCTGAGGCTACATATCCATAGCAGCGGGTGGTGATGGCGGCATCGAGCGAGATAAGCGCCTCATAGATAAGCAGCGCGTCGTTTACATCGCCGCCGCTTGAGCGAATATTCACCACAACGCGGCTAGCCTCGAGCTCCTCGATGCGCTGTAGCGCCTGGCGGAAGCCTTCGTAGGTGGCCACTCGCTGCTCGCCATCTTGGAATTGCCACTCCTCGGGAACGCCTATCATCCCTTCGATGTCGATCTGGCAATACTCGAGCGAATTTCTAATTTTGATTGATTCCATAATTTAATTTAATAGTAAAAAGGTAAATGTGGCGGTGCCATTTTCGGGGTTATACCCCTCCATCGAGAGCATCCTCGCCGTGTGTTGCTCTCCCGAGATGGTGATGCGAAAGAGCGAGAGCACAGATGGCGACCCCTCGCGCGGCGAGAGCAGCTCGGCTGCCTCATAGGGGGTGATACCGAGCTCCACCTGCGCCACGCGGCATGATGATTGGTGCTCCGCCTCGCCGGCATAGAAGCGCGAGTAGAGTCCGCTCACTCCATCGCGATCCTCAAAGCAGAGGCCCATCCCATCCTCGGGAGAGTGGAAGGCCAGGCGCGGCGAACCATCCGAGAGGCTGCCCGAGAGCTGGTAGGCCACCCTGGGCGAGAAGTCATAGCTGTCGACAAGCTCCAGATCATCCCTATCGCCAACGATCAATACGCCATCCTCGTCGCAGCACGAGGGCGAGTATAGAGGGTTTAGATAGGTGTTAGATCCACTCTCGGCAGCAGATGAGTCGATGAGCCAATCGGCTCGACCAAAGACCTCATCCTCCTCGAGCTCTAGGCGCAGAGTGTAGCCATCATGCAGCTGATAGCCGCGGCTCTGCTCCTCTTTGACGCTCAGGGCGCGGTCGTAGATGGCGAGATTATTCCCCGAGAGCTTTGACGACCAATCCCACTCCTGCCCATCGCCCGCGATGCTATCATAGGGTTCGATGTAGACCCTCTTGCGCAGCGGGTCGGTGTAGATCATCAGGTTGAAGATCTGCTGCAGGGAGGTGATAAACTGCATCTGTGTGCTCTCGCCGCCGCCCACATCCTCAAAGCTGAGCTGTGAGCCATAGCCGGGATAGCCGGCAAAGTAGGGGCTGATCGAGCTCTCCCCCTGGAGGGTGAAGCTCATGCCGGGGTTTGCGCCACCTGCATAGATCGGCGTAAAGAGCACGGGGCTGGTCGGCGAGCAGCTCACCGGCGCCGAGCGGATGGTCAGGTCGAGCTCTAACTCCCCCTCCTCGGTGACATAACCATCATATAGCGCCCAGTCGCCCGAGTAGCTGCCGATCCATCCATCGCTATCACCACGATAGAGGGTATACTCCCCCACAATCTCGCTTGGGGTTGTGAATGTGCCCGAGCGCCCGTCAATTGTCGCCACCACATCGGAGTTGCCATCCAGGATTTGATACTTATCTCCCGAGATGTGGTCAAAGACCAGAAGTAGATACTGGTACGATCCGCGCAGTTCGCCGCGCTTATCAGCAAAGTTATTTACCAGTTCCACCTCGATCTCTGGCTCGCCAGCCAGGTAGAAGGTGTCGAATCCGCGAAGGCGCTCGCGAGTGAGGATGCGATAGTCGGTTGTGTAGCAGAGTCGATAGACAAAGCCCACATCGGTGGAGCTCAGCGGCACAAATGCCGGCACACCATCCACGCTTGTCATGCAGCCGTTTGTCGAGAAGCACTCATCGTCGCTCTCGAGCGTGTCGAGCGATACCATGTAGCCCACGCTGTTGGATGCCACTCCGCCGGTGATGTAGACCCTGCCATCTATGCCGGCTGTCGATGTGCCCGCCTCGCCGCGCTTTACAAGGAAGTTCATCTGCTCGCGTGCAGCATCGCCATCGACCGAGGCGTAGGCGCCGCTGACGTAGAGCGAGTCGAACTCGTCGCCATCGACAAAATCGCTCACCAGCGTATAGCCCGACGCGGAGAAGATGCTCCTAAGGGCGGTGGCGGCGTGCAGGAAGGGGTGATAGTCGTCGATTGTGCGGATGCGGCGCACATTCTCGTTGCTCGAGCTCGACCACACCTCGTCGTAGCTGTCGCGATGGATAGGCATAAAGCGCACCCCATCCTCCTCGCTCCAGCTGCTCTTGATCCCCTCGATGGTGAGCGCCGACGAGAAGTCGCTCTCGATCTTGGCCATTGAGCTGGCCGAAGCGTTGCTCGCCCAGGTGGGCTTTTCGCGGGTGATCGAGATCTTGTAGCTCGTCGAGCCATCTTCGCGCACTACGCTGAGAAGCCGCAGCTGCCCCTCAAATAGTAGTTCGGCGTTGTAGTAGAGCGTGCCGGTGTGCTCCTCGGCGTGGAAGCGGTTGTAGGGGTGCGGCTCGCGCGCCCACTCAAATATATCGTCGGTGAGAGATGTGGATGGAAGAGTCAGGGTTACCACCTGTGAGGTTAGCTTGTCGATGCTCTGCAAAAGCGAGCTGTCGTAGCTAAGCGTAAAGTCTAGCTTCTCAAGTTCCGCGATCTCTCTCTGGTCAATATATAGGCTATACATCTTCTGAAAATTTTAACTCGGCAAGCGAGAGCTCGCCATCAACAATAATATTAAAAGTGCCGCTCTGGATGGTGATCGGCCTGTAGCCACTCTCATCAACAAGCCAGGCGTAGGGGGCAAAGCTCGCTTCGCCCAATGCCGCGATCGTCTCATAGGGCTCATAGGCCGATGTGCAGCCGATCACCCTCTTGCCGCTTTCGTCTATGCTCTCGCTCTCGATGCGCGGAAAGCTGTAGTGTTCGGTGCCCCCCATCGAGTTTATCCAGGCTATTCGCACCTGGCGCTCGGCTCGTCTCACGATGGTGTAGTTTATCGTGCTGCTCGCCTCGCCCCAGTCGATGCTGAGATCTATAGCCGCAGCCGAGGGGAAGTCGGCGGCGTTGAGTCTGATGAAGAATATGTCGTCATCCTCGGCGCTGATGTCGTAGAGGCTCTGCACGCTCAGCTCGCCGCTCGGCAAATATGCACTTGCGCTGATGTTGATGTTTTGAGATGAACGTATGGCGATGATATCCTGCTCGTCGGGGGCAATGGTGCGCTGTAGCGAGCTCGCAGCAAGCAGACCCTCTAAGGGGGCATCAATGCTGTTTTTTATAAATTTGCAGGGCGAGCTGGCGTCCACGCCGCGAAATAGAATCACCGCGCCACGAGCACCCATATCCTCCACTTGGCCGCTGGCGCCAATATTCGGGGTGGGTTCGGATAGGTGTCGAAGATAGGGGGCAACATTGATGAAGATGTGCGACGAGGAGAAGAATAGCTTGTTGCCAATCTCGCCCAGGGTGTAGGCATCTCGTATCTCCACAGTTAAATCTTTTACCTCGTCGCTCTCGTATTCAAATATAAGATTTTCTAACGAGGCGCTGAAGTATTCGGGATTGTTAGTAAACATATTTTAGTGTTTGTTAATTAATATCCTCTCTTGTTGTGATCTCGACCGTGAGCCCCACCGCAAGGGCTGTGTGGGCGGTGAAAGCCTTGGTCTCTATGCTGCTTTCGGGGTTCTCGATCAGTAGGATTTCATCCTCTTGGGCCAGCTCTCGAGCTATGCCTAGCAGCAGGGTCAACCCCTTTTCGCTTAGATCTGCCTGGTTGGTATATCTGTTGTGGCTCGCCTCTATCAATAGGGTTAAACAGAGCTCTGAGCACACTCTACCGCCTGTTGTGAGGCTTCCTTCAATGATTTCGGCGGGCTTTATCCATAGTGCAGGATAGGATTTTATCTGCTCCTCGATCTGCTCTTCGCTTGCAATGATGCTCTCGATATTTAAGCTTGTCGCTATCCGGCGCGCCATCTCTGTTAGTGATATTCTATTCATGTTTATAAGGTTGTTAGTTGCTCGTAAATATGTTGTTAATAATCGTTAATAACTGTTGATATTTTTTTATCACACCCATCTCAACTCCATATTCGCACTAGTTAGCAATCGGTAAATGTGATAGGTTTTGAGATGTGTTGACAGTGCAAATATACAATGATTGAACACGTTTGTCAAGTATTTGATAAAATATTTTACATACAAAAATTCAATAATTTTACCAAGGCGTTGATGCAGATATAGTTGCGATGCAAAAAAAAATTGCAAAAAAGAGCAACATCCAGAAAAATTAACTATCTTTGCAGAGATAGTGCTCAAAGTTTTGGGCTAGTATTAACTAATGAATCTACCGATGGACGATGGCTATTACTCCAAAAATTGCGGCTGTGTCGTATCTCAATACGATACCGTTCATCTACGGTATTGAGCACGCTGGTAAGCTCCAGGCCGAGCTAAAGCTTCTACCCCCAAATGAGTGTAGCGCAGCCTTTGCGCGCGGCGATGTGGATATCGCCCTGATCCCTGCTGCCGCCCTTCCGGCGTTGGAGGGGGCTGAGCATATATCACAATATTGCATTGGTGCCGATGGCGCTGTGAGCAGCGTGGTGGTGGTGAGCGATGATCCCATCGAGGATGTTGAGCGCATCTATCTAGATCCGCACTCTCAAACCTCGGTGCAGCTGGCCGGCTATCTGGCAAAGCACCATTGGAATATCGCGCCCGAGTGGCTGGCGCTAGATGATTATGCTAAGTTAAAGAGCCCGGGGGATGGCGAAGCGTTCTTGCTCATCGGCGACAAGGTATTCGAGCACGAGGGCGAGTTTGAGTACACGTACGACCTTTCGGAGGAGTGGAAAAGTGCTACATCGCTCCCCTTTGCCTTCGCCATCTGGGTGGCGCGTGAGGGGGTTGATGAGGATACAATCGAGGCGCTAGAGCTCTCGCTCACCTATGGCCTAGAGCATATATATGAGGCAATCCTAGAGTACCGCCCCGAGGAGTCTATTGTCGAGGCTTACAGCTATCTCACGGAGAGTTTAGATTTTTTACTGGATGGCGACAAGCGCGAGGCGCTGAAACGTTTCTGGGCAATCGACACAAATATCGTTGCAAAGACCCTACCTGGCTAAATGATTGTTCTATAGACAATTCATTAACTCATAAAACGTCAGGACAATGATTACACTATATCTAAAGCAGTATAACAAAATTATACGCAACGCAGATCTAGAGATCTTCGATGAGCTAGGATACGACGATATCCTATGGATCGACATGTTTATGCCCTCAATCAAGGAGCAGAGGGTGGTCGAAAACTTTATGGAGATCAGCCTGCAAACGCGCCAGCAGATCGAGGAGATCGAGATCACATCTAAATATTTCGAGACCGAGAATGCCATCTACTCAAACTCAAACTTCATCGCCCCCAAGGATGAGTCGTTTGCCGTTGAGCCCGTCTCGTTTATCATCTCCAACGAAGGTGTGCTCGTTTCGGTGCGCAGCATCGAGCTGAGAACCTTCCGCGAGACCGAGAAGCGATTGCAGATGAACTATCGTAGCTATCACACTGGCTACCACATTCTTATAACCCTATTGGAGGTGCGCATCGACTATGATGCCGACCTTATCGAGAGCACCGCCAAGCAGGTGGCAACCCTCTCGCGCGATATCAGCAAGGAGGATAATATCGACAAGGATATCATCCGCCGCATCTCAAACTTGCAGGAGAATACGATGATGCTCCGCGAGAATATCTTCGATAGGCAGCGCGTGCTCTCGGCCATAAATAAGTCGGAGCGTTTCCCAAACGATATCTACCCACGCATCCAGCTGATGATCAAGGATGTAAACTCGCTGATCTCGCACGCCGACTTCAACTTCCAGAGGCTCGACTACATCCAGGATTCGGCGCTGGGACTTATCAATATCGAGCAGAACGAGATCGTCAAGATCTTCTCGGTGGCCTCGGTGATCTTCATGCCTGCAACACTTATCGCGAGCGTTTATGGTATGAACTTCAAGGTTATGCCCGAGCTCAACTGGCACTACACCCTTGCGTGCGGCATCGACCTGCCGCTGGGTTATATGTTTGCTATCGGGCTGATGGTTTTGTGTTCATGCCTTACGATTTGGTACTTCAGATTTAAAAAATGGCTCTAGAATTGCTCCAGGAGTGGGGCTACCTGGGGCTCTTTATTGGGGCTTTCGTCGCCGCCACCGTCCTCCCCTTTAGCTCCGATTTGATGCTCGTGGGGCTCCTGGCCGCCGGCGCCGATCCCTATATATCTATACTCTCGGCAACCGCCGGCAACTGGCTCGGCGGCCTCACCTCCTACTGGGTGGGTCACCTCGGCCGCTGGGAGTGGATCGAGCGATTCCTGCATATAAAGCGTGAAAAATTGGAGGCGCAGCAGAGCGCCATAGCGCGGTGGGGTAGTCTGCTGGCGCTTATGACCTGGGTGCCATTCATCGGCGATGTGATGGCTGTAGCGCTAGGATTCTATCGTATAAACATCTATAAATCAGCACTCTTTATGCTCATCGGCAAAGCTGCCCGCTTTATCGCCTGGGCGCTTATCTACTACTATTTTCGATAGCTGGCCGCAAGGCCTCGGCCTGGACTACAGCACTATTATCTCCTTAAACTCAACGCTGCGCCCATCAATGGTGAGGATATTGCCGCTAACATACTCGGCGTTATCTGCTCCGAGGGTGAGGGTTATCTCTGTCGGGTCTAGGCCGTTAAGTATGGCGCTGTCGATATCGTCGAGCTTCACTCCGGGGTTTGTCGCTATAGATATGTATCTGAGCGAGGTGCAGTCGGCAAAGGCGTAGTAGCCAACAGAGGTGGCCTCCGGGAGCGAGATGCTCTCCAGGGCGCTGCACTTGTAGAAGGCGTGCGAGCCCACCTCCGTAACATCATCTAGTGATACATCCGTCAGGGCGGTGCAGTAGGCAAACATCGAGCTGCTGACCTGTGTTAGCAGGGGTATGTCGATGGTTGTAAGCGCATAGTTTTTATTAAACTGCGTGGCGCCGATGGTTGTTGCCGAGGGTAGCGAGATGCTCTCGATGCTCTCGCACTTGCTCAGCGCCGAGGCTCCGATGGTTGTGGCGCTAGGGAGGTAGAACTCCTCCAGCAGCTCGCAATCCATCATGGCGTAGTTGCCGATGGTTTCGAGCTTCTCGAAGCGGAACGAGGTAACGCTGTCGCAATCCTCAAAGGCGTAGTCACCCAGGGTTATGAGAGAGGGGAGCTCCACTTGGGTGAGGCTGTTGCCCAGCTGAAAGGCGTAGTTGCCGATCGAGCTAACCTTGGGCAGATCTAGTGCGGCAATAAACTGGCAGAAGCGGAAGGCGCTCTTGCCCACGCTAGTGGCCTCGGGTGCCGAGATCGAGACCAGGGCGGTGGTGTTGAGGCTATAGCTACTCTCCGACTCTCCGAAGATGGCGAAGTTGGGGAATGAGAGTAGATTAGGGAATACTAGCGATATCTCGCGCTCGTTGTCATCGTCGCTGCCGATGCGGTCGATCGCAGCGCTCAGCCCGGCGAAATCATCCGTGGTGGCCTCCGTGTCGTCTATTACCCAGATATCTTCATATAGAGGATAGCTAGTGTATGAGAAGTTTGCTAGCTTAGCGCCGCTATTAATATCGAAACTCTCAACCTTGTATTTATCGCACGAGGCAAAGGCTAGCGCTAGCACTAGCAGCGAAGCAACCTTTCTAAATATACTCTTCATATTCTGTTTTCTTTTTATAACGAAACAAAGTTACAAAAATTTTGTCAGATATATGCAATTTAATCTATGCTAAAACTCACAACAGCCTCCGGCGGGTTTCTCCGCCCGCCTGAGGCTGTCGAAGAGCAGCTACTTGCCGTTATAGGCGTTCATGGTGTTGCTAACGCCCGCTGTGGCGAACGAGAGCACCGCCTTAGAGAAGAGCTCCAGTCGCTCGGGCATAGCCTTCAGCTCCTCGCCGCTCCACTCGCCGAGGACATAATCCACCTGCTGCCCCTGGGCAAACTCGGCGCCCACGCCGAAGCGTATGCGGGCATATTTATCTGAACCGATCAGTTCGGTGATATTCTTAAGCCCATTATGTCCTCCGGCGCTGCCCTTGCCGCGCATGCGGAGCGTGCCGAAGGGGATAGCTAAATCGTCGGAGATGACCAGAATATTCTCGATGGGGATCTTGAGCGCCTCCATCCAGTAGCGGACAGCCTTGCCCGAGAGGTTCATATAGGTCGATGGCTTGAGCAGGGTGAGGCTGCGCCCCTTGTGTTTGAGCTCGGCCACGGCGCCATAGCGCTGGGATGTAAAAGAGATGTTGGATGCCTCGGCTAAGGCATCCAACACTTTAAATCCAATATTGTGTCGGGTAGAGGCGTACTCGGCGCCAATATTCCCCAATCCAATAATTAGGTATTTCATCTCGTAGAGATTTTACGACTACTGAGCTGAGGCCTGTGAACGTGAAGCACGTGTTACACGAACGGCGCAGATAGCTGTTGTGGCAGGAGTTACGAACTTAACATTCTCCATAGTGATATCGCCCACGAAGATTGTCTTACCAAGCTCTAGCTCAGTTACATCCACTACGATCTCATCTGGAAGGTTAGCCTCCAAAGCGCTAACTACAACCTTGCGAGCAGAAAGAGCTAGCTTACCACCCACCTTAACACCGGCAGCGTTTCCTGTGAGGGTTACTGGAACGGCGATAGATACTGGCTTACCCTCCTGCACACGATAGAAATCTATGTGAAGGATCTGCTCGCGTACTGGGTGAAACTGCACCTCGCGAAGAACCGCCTTCTCAACCTTTCCGTCGATGTTGAGCTCTACGATGTAAGAGTTTGGAGTGTAGATAAGTGGCTTAAGCTCCTTAACATCCAAAGAGAATGTTACTACCTCGCCACCACCATAAAGAACGCATGGAACTGCACCCTCACGACGAACTGCCTTGCTGGCACGCTTGCCATACTCTGCGCGGCTAACCGCATTGATCTGAATTGACTTCATAATTGTTTGTTTTTTAATATGTTACCACCAGCGTTGCTCACTCTCAACCCGTAGAAGAGAGCCCCTAACGCCTGACTTTGGCTGCAAAGATAATCTAAAAAGTTATAAATCACAACTTTGCACTAAGAATCTGTTTAAATTTTATTCATATAATACTCGACAAAGGGGTGCTAGCATCTCCCTCGGCAGACACTAAAAGCGCCCCATAAGCCCAACGCCAAACTGCGAGCCATCGCAAAATGGCATAACCGAGAGCTCGGCGAACGTGTGGCGGCCACGCACATCGTGCCCAAAGAGGAGTCGCGTAAATAGCGGCGCACACCAGTAGGCTATCTTAACGCTGAGCAGACCTACTCCAGCTCCCGCCAGGATATCACCCAGATAGTGTTCGCCATTGTAGATGCGCAGATAGGCCGTCGCTAGGGCGAAGGAGTAGCCGGCAACACCCACCCATGGCGATGATTGGCCATACTCCATCCTGAGAAACTCTGCCCCCATAAAGGCCAAAGCCGTATGCCCCGAGGGGTAGGAGTCGCTGCCGCTGCCATCGGGTCGCGTGCGAGAGACTATGCTCTTTGTGATGGCGCTCATCGAGGCCATCGCAACCGAGGCGGTGGCTAGCATAAGTGTCTGTTCACCAATAGCATGGCGCGCTGGAATCTTGGTGGCATCTAGAGCCCACAGCGTAGCTATCGGGGCGAAGCGCAGATATTCGTCGAGCGAAGTGTGGCCACTCTCCGAGCTTAGCGCCTGGCTAATTTTGCAATCCACATCACCAATAAGTGCTATAGACGAGGCGGCAACGAGCCCCAGAGGCAGGATCAGCTGCTGAGCTCGAAAGGTGTATGGATCATCAAGGTAGATGCTATCACCCACCCCCTCGCGCCACGAGGCGTGAAGTGGAAGCGCAAAGGCAAGAAGCAGAAGTGTTAGAATTGTTCTCATGCCACAAAGGTATTATTGATTTGCGTTTTGCTACTATATTTCGGTATTTTTTTTCGCACGTCATTGCTGCCACCCCTCTCGCACAACCCACACACCCGGCACAAAAAAAGAGGTTGCCCGAAATGGACAACCTCCGTAAGTGCTTAAGTAGCGGCAGATTAATATCTGTTTCTGCTGTAACCGCCACGGTCGCCGCCACGGTTGAAGCCGCCACGTGCTGGGCGCTGCTCGCGCTCGCGAGCTACGTTTACGTTAAGAACCTTGCCCTCGAACTCATAACCGTTCAAAGCCTCGATAGCCTTCTCAGCCTCCTCGTCGTTTGGCATCTCTACGAAACCAAAACCGCGTGAACGACCAGTCTCGCGATCGGTGATGATGTTAGCAGAGGTTACCTCACCATACTGCATAAATAGCTCTCCTAGGCTCTCACTCTTAGTGCCCCAGCTTACGTTTGATACGAAAATGTTTACCATTTTTTCTAAAATTAAATTATTAAATGTGTTGTTGTTAATTTACAATCTCTATGCGTCTGCCTGTGAGCTTCTCGATGCTCTTTAGCTTCGGGCGATCATCCTCCGTGCAGAAGGAGTATGCCACGCCGCTGCATCCGGCTCTGCCCGTTCTACCGATACGGTGGACATAGGTCTCGGCCACCTCCGGCAGGTCGAAGTTGATCACCACGCCCAGCTCCTGGATATCAATGCCGCGGGCGGCGATATCGGTGGCCACGATGATGCGAGTCTTACCCGACTTAAAGTTCTTGAGCGCGCTCTGGCGAGCATTCTGCGACTTATTTCCATGTATCGCCTCGCAGCCGATGCTGCGCTTATTGAGCGCCTTGGCGATCTTGTCGGCGCCATATTTGGTGCGCGAGAAGATTAGCGCCCTCTCGTCGATCTGATCGAGGAGCAGCTCCGAGAGCAGGTTGATCTTGTCGGGCTTCTCGACAAAGTAGAGCCTCTGGCTGATGCTCTCGACCACCGACGAGACGGGGGTCACCTCCACCCTTTTGGGGTTGTGAAGGATATTTTTAGATATATTCACAATCTCGGCGGGCATGGTGGCCGAAAAGAGAAGCGTCTGCCTCCTCTTTGGCAAGAGCGGGAGCAGACGACGTATATCGTGGATGAAACCCATATCTAGCATACGGTCGGCCTCATCGAGGACGAAGTGCTTAATCTCGGCTAGAGATACAACCTTCTGCGCGATGAAGTCTAACAGTCGCCCCGGAGTGGCGATCAAGATATCGGTGCCGGCACGCAGAGCATCGACCTGCGGCTTCTGCCCCACGCCGCCAAAGATGACCGTGTGGCGCAGCTTAGTATGGCGAGCATAGGCTGCAAATGAGTCGGCAATCTGGATTGCCAGCTCACGCGTTGGGGTGAGCACCAGCGCCTTAATTGGGCGTTTGCCGCGCGGGGCGGGGTTGCCTGATAGCAGCTGCTCTATAATAGGTATTGCAAAGGCGGCGGTTTTGCCCGTGCCGGTCTGCGCCAGACCAAACATATCTCCACCCTCAAGCACTATCGGGATTGCCTGCTCTTGAATGGGCGTGGGCGTTAGATAACACTTCTCGTTCAGCGCCCTTAAGATCGGCTCTGATATCTCTAATTCACTAAATTTCATTCCTGGGATAAATCGTTGCAGAGGTCAGCTCTCTATTGCCACAGATTGTGGCCAAATCGACAAAATAACTATGCTCTTTTTTTTCTACTAATAATACTTTTCTGTAAGAGCAACTCGCTGATACTGCCACAAAGGTAGCTCTATTATTTGGTTATTCCTATTTTTCTCCAACTTTATTCATTAAATGTGTGTTAAAATGATATTTTTATATACATTTGCGGCCATAAAAATCATTTAAAATCATGAAAAAATCTATCCCGTTGCTATTTGCGCTCACCGCACTTGCCCTCTCTAGCTGCACATCAACCCCCGCCGAGGTTGTGATAAACACCCCCGCCGAGGCTATCTCAGCACTTAAGGCTGGAAATGCGCGCTTTGCCAGCGAGAAGCTCCGCAACCCACACAGCTCGCGAGAGCGCCGCCTAGAGACTACAGACCATCAGCACCCCTTTGCCGCTATCGTAACCTGCTCCGACTCGCGCGTGCCTGCCGAGCTGATCTTCGATGAGGGCATCGGCGATATGTTTATTATCCGCGTGGCAGGTAATATCGTCAATAGCGATGTGGTGATGGGCAGCGTTGACTACGCCATCGACCACCTCGGCGTTAAGGTTGTCGTCGTTCTAGGCCACGAGAACTGTGGCGGCGTAACCAGCGCCATCACCGTCGACGAGCACACCACCCACCATGCCCACAAGGGCTCAATCGGCGATCTGATCGAGGCGATCCAGGAGGATGTCAAACCCTATATCGGCAAGCCAGAGAGCCTTTGCGAGGCGATCCACTACAACACCAAAAATCAGGTTAAGCGCATCATGGATGTAGAGTACATCTCTAAAAAGGTTGCCGCCGGCGAGGTTAAGATTGTTGGCGCCTACTATGACCTACACACGGGCGTGGTTACTTTTAATGAGTAATTTTCCCCGCTTCCGCCCACGCAAAGGCGAGAATCAAACTTTTTGAAGAAAAATAGCTCTTCAGATGCAGCTCATTAAATATAAATATATATCTTTGTAGATACGAATAAATATCAAACCAATTTAAATAGTATGAAAGAGTGTGTATTAGTAGCAGGTGGAGCCGGGTATATCGGTTCGCATACTGCCGTAGAGCTCATCGAGGCGGGCTTCGATGTAGTTATTGTCGACAACTTCTCAAACTCGCAGCTCTCTGCCGTTGAGGGTGTGCGCAAGATCACCGGAGTTGATGTTCCCTTTGTGGAGGTCGACTGCTGTGATATGGCCGCCTTTGAGGAGGTGTTCAAGAGGTATAACTTCTCGTCGGCGATCCACTTCGCCGCCTCTAAGGCTGTGGGTGAATCGGTGCAGAAGCCATTGGAGTACTACTCAAACAACCTCACCTCGTTGATGAACCTCATCGCCCTTATGCGTAAGTATGAGCGACCAAACATCCTCTTCTCTTCATCTTGCACAGTATATGGCGAGCCTGATGCTCAGCCTGTTACAGAGCAGACTCCTCGCAAACCAGCCCTCTCGCCTTATGGCAACACGAAGGCTATCTCGGAGGATATCCTGCGCGATACGATGACCACCTATCCAGGTATGAAGGGCATCGCGCTACGCTACTTCAACCCTATCGGCGCCCACCCATCGGCTCTTATTGGCGAGCTTCCTCAGGGCGTTCCTCAGAACCTTGTTCCATATATCACACAGACTGCCGCCGGCCTTCGCGAGTGCCTATCGGTCTTTGGTGATGACTATGAGACAGCTGATGGATCTTGCATCCGCGACTATATCGACGTTGTGGATCTAGCTAAGGCTCACGTTGTTGCTGTTAAGCGCATGATCGAGGGCAAGAGCAAGAGCGACTACGAGATCTTCAATATCGGCACCGGCAATGGCGTATCGGTTCTTGAGCTTTTGACTCGCTTCCAGGCCGTTAACAACCTTAAGATCAACTATAAGATCGCCCCACGCCGCGAGGGTGATATCACCGCTATCTGGGCTGACCCAACCAAGGCCAACGACGATTTGGGATGGCACGCCACTCGCCAGCTCGACGACACTCTCGCCTGCGCTTGGGCTTGGGAGAAGAAGGTTCGCAACCTGTAACCCGGCAACTGCCTCCGGCGGGCGGGGATAGCACCCCCGCTGGTGCGAGCTTTTGCTCCCCCGAGTTTTGGGGCTCAGAACTTGCGTTCTAAGATTTAAAATCCCTATATTCTGCTTTAAGTAGTGTAAAACAATTATTGCCATATTTTTAAAAGCACTCTTGGAGCGATATTTTTCACTATCAAATCTCAATATAGAATAACTATATTTTCGATTCAATAGCAAAAAAATCTCATCTCCAATAGTACTCTTAAAAACACACCAATAATTATTTTACCCTACTTAAATAAATTTGAGCACGATATAGGGATTTAAAATTTTCCAAACGCCTCTGGTGTTTGACCCCCGAACGCTGGCTTGTGATTCGCCTCTCGTGCTCAAATTGCCCATCAAATGGGTGCTGAGCACCCTGCCCGTGCGGCATGAGCACAGTTTCCTTTCAATGCCCCCTCTCCAAAACAGCGATTTTAGCATAAAATCGCACCAGGGGGCTCAGCTAGAATAGCTGACATCGAACGATAAAATTGCGCACCAATTCGCACCTGCCCACCTCGCACACGTCATTGCGGGCTTGACCTAATCGTGTCCAAAAAATAGCCTGCCTTTTTTTGGACACGATTAGGTCAAGTCCGCAATGACGGGAAGAGAGGGTTTTGAAAGAGACTAGATATAGGGGTGGGTTTAAATGCCAAAGGCACCTCCCTATACTCCCGAGCGATGGGCCGCAAGGCGCTTGCGCCATGCACGGCGGCGTGCGAGCAGCCTGTTGTCCCAATCAAACCAGCGAGTATAACGGTCGCACTTGTCGGGGTAAATGTCTGGTATTGTGATAAGTATGCCGGTCTCCTCCACCTCGCCGAAGTCGGTATTGAGGAAAGAGTCGAAGACCTTCATCGAGTGCGAGAGGCTCATATATGCACCAAAGAGTGGAGGTACAGTCTCGCCGCGCTCGCGCACATACTGCATAAGGGTGCGGTAGTCGTCGGTGTAGTTGTTTTCAAGAAATATTTCGCGATACATCGGGTCGTCGATGCCAAAGTCGAGCGGTGAGCAGGCGACCATAAGCTTCTCCTTGTCGGGGAAGTAGTTGCGCATAAAGTGGATTATGGCGCTGCGTGCCTCCTGGTTGAATGTGGTGTACATGGTCACCTTGCCGAAGAAGTAGCGCACGCGTGGGTTCAATACCATCAGCGCTCCGAGTCCATCCCATAGATTATCAAGGGCATAGATCCCCTTAGGATTGCGGCGTGCCTGATATTTCACCTGCACAAATGATCGGCCTAGCTCTATGGTGCGGGGGAGATATTTGCGCCTAAATTTTGTTGAAAATACAAAGTAGTGCTCCGTGGAGAGGTGCTTAGGATCTTCGCCATCGCAGATGATAAAACGATATCCGCCGACGATCTCCTCCTCTCTGGGGTCCCAAACAATAAGCTGCATATAACCATCGGTGGCCTCGTCGGCCTCGTCAATATCAACTTCCAGGCCTGTGCCACCACCTGCTTCGCGGAAAGACTCCTCTCTGAGGCGGCCAACCTCACGCATCAGCATGGGCGCCTCTTTGGCTGTGAAGATGTAGATCTCGTTGTCGGCTTTATTGGTGTCGCGCGCCTTAAGCTGGGGTGTTAGCTCTGCCTTAAGCAGCTCGCGGTCAATGGGTTCTATAATTGGTTGCTCCATGACTTTATTTGTTTGTTATTACAAAGATAGTTAAAAAAGCTTAAATTGTATAATAAAAGCTTAATTTCTAACGTCTAACTAGCTTCACCACGTTCTCGACATGGTGTGTGTGGGGAAACATATCCACCGGTTGCACATACTCAATGGCGTAGTCGCGCTCGAAAAGAGCCAAATCTCGTGCCTGAGTTGCGGGGTTGCAGCTCACATATACAACTCTATTCGGCGCGGCGCGCAGGATCACCTCGATCACCGGCTCATCAACTCCGGCGCGTGGAGGGTCGAGGATAATCACATCCGGGTGGCCATTCTCGGCCACGAAGCTATCGCTCATTACGCGCTTCATGTCGCCGGCATAGAAAGATGTGTTGTCTATATTATTGATCCTCGAGTTGTGCTTAGCATCCTCAATCGCCTCGGGCACATACTCCACGCCGACAACCCTCTTGCAGCGCGAGGCGCAGAAGTTGGCGATGGTGCCGGTGCCGGTGTAGAGGTCGTAGAGCGTCTCCTCGGGCTTTAGGTCGGCCGCCTCGCGGGTGATCTTGTAGAGCTCGTAGGCCTGCTCGGAGTTGGTCTGGTAGAATGACTTTGCTCCAATCTTAAAGCTAAGTCCCTCCATCCTCTCCATAATGTGATCCACGCCGCGGTAGAGGATCGGCTCCTGATCTGCTATCGAGTCGTTTAGCTTCTCGTTTACGACATACATAAGCGATGTGATCTCGGGGAATTTAGCATATATATTATCTAATAGCGCCTCAATACGCTCCATGTCAGCCTCGTGGAACACGACGATAAGCATGATCTCGCCCGTTGAGGCGGTGCGGATGATGATGTTGCGCATAAGGCCGGTGTGCGCCCTGGGGTCGTGGAAAGAGTAGCCATTCTCGATGCAGAAGCGGCGGATCTCGTCGCGCAGGGCGTTTGAGGGCTCTCCTTGTAGATAGCACTTTTTAATATCCAGCACCTTGTCAAACATCCCCGGGATGTGGAATCCAAGAGCCGGCGCAGCGGTGATCTCCTCCTTGGAGGCGATCTCCTCGTAGGTCATCCAGCGCTTTGGGGTGAATGTAAACTCTAGCTTATTGCGGTAGAATTGCTGCCTCTCAGAGCCTAGGCAAGGGTTGATCTCGGGCAGGGTGAGGTGGCCAATCCTGGCTAGCTGATCGCGCACCTGCTCTCGCTTGAAGCGTAGCTGCTCCTGGTAGGGTAGGTTCTGCCACTTGCAGCCGCCACACACTCCAAAGTGCTCGCAGAAGGGCTCCTGGCGAATCTCGGAGCGCTTTACGTAGTTTACCACTGTGCCCTCCATAAAGCGGCGGCGCTTAGAGCGGATCTGCACATCGACCACATCGCCCGGCACGGTCATTGGCACAAACACAACTATATCGTTATATCGCCCCATCGCCTTGCCCTCGGCCGCTAGTGTTGTTATCTCAAGCCCCTCAATGAGTGGATATTTAGCTCTCTGCTTGCCCATAATTTTTTCTTTTAAGGTGCAAAGATCGTTAATTAATTTTAAAAATCATATATTTGTGAGATTAAAATCAAAACCATGAAAAGTAGCCTCACCATAGAGTACCAAAAGTATAGCTCCATGGAGCAGCTCCGCGAGCAGGATCGCGAGTTGCTATTGCTCGCCCGCGCGCGTGCTGCGAGCGCCTATGCTCCCTACTCAAAATTCAGGGTGGGTGCGGCGCTTCGCCTCGAGGGTGGAGAGATGATATCGGCGGCAAACATCGAGAGCGAGGTCTTTCCTGCGGGTGTGTGTGCCGAGAGGGCGCTGCTAAATTTTGTGCGCTCAGACCACCCTAATGTGCGAATTGAGGCGATGGCTATCACTTCAATATCTACCCTCGAGGAGTGCTATCCATGCGGCATGTGCCGCCAGGCAATTCTCGATGCCGAGCGCGTGCAAGGCTCAAAGATAAATATAATTATGGGAGGCGCCTCGAGCGCTACGATCGTCGATAGCGCCGAGTTGCTGCTGCCGTTTACATTTAAATTATAGTATGTTCAGTAGAGAGGATATAATATACGAAGACAACCACCTGCTGGTGGTGAGTAAGCGCTGCGGCGATCTGGTGCAGCCCGACCCGGGCGGATCGACCGCCCTGGAGGTGGAGATCAAGGAGTTTATCCGCCAGCGCGACAGTAAGGGAGGCGAGGTGTTTCTCGGGGTGGTGCATAGGATTGATCGCCCGGTGAGCGGGCTGGTGCTCTTTGCCAAGAGCTCAAAGGCTCTGCGCCGCATGAATGAGCTTATTCGCCAGCGGCAGGTGGATAAACGCTACTGGGCGGTGGTGGCCTCGGCGCCGAAGCAGACCGAGGCGGAGCTGAGGCACTACATAGCTCGAGATAATAAGCAGAATCGCTCTCGTGCCTATGAGAGCGAGCGAGCGGGGGCTAAAGAGGCTAGGCTAAGATATAAAGTGGTCGCGCAGTCGAAGAGTTTCACTCTGCTCGAGATTGAGCTATTGACCGGTCGCCACCACCAAATAAGAGCTCAATTATCAAAAATCGGCTCTCCGATTAAGGGCGATTTGAAGTATGGTGCCCCTCGCTCAAATCCCGATGGGGGCATCTCACTACACTCTAGATCAATGACTTTTATCCATCCAATACGTAAAGAGGAGCTAACAATTATAGCACCAACCCCGAAAAGTGATGAATTATGGAGTTTTTTTGATATTTAAAGTTTGTACTTTGAGATATTATTTTTACATTTGTGCATTAAAATATTAATAAACAAAATTATGAGCAACCAGAAAGAGAATCTAGGGCTTGAGGAGCGTGACTTCAATGCGTCAAGCAAGCCGAACAAAGCGATCATGGGTTACCGTGTGGTAATTTCAGTTTTGATTGTTGTATTGGTGGGTCTATCGGCTCTCTACTACAATATCCACAATGAGCAGAAGGCCGAGTATGCACTACTAAGCCAGGGGCGTGACTCAATCCAGCGTGAGATGTCACTTCTTGCAGTAGACTACAAAAACCTTGAGTCTACAAACGAGGGTCTAAACGCAAGCATCGAGGCAGAGCGTCAGCGCGTTGACTCTCTAGCGGCGAAGATCAAGGCAGAGCGTAATCTAAACTATGCTAAGATCAAGCAGTATGAGAAGGAGGTTGGTACACTTCGCTCGGTTATGCGTGGTTACCTAGCGCAGATCGACTCGTTGAACACCTTGAATAAGCAGCTTATCGACGAGAATGTATCATTCCGCCAGGAGATCTCTAACCAGCAGCTTCGTGCAGCTCAGGCTGAGGAGCGTGCTAACGAGCTAGACAGCCAGATTCGTAAGGGTTCTGTTATCGCTGCAACAGGTATCTCGCTTACTTCACTTAACTCTCGTGCCCGCGAGGTGTCTCGTATCAAGAGCGCCGAGAAGGTTAGAGTTGACTTCGCCCTTGCTGCAAATACACTTGCTAAGCCAGGCGTAAGAGAGGTTTATATGCGCCTTATCTCTCCAGATGGTTATATCTTAACATCTGACGCTCTTCCAACATTCGAGTATGCTGGTGAGAAGCTCACCTACTCAGACTCTCGCGAGGTTGACTACCAGAATGAGGATATCGAGGCTTCAATCTTCTATGCAGGCACAGGTTTCACCGCTGGTGTCTACACCGTAGAGCTATTTGTTGATGGTCTGCTAGCTGGCGACCGCAAGATCGACATGAAGTAAATCTAGAGGGATCTAGAATTTAGATATAATCGCCGCCTGCTTCTGTAGGCGGCGATTTATATTTGCTCTACTTTTTGGGCGCGAATTTTATTATAAATATATATATGACTTTTGAGAACATAATAGCCGATATAAGCTCCCTAATATGGGGTTGGCCAATGGTGATACTCCTCTTGGGAACACACCTCTATCTGACGATAATATTAAAATTTCCTCAGCGTAAGCTCCTAAAGGGCATACGCCTAACCATCGCCAGGAGTGAGGGCAACGGCGGCGATGTGAGCCAGTTTGGGGCTATGGCGATATCGCTTGCCGCCACAATAGGCACAGGAAATATTATAGGTGTGGCCACCGCCGTATCGCTCGGAGGCCCCGGTGCTGTGTTCTGGTGTTGGATTGTGGGCGTTTTTGGAATATCGACCAAATATGCCGAGGCGCTCTTGGCGGTTAAGTATCGTCGCCGAAACGAGAATGGAACCATTATCGGAGGACCCATGTGTGTGCTCGACTCCGCTTTGGGTATGCGCCCGTTGGCTATATTCTTCTCTATCTTTACCGTTATGGCCGCCTTTGGCTTGGGTGGCACGGTGCAGGCCAACGCCATCTCTGTGCTGGTAAAGGAGGATTTGGGTATCTCGCCCTACATCAGCGGAGCGCTGCTGGCCGCATGTGTCGGTGCGGTGGTTATCTTTGGTGTGAAGGGCATCGCAAAGATGTGCACACGCATTGTCCCCTCAATGGCTATCGTCTATCTGCTGGGCTGTGTATATATCCTCTGTGCAAACCATGCCTTTCTAGGCCAGGCGCTATCACTCATCGTCCGCTCGGCCTTCGATCCGAGTGCCGTGGGCGGCGGCTTTGCTGGCGCCACAATAGCCATGACAATGCGCTATGGTATAGCTCGAGGTCTCTTTTCAAATGAATCAGGGCTAGGATCGGCCCCTATCGTGGCGGCAGCGGCCAACACGCGCAACCCGGTGCGCCAGGCGCTAGTATCTTCGACGAGTGTCTTTTGGGACACGGTTGTTGTATGCGCAATAACAGGCCTTGTGCTGGTGAGCAGCGTGCTGGCGTACCCCGATATCAACTTCACGGATGGCGCAACACTCACCAAGCATGCCTTTGACAAGATCCCATATATCGGCTCGCCAATCTTGATCTTCGCGGTCGTCGTATTTGCCTTCTCAACCATTGTGGGTTGGTCATACTATGCCGAACGTGCCGTGGAGTATCTCGGTGGCAAGAGGGTTGTCTTGCTCTTTCGTGTGGTGTGGGTTGTGGTTATCTATATCGGATCTACCGTCAGTCTAAACCTAGTTTGGAATATTAGCGATATAACCAACGCCTTGATGGCCATTCCAAATATCATCTCGCTGCTGTTGCTCTCGCGTGTGCTGATTAAAGATACCAACTACTACCTCTGGGGAGGTAAGATAGATGAGGCTGGCGGCATCATCTCTGAGCAGGATAACGCAGAGTAACACAAGGCCAGCTCTTACGGGCAGGCTCCTAAGGGGCGTTCTAATAACTCCCTAAAATAGTTTTCAGCTACTAACCACCCCTTTTCAATTTCTCAAAAATCGGTGGTAGAGCCACTACAACCCACTTTTGCAAAATTAAAAATGAGCAATTATTAACTAAAAATTAAAATCAGGGAATTATTAAGTAGTGTAAAACAATTATTGCCATATTTTTAAAAGCACTCTTGGAGAAGCGATATTTTTCACTATCAAATCTCAATATAGAATAACTATATTTTCGATTCAATAGCAAAAAAATCTCTTCTCCAATAGTACTCTTAAAAACACACCAATAATTATTTTACCCTACTTAGAACGCCCCCTAAATAAATAGCGCTGTGATGTGATACCCAATCCAGGCCACAATCCAGGCCAAAGAGGTTGTGTATATTATCGAGAATAGCATCCACTTCGCCGGTCGGTCGGTCTCGCCGCCTATGGCCGCCACCGTTCCAATGCAGGGGAAGTAGAGGAGGATAAAGAGCATAAATGCCACCGCCGCAGGGAGTGAAAAGGCGTTTAGGATCGTCTCGTTGCCCACCTCTTCGCCGCCGCCATAGAGCACGCCCATCGTTCCGACGATCAGCTCCTTGGCCGCAACACCCGAAAGAAGAGCCACATTTGCACGCCAATCAAGCCCCAGCGGCTCCATTATAGGCTCTGCTGCCTCGCCCATCATCTGTAGATAGCTCTGCTGCTCGGCTGCACCCTGGGCTTTGGGGAATGTGTCGAGTGCCCATATTATAATCGAGGCGATGAGAATCACACTACCTATGCGTTTTAGATAGTGCTCGCACTTGATCCATAGCTGCGAAAGAAGAGCCTTTAGTGATGGCAGGCGATAGGGTGGTAGCTCCAGGATAAATGGGTTCTCGTCGCTGCTCTTTATGAAGCGTTGCAGCACAAGTGCTGTGAGCACGCAGAATAGTATACCTAATATATATATAGCGGTGATCACCGTGCCGGCGTGCGAGGGGAAGAATGTTCCAGTCAGAAGTACAAATACCGGCAGTCGCGCGCTGCACGAGATAAATGGATTTGTGAGTATTGTGATAAGGCGCACCTTCCTATCTTCGATTGTTCGTGTAGCCATAATCGCCGGCACATTGCAGCCAAAACCCATCATCATGGGTATAAACGAGCGCCCATCGAGCCCCGCTCGGCTCATTATTCGATCCATTATAAACGCCGCACGAGCCATGTAGCCCGAGCCCTCAAGCAGCACAATAAAGAGGTAGAGTATGACGATGTTGGGCACAAAGACCAGCACGCCGCCAACGCCTGCCAGGATGCCATCAATCACCAGATCGCGGAGCATGCCATCGGCCATATTGGCCGAGAGGCTCTCTGATAGCCACTCAATGCCCATCTCGATCCACTCCTGAGGATAGGCGCCGAGGGTGAATGTGGCGCTAAAGGTGATCCACATCATAAGCAGAAAGATCGGCAGGCCTAAATATTTGTGCGTCACAAGCCTATCAATCCTCTCGTTTTTGGTCAATAGATCGCTGCGCTCCTGCTTTAGACTCTGCTTAAGTAGGGCGGAGATAAAATCATAGCGCCCGCTGGTCATCACACTCTCCACGCTCTCGTGCTCGCTCTCGAAGATCTTTGCGCGCGCCTGGCTCGCCATCTCTTTTATTTGGGGGAGAATCTCCACCCCCTCAAGATGTCCTAGTGCCTCGCTGTTGCCCTGCAGGAGCGAGCTAATCCAATATCTGGCAGGGAATTGCGGCGGCAGCATGTTTACATCCATATCCGACAGCATGCCGCAAAGGGCATCTTCGGTGCTCTGGCCATAGACCACATGATTTAGCGGATATTTTCGCTCGCTGCGCTCATACTCCTTGATTATCTCGTCGAGCAGCGTGCGCACGCCGCGATTGTGCTTGGCGCTCATCGCCACCAGAGGCATTCCCACTCCTTGTGCTAGGGTGCTCACATCTAGGCTCATGCCGCTCTGCTCAAGCTCATCATACATATTCAGAGCCCCCACCATAGGCAGGTCTAGATCCATCAGCTGTGTGGTGAGCAGCAGGTTGCGCTCAAGATTTGAGGCGGCAATAACATTTACCACCATGTCGGGGATAATGTCCAGAAGATAGTGCTGCACATAGCGCTCCTCGGGCGAGAACGCCGATAGTGAGTAGGTTCCTGGCAGGTCGATGATGTTGATCTTGTATCCTTGATATTCAAGCTGCCCGACCTTCTCGCTGACAGTCACGCCGCTGTAGTTTCCAACCCTCTCGTGGCCGCCCGATAGGGCGTTGAATAGGGTGGTTTTGCCGGCATTCGGATTGCCGACCAGCACTACGTTGAGCTCTCTGCCGCCCCCTCTTTTGCGCTCTCCTCGTGCGCGGTGGCAGCATGTTGATTTGGTGCAACCTATTGATGTCGGGCAGACTACCTGCGCGATGCTCTCGCTTCGCTCCGCGGTGATCTCTATAAGCTCCGCCTCGCTGCGGCGCAGCGCCACATCATAACCCATGATCTTGTAGGTTGTCGGATCGGCCAGGGGCGAGCTAAATTGTGCGGTGATCTGTTGGCCGCTTATAAAACCCATCTCTGCAATACGCTTGCGAAAGGCGTTTGCTCCCGATATCTTTGCGATATAACCGCTCTCTCCAATCTTTAACTCGCTCAGCTTCATACTATGCAATTTCTTGCAAAGGTACGATATTTTGAACAACCACCAATACCTATATATAGGTATATTGACCAAGCAATCAAATTGTTTTAGATATATATTAAAACAATTTAAATATAACCATCCTTCGCAAGAGTTATCCCTATATTTCAAATGGACTGATAATTAGGCAGATAAAAAATAAATCAAAAATAATATTAAAATAATTGTAAAAATATTTGGAGGATCTAAATTCTTGCCCTATCTTTGCAGAGAAGTTTTAAAGTTCATTTAGGTTAGTTTAGGTTGGTTGAGGAGAGTCGCAGGTTGCAGCGTTTGGCTGCTAAGACTAAGTAAGTGGTGGTTCGCGAGCTTAGGTCTGAATACCTACGATTTGCCTCACTTTTTTTTCTTTAGTGTGCCCGGCGGCGATATTTTTCAGATCCTACCCAAGCCTGTTCGGTCACATACCTAAGTATGCTCCCTCGCTGCCTTGTGCACGATCTAAAAAATCTCATCCACCGCTCACACTAAAGCGCGCGATCATCGTGCGATATTTTTCAGATCCTACCCAAGCCTGTTCGGTCACATACCTAAGTATGCTCCCTCGCTGCCTTGTGCACGATCTAAAAAATCTCATCCACCGCT
>JBCQTD010000013.1:0-38037 GCA_047178725.1 Rikenellaceae bacterium
ATATAGATCTGCACGCTTGATAAGTAGCTTTTTATCTAATTTGCTGGTCTTGATTTTGCCCTTACTCACGTATGAATAAAAGGTGCATTTGCCGATCTTTAGGGTCTCACACACCTCTTTAGGGGTCATAAACTCGTCCCCCTTGCTGGTCTGCATCTGTGCCAACATCTCGTTAGTCTGCTTAATAATCGCCCTTGTCTCGTTCCACTCCTCAATGGGAATGCTTACCAAAATAGTTGCTGGTGCGTGGCTTTGCGCCTCTGTGTGTTGATCTGCCATAATTGTATTATTTATGATTGTTAAACTTCCTTTTGTGCAAAGATAGATAAAAATGTTTGGTTTAACAAAACAAAGGAGGCAAAAAAATAACGGTATGTAAATTACCGTTATTCGATCGACCAATTAGATAGCCAAATCAGCTCGTTTATTATATCTATTTTATGGTGATTATCAAGTTGTTTATAATCCTCAGTTACCCACGCTATAAACTTTTTTTCAAGATCTGTACTCTGTCGTAATTCGTCCAACAAATCCCAATAAGCTAAATAATGAGGGTTGAAATATTGTGTTATGTCAATCTCGAACGCCCCTAATATTGTATCTTTAATTTCCCACAACGGGGTATATGGGTTAATCATATTTAAAAAAAATTGAACATACACTATTTGTAACTGCTCTTTTGTGGAGTCGCTATCTGTATCTTTCAGTTTTTTACTTCGGGCGTTGATAGATCCACGTGATAAATATTCTTTTGCGGGCTTTATTAAGATTGCAATGTCATCTCGAATATTCCTACTGCCTAAATCATACTTTTCATTACATACACTTTCGATGTATTGTATGCAGTTTTGAATAGTGGCGCACTCATCTACTGTTGAAATAAATTCTTTTCTTCCGTATTTTTGTTCGTCCTCATTATCAATACCATCAGAAAATAACTCAAATCCTTTTTCAGTCATTAAGTAATCTAAACTACTTTTTATCTGTGTAGTTTTACGATTAACTGTTATCTGAATATATAGCGGGTAGAACAACCGCCCATCGCCTCTAAAATCGGTCGGTGATAGTCGTTTATTCAAAAAATATTTTACGGTTACTTTCCCCACAATGCAAACAATTAAAGTGTATTATATAGTGTTATTGTGACAAAGGTACATAATATTTTGTTTCGTTGGATATATTATACCATATTATTTATTAAATACCTTTTTTAACTCGTTTTCGGTTGTCATATCCATAACCTTTGCATATACTTGCGTGGTGCTGATCTTTGTATGTCCTAAAATCTTTTGTACAACTGATATAGGCACTTCTTTATAAAGCAGATAGGTAGCGGTTGTGTGTCGGCTCGTGTGAAATGTTACGACCTTATCAATGCCCGCCAACCTTGCTATCTCTTTGAGTTCCCGATTTACAAATTGGTTTGTAAAGCTATCAAAATAAAATTTGCGTTGTGGGCTGGTGTACTTCGCCAACATCTCCAGCGGTTTTCCGTCAAAGAGTAGGTAAATAGGTAATCTTATTGGCTCTTTTGTTTTCTTCGTATTCAATATAATGTAGTGTTTACCCTCAGTTGTTTGTAGGTTTTCGGGGCGCAATCTCACTATATCAGAGAAACGCAACCCACTATATACCGCAAATAGGTACATATCTTTGACGATCTGCAAATTTATCTTTTCGGCTGGAATCTGTAACGCCTCAATCCTCTCGATCTCTTCGGGGGTCAAAAACGTTCTACTTGATGGGGCGGATCTGATGACAAAATTTCTAAAAGGGTAGTTGTTGTAATCCATATACCCGTAATTGATCGCCATATTTACAACCGTCTTAACCGTCTTTAGGTACTTGCCCGTTGTATTGGTATTGATGCCCTTACTAAGCAAATAGCCCTCAAACTCGTGTAGGAATTGATAGTTAAGATCATCTATTAAGATACGTTTTCTAAACATAGTAAGGTGACGATATACAGAATTATACACCCGTCTCGTGTCCTCTGTTATGGTCTTTTTGTTTGCCGACTCAGTTTTGAAGAATAGTAAAAAATCGCTGTGATCCTCTTTTGGTTGTAGTGCATCGGTCATAAAATCGAGGGTAACAACCTTGCCACTCTCTAACTGTTCTAGTTCAAAACGCTCTAATTTAGCCACAAAATCAGATAGATACGTGTTTCGTTGTATGTAATTCGGGGCGGTGGTCTTTACCTTTTGCCTCCTTTTGTCCCATTGTTCGGGCTTTAGCTTTATATCAGTAGCAAAATACTTTCGTTTGCCATTAAGATATGCACACACCGACACGGGGGCTGTGCCGTCCTTTAATAGTTTACCTTTGCGGTTATATACGAATGAGTAAATAATCTTTGCCATACCTTAATAGTGTTATTGCTTATTGATAGTGCAAAGATACATAAATGTTCGGACAAACCAAACAAATAATGTTTATTTTATCAAAACATATTATTTGTGGTTGAAATTATGGGGGGACACTAAGGGAACAAAGAAACGATATTATAACAAATTCAATATGTATGCTATATTTGCTAAATCGTGGCTACACGGCTGTGTAGGGCTATAAAACAAAAAAAGAGACTCGTTAAAGTCTCTTTTTTGTGGTGCCACCAAGAATCGAACTAGGGACACAAGGATTTTCAGTCCTTTGCTCTACCAACTGAGCTATGGCACCATCCGTGGAACAAGTCTATCACCGTGGCTTATCCTTGAACCGAGTGCAAAAGTAGTGGAAAAAATTGAATCTACAAACTTTTTCGCCAAAAATATCATCATCACATATTATTTTTAAAAAACATGCCTGATTATCAACGCATTAAAGAGCGTTAATATATTCTTTTACAAATTATATTAAATATATGATCCAGCCGCATTACTTTTAAAAACAACAATAACCTAACAATCAGCATCTTGCCACATAAAAATCTAGCCACAAAATAAAGTTTATTAAAATTTAATAAAACAAAATGGAATTAATGGATAATATTTACTATATTTGCACCATATATAGAGGGAGGAAAAGATTATGACTTCATTAAGAGAATTTTTCAACAACACAGCTCACGAGAATCTTAAAGGTATCTCGCATAAGAATAGCATCATCAAGCGAAATATAATTGCATATATGGCGCTAAATGGGGAGTGCACCCTATCGGATCTAACAAAACATCTACACATCAGCGTGCCGACAATCACTAAGCTAATGCAAGAGCTTGTAGATGAGAACATAATCACCGACCTAGGAAAGGTCGAGACCCCCGGTGGTCGCCGCCCAAACCTCTTTGGCCTAGCCAGCTCAGCGATCTACTTTGTGGGGGTCAACGTTGGCCGCGACAATATAGCATACGTTGTGACCGACCTTCAAAACAACATCATAATTGAGGAGTGCGACAATAATTTCGAGCTGATCGACCGCATGGCATGTCTGGACGAGATTTGCAACGGCATCAACACCTTTATCGACCACTGCGGAGTGAGCCGCGAAAAGATCATGGGGCTTGGCGTGAGCATCACAGGACGTGTAAATCCAGAGGCTGGCCGCAGCTACAAATATTTCACCCAGAGCGAGCTCTCGGTGAGCGAGATCATTGAGCAGCGCACCAAGCTTAGAGTCCTCTTCGAGAATGACACCCGCGCCAGATGCTATGCCGAGTATACCTGCGGCAAGAGCAAGAACGACAGCAATTTCATCTATCTACACCTTGGTCTAGGCATCGCTATCGGCATCGTAATAGATGGCAAACTATACTACGGCAAGAGTGGCTTCGCCGGCGAGTTTGGCCACATCCCATTCTTCGACAACGAGATCATCTGCGCCTGCGGCAAAAAGGGCTGCCTTGAGACCGAGGTTGCCGGCATGGCCATCGAGGAGAAGATGATAAAGCTCATCGAAAGCGGTGTAAACACCATACTAAGAGAGAAATACGATCGCCACGAGGCGATCCACATCGACGATATCATAGCTGCAGCCAAGAGCGACGACAACCTATCAATAGAGCTTATCGAAGAGGCGGGCGAAAAGGTTGGCAAGGCGGTAGCATTCCTGATCAACATCTTCAATCCAGAAACTGTTATCGTGGGTGGGTCTATGTCTATGGCGGGCGACTATATCATGCTACCGCTAAAGTCGGCCACAAATAAATATTCGCTTAACCTAGTATACAAAGATACCAAGTTTCGCCTATCATCAATGACCGATAGCGCCAACGCATGGGGCGTGGCGATGCTTATCCGCAACAAAATCCTAGGCATCTAGTGCTACAAGGCGAGGCGATCACCCTGCGGGCCCTGGAGCCCGAGGATCTAGAGCTACTCTACAAATGGGAAAATGAGACCAAAAGTTGGCCTTCTAGCGGCACAACTGCACCTTTTTCGCGCCATCAGCTGGCGGAGTATATCACAGCTCAAAGCATGGGAGACATCTACTCCACACGTCAGTTGCGTCTAATAATAGAGCTGCCAGATGGCCAGGCTGCCGGAGCTGTAGATCTCTTCGATATAGATATCACACATCAGCGCGCTGGTGTCGGCATAATAGTCGACCCCGAAAAACGCGGCCAAAGAATCGGGATATCGGCTCTAAAAGCTTTAATCAATTATGCCAATCAAATCCTAAGACTACATCAACTATGGGCAGATGTGGCATGCAGCAATAGAGCTAGCCTAGCACTCTTCAAGAGTGCTGGATTCAGCCAAACAGCAACCAAGCGCGAGTGGATCAGAGGCAACAATGGCTTCGAAGATCAAGCAACTCTCCAACTCCTACTACATAAAACAACACATTAAGTAGGGTAAAATAATTATTGGTGTGTTTTTAAGAGTACTATTGGAGATGAGATTTTTTGCTATTGAATTGAAAATATAGTGGTTCTATACTGAAATTTAATAGTGAAAAATATCGCTTCAAGAGTGCTTTTAAAAATATGGCAATAATTGTTTTACACTACTTAAAAGCGCCACACCCAAAGCGCCTTAGGCAAAATTATTGCACAAATGACTCTCTAATGAAAAAGATAGTCAACTCAACCCTATTTCGTCTACTCGCCGCCGTTATTATCGGTCTGCTGCTAGGCCGAGCACTCAATGAGGGTGCGATGAATATCGTCGTCACCCTGCGCCACATAAGCCGCGAGATAATATTCTTCCTGGTGCCGATCATCGTGCTGACATTTGTCAGCTCGTCGATCATAAAGATGGGGGCATTGGCCTCGCGAATGCTCACTCTAGCGATCACTCTAGCCTACTGCTCATCTATCGGCGCAGCCTTTATGTCTATGGCTTTAGGCTACTCGCTTCTGCCTAAAATGGCTATGGGCGCTGCCGCCGAGAGCTCTAAAGCTCTACCGGGGCTTATCTTTGAGCTCAACATACCTCCCATCATGAGCGTAATGAGCGCCCTTGTGCTAGCTTTCATGGTGGGGCTCGCTGCAATATGGACAAGATCCGAGCGCGTCGGTGAGCTAATTGAAGAGCTGCAAAGGATGACAATGGCGCTCATAGAGAGAGTCATGATTCCTCTCCTGCCTCTCTTTATTGCCACAAATTTCTGCATTATGAGCTATGAGGGAAGCACAGCCGAGATGCTGCCGACATTTATAAATATCATGGGAGTAGTGCTCATCGCACACCTTGTGTGGCTAATAATACTCTACACAATTGCAACTATCGCAAGCCGCCGCAAGCCATGGCCACTACTTAGAAAATACCTCACCCCCTACCTTACTGCGGTCGGCACTATGTCCTCGGCCGCCACCCTACCCGTTGCGCTAAAGGCGGTTAACGACTCGGGCATAGTCTCTTCGCGCACGGCAAACTTCTCGATACCACTACTTGCAAATATACACCTCTGCGGCTCGATACTTACCGAGGTGTTCTTTATAATGGCTATATCACAGATGCTCTTCGGCACTCTACCATCTCCTAGCAGCATGGTGCTATTTATCCTTTTGCTAGGAGTATTCGCCATTGGTGCACCAGGCGTGCCGGGTGGCACAGTGATCGCCTCACTTGGTATTGTTGTCTCGATTATAGGCTTCAACGAATCTGCCACGGCGCTACTACTCGCCATCTTTGCCCTACAAGATAGCTTCGGCACGGCCTGCAACGTTGTTGGCGATGGTGCACTCACCATGATGCTTGATCGCTCGGGGGCTCGTAGCTAAGTAGGGTAAAATAATTATTGGTGTGTTTTTAAGAGTACTATTGGAGATGAGATTTTTTGCTATTGAATTGAAAATATAAGTAGGGTGAAATAATTATTGGTGTATTTATAAGAGTGCTATTGGAGATGAGATTTTTTGCTATTGAATTGAAAATATAGTGGTTCTACATTGAGATTTAATAGTGAAAAATATCGCTTCAAGAGTGCTTTTGAAAATATGGCAATAATTGTTTTACACTACTTAGATACTAAGAATCTGTTTAAGCAGAAAAACTTAAACAGATTCTAAGAGCCAAGAAGAGCTGAGCAATCACCTTACTCAGCTCTTCTTGGCTTCTCCTTTACAGCAATATTTTTTGCCTAATTAGCCTTGGTTCTCTCCATCACCTCAGTGCCGCGGCAGATCTTACCTTCCTCGGTAACACCCTCAACGGTGATTGTATAGGTAGTAGCCTTATCTGCGGTGAAGAAGTTGAACATAATATTGCCATTCACATCTGGCGCGAGCTTGCTATTCCAATACACCGTGGTTCGATAATCTGGCGGCCAGCTCTCTCTAACATTCGGGCTGTCATAGCTTGGCTGATAGAACTCAACTGGGGTCTGATAGCCCAACTGGCGGATATACGCAATATTAGGCAGATTTCCGCGATCAATAACCGCACCCTGACGAAGAGTGATGCAGAATACACCACCAGCGGCATCGGTAAACATCACAGCATCAGTTCCATAATAGAAGTCGATCTGCTCAATCTGATCAGATGTGATATTCTTAACATTATCAAACTCATCATCAATTCCATTCACCATAAAGCGAACATACTCCGTGCCGCCGCGATAGTAGACATACCCCTCGGCCATATCTATCGACATACTAGGATAGGTCATGATGATATCCGAGAGCATCATACCATCCATATCATCAAGATCGGCACGCGTAGAGCCCTGCGTGGCAAATCCCGCCGTGCTACCCTTGCTGCCTCCCTCGGTTGTCACCGAAACCGCCTCCAAGTCGATATTACGAATACCGCCCTCATAGTAGAACTTATCCTGGCTCTGATTGAGGAACGAGACAGGCACTAGCGACCTATCGTGACGAACCAAGATCTTATTGTTAACCACCGGGAACTTCTCCTCGTCAATATTAAGCTTAAGATTACCGCCGCCATTCTTACCTCGCGTTTGAATAATATATGTAACACTATCTGGAATATTCAATCCCAAAAGGTTAAATGTGCTATACTCATCAAGATCAAAGGCATCAGCATAATTAACACTAGAGCAGAGCACAAAAATTTTAGGTTTACGAGCACTATTTCCAAAATAACCCTTCACATTTCCACTTATTCGCGCGAGATCTTCATACTTAACCGTTGGCTTTGGCACCGTACCATTCAACACCTCGGTTAGGTTAAAACGTCTCCAGCCTTGGGTTAGCATCAAAAGGTCGAGTCCATTATCTAGCGCCGCTGTATTATCCGAAAAATAGAGCCCTGGATCCTCGACAAATCCCTTAAGCTCAGAACTTAGCAGCATATATGAGTAGATATTCTCATGTGCAGGATCTGGCTCAATAGAGCTATTATCGGTCACCGATACAGCATACTCACCAGCGATTGGATCGCCCGCGGCATCGGCCACCGAGACCACGACCGTAGCCTTACTTCTTGCGGCATAGTTTGATGAGGTGGGGCGAATTGTTAGCTGAGGTGAATCTTGAGGCTTTTTAAAGACTAGACGCTCTGAGAGAATATTATTATCCTTATCCACCAACGAGACTACACTTATTCCATCATATAAAAGATCCATCGAGATATACTTCACAGCATCTGCCTGCGCCTCTAGTGCGGTCAAGATTCTACCACGCGAGTGGATCACAACATGCGCCCCTCTAAGCGGCAACTTGCTACTTGCCAATATCTGATACAAAAGGCGGTTACCAACCCTCTGAACCTTCAAAGCCACACCCACATCCTCGCTAACCGGAAGATCAAAGCGGCGCAATTCACCCTCCTCCGACTCCACCATTGCATAGTAGTTCTGGTTCGACTCGGCGATAAACACAAACGAACCCATGCCCTTATAGGCAGATTTAAACTCCGTCACAACTGCCTCTTGAGCATTATATATCTTACCGGTGACCTCGGTCGAATAACCATCCTCGGCCACAGCCTTAAAGGCAACCTTCTGGGGCGCGCCCGAAAGCAACGCTCCGCCCTCGGGGAAGAACTGCACCTTATAGTCTAACCTCTTCTGCTCAAGCGCCTTTGTCTCACCCAAAAGCTTCGCCTGCTCACTCTCAGCTCTAGATATCTCGCGCTTAGAGAGAGCCTCACCTGATGCTGCAGCGTCATCGGCCGCCACATTAATAGGAACAGGACTGATCACCTCGATCACCTTTTTAAAGAAGAGCTCCTGGCTCTTATTTGTCATCCATCGAGTATAGGCTGAAAGCGTATACTTTCCCGCCCTAAGATTTGCATCAAGCGGCATATAACCATTAAAGCCCGAGAGGCTATCGCGCTGAATCTTTACACGCGAGACGAGCGTACTCTTCTCATCGGCCAGCTCTACATATACGAAGTTTGAAAATCTGATCGGCGCATGTGTAATAGCGTTCAAAAGATACCCCTTTATCCAGATATGCTCGCCGGCGCTATAGTATGGCTTATCAGTCTGCAAGTATAGCTTCTCATCTATACCGCTATCATAATAGCTCACAAAGCGACGAAACACGCTCTCTGTATACTCCTCGGGGCTCATTGCCGCCGTGGCGAAATTGACAGATAAAACAGCAGCCAGGGCTGCGAATTGAAAAAATAATCTCCTCATTTTTGGTTTTTAGGTTGATGCTTGATGGGCAAATATATCTATTTTTTACAATAAACACAACTGTTTTCTACTTTTTTATATGTATTATTGATACCTTTACAGAAATTTTAAACCATGAGAAAATTCATTTACGCCACTCTCGCCCTCTGTGCCATGGCCTGCAGCAACATCAAAGAGGAGCTAACCATCGAACAGAAGGCCGCCAAGCTGCTTATTGTCGGAATGGATGGCACGGAGATAGCCCCGCAATGCCCTACCACCAAGGCGGTGGAGGAGCTTGGTGTCTCGGGAGTGATCCTCTTCGAGCGCAATATAGCCACAATGGAGAGCCTCAAAAAGCTATGCTACGACCTTCAGACCCTTAGCCCCGAAGATCTATTTATTGCCATAGATCAAGAGGGGGGCAGGGTAAATAGAATGAAAACAAAGTATGGCTTTCAAGAGATGATATCTCAAAAAGAGGCTGCCGCAAGCGATAAACTAGCGCGCCAAACATCCGCCACGATCGCCTCCGCGCTCGCCGAAATGGGCATCAATCTCAACTTCTCCCCCTGTGTCGACACAGAGAGCAACCCCGACTGCCCGGTCATCGGCAAGCTCGATCGCTCTTTCTCGAGCGACAGTAGGCGTGTGGGCTTTCTCAGCGAGATCTACATCAATGAGCACCACCGCCGCGGCATCCTCACATCGCTAAAACACTTCCCCGGCCACGGCAGCTCACTTAAGGATAGCCACAACGGATTTACAGATATCACAAACAGCTGGAGCGAGGACGAGCTCGCCCCCTTCAAATATCTAATCGAGAGAGATCTTTGCGATATGATAATGGTGAGCCACCTCTTCAACGAGAGCATCGACAAGGAGTACCCCGCCACCCTATCGAAGGCCACCATCGACGGGCTGCTTCGCGAGAAGATGGGATGGCGTGGCGTGGTAATCACGGACGACATGCAGATGCGCGCCATCACCGACCACTATGGCTTCGACGAGGCGATAGTGCTAGCCATCAACGCCGGAGTAGACCTATTTATAATAGGGGGCAACATCATCCGCGATAGCATATCTGTTCCCGAGCGCTTTGTGAGTGTAATAGTGGAGGCCATAGAGAGCGGCAAGATAACCATCGAGCAACTAGACAAGGCGGTAGAGAGGATAGAGAGTCTGCGCGAGAGGCTCTAGCGCTCTAAGAATCTAGAAAAGTTCTACTTAGAAAGCGGGTAAAACGCTTGAGAAGAGTAGGCTTCAGGCAGCGCTCCATGGCTTTGAGCACTCCGCCATCCAACTCGCGAAAGAACCTCGCACGCCTAGCGTGTGGCCTAGCGCTGCGCACTATAGAGCTATTTAGCGCAACGGCATCACTAAATTTCGTGGGGATAATTTCAAGCCCTAGCTCCCTAATGGCGGCCTCGCCCCTCTGGCTAGAGACAAAAACGGCGCTAGCGCCTCTATCATCATGAAACTCGGGGTGCACCCGCTCCACTCCCCAATAGTCGGCCAGCGTAATATCCGCACCGCTACTAAACGAGCGAGCGGGGCAATGATAGCACGAAGGGCGAACGATCAGCTCCTTGATAAAGCTTCGCATAAATAGATTCTTCGAGGCGCGCTCGCTAAATCTTCCATCCTCAAATGTTATAGTTATATTATATCGCAGCCAACTCTTAGATTTATCTTTAAATAGTACACTCTCAACCGCAGCTCCACCACTCACCGCAGCGAGATATTCGCGCCACACTCTAGGGCTAGGCACACCATGACAAGCCACCTCAACGAGAAGCAGCCCCTCACTATCGCCCCCAAGATAGCCCCTAAGCGCCGCAATCTGGCAGGGTGTGCCACTAAATAGCACATCACGCCCTGCGCGCAGGTAGGATCTCACCTGGCTATATACCGAACCCACACGGCTCTGGGTATACTTCGAACCACGCATAGCGCCGAGCTGTACTGCGGTGGTGGCCTCCGAGTGGTATACCTGCCACTTGTCATCATAGATAGCACCAAATGCAACACCGCCTCTGGCCAATGTCGCCATCGCCAGAGGGGTAAAGATCCCGCCCGATGAGCTCTCCGCGCGCAGAGCCTCATCCGGGCTCTTAGCTGCATATACCGAGATAGGCTTGCGTGGCTCCGCCCTATTTAACGCCGGGCAGAGAGGCTCGCAGCGCCCGCACTCGATGCAGCTCTGCCTCTCGATCTTGGGATAGAAAAAACCTTCGCGATCCTCAACCATCTCTATGCACCCTACGGGGCAGATCTGTGCGCACGCCTCACATCCGCAGCAATCTCTTATATCCTTTAGCTCTATCATAATTTACAAATATACAAATAACAAAACGATATCAACACCATAACAACACATTAATATTAAATCACTCACTTTGCACCATAAAAACATCCCCACTAAAAAACAGAGGGTCAGGTCGATCGAAACCAAATCTTCTTCATCAATCTTAAGGTTGTCCCATCTATCGACCCCCTTTTATAAAAAAGCTCCTTTCGGGGGGCTTTTTTTGCTTTTTATGGTAAAAAATAACTATATTTGTTTTTGATAACCAAAAACCAACAGATGAACAACTCTAAATACTACCAGCCCGAGATCGAAACTCTCTCGCGGCAGGGTATCGAGCAGCTACAGGTCGATCGCCTACGCAAGAGCATCGACCAGGCTAAGCGCTCGCCATTCTACTCAAAACAGCTCGCCGCAATAGAGAGCGCGAAAATCAACTCGGTCGATGATATTCGCTCGCTCCCCTTTACCACCAAGGCTGACCTGAGGGAGAACTACCCCTTTGGCCTCAACGCCGTGGATCAGAGCGAGATAGTGCGACTCCACTCATCAAGCGGCACAACAGGCAATCCAACCGTTATATGCCATTCGAAGCACGATATCGACTGCTGGGCCAACCGCCTAGCTCGCTGCCTATATATGGTTGGGCTGCGCAATACGGATGTCTTTCAAAACACCTCGGGCTATGGAATGTTTACCGGCGGCCTAGGCTTTCAAAATGCCGCCGAGTGGCTCGGTGCGCTAACCGTACCAGCCGCTACGGGTAACAGCCCACGCCAGATCAAATTTATCACCGACTTCGGCACAACAGCCATCCACGCCATCCCTAGCTACGCAATCCGCCTAGCGGAGGTGTTCAACCAGCTTGGCATCGAGGTAAAGCGCGACACGAAGCTCACAACACTAATCATCGGCGCCGAGCCCCACACCGAGCAGCAGCGCCGCAAGATTGAGCAGATGCTCTCGGTAAAGGCCTACAACTGCTTCGGAATGTCCGAGATGAGTGGCCCGGGAGTCGCCTTTGAGTGCACCGAGCAGAGTGGACTCCACATCTGGGAGGATTCGTTCCTAGTGGAGATCATCGACCCCGACACCCTTGAGCCGGTGCCCGACGGCCAGATCGGCGAGCTAGTGCTCACCACCCTCGACCGCGAGGCGATGCCGCTCATCCGCTACCGTACACGCGATCTGACGCGCATCCTCACCGAGCCCTGCCCATGTGGGCGCACCCACCGCCGCATCGACCGCCTTAAGGGGCGCAGCGACGATATGTTTATCGTAAAGGGTGTGAACATCTTCCCTATGCAGATCGAGAAGATCCTAATGCAATTCAAGGAGGTGGGCACCTCGTATCTGATCACCATCGAGACGGTGGGCAACAACGACGAGATCATAATAGAGGTGGAGCTTGGCGATGCATTTACCGACGACTATGCTCAGCTTCAGAACCTCTCACGCGAGATGACCCGCGCCCTGCGCGACGAGATTCTCGTCACGCCCAAGGTGAAACTCGTGGGCAACGGCACCCTACCTCAGAGCGAGGGTAAAGCAATCAGAGTAGTAGACAAACGCGAAAAATAATCATGGCAACAACTATCACACAGATATCAATATTCCTAGAGAATAAGATCGGCAGCCTCAACGAGACTATGGAGCTCATCAGCCGCGCCGAGATCAGAATAATTGCAGCTACCGTATCCGACACCTCCGAATATGGCATTCTGCGCCTAATCACCACCGACAACGCGCGCGCCATGGAGCTGCTCCGCAGCGAAAGGAAGAATTGCGCCCAGAGTGAGGTGATCGCCCTCTCGTGCGAGGCTACCGCCGCCTCATTCTATGATAGATTGAAGGTGCTATCGGCCGATGGTGTGGTGATCGACTATATGTATTGCTTCTCAATCAAAGAGCGCTCGTTTATCATCCTACGTGTGAGCGATAATGACAAGGCGATGGTTAGCATCATGCGCAATGGACTTAAATCACTAAGCGAAAGCGAACTAACAAACCTATAATATGAAAAAAACAGATCTATATCTAATATTATTTGTTCTAGCCATCACCCTACCTTTTGCCCTGAACGAGCAGATTTATGGCTACTACACCTGGGCAAATAGCTCATTCCCATATCTACTTGCAGCGCTTAAGTTTGCCATCCTTGCCTCTCTGGGCGAGATGATCGGTCTGAGAATCAAGAGCGGCAACTACACCTACGAGGGCTTTGGCCTCCTGCCACGCGCCATCTATTGGGGCTTCTACGGCGCTTGGATCGCCATGGTTATGCGCGCCTACTCTGTCGGAACCCCGATAATGATGGAGAAGCTTGGCTTTGAGGGCGTTGCAGCAGCGATGTCGGGTGGCATTACTCCTCTTAAGGTTGTCGGAGCATTCGGCATCTCGGTGATAATGAACACCTCGCTAGCGCCAGTATTTATGACTCTACATAAGATCACCGACAGCCATATTGCAGCCCACCACGGCTCATTGCGCGCCCTGATAACACCCATCGACATGGCCTCAGCACTTCAAAATGTTAACTGGCAGGTGCAATGGAGCTTCGTATTTAAGCGCACTATTCCGCTATTCTGGTTTCCGGCACACACTATCACATTCCTACTGCCACCATCAATGCAGGTGCTCTTTGCCGCCCTACTCTCGATTGTACTTGGAGTACTGCTCTCTATAGCAGCCGTTCTTGCACAGAAAAAACAACATTAAAAAAATAGAAAAAGATGAAAAAAATTAAAATTTATGCAGCTATGCTAATGATGGCACTATGTGCTGTTGGATTTAGTTCATGCTCGGAAGATGAGCCGAGCGTCAGCCCAAACATCTACAATAGTGATCTTATTGGCAAATGGGGGCAGGTTACTAACGACTACAATGGCACATTGACCTTCTACACCGACGGCACACTTAGCTGGGATTGCAACTGGGAGAGCGGCGCGAGTGAGGCTAAAACTGGTATCTTTACCACTCAGGATGATATCCTAACCTGCATCTACTACACAAACAGCACCACCTCTTCTAGCGGCTCAACCAGCGAGGAGAACTCAGTCTACATTGAATACTACTACATCATCAGCGCTAGCGATAGTTCGCTAACAGCATCTTACCTAGGCTATTACAACGACGGCAAGAGCGGCAGCGTAACCTATGAAGATATCAAAGATCTTACCGGTGCCGACGGCGAGATTAGAGTTTACGAGAAGAAGTAATTCTACAACAGACTCTCTCGGATGATAAGGCAACTGCCCTACGTAAACTGTCCCCCAAAAGTTTTTTGTCTAACTTATGGGGGACAGTTCAGCTTAGGACAGCTACAGAACTACTTCTTAGAGACCTTAGCCCAGCTATCCTTAAGTGTAACCGTGCGGTTAAAGATCAGCTGCTCGGGCGTCGAGTCGATATCCTTACAGAAGTACCCCACGCGCTCAAACTGGCAACTCTTGCCCACCGGCATCTCGGCAAGCGATGGCTCAAGGTAACCCTTAATCTTAACCATTGAATCAGGGTTTAGGTTGTTCTCCCAAGTCTCACCCTCGGCACAATCGTCTGGATTCTCCTTTGTAAATAGCGGAGCAAACAGACGAACCTCAGCCTCTACTGCGTGGCGAGCCGAGACCCAATGGATCACACCCTTCACACGGCGGCCATCACTAGATGAGCCCTCGCCCGACTGTGGGTCTATGGAGCATAGGAGCTCAACGATCTCGCCACTCTCGTCGCGCACAACATCATCACACTTAAGCAGATAAGAGTATCTTAGGCGCACCTCTCCACCAATCGAAAGGCGGAAGAACTTCTTAGGAGGGTTCTCCATAAAGTCGTCGCGCTCGATCCAAAGCTCACGCGAGAATGGCACATCGCGCCTACCTGCCGCCTCATCCTCGGGATTATTTACAGCGCTGAAGAGCTCCTCGCGCGCCTGGTCATAATTTGTAACGGTCACCTTCAGCGGGTTCAACACTGCCATACGGCGCTCGGCCACCTTGTTTAGATCCTCTCTTACGCAGAACTCCATCTTACCCAGGTCGATAACATTATCACGCTTAGCCACACCCACCATCTCGGCAAAGGCACGCACAGATGCAGGAGTATAACCACGACGACGAAGCGCACAAATCGTAGGCATGCGAGGGTCATCCCAACCCATAACAGCACCCTCCTCAACAAGCTTCAAGAGGCGGCGCTTAGACATCATAGTGTAGGTGAGATTCAAGCGTGCAAACTCATACTGGTGCGATGGAAAGATATCCAAAGCCTCAATAAACCAATCATACAGCGGGCGGTGAACATCAAACTCTAATGTGCATATCGAGTGTGTGATCTTCTCGATCGAATCACTCTGACCGTGGGCATAGTCATACATCGGATAGATGCACCACTTATCCCCTGTGCGGTGGTGATCGGTGTGGATAATACGGTACAAAAGTGGATCGCGCATCAACATATTTGGGTGTGCCATATCAATCTTCACACGCAAAACGCGCTCGCCCTCAGCATATTTACCATCCCTCATGCCCTCGAACAGGGTCATATTCTCCTCCACCGATCTATCGCGATATGGCGATGGTGTGCCGGGCTGCGATACTGTGCCACGGCCGGCGCGGATCTCCTCCTGCGACTGATCGTCTACATAGGCGAGCCCTTTGCCAATAAGCTCCACAGCCCAAGCATAGAGCTGGTCGAAGTAGTCCGAAGCATAGCGCTCCTCAGCCCAATCAAAGCCGAGCCACTTAATATCCTCCTTGATGGCATCGACATACTCCACATCCTCCTTAACAGGATTTGTATCATCGAAACGTAGGTTGCACTTGCCGCCATACTTTTTGGCAAGGCCAAAATTTATACATATACTCTTTGCATGTCCGATATGCAGATAGCCATTAGGCTCTGGTGGAAAGCGGGTCTGCACCCTTGTCTCACCCTTTGCTATCGACTCCTCAATAATCTCCTCTAGGAAGTTGAGCGAGCGTTCGCGCTCGATCTCTCTCTCTACTATTGCCATAATAAAATCATCTATTTCTGTTTGTTCTTACTCCTATATAGTGTTGTACCAAGCCTTACGCTGATATCAACAATCTGCTGCATGCCAACCCCCACGCCATCATAGTGGGTCACAAGCTCCGCCCTGACATTGAGCTTGCCATCATAAAACGCCCTTGCGTAGCCTATCGCTGCGCGGTTGTATATCCCCTCCTCTGTGCGAAAGAAACCATCACCCGGATAGAGCTCGGTGCCATACTCTAGCTCGGTGCCATCCTCTAAGCTCACGCCATAGAATAGCGGATAGAGGTTCTGCCCCAGATAGAGCCTCTCATCAATATACGCCCCCCAACGCGAGAGCCTAAGCGAGAGCTCGCCCATCCTAGGCGAGAGCCACCCATCGCCATAACTGCGATCGCGCTGCATACTCTGCAAGAGCCCGAGCGAGAGATCAAAATCAAAATCCCCACCGAGGCGCAGACCCACGCATGGGTTGATAAGGGTAAAATCTACAACGCCACTCGCCTCCAGCCCCTGCTGTTTTGCATAGTGCATAAGCGAGTAGTTATACCCTAGGTAAAATCTATCAAAATAATATCTACCCGCCGAGAGCAGCCTAAACTTCTCCCTCTCGAGCGTAGAGTAGTGTCCCTCCCAATCTATTCCAAACTCGACAAACGACTCGCCGCGATTATATGCCCCATAAACGCCGCTCATCAAGGCGTCATAGAAGAGATAATCCTCCGAGAAGAAGGCCGTTGAGTAGCTAGCGATATGTGTCAGCGCGCGCGGAAAGATTCCTGCTGCCGCCTTTACACTCTCATTTTTAAACTCATAATATATGATCGGCTCACTTATCGAGAAGAATGGATCGGAGTACTCACCAAAATCCTGAATAAGATCTGCACCAAAATATAGCGTACTCTCCTCCGCCCAGCGCCACCCTAGTTTGGGAGCTAGCCTAACCGCGAAATCTGTATTCGATCCACCATCTAATGCCGTCCCATCATACTCGTTTTCGCAATACTCTTTATTATCGAAGTAGGTCTCAAACTCCACCTCAAAAAGAATCTGCTCACCGCGCACGGAGTGCACACTTAGGGCTATAACGGCAAAAACCAGGTAGAAATAGTGTCTCATCAGATAAAAAAGGTATTCAATTTACAAATGTACTAATTTATTTTTCAAAAATTTATACTTTTGCACCAAAATTAAAGCTATGCGCAAAATTACAAATCAGGAGCTAGGGCGACTCTCGGCCAGCGAGTTCACCGCCATGGATAAGACACCGGTGGTGGTGGTGCTCGACAATATCCGCTCGCTACAGAATGTCGGGGCATTTTTCCGCACCTGCGACGCCTTCGCCATCGAGGAGCTCTCGCTCTGCGGCATCACCGCCACACCGCCACACCGCGATATACACAAGAGCGCCCTGGGTGCCGAGCTAACCATGAGCTGGAGTCATCACCCCTCGACCCTCGCGCGCGCCGCCGAGCTTAAGGCTGAAGGCTACAAACTCTACGCCATTGAGCAGGTGGAGGGAAGCGAGATGCTAGATGAATTCAAAGTTGACCCCTCTGAACGCTATGCCCTAATATTTGGCAACGAGGTGATGGGCGTAGATCAAGCCGTGATCGACATCTGCGATGGTGCGATAGAGATCCCACAGGCCGGCACCAAGCACTCGGTAAATGTATCTGTAGCTGGTGGCATTGTTTTGTGGCCATTTTTTTGCCAATTGAAGTTAAATCGCTAACTTAGCACTTTAAACAAAAGATTATGTCAACACAAAGTACCATACGCGCGGTGACCACATTCCGCCTAACCGAGATGAAGCGCCGCGGCGAGAAGATCTCGATGCTAACATCTTACGACTACACGATGGCCGGCATAGTCGATGCCGCCGGCATAGACGTAATCCTTGTGGGCGACTCGGCAGCTAACGTTATGGCGGGCTTCACCACCACTCTGCCTATCACCCTCGATATGATGATCTACCACGCCCACTCGGTTGTGCGTGCTGTAAATCGAGCCCTGGTGGTGGTCGATCTTCCTTTTGGTACATATCAGGGAAACTCTAAGGTGGCGCTCGATTCGGCCATCCGCATCATGAAGGAGACCGAGGCCGATGCTGTGAAGATGGAGGGCGGCGAGGAGATCCTCGAGTCGGTGCAACGTATACTCTCGGCCGGCATCCCCGTTATGGGTCACCTGGGGCTAACACCTCAGTCGATAAATAAATTTGGCACCTACACCGTACGCGCCAAAGAGCAGGCCGAGGCCGACAAACTCCTGCGCGATGCCAAGCTACTGAGCGATGCCGGCTGCTTCGGTATCGTCGTCGAGAAGATCCCTGCTTCGCTAGCGCGCCAGGTCTCAAGCTCTATCCCAACGCCGGTGATCGGCATTGGTGCAGGCGATGGCGTTGATGGCCAGGTGCTTGTCCTGCACGATATGTTGGGTATAACCAAAGGCTTCTCACCCAGATTCCTACGCCGCTATGCCGACCTGCACACCACCATGACCGATGCTATATCAAACTACATCGAGGATGTGAAGAGTGGATCGTTTCCTAATGAGAATGAGCAATATTAATAGTTGACCACTTCGCAAAGCGCTCCCCTCGCATAGTAAGGCAACTGCCTCCGGCGGGTGGGGATAGCACCCCCACTGGTGCGTTTTTTGTATTTCGTCCTGGGGATTGGGGTTATTACCTCAATCCCCAGGACGAATAAAAAGGATCAGCTCGGCGGGGAGCACCCGCCCGCCGGAGGCAGTTCCCTAGAGCACCTCGCGGCGGTTAATAAGAGCATGAGTAATTGTCATCTCATCGACATACTCAAGCTCATCGCCGAAGCCGATGCCGCGCGCTATGCTACTCACCCTCACCCCATCGTAGGGCTTCAGGCGGTTCATAATATAAAAGAGTGTGGTCTCACCCTCAATGGATGTAGGCAGGGCGAGGATCACCTCCTTAACGCCCCCTTCAGCCACACGCTCGACAAGCAGATCAATCTTAAGATCGGATGGCGAGACGCCCTGCATAGGAGATATCACCCCACCTAAAAGGTGATACAGACCACGATATTGACGAGTAGATTCGATCGAGAGAATATCGGCAACACCCTCTACTACACATATTGTTGAGTGGTCGCGATCGACATTAGTGCATATCGGACACAGCGCCTCGTCGGAGATATTGTTGCACCTCTCGCAGCGCCTTACCTGTGTGCGAAATCGCTCTAGACTCTGAGTCATAGAGAGCACCGAATGCTGCTCCATGCCAAGCATATGTAGCGCCAAACGCATAGCTGTGCGTGAGCCGATTCCGGGCAACTTGGTCAACTCCGCAACCGCCTCCTCTAATAGTCGCGACATATTAAATCTCAGATATATTCGACTCCACAACCCAGCCCTTCTTGCCATCGCTGAGCAGCACCTCGCGCCACCCCTCAACCTCGCTTTTGAGTCGCACTCGTGTACCCTCGTGAAGAATAAATAGATCTGTGGCAGCCACGCTAGGGGAGCTTTTAACCGGAAGCGACCGGCTCATCACCACACCATAGTGCCTATCGAGCATCTCATCGCGCGAACGCAAGGCATAGCTTGTTGATATAACAAATAGCAGCAACGACAGAAGCGAGATGTAGAAACCACCCTTGCGTAGCATCATCCTAGAGGCCAACAAATATAACATCAAAGCCCCCAACATTAAGGCAAGCATCAGCAGCGAGAGCACACTCCAGCCGCGGCAGCTAAGCTTTCCGCGCACCATTGCACTCCAATCCGAGAGTACAAATCGCGGCAGCTCCTCAATACGATCCTTGGTCATACCCTCTGCGACGCCTATATTGTGCAAGATGTCGGTATCGGTAGGATCCAGCGCCTGCGCTTTATAATAATTCAGCAGAGCCTTGCCTAAGATATTCTGCTTGAAATACCCATTTCCAAGATTATAGTATAGTGTAGAGGAGAACTCGCCCCCCTCCAGAATCTGTTCATAAAGCTCCACGGCTCCCTCGTAATTGCCATTTATATAAGCAGTATTAGCCCTATTCCATATCTCGGCCGAGCTCTGCTGCGCTGAAGCTGCGACAAGAGCGAGTAGCGATAGTATCGTTAAACATATATGTTTCATAGCTCTATTTTTTAATCATTGACTCAATTTGCGAAAGCAGCTCTAAACCCGAACCATAGACCTCGCCCATCTGCGCCGAGGCCATCGGCGAATACTGCGCCTCGTCGCAACGCTCCAGAAGCGACGAGAAGGCGGCCACCTGCTCGGAGGCAACACCGCGGCGCTGAAGCTGCTCGCGCACACTCTCCTTAGTGAGCAGCGCCACAGGAATATTGAGCTTATCGCCCATATACCCCCACAGTGCGCGCAGCATCTCTTCATAGAAGGCTCGTTCGTTTGACTCGGCGATATAGACCTTTGCCCGACGCAAGCGCTGCACAGCGACTTTACTTGCTCGCTTGCCTCGCAAAAGAGCGCTATTTTTAGAGTCACGAATCTGACGCGATATAATTATATATAGAGCTACAGCCATAGCTACAACTACTGCCAACCAAACAAAATAGATTGGCGAGAGGATAAATGGCCTTACGGCGCGCTCCAACCTCGCCTCGCCGATCTTAATAAATCTTATATCCTCGCCCAGAAGTTTCACCTCCTCCTTGCTCATGCCGCGAGAGGCGAGCTGCACACCACGGCTCACGCTGCTCTCCTCCTTGTCGGGTAGAATGGTCATCTCTACACCCTTTGAACTTAGAGTTTGGTAGCTCATAGTCTCAGGGTTGAAGAAGCTAAACTCCACCGCCGGAATCTCATACTCACCCTCCGAGCGGGCAATAAAAGGATACTCAAACTCTTTGTAGCCGCTCGCGCCGCGCTCGGTGGAGTTGATCGACTCGGTACTCTTGACATTATACTGTTCAAATGAGTTTGGCAAAGAGAGACTTGGCGCCTGTACAAACGAGATATTTCCGCTACCCGATATTCGCACCCTATAAGATGAAGAAGAGTTAGCCACAACTCGATCTGAAGGTGGTGTGACATCCAACGAGAAGCTACCCACAGCTCCATTAAATGAGGCGGGAGCACCCGTAGGCAGCGCCTTAACATCCACCTTGATAGGTTCTGTAGAGACATGGCGACGAACATTATAACTCTCCATGCCTCCGCCAAAGAATGGGTCTATATTACGGCTTCTGACTGTCACCTGCGCCAGAAGATCCATCTCGGCAGGCTCGATCTCTATTATGCCCGACTGCTGCGGGTATAGGAGATAATCTCTCAAAACCTGCGTCTCATAAACCTTCCCATTATATGTCTCGCGCGAGGTTACGGCGCGAGCATTATTGTTAATCTGCTGCGCCCAGAAACCCTGGAATGTTGGCAGCTTCTCACTCTCGGCGCCAGCGATAGGCACACGATAGTAGAGCTTAAGGGTGGCACGCAGCGCCTCGCCCTTAAAGAGGCTCTCACGCGAAAGAGTCAGTCTCAACAAAATATCATCTGGAGCAATACTAGAGCCACGATCTGCCGAAGAGCTTGCCGCACGCTTCTCACCCTCAGCCACAACCTCTATTGGCAGCGGCTTGGTGCTATAGCTCTTTCCATCACATAGGATCTTGGCCGCAGGAATTGTCCGCTGCCCCGCCTCGGAGGCGACCAGAACAAATGTATATGTATAGCTCGTGCTCTTGGTCATTGCACCATTTACGATCTGGATCGACGAGCCGCGCGATAGCGCAGGCCCTGCCAAGATATCAAAGCCCTCAAAGGCTGGGGGCTGAAACGAGTCATCCTCGGGCTTAGCATTAAACACAAACTCTGCCCTAAAAGTCTCACCTACAGCGACAAGCATAGGTGCCGAGGCCTCAAATGTAATCTCCTCCGCAGCGTGCGATTCGAAAATCACCACGAGCGCCGCAAACGCAACTAGATATTTGGTAAATAAACTTTTCATCAACTCTTCTAACGTCGGGCTCGCGCCCTTTATTGCATCAAAGTGGCTGCACGAATATTTTTTCGCACAGCCACTCTATCTGTTTAGTTATAAATCCTAGTGCTTGAAATCAGCAAAGAAGTCATTACCCTTATCATCTACAATAACAAATGCAGGGAAGTTCTCAACATAGATCTTGCGCACAGCCTCCATGCCAAGCTCGGGGAAGTCCACAACCTCTACCGACTTGATTGAGTTCTTAGCCAGAATCGCCGCTGGGCCACCTATTGAACCTAAGTAAAAACCGCCATTATCTTGACAAGCATCAGTCACCTGCTGCGAGCGGTTGCCCTTAGCCACCATCACCATAGAGCCGCCACTCTTCTGGAATAGATCTACATAGCTATCCATACGGCCTGCCGTTGTTGGGCCAAAGCTACCCGAGGCCATACCCTCTGGAGTCTTAGCTGGGCCAGCATAGTATACAGGGTGCTTCTTAAAGTACTCAGGCATTGGCTTGCCCTCGTCGAGCATCTTCTTGATCTGAGCATGAGCTATATCGCGCGCCACGATAAGTGTACCACGAAGGTTAAGGCGAGTCTTGATTGGATATTGAGATAGAATCTCGCGAACGCGATCCATACCCTCATCAAGGTCGATATCAACCGCTGGCGACATAGCTGGCGCCTGGGCTGGCAGGAAGCGAGCAGGATTCTTCTCTAGCTGCTCTAGGAAGATACCATCCTCGGTGATCTTAGCCTTGATATTTCGGTCGGCCGAGCAGCTTACGCCGATGGCCACCGGACAAGATGCAGCATGACGTGGAGCGCGGATAACGCGAACATCATGTACAAGATATTTACCACCAAACTGAGCACCTACGCCGCACTCCTGGCAGATCTTAAGGATCTTCTGCTCCCACTCTAGATCTCTAAAGCAGCGGCCACCCTCGTTGCCCTCGGTGGGTAGCGAGTCGAGATAACCGGCCGAGGCCTTCTTTACAGTCGCTAGACACATCTCGGCAGATGTACCACCGATACACACCGCTAGGTGATATGGAGGGCAGGCCGATGTACCTAGATCCTTGATCTTATTCTTGATAAAGGCCGTTAGCGAAGCCTCATTTAGCAGCGCCTTGGTCTCCTGATATAGGAATGTCTTATTTGCCGAACCGCCACCCTTGGTCATAAATAGGAACTTGTAGTGGTTTCCTGGGTTAGCATAGATGTCGATCTGAGCAGGTAGGTTGTTGCCCGAGTTCTTCTCGCTCTCCATCGTAAATGGCACCACCTGCGAGTAGCGCAAGTTACGCTCCTTATATGTCTCATAGACTCCGCGGCTGATATGCTCAGCATCGTTGGCGCCGGTATATACATCCTCGCCCTTCTTCGCTACGCAGATTGCCGTTCCTGTATCCTGGCAAGTTGGCAGCTCGCCCTCAGCGGCTACGCACTGGTTTAGAAGCATGGTGTAGGCTACGAATTTATCGTTATCGGTAGCCTCCTCATCCTTCAAGATATTTGCTAGCTTCTCAAGGTGAGCAGCACGCAGGTAGAACGAGACATCGCTATAAGCCTCCTTCGAGAGGAGCTCCAGACCCTTAGGGTCTACCTTCAATATTTTGCGGCCATCGCACTCGACAACCTTCACATAATCCTTCGTAAGCAGACGATACTCGGTGGTATCCGCACCCATTGGCAGGGGCTCCTGGTAGATGAAATCAGCCATAATTCTCTTTATCTTTAATTTTAATGCTTTTCTGTTTGGCAAATTTATAAATAAATTCTCAATTCTGTTCAAATTTTTGGGTTAAATTCTCTCTAAGTAGGGTAAAACAATTATTGCCATATTTTTAAAAGCACTCTTGAAGCGATATTTTTCACTATTAAATTTCAGTATAGAATAACTAAGTAGCGTAAAACAATTATTGCCATATTTTTAAAAGCACTCTTGAAGCGATATTTTTCACTATTAAATTTCAGTATAGAACCACTATATTTTCAATTCAATAGCAAAAAATCTCATCTCCAATAGTACTCTTAAAAACACACCAATAATTATTTTACCCTACTTATATTTTCAATTCAATAGCAAAAAATCTCATCTCCAATAGTACTCTTAAAAACACACCAATAATTATTTTACTCTACTTAAAACGTGCGAGTCCACTCTCCAAAAAGTCGATATAGCCATCAATACTAAGGTCATACCCTCTAGGCTCGGCGAGAAGCTCTCCATCGGCGCTCTCTAAAATATAGTAGGGCTGCGAGTTGACACCATACCTCTCGAGGGCATAGTGGGCATTGCGCTGCCCAACTCTCTTTAGCACCCTCCCATCGGCGGTTGTGACCCACTTTGAGGCGGGCAGCTCCTCTCGATCATCCATATATAGCGCCGCGATAACATACTCCTCGCGCAGCAATTCATCGACACGCGCATCGCTCCACACCCTCTGCTCCATATTACGGCAGTTGACACAACCGTGGCCGGTGAAGTCTATAAGCAGCGGCTTGCCCACGCTCGCGGCATAGGCACGAGCCTCGTCTATATCGTAGAACCCCTTTAGGTTATTCACAAACTTATGCTCTCCCTCCACGCTTGCAGCCGCGCTACTCATCGTAAACTCCTGCGAGGCGAGCGGCGGCAGATAACCCGATAGCGGACGCAGCGGCGCGCCCCAAAGTCCTGGCAACATATAGAGCGCAAAGCTAAAGCTGGCGATCGCCATCAGTAGCCTTACGAAACCTATGCCCTCCTGCTTCTCGCCCTTAAATTGAATTTTACCAATAAGATATAGCCCCATAAGTGAGAAGATCACGATCCAGATAACAAGATAGATATCACGATTCAAAATCCCCCAGCGATAGCTCTGATCGGCAACGCTCAAGAACTTCAAGGCCAAGGCGAGCTCCAAGAATCCGAGCACAATCTTAACCGAAGAGAGCCAACCTCCGCTGCGCGGCATGCGCTCCAGCAGCGAGGGGATCATTGAGATAACCACAAACGGCAGGGCAAAGGCCACCGAGAAGGCGAGCATAGTGATGATAGGCTGCCAAATATCCCCCGAGGTGGATTTAATCAATACAGAGCCAACGATCGGCCCCGTACATGAGAACGAGACGAGCACCAGTGTAAGCGCCAAGAAGAAAATTCCACCCACGCTGGAGCGGCCGGCCTTGCTATCGCTCCTATTAACCCACGAGGAGGGCATCTTAAACTCAAAAAGACCAAAAAACGAGGCGGCAAATAGGAGAAAAACAACAAAGAATAGAACGTTCGGAAGCCAATGCGTAGCGACCCAATTAAAGATATTTGCCGTCACCGCTGCACCGCCGAAAAGATATGTCAATGAGATGATTATCGCAATGGGTAGAGTGTATAGAGCTACAATAAAAACACCATATAAAAGAGCCGCAGCTCGCGAATGTTCACCCTTAATAAAGTAGGAGATGGTCATAGGTATCATCGGGAAAATACAAGGGGTCAGCAGCGCTGCAAAACCCCACAAAATCGCCTCCAAAACAACAAGCCACATAGAGCCACCACGCTCTGCCACGGCAACTGTTGCGCTAAACGTGTCGGGTGGCGAGCAGCTCGTCGCGCTACATAGCATCCACTCCAACTCATAGCCCACCTCGGCCGGGGTTTTAGGCAACGAGAGGCGCTGCGAAAATCTACACTCACCCTCAAAATAGCCCACCTCGATGTCGAGCATATCGTCAAACTTAACTATCGCTTCTCGGTCTGATTCTAACCCCCCAATCGCCTTAGCACCAACGGGAAGCGAGAGCGTAAGCCGTGTAGGCATACCCCCACCCTCGCGCGGGATATTGTCATAGATATGCCACCCATCATCTATCACCGCCTCGATCGAGAGCTCATACTCCGAACCCTTAATGTGCTCAATAGTAGCCTCACCCCAGCTGATGGAGGCCATAAGCGGAGCGGTAATAAGGAGCAGCGATAGAAGAAGCAGATATTTTTTCATGCAGTATATATATTTAGATCGCTAAGATAGCGAAAATATTGCCATATTTATAATATAATAGTTATCTTTGTGACAAAATTTCTATAAGATGGATTATAATTTTAAAGAGCTAGAGCCAAAGTGGCAGCAGCGATGGAGAGATCGCAAGATATATAAAGTTGAGAATGAGAGCGATAAGCCCAAATTTTATGTTCTGGATATGTTCCCCTACCCATCGGGAGCAGGCCTGCATGTGGGTCATCCACTAGGCTACATCGCCTCAGATATATACACGCGCTTTAAGCGCCTGAAGGGATTCAACGTTCTACACCCTATGGGCTACGATGCCTTTGGTTTGCCAGCTGAGCAGTATGCCATCCAGACCGGGCAGCACCCACGCCTGACAACCGAGCAGAACATCGCCCGCTATCGCGAGCAGATGGATAAGATCGGCTTCAGCTACGATTGGGATCGCGAGGTGAGAACCTGCGAGAGCGACTACTACAAGTGGACACAGTGGGCATTTGTCGAGATGTTTAACCACTACTACGACAAAAAATCAGATAAGGCCGCCCCTATCGCCGAGCTCGTTAAGGCCTTTGAGCGGAGCGGAACCGAGGGCGTAGAGGCCGCCGCTACAAAGCAGCTAAGCTTCACCGCCGCCGAGTGGGCAGCGATGAGCGAGGGCGAGAGAGAGAATACACTTCAGAACTACCGCCTTGCCTTCCGCGCCGACACAATGGTTAACTGGTGCTCAGAGCTAGGCACGGTTCTAGCCAACGATGAGGTTAAGGATGGATTATCGGTTCGCGGCGGCTTCCCCGTTGAGCAGAAGCTAATGAAGCAGTGGCTGCTTCGCGTTACAGCCTATGCCGAGCGCATGCTTCAGGGGATGGAGTCGCTGGAGTGGAGCGAGTCGCTTAAGGAGATTCAGCGCAACTGGATCGGCCGCTCGGTGGGTGCTCAGGTATTCTTCCCGCTTCAGGGCAGAGAGGACTCTCTAGAGGTATTCACCACCCGCCCCGACACAATCTATGGCGTAACATTTATGGTTATCGCACCCGAGCATGAGCTAGCTCGCGAACTTGCCACCCCTGAGCAGAGGGAGTCCGTCGAGGAGTATATCACCATGGCTGGCCGCCGATCAGAGCGCGAGCGCATGGCCGACACTAAGCGCGTTAGCGGCGTTGCGACCGGCTCTTACGCCATCAACCCATTCTCGGGCGAGGCTATTCCGATCTACCTTTCAGACTATGTACTCGCCAGCTATGGCACCGGTGCTATCATGGCCGTGCCGGCACACGACTCGCGCGATTATGCCTTTGCGCGCCACTTCTCTATTCCGATCATCCCCGTTGTCGAGGGTGGCAATATCGAGGAGGCCTCTTACGATGCTAAGTCGGGCAATATGATCAACTCAGATATTCTCAACGGCATGGACGTTAAGGAGGCTATCCCCTTCATGTTTGCCGAAGTTGAGCGCCGCGGCATTGGAGCTAGGCTTGTGAACTATCGCCTGCGCGATGCCATCTTCTCACGCCAGAGATATTGGGGCGAGCCATTCCCAATCTACTATAAGGATAACATCGCCTATGCCCTTAGCGAGGATCAGCTTCCGCTAGAGCTACCAGCGATCGAGAACTTCGGCCCCACAGCCGAGGGCGAGCCACCTCTAGCGCGCGTTAAGGAGTGGCACACCGCCGAGGGTTACCCCTACGAGCTATCGACAATGCCAGGATTTGCCGGATCATCGGCCTACTTCCTTCGCTATATGGATCCTAAGAACAGCAAGGGGCTCGTTAGCCGCGAGGCGAATGAGTATTGGCGCAATGTCGACCTCTATATCGGAGGTATCGAGCACGCCACCGGCCACCTTATGTACTCACGCTTCTGGAATATGTTCCTCTATGACCTTGGCTACATCTGCGAGGCAGAGCCATTCAAGAAGCTCGTTAACCAGGGCATGATCCAGGGCAGATCAAACTTTGTATATCGCGTTGTCGGAACAAACAAATTTGTATCCGCAGGCCTTAAGGATCAATACCAGACACAGCAGATCCACGTCGATGTAAATATCGTCCGTGCCGATCAGCTAGATATCGAAGCCTTCAAGAGCTGGCGCGCTGAGTTCGCCGATGCTGAGTTTATCCTTGAGGATGGCAAATATATCTGCGGCTGGGCTGTCGAGAAGATGTCTAAGTCGATGTATAATGTCGTAAACCCAGATATGATCGTCGAGCGTTATGGCGCCGACACGCTCCGTATGTATGAGATGTTCCTCGGCCCACTAGAGCAGTCGAAGCCTTGGGATACAAACGGCATTGATGGTGTTCACAAGTTCCTACGCAAGTTCTGGAAGCTCTACTACAAGAGCGGCGAGCTCTCGATCAGCGATGATCAGGCCACCCCTGCCGAGCTTAAGAGCCTGCACAAGACCATCAAGAAGATCAGCGAGGATATCGAGAACTTCTCATTCAACACCTCGGTTTCGGCCTTTATGATCTGTCTCAATGAGCTTGGCGATTGCAACAATCGCACAATCATCGAGCCACTAACGATCCTTATCGCACCATTCGCGCCACACATCGCCGAGGAGCTTTGGTCGGCATCAGGCCACGAGAGCACGATCTTCGACGAGAGCTACCCCGCCTGCGACGAGTCGTATCTTGTTGAGAGCAGCTTCGAATACCCCGTTATGATGAATGGCAAGCTACGCTTCAAGCAGAGCTACCCACTCGACAAATCACCAAAGGAGATCGAGTCGGAGGTGATCGCCATGGAGGCCGCCCAGCGCTGGCTGGAGGGCAAGGCACCTAAGAAGGTAATCGTTGTCAAGGGCAAGATTATAAATATTGTATATTAAGATGAAAAAGCTACTCACGGCCATACTAATTCTAATCTCGGCAAACGTTATGGCTAAAGATTATGGAGCCGACAGAGTTATCTCGCTATGGGATAATAGCTCTGCACCCCACTCCAACGGCCTGAGCGGCGAGATCAAGGAGATCAAGCCCGACCGCCCGACAAATATCACCGAGGCTAGGTTGCTGATCTTTGAGGCCGAAGGTCGGCCGACTGGTCAGGCGGTGGTTATCTGTCCCGGCGGCGGCTACCGCGTCCTCTCGATGGATGAAGAGGGCTCTATGATGGCTGAGTGGCTAAACACCCTTGGTGTAAGCGCTGCCGTGCTACAGTATCGCACACCAAACGGCGTGGGAGAGGTACCGCTAGAGGATGCTGAGAGAGCCTTGGAGGTTGTGCGCGATATGGCTGCGGAGCTTAAGATAGATCCCACTCAGGTGGGAATCTACGGCGCTTCGGCCGGTGGCCACCTAGCGGCGGCGGCTTCAACTATGCTCACCGAAGATAAGAGGCCAAACTTTACGATCCTCTTCTATCCGGTGATAACATCCGATGGCGAGGCGGCGCACAAAAACTCCTACAACAATCTGCTGGGCAAGGATCGCACCGAGTCTCTATCGGCGAGCTACTCGCCCGAAAAGAGAGTCGATCGAGCCACCCCGGCGGCGATAATCTTCCTCTGCGATGATGATAAGACGGTCAATTCGCAAAACAGCACTATCTACTACAACGCCCTAAAGCGCAACGGAGTAGCCGCCTCGCTACACATCTATCCTGAGGGTGGACATGGATGGGGCAACAGCTCACGCCCTAGCTTTAGAGCCGAGTGGCAGGCCTCGCTAGCCGAGTGGCTAGAGTGGCTGGAAAATAAGAACAACAAAACAGATAAATAATGTCAGACAATTCAATTCTAATCCGCCTAGATGGTCTTAAGCTCAAGTATGAGGAGATTGGCGAGAAGCTAACCGACCCGCAGGTGATCGGCGATGTGAAGCTGTATATTCAGCTCACAAAGGAGTATAAGGAGCTCCAGCCAATCATCGAGACATCCGAGAAGTTCCGCACCGCGATAGCAAACCTTGCCGAGGCGAAGGATATCCTAGCCAACGAGAAGGATGAGGAGTTTCGCGAGATCGCCCGCGAGGAGATGAGCGAACTAGAGCCAGCCATCGAGCGCATGGAGGAGGAGATCAAGCTGCTGCTTATCCCCAAAGATCCGCAGGATAATAAGAACGCCATTGTCGAGATACGCGGTGGTACGGGCGGCGATGAGGCGGCGATCTTCGCCGGCGATCTGCTGCGCATGTATATAAAGTATATCGAGACCAAGGGGTGGCGCTACGAGATGACATCCTTCTCGGATGGCACCGCCGGTGGCTACAAGGAGGTGGTGCTTAAGGTATCGGGCGAGAATGTATATGGCACACTAAAGTATGAGTCGGGCGTACACCGCGTGCAGCGCGTACCACAGACCGAGACCCAGGGTCGTGTTCACACCTCGGCCGCCTCGGTGGCGGTGCTTCCTGAGGCTGAGGAGTTTGACATCGACATCTCGATGAACGACATCCGCAAGGATATCTTCTGCGCCTCGGGTCCTGGTGGTCAGTCGGTGAATACCACCTACTCGGCCATCCGCCTAACCCACATCCCTACCGGCATCGTGGTTCAGTGCCAGGACCAGAAGTCGCAGCTTAAGAACTTCGACAAGGCATTCGAAGAGCTACGCACACGTGTGTTCAACCTTGAGTACTCAAAATATCTTGACGAGATCGCCTCAAAGCGTAAGACCCTCGTATCGACCGGCGACCGCTCGGCCAAGATCCGCACCTACAACTATCCGCAGGGACGTATCACCGACCACCGCATCAACTACACGATCTACAACCTATCGGCCTTTATGGATGGCTCAATCCAGGATGTTATCGACCAGCTGATCGTTGCCGAGAATGCCGAGCGATTGAAGGAGAGCGAACTGTAGTATGAGAGCTCTGGCCACCATCTTTGCGCTGATAATTATAGCCTCGGCGGAGATTGCCTCTGCCGAGCCGCTATACTTTGTCGGGGGAGAGAGGGTGAGCGAGATTCGCTCCATTGAGCAGAGCAACATCCTCTCGCTCCGCCACCTAGAGCCCAGCGAGGCGGTGATCGCCGAGTATGGCCTAGAGGCTGCCGAGGGTGTTGTCCTTATCGAGCTGCACCAAGATAGCGAGCCCATCTTCAGCGCGGAGCAGAGCTTTCGCGACTACATAGAGAGCACTATCGCCTGGCGCGAGAGCGACCCGGCGGCGAGAGTCGTAGCCAAACTAATAATCGCAGAGGATGGCTCGGCGAGCATCTCAGAGATTATGGAGTCGACCGACAGCCGCCTTAGACGGCGCGTTATAAAGGCGATAGAGGAGAGCCCCAAATGGCAGCCGGCAACAAAAGGCGACAAACCGATAGAGAGCCAGACCACCGTCTGCGTGGAGCTGCCAAAAGGGAAGAAGATCGCCGCCGAAAAGATACTTATATGGCGATAAAGAGCGAAAAACATATATCGCTATCGGCGCTACAGATGCAGATACGCAAGAGCATCGAGGGGGGTTTTATGCTCCCCTTATGGGTTAGTGCCGAGATATCTGATATTAAGCTCAACCGCTCGGGGCACTGCTACATCGAGCTTATCGAGAAGAGCGAAACAAGTGCGGCCACCACAGCGCAGGCCAGAGCCGTAATTTGGAGCAGCAACTATGCTCGCATCCTGAGCTACTTCGAGGCCGAGAGCGGAGGCAAGCTGGAGCGTGGCGTGAAGATTCTGGCCAAGGTTATGGTGGGCTACCACGAGATCTATGGCCTCTCGCTCACCATCACCGACATAGACCCAAGCTATACGCTCGGCGAGATGGAGCGCCGCCGGCAGCTCGCTATCGCACAGCTCAAAAAGGATGGCGTTTGGGATCTTAATCGCGAGCAGCCACTCACACGACTGGTGCAGAGCATAGCTGTTATATCTAGCCCCAGCGCCGCTGGATATCAAGATTTCCATCGCGAGATATCGGCCAGCGGATTCTACTTCGACCTCACCCTCTTTGAGGCAGTAATGCAAGGATCAACGGCTGAGGAGTCGATAATCTCCGCACTAGAGCTCATCGCCGAGCGCGACGAGGAGTTTGATGCCGTGGTGATAATCCGTGGCGGCGGATCGACGAGCGATCTCAACTGCTTCGACAGCTACCGCCTGGCGAGCCATGTGGCACAATTTCCACTCCCCATCCTCGCGGGCATAGGCCACGATAAGGATATCAGCGTGGTGGATATGGTCGCGCACAACAGCCTCAAAACACCGACAGCGGTTGCCGGATGGCTAGTGGAGCGCATGCAGAGCATTGAGGGGTGGCTAGATGGCGCAGCAACGATGCTCATGAGCGCCTCGGCACGCCTTACACGCTCGCACGAGATCCTCCTTGAACGCCTTAGCTCAGAGATTCGCAGCTCAGCGGCCACCCTTATCGCGCTTGGCAGGCAGAGACTCGCGCAGAGTGAAGAGAATATAATCTCGCTAGCAAATGATAAGCTTAGGCGTGAGAGTGAGCGAATTACAATGCTAAAACAGATAATCGAGGCCGCAGCACCTGAGCGAATGCTTAAGCTAGGCTTTGCAATTGTGCGCCCACTTTCGGGGGGCAAGACGATCAATAGCACGGGTGAGGTTGAGCTCGGCTCGGAGCTCAGGATAGAGCTCAACGATGGGGCGATTGAAACCACAATAACTAAAATTGTTGGACATAAGTAGATTGTTTATTCGGATAGGGTTTAAATGCCTAAGGCATTTAAGAAATTTTGAGAGGCAAGAGGTTATGCAAATTTATTTGCAATAACATATTGCAATTCAAAATCTTAAAGCTAAGCTTTAAGCCCTAGCCACCACATAAAACCGCACCTGCGGGGGTGCTATCCCCGCCCGCCGGAGGCAATTGTGAAATAAGAAAAAAATATCATGAGAGAGAGTAGCAAAACATACGACGAGGCGACACGCGAGATTGAGAGCATAGTTGCCAAATTCAGGAGCGAGAAGATGTCGGTAGATGAGCTTGCCGCTGAGGTTAAGCGCGCCACAGAGCTTATCGCCCTCTGCAAGGAGCGACTGCATACGGCCGAGGCCGAGCTAAAGAAGATCCTAGAATGAGCGAGCTTATAAAGTGGATCCTTAACCACCTGCCACGCCCCATTATGCAGCGACTCGCCTCAATCGGTGTGCCGCTCCTAGGGCTGCTGTACCTTGGCCGCGGCAAGGAGTGTCCGATATGTGGCTGCCGCCGCCGCGCCTTTCTCCCATACGGCTATATCACCTCACGCAAAAACGCCCTCTGCCCATCGTGCCTCTCGCTGGAGCGCCATCGCCTCTTGTGGCTCTTTATCAAAGAGCATACATCGCTGCTCAACGAGCAGGGCAATATCCTACATATAGCCCCCGAGCTAGCGATCTCAAAGAGGCTAAAACATCTGCCCGCCTACACGACAGCCGACCTGGAGAGCCCTCTAGCCACAATGCACTTCGATGTGCAGCAGATCCCACTAGAGGATGATAGCCAGGATGTTATCCTCTGCAACCATATCCTAGAGCATGTTGAAGATGATCGCCTAGCGATGCGCGAGCTGTGCCGCGTTATGCGCCCGGGGGGTTGGGGTATAATCCTATCACCACTTGAGATGGAGCGCGCCGATACATTTGAGGACGAGAGCATCACCGACCCCAAAGAGCGCACACGGATCTTCGGCCAGTATGACCACCGCCGAATCTATGGCCGCGACTACGCTGACCGCCTGCGCGAGAGTGGCTTCGAGGTGGAGCAGATCGACTTCTTCGCTACAATATCTAAAGAGAAACGCGAACTATACTCGCTTCTTGAAGAGACTATATTTCTGGTTCGTAAATAGCTACTCTAGCATTATAACAACATCATCACGTCGGCTCTCTGGGGTGACCTTAAGATTGACTAGCTCGCCATCGCGAAGCTCCGCCTCCACGAGGGTTCCAAATGGAGCGTACAACTTGAATCTCACATCCCAGCCCTTTTTCCACGCCGGAAATAGATATATCTTCTTATCGTCGATGGTCTGCATAAGCATCTCCTGAAGCTGAATCATACACGAGCCACCATGATTAAAGTCGGGCAGCCAATCGACGCCTGGCCCCCAGAAGGCTGGAAATCTACGATTTGCATCTTTCATACGTCGCATAATCAACGCCGAGGCCTCGTCTCTCAAACCTAAGCGCGCAGCAAATATTCCAACCTGGCTCCAACTTGCCAGAAACCACTTCTTCTCGTGCGACTCGCCATGCATCCAGGTGTTATATGCAACATCTAGCCCATCCCTACCTATACCATATACCCCATAAGGGAAGAGCGTATATAACTCAGGGATCTCATTATTAGCAACATAGAGCCACGATTCGGCCGGTTTAATAACCTTTTTACCCTCCTTTTCATCAAATGGAATTTCTGGCAAGATAGATAGAAGTTTCTTATAATATTCTCGTTCATTATCAACAACATACGACGCAGGCAGCTCCAACATCCGATTGATTACAACCTGCATCGCCGCAATAATATCGGTAGGATTTTTGGCCACCTTATACATCTCGGCGGCAGTAGATGGAAAAAAGACTAGCTTTCCATTCGGATCTAACTCCTTGCCCGATAGCCGCTTATACTCATAGCGATAGTGCTCATCAAAGAATTGAATTGAGCTCTTGATAAATGGCAGATAACGATCTATGCTCGCGCCGCTAAAACGATGATAATCAAGTATCATCAGCGAAAACTCGAGCTGATTGACATAGTGATTACACACCCATCTATTAGTCATCTCGCCCACTTCGGTAGATCTGTCGCGCTGCCTCACGCCGCTCTCAAAGCCCCATGTAGCCCCGATAGGGAGGCCAAAACTCTCAAGCTGCTCGGTAAACGAAGCTCCTTTATGCCCCCAATAGTACTCGGTGCGCGCCTCGGCCGAAGATAGTGCATTATTATAAAAATCGAACTGAGGCTGCATCATATCAAAGTCGCCACTTTTAAGCATTGGCCAATATACGAGGCGCTGATTCTGCGCCGTAAAGCTGCCGCCACCCCACTGTCTGAAATCGGGATTTACACCTTTATATTTTTTATTAACTAGCTCTGGATCAACAGTAAATATGCTGCCATTAAATTTTGAAGGGTACTCGCCATAGGCGTTGCAGCCCAACATATAGCGAAAGAGCTGATAGTTGCGCCCAACCTCCCAAGCCTTTTTATCGCTCTGGTTTTCGCCAATCTCGATATAGCTCCTATCCCAAAATGCACGCCACCACTCCTCACTTTTAGCCTTAGCATTGCGGCTCTTTTTCGACTCAGCGACAACACCTTGGAGCTTCGAGCGCCACGCCTCGGTGCTCTCAAACTGCCCCACGGCGAGGGCAATTGCTATATCGGCACGCTTGGTTGCCCGGGCACTCCGGATTTTATAGCCCTTATATGGTGTAAGCAGGTAGCTACCAGCCGACTGCCCACCATCTACAAAGCCCTCACCCCACATACGGCCGCCAAAGGTGCGCCCCGACTGTGGATCATATATCCGATCGGCAACCTCCTCTAGCCCCTGCTGCTTGATACAAAAATCGCGCGCTAGCCGATCGTCCCTAGTGCGGTGAGACCACTCAATTGCACCATCCCCAACTGTTACAACATCCTTAGATTGCGTTATCTCTCCATCTATATAGCCTTGATAAGTGTAGCACGAGAAGAGTTCGACGGGTGAAAGCACCCTATCCTCCAAACGCCACGTCTCAAACTGAGCGGTGACGTCCATCGCCTTCGCACCCTCCACGGCAATATGGATCACAGGGCGAAAAACATCCACCCAGATAAGGATCTCGACATCATTGCCCGGCGTCACACTATGGATAGAGAGATCACCACTTTTAAGATTTAGCCTCTGACTAAACTCGCTATACTCATCAAAGGGGTTAGGTGTGAGCGAGAGACGTACTCGCCCATGCTTAAGCATGTGATTATTCTCATCAAAAGTACCCGATTGGCCAATATAAAATAGCAGATCGCCATCCTCTACCCACACATTTAGACCAATATCTCCGCCACCTACGGGCATCGACTCGATGGAGCTCTTGCTTGGGCTGCTCCACACAACGTCATACTTATCCGTATAACAGGCCTTGGAGCTAGCACTCGCGCAATAGCCCTCAGCCAAGATCGAAATTGTGGCTAGAAAAAGTGCTGCAAACTTCATATGTTTTTCAGTTAAAGATCGTTAACATCGCTATAAGACACTACTGATTAGTGTTTTAATACTTCACAAAGGTGATCTCAGCAAGCTTAGGCGCACGCTTAAACTTTGTGCAAACCAGGCGAAACTTCTGTGCGGTAACATCCTCAAAGCGGACATCCCAATGGAAGCCCATATTCTCACCTTGGGCTATTCTCACCCACTTGCCATCCATATATGCCTCGACTATAAAAGCCTCAATATTTTTATGATTCTTAGGCTCGCCGGTCACCACCTTGTTGAAGTTCTCGGGTCGGCCAAAATCTAGGGTGATCGTAGGAAACGGATCGCCACTCTTTGCCTCCCAGTAGCTGAATAGATTGGCATCTAGTGCATCTTTAGCTGGCTTCACCTCGCTTGAGACCTCCGCCAACACACTCTGATGTGGAGCATGCTCTTTGGGTAACGAGCGGAGCGAAGCTGGCCTCTTCCACGCCTTGCCCACCTCGGCGAGGCGATCTACAACATTCTGATCCATCCGTCCCTCACTATTTGGCGCTGCATTAAGCAGATAGTTGGCATAGTGCGAGTTGCAGAAATCGAGCTCGGCGACTATCTCCTCCAAGGGCTTTAGATTTAATTTTTCATACCCCTTCTCCCAGAACCAAGCGGGCTGCAAGGTTGGCCCCTGCTGCGAGGGAATAGTGTTGTCGTATGGACAATGCTGACCATGAGTTGCCTCATAATGAACAACTTGTGTATATTCGCGATCCGTTCTGCAGCTATGGTTTATCACCAAACAGTTTGGCTGAATCGAGTGAATATGATCCGCTAGCACTGCATATGGGATATCCTCAAAGGTCGGACTCGCACCCCATGCCGAGCCCCAGCCATCAATCACTATGCAGATAATTTCGCCATAATTTGTCAATAGCTCTGTAAGCTGCCTCTTAGTATATTCCACATCTTTCTCCGAAACCTTACCACGCGAGATCCCATGCTGCCGATCCCACACCGAGAAGTAGAGTCCAACCTTTAGACCGCGACTACGAAAGGCATCGACATACTCCTTAACAATATCGCCATCATACGAGCTGCTCGCCACATCGTAATCAGTAACCTCACTATCCCATAGGCAGAAGCCATCGTGGTGCTTGGTGGTAAATACCGCATAGGACATCTGCGCCGACTTGGCAGCATCTGCCCATTGTGCGCAATCTAAGTTTGTGGGATTAAACGACTTAGTATCGTGCCCGGGCTGCGCCCACTGCTCCCCATGAAACGTACCCATATTGAAGTGGATAAACATTCCGAAGCGATTATTCAGGAAATTCAAGACCGGATCATCGCTCTTGACCGCGCAAGCACCGATCGTCAACACCACCGCCACCGCCGATAGTATAGTGGCAAATCTCTTTTTCATAGCAAATTTAGGTTAAGTTAGTTGTTGGTTAGATAGATAAAATTACAACAAAAATATCAAATAACAAATTATCTATAAATAATAAGTAGGGTAAAATAATTATTGGTGTGTTTTTAAGAGTGCTATTGGAGATGAGATTTTTTGCTATTGAATCGAAAATATAGTTATTCTATATTGAAATTTAATAGTGAAAAATATCGCTCCAAGAGTGCTTTTAAAAATATGGCAATAATTGTTTTACACTACTTATAGTTGAATTAGCGAGAATTGCCAAGCAGAGACAATGATTAACCTGCGGGGAGCACGCGCAATAATT
>JBCQTD010000014.1:0-36173 GCA_047178725.1 Rikenellaceae bacterium
CTCATTTTGGGAAGTCGAATAACAGGGTTAGTTTTGGGGCTTCGCGAGCATTTTTAACCGCAGCGTACTCATGTACGTGAGGATTAAAAAGCGGAGGGAAGTGCCGAAAATGACCTTGTTATTCGGCTTCCTTTTTGTGGAAGTCCTAGCTCATCTCATATACCCTCCGACGAATATACTCCGTCTGCTCGCCCACCGAGCCAATGGCGCTAAGCTCCTCGGGGGTGATGGGCTTGCCGAGGGCGATGCGAAAGTGGCGCCCCTTCTGGCGAAACATCCCATCGGGCAGCAGAAACATCTCGATATTAGCCTTGATGCCCAGCGCCTTACGAATCTTATAGAGGCGGTAGAAGCCGCCGGCCAATTTGCCGCTCATAAAGAGCGGGACGATGGTTCTGCCCGAAGAGTGGGCGCGGCGGACGAAGGTGTTTTTCCACTTCGGATCGGCGATCTTGCCATCGAAAACCCTAGAGCAGAGCCCCGCGGGGAAGGTGAGGATAGGCTTATCGCCAGCAAAGGCCTCCTCAAACTTTTTTGCATACTCCGCATTCTGCGAGCCGAGGGTGTTGACCGGCACCCAGATCGGCGTGAGCGGCTTGAGGTTCATCAAAAGATCGTTGACCACCACGCGTGCGTCGCCAAACTTTTCGATCATCATATCGGCGATCATCATCCCATCCATGCCGCCAAAGGGGTGGTTTGAGGCGAAGAGATAGCGCCCATTGGGATCGAGCCCCTCCAGCCCCTCAACCGTGTAGGTGATGCTCTGCAAGGTGAAGTAGTGGCGCAGAAACTCATGTGGAGTGAGATCCCACCCACTCTCGAGGATATCGTTCACCTCACCCAGATGCAAGATCTTCTCAACCCAGCGGTAGATAAACGAGGGGATATATTTTGCCGCCTTGGGCGCTTTCGAAGCTACTAGCTCGCGGATATCTAATTTTGCCACAGAAATAGTTTTTAATTTGCATTAAGTTTGGGCTCCAACAACTGCCTCTGGCAGGTGGGGATAGCACCCCCACGGGTGCGGTTTTTGGTGAGGGGCTAGGGCTTAAAACTCTGCTTTAAACCCTAGTCCAACTCTAAGAGCGAAGATCTGAGATAATGCAGGTTGCACCATTTTTAACATTTTGCATCCGACTCAAAAGCTTATCCCCCGAGAGCACTATTTTTGGGAGAAATTAGAACTCCCCTTAATAATAATGAGACAAATATAGTAATTTTTGATTGATATTCGCTAACTTTGTCTGCAAATATACATTAATGAATACCTATCAGAGCAGCTACCACACTCCCGTCCTTTTGAGCGAGTCGGTCGATCTTATGCAGATCGCCCCCGATGGCATCTATGCCGACCTAACCTTCGGCGGCGGCGGACACTCGCGCGAGATACTCTCTCGCCTGGGCAAGGGGGGGGCACTCTACAGCTTCGATCAAGATGCCGACACACGCGCCAATGCCCCCGAGGATGGGCGCTTTAACTATGTGGAGAGCAACTTCCGCTTTCTGCGCGGCGCGCTCAGATTGCGCGGGGTGAGAGAGGTGGATGCCATCCTGGCCGATCTGGGAGTCTCCTCGCACCACTTCGACGAGAAGGAGCGCGGCTTCTCGTTTCGCGGCTCGGCGCCGCTGGATATGCGAATGAATCAGCGTGGTGGGCTCACCGCCGCACACATCCTTGCCACCTACTCAAAGGAGGAGCTGACAAGAGTATTCGGCGATTGGGGCGAGATACAGACCCCATGGAAGGTGGCAGGATGCCTATGTAAGGCGCGCGAGGTGGCTCCAATCACCACCACCGACGAGCTGGTGGAGGCGGTGGCACCCTGCACCCCAAAGCGCGACGAGTCGAAATTTCTGACCAAGCTATTCCAGGCGCTGCGAATAGAGGTCAATGGCGAGATGGAGGCGCTCAAAATGGCACTCGAGCAGTCGCTCAAGGTGCTTCGCCCGGGTGGGCGGCTGGTGGTTATATCATACCACTCGCTCGAGGATCGCCTGGTGAAGAACTTTATGCGCAGCGGCAACTTCGCGGGCACCATCGAGCGCGACTTCTATGGCCGCAGCGCCACCCCATTTGAGATTGTAACCAGGCGCGCGGTAGCTCCATCGGAGGAGGAGATCGAGCGCAACCCCCGCTCGCGAAGCGCTAAGCTGCGGGCGGCGATAAAGCTCTAAAGCAATGAAAGATAGCTATATAGACCCAGAGGCGACACCAAAAGCCCAGCGCGAAAGAGAGAAGGAGGCGGAGCTTAAGAGCAAGATCCGCCAGGAGGTTCTGAGGATGCATCGCGGCGAGGCCGATGAGGATCTCGAGCGCGATCAGCTCAAGCAGCGCGAACAGGAGGCCGAGGAGCTCAGCGAGCAGCGCCGCGAGGAGCATCCGCTATGGCAGATAGTCTCGGGCAAGATCCTGCTTCGCAAGGGGGTGAGCCGCTACTATAAAAATATGATCATCATCGCTGCGGTGGCCTTTGCCAGCATCCTGGCGATGTTCACCGCCCTGCACCAAGATGTGCGCTACTCACGCCTTGCGCGCCAGGTGCAGCTGCTACGCGAGCGCTCACTCAATCTGCAAACCGAGCGTTTTCAGCGCTGCTCGCACTCGGCAATATCGGCCGAGCTTGAGCGCCGTGGCATTAAACTAGAGGACCAAACTGCCCCAGCAATGGTAATTAAGAGATAGTTAAATAGGCATGAGCAGAGATATTAAAGCCTCAAAAGAGTCGATCGTAAAGAGCGACATTCTGATCAGAGTCAGGGTGTTGCACCTGCTCTTTGTGGCTATAGGCCTCGTGATCCTTGTGCGCCTTCTCTGGGTGCAGCTCGGCTCGGCGGAGGTGCGCTTTAATGCCGAGCGATTGAAGGGCCGAATCTTCAGCGAGCATGAGGTTCTAGCACGCCGCGGTTCGATCCTCTCGCGCGAGGGCGAGCCTCTGGCCACCTCGATCTTCTGCTATCAGGTGCAGATGGATTTCGGCTGCGAGGGCTTCGACTCGCTCAAGACCTACTATGAACAGAGCGACTCGCTCTCCAAGCTCCTCTCTGCCTACTTCGGCGACAGGTCGGCGGCCGAGTATCGCAAATTTTTCCGCCAGCAGCGCGCTAAAAACTACCAGCTCGCCTATCTACGCGACAGCTCCATCATCCGCTCCGAGGGGTGGTTCAACCGCCTGGTCGACAGATTCAGGGGCGAGCTCTATGTAGACATCCCGATTTACGACACGCTGAGAATACACACCCCCGTGGCGCTATTTCCGCGCGGGGTAGACTACACCGAGTGGCTGGAGCTTAAGCGCTACCCTATCCTAAATTGGAATATGGGAATGACCTACTCGCTCAGCGAGAGCGACGAGAGGGTCTACCCGCAGGGCGAGCTGGCCAGGCGCACCATCGGCAAGCTGATGGGCGAGCGGGGCAGCGACTATGGCATCGAGAAGCTCTGCAGCCTAGAGCTCTCGGGGCAGGATGGCCTGGTTATGCGCCAGCGTATCGCACGCGGCTTCTATGGACGCGTGGCCGGAGGCGAGCAGCAGGAGCGGGTGGATGGATATGATGTGGTGACAACCATAGATCTAGACCTTCAAGATGTGTCAGACAAGGCGCTGCGCCGCGCCCTCGAGCGCCACGATGCCCTCTGGGGCACATGTATCGTGATGGAGGTTGCCACCGGCGATATTTTAGCCATGGCCAACCTCAACCGCCAGAGCGACGGCAGCTACCGCGAGGAGGAGAACCACGCCATCGGCGCCAGGATGGAGCCCGGATCAACCTTTAAGCTAGCCGCCACGATAGCCCTTTTGGAGGATGCCAAGCTCTCCACCTCCACAACCTACGACTCGGGCGATGGAAAATATATCAAGGTGGGCTCGACCAGGGTGCGCGACTCGCACTCGGGCTTCAAGGAGGTCGACATGCGCACGGCCTTCTCCAACTCGCTTAATGGCTACTTTGCCCAGGCCGTATATGAGGCCTACAAGGATAACCCGCAGCAATATACCGACTTTCTGAGAACACTCCAGATCGACTCGACCAAGGGCTTCGAGGTGCTAGGCGAGCGCAAGCCGCGCTTCCCAACCCCGGGATCGGATATCTGGTGGAGGCACATGACCCTAGTATATATGGGCTATGGCTATGGAGTGGAGCTCTCGCCCCTGCAGACGATGAGCCTCTATAATGCCGTGGCAAACGACGGCAAGATGGTCGCCCCGCGGCTCTTGCGCGAGATTAGGCGCGGCGATGAGGTTCTGCGCGAGATCCCGGTTAGAGTGCTCAACGAGAAGATATGCTCGCAGCAGACCCTCGACACGGTGCGCAGCTTCCTGCACGAGGTGACCGCCACCGGCACCGGCCGCCACTACCTGGGGCAATTCAAGGGCTTTGAGGTGGGCGCCAAGACCGGCACGGCGCAGTTTGCCCAGGGTGGCATAAAATATAGCGATGGCTACTATCTGGGCTCGATGATCGGCTATATGCCCATCGAAAAGCCAAAATATACGGTGATGACGGCGATCTTTACAAAGAGCGGCCGCAGCTTCACCATCTATGGCTCGGGCTTGGCGGGCGAGGTGGAGAGGGATGTGATGCAGCACATCTACAACCGCGAATATGAGTGGCACTCAAAGATCGACACCATCCGCGGCGATAAGCGCCCCGAGAAGATCAAGGGTGGAAATATTGAGAGCATACGCAAAATATCGACCAAACTCTCGGGCAACTCCTCGCGCACGATCAAAGGCAAAGGGTGGGCTCAAGCCCAGGTCGACAGCCTCTCGCTGGTGGAGATAAAGAGGATAGAGCTCAGCGAGGATACCGTTCCGAGCGTATATGGCATGGGGCTTCAAGATGCACTATTCCTCCTCGAAAATCGCGGATTTAAGGTGAGTGTTGTGGGCTCGGGGGCAGTCTATAGACAGAGCATCGGAGCCGGACGCAGATTTAAACGAGGCGAGGAGATAACCATAACACTAAGGTAGAGATGAAGAGATTATCGGAGCTGCTGCGAGCGGTAGATATAGCACAAACCCACGGCTCGCTGGATGTTGACATTCAGGGGCTTAGCTATGATTCTCGCGCCATAGCGGCGGGAGACATATTCTTTGCCGTTGTGGGTGAGCTGAGCGATGGGCACAACTATATCGAGCAGGCGTGCGATCGCGGCGCTGCGGCGATCCTCTGCGAGCGTATGCCCTCCACCCTGCGCGAGGGTGTTGCCTATATAAAATGTGCATCGGCAAATGAGGCGATGGGGCTCATCGCCGCCGAGTTCTACAGCCACCCCAGCCGCGAGCTGAAGATTGTGGGCGTCACCGGCACCAACGGCAAGACCACAACCGCCACGCTGCTCTATGATCTATTCCGCGCCTTGGGCTATGAGGTGGGGCTTATCTCAACGGTTGTCTACCGCATCGGCACACGCGAGATCCCCTCAACCCACACCACCCCCGATGCCCTCCGCCTGCAGGCGATGCTGCGCGAGATGGTCGATTGCGGGTGCAGCTACTGCTTTATGGAGATCTCCTCGCACGCGCTGGTGCAGGGGCGCAATGTTGGGCTCGAGCTCGCCGGCGCACTCTTTACAAATTTAACTAGAGACCATCTAGATTACCATAAAACCTTCGCCGAATATCTTCGCGCCAAGCAGAGCCTCTTCGATTCTCTCTCGAAGGAGAGCTTCGCGCTGACGAATATCGACGATCGCAACGGCGAGATTATGTTGCAGAATAGCCGGGCGCGAAAATATAGCTACTCGCTGCGCGCGATGGCCGACTTTAGAGCCAGGATCATAGAGATGCACCTGGATGGCATGCTTCTTAAGGTGGATGATAATGAGCTGTGGGTCAATCTGCTGGGCAGGTTCAACGCCTACAATCTGCTGGCTATCTACGCCACGGCGATCCTGCTCGGGCAGAGGGGCGATGAGACTCTTCTGGCGATGAGCTCGCTCCACTCGCCTAGCGGCCGCTTTGAGTATCTGCGCTCTGAGAGCGGTGTTACGGCGATTATAGATTATGCCCACACCCCCGACGCCCTGGAGAGTGTTTTGGAGACAATCGCCCAGCTGAGCTCCGGCTCACGGGTGATCGTGGTGTGCGGCTGCGGCGGCGATAGAGATAGGGGCAAGCGCCCCGAGATGGCAGCCATCGCCATGAAGTATGCCCACCGTGCGATCTTCACATCGGACAATCCGCGAGGCGAGGATCCGACCCAGATCATAGCCGAGATGGAGGCGGGCGTGGCCGGTCAGATGGGGCGCTACCTTAAGATTGTGGATAGGGCGGAGGCGATCCGCACGGCGGTGATGCTCGCCCAGAGCGGCGATATAGTTCTCATTGCGGGCAAGGGGCACGAGAAGTATCAAATAATTGGCAAGGAGCGCACACACTTCGACGACAAGGAGGTTGTCGGAGAGATTTTCAAACAGATAAAAGGTTAATATATGTTCTACCACCTATACAAACTGCTCGACGGCATGGGGATCGACATCCCGGGCGCCGGCATGTTTCAATATCAATCGTTTCGCGCCACGATGGCGGTGATCCTCTCGCTTATTATAGTCATCACCTTTGGTAAGGGGATAATCCACTTTTTGCAGCGCAGGCAAATCGGCGAGCAGGTGCGCGATCTTGGGCTCGAGGGTCAGCTCCAGAAAAAGGGGACGCCCACCATGGGCGGGCTTATAATATTGATGGCCATCCTCATACCGACGCTGCTCTTCGGCCGGCTAGATAATATATATGTGCAGCTGATGCTCATCTCCACCATCTGGCTCGGCGTGCTGGGCTTTCTCGACGACTATATCAAGGTCTTTCACGGCAACAAAGATGGATTGAAGGGGATCTTCAAGATCGTCGGCCAGGTGGGTCTGGGGCTTATCGTGGCGATGGCCATGTGGTTCTCGCCCCAGATCGAGGTGCGCGAGGTGGCCGACGGCAAGCGCATAGAGAAGAGCATACTAGAGGAGGGGCAGCGCAATAGCACTACGACCATCCCATTTATGAAGGACAACGAGCTTGACTACAACGAGATAATGGGCGGGAATGATATGCTCACCTTTATCTTCTACATCATCGTCTCGATCTTCGTTGTGACCGCCGTGTCGAATGGCGCCAACCTCACCGATGGGCTCGATGGGCTGCTGACGGGGGTCTCCGTCCCGGTGGTCATCGTGCTCGGTGTGCTGGCCTACCTCTCGGGTAATATCCTCTATGCCGACTATTTAAATATAATGTATATACCCACAAGCGGCGAGCTGGTAGTCTTTGCCGCCGCCTTTGGAGGTGCGCTAATCGGCTTCTTGTGGTACAACAGCTTCCCGGCGCAGATCTTTATGGGCGACACGGGCTCGCTGGCCATCGGTGGTATTATCGCAGTCTTTGCCCTATGCATTCGCAAGGAGCTGCTCTTGCCGCTGCTCTGCGGATTGTTTCTTGTCGAGTCGCTATCGGTTATGTTGCAGGTGGGCTACTTTAAATTCTCCAAGCGGCGATATGGCGAGGGCAGGCGACTATTTAAGATGGCACCCATCCACCACCACTATCAGAAGAGCGAGCTCTTTGAGACGAAGATATCTATGCGATTTCTGATCATCTCAATCCTGCTCTCGGCAATGACCTTGGCAACGCTAAAAATGAGATAGTTATGAGCAAAAGAGTTGTAATTTTAGGTGGCGGAATCAGCGGCTATGGCTCAGCTATTCTTGCCAAAAAGATGGGCTTCGAGGTCTTTCTTTCAGATATGGGCACCCTCAAGAGGGAGTACTGCGCGCTGCTCGAGGAGTGGGGCGTGGAGTATGAGCAGGGCACACACACGCGCGCGAAGATCCTCTCGGCCGATGAGATCATCAAGTCGCCCGGCATCCCCGACAAGGCGGAGCTTGTGCGCGAGGCTAGCTCTAAGGGGATCCCTATAATCTCCGAGATTGAGTTCGCCGGCCGCTATCTCGGTGGCGCTCGCACCATCCTTATCTCGGGCTCAAATGGCAAGACGACGACCACCTCGCTCATCTATAAGATCCTCAACGAGGCGGGCTATCGTGTGGCGCTTGGCGGAAATATCGGCGAGAGCTTCGCCTACTCGGTGGCTATGGGCGGATATGATTGGTATGTGCTGGAGATCAGCTCATTCCAGCTCGATGGCATGTATGATTTCAGGGCAGATGTCTCGGTGCTGATGAATATTACACCCGACCACCTCGACCGCTATGAGTATAAATTCCAAAACTATGTAGACTCCAAGATGCGCCTGGTGCAGAATCAGCGAGCGGAGGATATATTTATATATTCGGCAGACGATCCGACCATCGCCGCCGAGCTTAAGGCACGATGTTTGAATATGACGATGCTCCCCTTCTCAAAGGAGAACATCTCGGCCGAGGCACTAGAGATAGGCGGCATGAGCATGCCTCTAAGCAGCCTCAAAATCAAGGGTCTACACAACTGCTACAACGCCATGGCGGCAATGCTCGCAGCGCGCGCGGCAGGGGTTGAGTGGAGCGATATTGCCGCCTCTGTGGCGAGCTTCAACCCCGTTGAGCACCGCCTAGAACCTGCGGGCGAGATTGATGGCGTTGAGTACGTCAACGACTCGAAGGCCACCAACGTCGACTCGGTGTGGTATGCCCTGGAGAGTCTGAAAAAGAGAGGCGTGTGGATCGCCGGCGGAACAGACAAGGGCAATGATTATGAGCCGCTTAAGGGCTTTGCACGAGAGAAGATCCACACCCTGGTCTGCATGGGGCTCGACAATCGTGCCCTGGAGGAGGCCTTTTCGGGGATTATCCCCACTATCATCTCCACCTCGTCGCTCGAGGAGGCGATGGCGGCGGCTCGGGCGGCGGCTCGGCCTGGAGAGGTTGTATTGCTCTCGCCCGCCTGCGCCTCGTTTGACCTCTTTAAGAGTTATATTAACCGCGGCGAGCTATTCAAGGAGTGGGTCGCCAAAAATAGAGACTAACCATGGAGGGCAGAGAGCGCAAGGTGAATGGCAAGACCTTCCACGGGATAAAGTGGTTTGAGGGCGATCGCGTCCTCTGGATCGTGATCGCCGTACTGGCGGTGGTGTCGCTTCTGGTGGTCTACTCCTCGTCGGCCAAGATGGCCTACGACTACACCGCCGTGCGCTCGACCGGGGCATTTCTCTTTCAGCAGTTTGTATTTCTGGGCATGGGATTGGTGGCCGTGCTCTTTATCCACAAGATAAACCCCAAATACTTTTTAATGGCCACTCCCCTGCTCTTTTGGGGCTTCCTCGCCCTCACCGCCTCGGTCTACTTTCTGGGGGTGAGAACCAATGGCGCGGCGCGGTGGATACCGATCATGGGCTTTCAGTTTCAACCATCAGAGGGGTTGAAGGTTGCCACCATGCTCTACCTTGCACGCGCCCTCGCCGTGCGCCAGCCGATAATCTCCACCCTTAAAATAGTCCCCTCATTCAACCCCTTCTCGTGGGCTCTGCCTGCACAGAAACGCATCTGGGATGAGGGCACAAAGCCGGTGCTTATGCCCGTGCTGCTCGCGTGCGCCGTGGTGGCTCCTGCCCACACCTCCTCGGCCGTGCTGCTCTTCTTCGCCTCGATGGTGGTGATGGTTTTGGGGCGCGTCAGATGGAGCGAGCTGGGTAAGATCTGCCTTATGATCATAGCCATAGTGACAATATATATGGTCATCGGCGCCGGCCGCAGCGAGACGGCAAGCGGAAGAGTATCGACATGGGTGGCACTCTGGACGAGCGACAGGACTCAGGTGCCAACACAGGAGCTGGCCGACACCGAGCGCTCGATGGCAGCCATACACAACGGCGGACTCCTCGGCGAGGGTGCCGGTCAGAGCGCCATGCGCGTGGAGATGATCCACCCCGAGAGCGACTACGCCTATGCATTCTTTGTCGAGGAGTATGGCATCATCATGGCGGTGCTGTTGCTGCTGTTATATCTCTGGATCTTCTTCCGCTCCATCGAGATCTTTAGGCGCTGCTCGACAGCCTTCCCCGCACTTATGGTGCTCGGCATAGCGGTGCTTATCACCTCGCAGGCGCTGCTCCATATCATGGTCACCGTAAACCTTATACCCGAAACCGGGCAGACCCTGCCGCTGATCTCGCGCGGCGGATCGTCGTTTATATTCACATCTATCGCCCTGGGGATGATCCTCAGCGTCAGCCGCTTCAACGCCGAACGTCGCCTCTAAGATTGCCCCACGCTCATCAGGAACGAGTGGTCGAGGGCTGCAATAATTTTAGATATAAGTAGGGTAAAATAATTATTGGTGTGTTTTTAAGAGTACTATTGGAGAAGAGATTTTTTTGCTATTGAATTGAAAATATAGTGGTTCTATATTGAGATTTAATAGTGAAAAATATCGCCCCAAGAGTGCTTTTAAAAATATAGCAATAATTGTTTTACACTACTTATCTACCTCGCAACCCAACTTTGGCACAAGCTTTGCAAAAGATAGTTTGACTTCCGCAATCTTAGGCGGCAGTTAGGTTTCTTCATTTATTTAAGTTTGGGTTAGTAGTTTTTGAGGGGTTCGCCCCTCAGCGGCGGAGGGCAATCGCGAGATTCCCCTCCGTTTTTTTGCTGCAAGTTGGTTTTAACCATTATTTTAGCTACATTTGCAGAACCACCTAAATTAAAACTAAATGCTAAAGCTACTTAAATCCATAGCCATCGCGGCCGTGGCTCTCCTATTCTTCTCGTGCGAGGAGGAGCTCACCACCACCTCATTCGGAGGGGTCGACGCAGCAGATCTCACATTCGAGCTCTATGCCGACGACACCACCATCAGCAGCTCATTTAGCTTTATCGCCCCCGAGAGCTGGTATATTGACATCAACGAGATCACCAAATCAGAGTCATGGATCACCGTCGAGCCGATGAGCGGCCCTGCCGGCTATGCCGAGCTCACCATCACCGCCTCGGCCAACAGCTCGGGCGAGGCGCGCGGCGCAGAGATCGCAATCGTCGCGGGCGAGGAGAAGCTGACGCTCACAATCGAACAGAGCGAGCTCACCGCCGAGCAGTCAAACTCTGGCGGCGATGAGTCGAATAGTGGCACAACCGGAGACGACACAACCGGAGATGGCACAACCGGAGATGACACAACCGGAGATGACACAACCGGGAATGATACAACCGGGAATGATACAACCGGAGACGACACAACCGGAGATGACACAACCGGGGACGACTCAACCGGGGACGACACAACCGGAGACGACACAACCGGAGACGACACAACCGGAGACGATACAACCGGAGACGATACAACCGGGAATGATACTACCGGCGGCGATACAACCGGGGACGATACAACCGGCGACGATGGCTCAACGGACAACCCCTTCGGTGATGGCACAACCGGCGGCGATGGCACAACCGGCGGCGGCGATGGCATTGGCGATGGCTCGACCGAGGATGACGACGATCAGGGCGAGACCACAACATACGACAAGGATCTATATGAGGACTACGGCATCTCGCCATCAACAACCGACAATCTAACATCTTCACTACAGGCGGCCTTCGACTCGCTCTCGGAGGCGGGTGGCGGCTCGCTATATATCCCTGCTGGAACATACTGCTTCACAGGGCTCTGCATGCGCTCCAACATCCATCTGTATGTCGATCCAGGGGTGACATTCCGCCCCTATGCTGCCCTCACCTCCGATGCTGGGGTGATGCTCTACTTCAGCCCGACATCAAGCAGCAACACCACAACCTACATCGAGAACTGCTCGATCCAATGCTCGGTCGAGGGGCAACAATATACGGTCGACTACTCCGATCGAAACATTACCTATATAGCCACAGCACTAGCGGCACTTCTCGACAACGATGCCGACAACGACGATTGGGAGAAGGTGCGATTTATCATTGCGCGCATGGTGAAGGATTTCACCATCGCCGATGCCTATATCAAGGATAACTGGACAAAACATTGCGGAATAGTCTTTGTCCCCTACATCCCCGGCAACAGTGATCCCGACCTTGGCGACGAGCCCTGGGATTGGGAGGTTTCGCGCCCAACAGATGGCGTGGTGAAAAACTGCACAATCCTAAATGCCCACATGGGCTATGGCCTCTGCCAGCTGCATGGCGCCAAGGGAGTCTACTTCGAGAATATCGAGGCGCACGGCGGCATCACGCTCCGCCTCGAGAGCGGCTCGGGCGGCACCTATGCCTGGGTGGGTGACATCACGGGCGAGAATGTGCGCAACTACAATGGCCACTCGGCATTTATGTCGAACCCACATATCGTTGATAATGGAGTGTACACGGTCAACAACCTCTACTCCTATGGCGCATCGTTTGCTGCCCTGATCCGCAAGGGCTTTATGGATGGCAGCGACGAGGATGATCCCTACGCTATCGGAACATACTCCTCGCAGAGTAAGCTATCAAACGTCTACGCCTACTCGGGCACCGCCTCGCAAGTCGACGACAAGGATGCCTGGCTGGCGGCGAGTGAATATTCGCTCGACGATGATGGCAACTACGACGAGGCGAAGATCGCCGCGAACTTTAAGCTAAGCTGGAATGAGGGGTGCAAGGATACCTTTATGGGCCCCTCGCTGGTGGCGGTATACTATGAATCGGTCGACCCCGATGATCCAACAAACCCCGATCCCGACAATGGAGAATATACCGTTGCCCTTGAGAATATCGTAACCTCGGGCTTCCCCTCTGGCAACGACAAGGGCTTCTACTATGATGGCGGCCTCGACCCCGACACAATGGAGAAAACCGCCGGCACCACCTACTCAAAGCGCTGGACTCTGGTCAAGGCGATCAAGGTGGCCAATGGAGTTGAGAATGTTGGTTGGACATTTTAGTTATGATTAGGCGATTTATAACCCTCCTGCTGGTCATCGCACTCACCTCGTGTGACGACTACATCACCGAGGCTGAATCTCAACTAGGGGATGATAGCACAACCGAGGAGCTCACCCCCGACGAGGAGGAAGAGGAAGAAGAGAATAGCGACTCAGACAGCTCAGGCGACGGCTCGACCGGCGATGGCTCAACCGGCGATGGCTCGACCGGCGATGGCTCGACCGGCGATGATGGCAGCGGCGATGATGGCAGCGGCGATGATGGCAGCGGCGATGATGGCAGCGGCGAGAACCCCTTCGGTGATGGCTCAACCGGCGATGGCGGCACAACGGGCGGCGGCGATGGCATAGAGGGCGAGGATAATGAAGAGGAGGAGGAGGAGGATAAAGATGAGGATATCTACGTCACCACTTTCGACAAGAACCTAGCCACCGATTACGGCATCTACCCATCCACAACTGCCGATGCCACTGCGGCGCTACAGGCAGCCTTCGATGAGCTCTCGGAGGCGGGAGGCGGCTCGATCTACTTCCCCGCCGGAACATATCTGATCGACAACCTCTGCATGCGCTCCAACATCCACCTCTACTTAGACCCGGGGGTGCTGCTTATGAGCTCGCTCTCGGTTGCCGATGGCCGCTCGACGCTACTCCACTTCTCCTACTCAAAAAGTAGTCAAAACGAAAACTTTATAGAGAACTGCTCGATACAATGCGCCGTAGTGGGGCAGAAGTATAAGGTATCATTCGCCGGGAGAAACACAGCCGCCATAGCCGCGGCGCAGTCGGTTTTGCAGGAGTACTCGACCGATATGCCCGACTGGAACAACTCGCGATTTATTGTGATGCGAATGGTGCGCAACTTTGTTGTCGCCGATGCCGACATCACAGACGAGTGGATGGAGAACTGCCCTCTACTCTGCTCGCCCTTTAACCCATCAAATGCCCAAATCACAGCTGGCACCTATGGCGACGAGGTGTGGGATTGGGAGGTTTCGCGCCCAACAAATGGTGTGATAAAGAGCTGCACCGCGCGCCAAATACTTATGGGCTATGCCCTGGTTCAGCTCTATGGCGCTAAAGATCTGCACTTTGAGGATCTCGAATCGCACGGCGGCATAACCCTGCGCATGGAGAGCGGCTCGAGCACACCCTATCAATGGGTGGGCGGCATCACGGGCGAGAATATCCGCAACTATGATGGCATGGCAGCCTTTATGGCCAACCCACACACGGTGCGTAACGGAACATTTGATGTAAACAACATCTACTCCTATGGCTCCACCTTCGCCGTGCTTCTGCGCAAGGGATTTCTGGATAGCAAAGCTGATGAGAATGATGTGAAGGGCACCTATGAGGCCGGCAGCAAGCTATCGAATATCTACGCCACCTTCGGCACCAACGCCCAGGTGGATGATAAGATTGTATACCTATGCCACACATCATACACGGTTGGCGAAGATGGCAACTATAGCGCCACGAGGCTGGACGAAAACTTCAGATTGAGCTGGGAGAATGGTTGTAGAAACACCCTAGTGGGCCCCTCGGCGATGGCCGTCTTATACGAGTCGGTGGATGTCGAGAGGCTAAATAGCCCCATCGCCGACAATGGCGAATATGTCGTGGAGTTTGAGGGCGAGATCGCCTCAACGGGCTTCCCCGAGGGCAACGACCAGCCCATCTATTACGAGGATGGAATCGACCCGGCGACCATGCAGAAGACGGCCGGCATAGATATCTCGCTGGCCTGGAGCACCACCCTGGCCGTTAAGGCGGCCAACGGCGTGCAGAATGTACCCACAAACAACTACTACACCGGCTTTGGCGACTATGTGAGCACCGAGGTCTATGGCATCTACTAATACATGATACTATTTTTCATACCCCTGCTGCTCCTCTCGCTCATCTCGTGCGAGAGCTTTCTCACCGAGGCCGAATCTCAACTAGAGGATGATGCCCCAACCGAGGAGCTCCTTCCCGAGGAGGAGAATGAGGAGGGGGAGGAATAAGAGGAGGAGGAAGAGGAAGAGGAAGATGAAGATCCAACCCAGGTGGTATACGACAAAAACCTCTACACCGACTTCGGCATAGCGCCCAACAGCGGGGTGAGTGTAACCTCTGCCCTACAGAGCGCCATGGATAGCTACTCGGCCGAGGGTGGCGGCTCGATCTATGTGCCGGCGGGAACCTATCTCCTCTCCAGCCTCTGCATGCGCTCGAATATCCACCTCTATCTCGACCCGGGGGTTGTGCTCTCGCCCAACTCGGCGAATGGAGAGTATATCGTAAACATCTCCAACATCACCTCCGTGGGCTTCCCCGAGGGCAACGACAAGGGCTTCTACTACCTTGGCGGCGAGGATCCCGACACGGGCGAGATCACCGCCGGCATAGGCTCCTCGCGCACCTGGCCATTCGTGCGCGCCATCAAGCAGGCCAATGGCGTTGAGAGCGTCTCTCCGGCGATATTCTCGGAATAACTTAGAATCTGTTTAAGTTTTTCTCGCTATAAGTAGGGTAAAATAATTATTGATGTGTTTTTAAGAGTACTATTGGAGATGAGATTTTTTGCTATTGAATTGAAAATAAGTAGGGTAAAATAATTATTGGTGTGTTTTTAAGAGTACTATTGGAGATGAGATTTTTTTGCTATTGAATCGAAAATATAGTTATTCTATATTGAGATTTAATAGTGAAAAATATCGCTTCAAGAGTGCTTTTAAAAATATGGCAATAATTGTTTTACACTACTTATATAAGCAATTACAGATTGCAGGTGGTGTAGACATTCACCACATCCTCGTCCTCCTCCAGTCGCTCAACGAGCTTCTCGATGTCGGCGCGCTCCTCGTCGCTCAGATCCTTCGTGTCGGTTGGGATGCGGACAGACTCTCCCGATACGATCTCGTAGCCTCTCTCATCGAGCCAGTGCTGGATGGCACCGAAATCCTCATAGGGGGCGTAGACTGTAACGCTACCCTCCTCGGCATCAAACTCGTCGACACCGATGTCGATCATCTCGAGCTCGAGCTCCTCCACATCGACCCCCTCGGCGGGGTTGAACTTGAAGGTGCACTTATGCTCGAACATAAATGCCACCGAGCCACTAGTGCCCAGCGAGCCGCCGCACTTGTTGAAGTGCATGCGCACATTGGCCACCGTGCGGTTTGTGTTGTCGGTGGCGGTCTCCACCATTACGGCCACGCCATGAGGTGCATATCCCTCATAGTTGATCTCCTTATAGTCGGCCGTATCCTTAGAGATGGCACGCTTGATGGCGCGCTCAACATTCTCCTTAGGCATATTCTCGGCCTTGGAGTTCTGGATCAAGATGCGCAGACGAGTATTAGATGATGGATCGGGGCCGCCAGCCTTAACGGCGATCTCGATCTCCTTGCCTATCTTTGTGAATACGCGAGCCATATTGCCCCAACGTTTCATCTTTCGCGCTTTGCGATATTCAAAAGCTCTTCCCATTTTATTTATGATTATTTACGACAAAGATATATAAAAAATGTAATAGTAAAAAATCCCTATAGTAATAAGTAGCTAAATAAGATCTTCTCATATGCAAAATTATCAGAATCTCAATATATCAACTTGGCCACCGTGATAATTATCGTGAGCGAGATGGCTGTCCTGATGAGGTAGATAATAAAGAGATCCTTAATATTTAGAGGGATGGCCGACTTCAGGATCACAGCCCCCGTTTCGGTTAGGTAGAGCAGCTGGCTGACGCTCAGCGCACCGATTATAAATTTGGTTATTGGCGCGACGTCTGCCCCCGAGACCATTATCGCAGGGATAAACATATCGGTAAAGCCCACCAACACCGCCGGTGCAGCCTGGGCTGCATTTGGAATATTTAGCAGCTCGAATAACCACTCGATGGGTGCTGCGATATATGTGAAAACGCTCGTGAAGTTGGCAATAATCAGCGCCACAGTTCCCCAGGCCATGCAGAGCGGCAGCAGGGCGAAGTAGAGGTCGATGGTGAACTTGAGCCCATTGCGGGCAATGCGACCCAGCGAGGGGGCACTCTCGGCACGCCTCACAGCACATCGAAGGGCGTGCCTACAGATATTGCCCTCCGAGTGGGGGATCTCACGCCTGTGCTCAACGCCATTGTAGGTGCGATCGGCAATCTTCGATATTGGATAGATGCGCGGGATGATAAGCGCGCAGGCGAATGAGGCGAGGCACACCGTGCCATAGAATCTGACAAAGATCGGCATCATATCGAGCTGGTCGGCAATAACGGTCGAAAATGGCAGCGACACCAACGAGAAGCAGACCGAGATTATGGCCGCCTCGCGCGCTGTGTAGAACCCTGCACGATACTGCGTGTCGGTGATCATAACCCCGAGCGTGCCATCGCCAAGCCACGACGAAACGGCGTCGATGGCCGAGCGGCCGGGAACCTTAAACAGGCGGTACATATATTTTGAGATGATTGTGCCGAAGAAGTCCATAAGCCCAAAGTCGATAACCAGGGGTAGAAGATAGCCCGTCACAAAGAAGATGCCCAAAAGGCTGGGAATCAGGGTGATCATCGAGCCGCCAGTATCGGGCGAGATGATTATCTCGGGGCCAAAATCAAAGACCACCATCGCGGTGAAGACGCCACCCAAAACGCGGCAGAACAGCCAAAATGGCGACACATCGAAGATCGTGCGCAGAAAGCTATTTTTAAAGCGATAGACCTTAGCCACAAGCGAGAGCAGCGCCGAAGAGCCGATCACCACAAACGAGAGCAAGAGCAGGTAGTCCGAGAGGATAATCTTGAAGAGGTCGATCAGGGCTCCCACGCCAATATTCACCGAGGAGATCCCCTCCAAAGGGAGTATCTTGCCATAGGGGAGCGGCACAACAAAAAAGAGGAGCCCAAAGAGCGAGGGTAGCAAAAATTTCAATACTTTTTTTCTCTGAATCATAATCTCTATTATTTTGAGGTGTCGAATTTTAACTTTTTAAGGGCTACAAAGATACTCATTTTTAACATCAATTTAAACAGATTATAAGAATCAGCCATAAAAGAGTGAAAAAATTATATATCCTCGCTATAATACTATATCTTTGTGACTTAAAACAGGAGTACTATGAAGATAAAAGCTGCGCTAGACCACGCAAACATTAACATCACTTCGCTCGAGCGATCGCTTGAGTTCTACGACAAGGCCTTGGGGCTAACCCCCTCGGGCCGGATCGAAGGGGAGGATGGTTCGTTTATCATCACCTACCTCTCGGATGGCACCTCGCCGGTGAGCCTCGAGCTCACATGGCTGCGCGAGCATACAGAGCCCTATGAGCTGGGCGAGAACGAGAGCCACATCTGCTACCGTGTCGCGGGCGACTATGAGGCTATCCGCGAGTATCACCGCCAGATGGGGGTTGTATGTTACGAGAACCACGATATGGGGCTCTACTTCATCAACGACCCGGACGACTATTGGATCGAGATTTTGCCGCAGAGGTAGTTGCTATTTTGGCTCTGCGAGCCAACGCCCCAATGGGCAGTTTTGTGCCAAAACAGCCTCTTTGTGAGTGGGGCGAGTGTTCTGCAACTGCCTCCGGCGGGTGGGGATAGCACCCCCACGGGTGCAGAGCCATTTGACGTCTCGTAGGAGGTGATTACCACTAAAAATAACAAACCAAAAATATGGAAAATATAGAAATCTACGCGCCGCTGATCTTTATCCTCGGCTCGATCATGGTGGGGGCTATCCTTAAGCTCTTTCTAAAGAGGATCAACGTCCCCTACACGGTGGGGCTCTTTGCCCTGGGTATAATCCTCGGCACGCTCAACCACCAGGGTATCTTCACCGCCGGGGGTGTGATGGATGCCACGCTGGCCACGGCCAAGAGCATCAACCCCGATCTGATCCTGAATCTATTCCTGCCGATTCTGATCTTCTCGGCAGCGTATGGCCTTGATACCCACGTCTTTAAAAAGACCCTGTTCAACGCCACGCTGCTCTCTGTTCCGGGGCTTGTGGTCTCGATGGCGCTCACCGCCGTGCTGATGATGGGGGTGAGCTCGTTCGCCCCGGCCTATAGCGGCTGGACATGGACATTCGCGCTGATGTTTGGCGCCTTGATTAGCGCCACCGACCCTGTTGCGGTGGTGGCTCTACTGAAGGATCTGGGCGTTAGCAAGCGCTTCTCGACCCTAATTGATGGTGAGTCGATGCTCAACGATGGCACTGGCATCGTGCTATTTATGCTCTTCTTCGCCCCCTTTACAGAGGAGGTCTCATCCTCTGCCCTGGGCCCCGTGGCGGGCTTCTTTGTGGTGGTATTTGGAGGGCTCTTGACGGGCTACCTGGCGGCCAAGTGCTACCTGCTCTTCGTCCGCTCGCGTGCGGTCAGGGGCGAGGCGCTGCTACAGACCAGCGTTATGATCCTGCTGGCCTACCTCACCTTTATCCTGGCGCATGATATCTTCGACCTGTCGGGTGTTATCGCCCTGGTGACCTTTGGCCTGGTGATCGCCTACTACAGCTCGGCTCATCTGAGCGAGAGGACCAACGCCTTTATGCGCGAGTTCTGGGAGCTGCTCTCCTATATCGCCAATACGCTGATCTTTATTATTATAGGTATAATCATCTCCGAGATGGTCTCATTCACCTGGCGCGATGTCGTGGTGCTGCTGATCGTATATGTGGGGTTGAACCTCGTGCGCATGGCGATGGTGAGCCTTTTCTATCCAATCATGAAGCGCAGCGGCTATGGCCTCTCGCGCCGCGAATCGCTGATCCTCTGCTGGGGTGGCCTGCGCGGTGCGCTTGGTCTCACCCTTGCCCTTATGGTGTCGTATACGCTCAATATCCCAGAGGAGATCCGCCGCCAGGTGCTATTTCTCACCTCGGGTGTTGTGACTCTAACGCTCATTATAAATGCCACCACCATCAAGTGGATGCTCGAAAAGCTAGGCATGAGTGCCGAGAGCAAATCTAAACAGGCGCTCAATGCCGAGATCCGCGAGCAGCTAAAGCTCCGCAGCGAGAGCTTTGTTGAGAAGATGCAGAGAGATGAGGCGCTCAAGGGCGCCGACTTTGCCCAGGTGAGCGAGTGGCTACCCGAGAGTGTGAGCACGCCAGAGAAGATGGCCAGCCAGGGCGAGCTGCTACATGGCCTGCGCCTAACGCTGCTTAACTGCGAGAGGCAGGTATATGTTAAGCTATATAACCAGAGCGTGATCTCGTTTGAGAGCCAGCGCAAGCTCTCGGATTTGATCGACTACCTGGCCGACAGGGATGGCAAGGAGAGTCTCGATGTGCGCTTCGATATCACCTCGATGATGGGCCAGAGGCGCAAGCTGCCGCTCTTTAATGGCAATAAATATGTGCGCAACGCCTGGGCGCTCTATAACCGTCGCTCGCTTATCGTGGCCTATGATGCTGCCTCGGGAATGATCCTCGCCGGCGAGCAGATGAATATCACCCTGGATAACATCTCAGAGGCGAAGGTGATCGAGAGCCTAAGTGTTATAGCGACCCTGCGCGAGGAGATTGCCAAGGTTACGGCCGAGGCCGAGCGATATATCGAGCAGCTAAAGGAGAGCTATCCGGTGACCTATAGCATCGCCCTCACGCAGAAGAGCAAGCGACTATTGCGCCGCTTTGAGCTCAGCGAGATAGCGCAGGCTCATGAGAATGGCGTGCTGAGTGATGAGCTTCGAGATCAGCTTATGGAGGAGACCAACCTTCGATGCAGCGATAAAATATAAACAGATTATAAAATATGACACTAAACGAAACAGTAGCCCAGGCGGTGGAGATCCTGCGCCAGGGGGGCATCATCCTCTACCCAACCGACACTGTGTGGGGCATCGGCTGCGATGCCACCAATGCCGAGGCCGTGGAGCGAATATATAAGCTAAAGCAGAGCGGCGACAAAAAGTCAATGCTTGTGCTCTGCAAAAGCGCCGATATGGTGGTGCGCTACCTCGGCAAGGCGCCAGCGATCGCCTTCGAGGTGATGGAGCTCTCGACCAAGCCCCTGACGGCGATCCTGCCCGGAGCCGCCGGTGTGGCGGCAAACCTTATCCCCGAGGAGGGGACTCTAGGCGTGCGCATCCCCGACCATGAGTTCTGCCAGCAGCTTTTGTATCGTTTTGGTAAGCCCATAGTCTCAACCTCGGCCAACATCTCGGGCGAGGCGACACCCAAGAGGCTCGATGGAGTCGATCGCCAGATCGTCGATGGGGTCGACTATGTGGTGAGCCCAAAGTTTGAGGGCAAGCCCACGCGCGTGAGCTCCTCGATAATCGCTTTTTCGGAGATTGGCGACGTGAAAATCATCCGCGAATAAGATCTTTATTCTCAGCTTCTTATAATTTGAGGCTGAAAAAAGGGCTAAAAAAGTTGTAAAAAAATTTGGAGGTTAGGAAATTTTACCTACCTTTGCACTCACAACAACAGCGGATGTGGTGTAATTGGTAGCCACGCTAGACTTAGGATCTAGTGCTGTGAGGCGTGGGGGTTCGAGTCCCTTCATCCGCACTGAAGTCATTGATAGCAATATCAATGGCTTTTTTGTTTTCTCGTGCTTACGTCAACTGCGCCTCCGGCGGTCATCCACAACTGCCTCCGGCGGTTTTACGTCAACTGCCTCCGGCGGGCGGGGAAAGCACCCCCGCTGGTGCGATCCATTTCAGGCGGTCAATAATTAGTGCTTTTGAGAAAAACGGGTCAAGCCCGCAATGACGTGCGGAGTGTACACGTCCGCTGTCAGCTATTCTAGCTGAGCCCCCTGGTGCGATTTTATTCTAAAATCGCTGTTTTGGGGAGGGGGCAGCAGGAGGGAACTGTGCTCATGCCGCACGGGCAGGGTGCTCAGCACCCACTTGCTATTCACAATTCGTCATTAATCTCGCGTGTCATTGCGGACTCTCTCTCGCGTGTCATTGCGGAGTTGATCCGCTTTTCTCATTTTGTGGACGTGCTACCTCTTAGCCTTAGCGCCTTGTCCTTTATTTCCGCCCTTGGCCGCAGAGCCATCGTTTAGCTCCGAGATGATGATGTATGGCTGCCCCTTCATAAAGCGCTCGGGATGCTTAGCATACTCGGCATCGAGGTCGGCGAAGCCCTTGCCCACAATCTCGCCCTCGAATCCGAATGGGAAGTTCATCTTATCGGCCGGGTTAACAACCGGAGCGATAGCTGGCGAGGGTTCGAAGATGGTCTTAAAGGTGTTCTCGCCGATCTTCGATAGCTGCGAGGTGGGCATATATCTAAAGTGCTTGCTCTTGATCTGAGCCCTCTCGCCATAGGTGGCATAGACATTCTCAATATAGCAACCCTTGTCGTAGGTTCCGGCAGGGAGGCTAATACTCTTGCCGCTCTTCTTATCTTTTTTCGTAGCCGGGTAGCCGCCATCAACCCTCACCGCGATACCAACGCCCTCGGCATAGATATCCTTAACCTGAACGATGCCGTTGTGCATCGTGTGGGGCGAGACCATCACCGCAGCGTTGCCATCCTTGCCATAGATCTTATATCCGCGGCACCCCTGCACGCCGCCCGCCTGGCCATGCTCCAGGTTCGAGCTCTCAACTCCCGTCTCGAAGCGGAGGGTGACACCTCCCTCGGAGAGGATATTCTCAAACTGCACACTCTTGGCCGCATGGATCTGCGTTAGGCCATAGCCATAGTGGCACTCAAAGGCCGAGAGATCCTTCACCACGCCGTTGGTTGGGTAGAGATATCTCTTTGGGTCGCTCGAGTTGGGGCCAAATACAAATATCGGGAAGGCGATCTTGGCCGTGTAGATATCCATATCGCAGAGCATAAAGTTATTCACTCCGTTGACCTTAAAGATTCGGGGGCGCGAACCGCGCTGGCTCTCGAGATCTATCTTGCATCGGCCACCCACGCCGCGAACCACGACATTCTCGATAGGCTCGCCGATGCCCTTATTCGAGATCGAGAAGAGCGAGAGGTTGGCCGTTTTGCTCGTTGGCGCTGGCATTACGATTGTAGCAGCAGCGTCGATATGTAGGTGCACATTGCTCTTGAGGTAGATATCCACTAGAAGATAGGTTCCCTTGGGCATATATACGATGCCGCCATTGGGCTTGGCCGAAACCTCGTCGATGGCTCGCTGTAGGATCTGGCTATCGTCGCTGATGCCGTCGGCGGCCGCCTTATAATCTTTTACTAGATCCACCTTGAGTCCGCGGTTCTCAACTAGCTTGGGCTCGATGGTGAGCTCGGGGTAGCCCTTGTGGGTCTCAAAGGGGGTGTAGAGATTGGTCAATGTGACCAGATCGCCAGCAGCAACGCTCTTTATGGCAAAGAGCAGCGCTGCAAATAGTGTGGTAATTCGCTTCATTTTAGTTTTAGATTTGGTATATTCACCTCAAATTTAAGCTAAAAATTTGTGATGTCAAACTTTTGATGGCAATTTGTCGTATCTGCCTCCGGCAGCGGCGGGGATAGCACCCCCTCGCACGTCATTGCGGCCCCCGAGCCGCAATCTCTTTCTCGCAGACAATCAACAGTATAGAGATTGCGGATCAAGTCCGCAATGACGTGCGGGCGGCGTGATGGGTGAATATGAAAATATTTTGCATTTATATTTTGGACACGGTTAGGTCAACGGGAAGAGAGGGCTTTGAGTGAGAATAGGGCTATATTAAGTAGGGTACCATGGCATCCCCTATAAATAGAGATTTTACTCGTTCACCACTACAATTTTTGAGTTCGCCACCACAATATGTAGAAACCCTTTCATATCTCAACATAATAGATATCTTTGTATTAAACCTAAAGAATCAACACCATGAAGAGTGAAATATTGACATCCCTAGCGCTGGCGAGCCTGTGCGGCGTGGCAACAAGCCAAGCCTCTGCTGCTGAGGGCAATGTGCTGGTTATCGTGGCCGATGACCTGGGCAAGGAGCTCCTCTCGATCTACAACGCACCGACGAAGATCAAGGCCAAAACCCCCAATATTGATCGCCTAGCCAAGCGAGGCACCATCTATGATAATGTGTGGGGCATGCCGCTCAGCGCACCGGTGCGTGCGGCGATGCTCACCGGCAAGTATGGCCACAGGACTGGGATACTCTCGATGGATGGGCTCACCCTGAGCCGGGATGAGCGCACCCTATTCGACGCTCTGCCCGAGAGCTACAAGGGCGGATTGTTTGGCAAATGGAACCTCTCGGAGTATGACGACTTCGCCGCCGACTATGGCCTCGACCACTTCGCCGGCCTAGCGAAGGGGGGCGGCGTGAGGAGCTACAACATGTGGCAGCTCACCGTAAATGGCAAGAGCGCGCAAACCAGGGATTACATGACAACCGTTATCACCGACTCGGCCAAGGGGTGGATCGAGGCGCAGACCACGCCGTGGCTCTGCTGGGTGGCCTACACCGCACCCCATGTGCCGCTCCATCTGCCCCCTAGCCACATGCACAGCTACAAGAAGCTCAAGGATAACCGCGAGGCGATCGAGAGCGATCCGATGAGCTACTTCCTGGCGATGATCGAGAGCCTCGACTATGAGATCGGCCGCCTGATGGAAGGCATAGGCGATGATACAACAATAATATTTGTAGGCGACAACGGCACCGACAACTCTCTGCTGCAGGAGCCCTACCCCTATCGACATGGCAAGAATTCGCTCTATGAAGGTGGCATAGCGATTCCGATGATCATCTCAGCAGGGAGGGGCGAGCGCAGCGATCGACTGGTGAGCGCGGTGGATATCTTCCCAACTGTTTTGGAGCTCTGCGGCGTGAACATGGCGCGCTATGAGGATGGCTACAGCGCCATAGGCAGCGGCGTGCGCGAGTATAACTTCGCCGAGATAAACCACGTCAGATTCGGCTATACGAACGCCATCAGCGATGGGCGCTACAAGCTGATCTCAACCAAGAGCGGCCAGGAGAGCTTGTACGATGTGAAAAATGATCCGATGGAGCTCACCAATTTAATCGCAAAGAGGCTGACTCCCGAGGCCGAGAAGGCGCTAGAGAAGATGCGCGCCGAACTGAAGGCGATGGAGATCCCCTACGACGAGCTCCCCTCTACGGGCAAGCTACGAGAGCAGACGAGCGAGCATGGCGCCGGAGGGCAGCGCACTCAAGGTGCTAACCGACAGACGGGAACATATAGAGACAGAGAGAATTCTAACCAAAACAGAGGAGGGCAATACCGATGAAAAGATCAATCACAACCCTAGGGGCGATCCTAGCCCTGGCAAGTGTGGGCGCAGCAGAGCTTAGCTACACGATTGTCGATACGAATCAGGAGACTTTTTACAACAACTCATATCCTATAGCCGAGCCCAAACCCGCCGAGCCATTCTATGGCCAGGATGCACAATTCACGCGCAACGCACCGAGCTACAGAGACAATGGCGATGGTACGATCACCGACCTTGTGACGGGGCTCATCTGGCAGAAGGGCTTCGAGGTGATGGGCTACAACGAGGCGATGGCGGCAGCCAAGAGCTTCACTCTGGCAGGCCACAGCGACTGGCGCCTGCCCACCATCAAGGAGGCCTACTCGCTGATACTCTTCAGCGGCGTGGATGCCAGCAGCCGCGATATGAGCTCCACGCCCGAGAATGCTGTGCCATTTATTAGCGACTACTTCGACTTTAAGTATGGCGCAAACGGCTCGCGCTCGATAGATACGCAGATGCTCTCCGCTACAAAATATGTAGGCTCGGCGGGGCAGCGCATGCAGCTGGTCTTTGGCGTTAATATGGCCGATGGTAGAATCAAGGGCTATCCGCTCTCCTCTCGCGAGGGCGAGAAGGTATTCACCGTGCGCTTTGTGCGGGGGGCGGAGTATGGCGTGAATGATCTTCGCGATTGTGGCGATGGGACTATTGCCGATATGGCTACCGGGCTGATGTGGCAGCAGAGCGACAGCGGCAAGGGTATGAATTGGCAGGAGGCGCTCGACTATGCCCAGAAGATGAATAAGAAAAAATATCTAGGCTACAGCGACTGGCGCGTGCCAAATGCCAAGGAGCTACAGTCGATAGTAGACTACACGCGCTCGCCCGAGACTACATCTTCGGCGGCGATAGATCCCCTATTTGAGGTCTCAAAGATCAAGAACGAGCTCGGCCAGGTGGACTACCCATTCTTCTGGAGCTCAACGACTCACGCCTCAGCCGGCGCGCGCAACAACGACTCGGCGGCAGCATACGTATGCTTTGGTATGGGTCTGGGAAATATGCAGCAGATGCAGGGCGGCATGGAGGGCGGTGGCGGAATGCAGCGTGGCGGCATGCAGCGCGGCGGAATGCAGCGTGGCGGCGGCGGCGGCAACATGCCCCTACAGGGAGCTACCTATCAGGTAGATCACTATCAGCAGTCGCAGGTTGGCGAGAGGAATAATTCGGTGGATAACCTCCAGCAGAACCGCTCTCTAGCTCAGGATCAGGTGAACTATAATGTAGGTCAGATGCAGCAGAGCCGCAGCTCAAACCAGATGCAGAGCACGAGTAAGAGCAGCGGCAAGACAAATTGGACAAATATCCACGGCGCAGGGTGTCAGCGCAGCGATCCGAAAATTGGAAATGTGGAGGACTACACCGGCGGCCGCGGCCCTCAGGGCGATGCCATACGCATCGACAACTATGTGCGCCTGGTCAGAGATATAGATCCAAATGCTAAAATCTCGGCCAAAAAGGGCAAGAGCAAGGCGATGAAGGTGGAGAAGCCGATCAAAGCGGAGAGCCAGCCGGGCACGGGGCTAGTGGCGAGCTGGTCGTTTGAACTCTCGGCCAAGGATAGCAGCGCAAATATGAGCCACGGCAAGGCCGAAGGTGTGAGCTATGTAGATGGCGTGGTGGGCAAGGCGGCCTACTTCGATGGCATGAGCTCGAAGATCATCATCCCCGACATCCCCAAAACGATAACCTCGCTAAAGGAGGGGACAATATCGTGCTGGTTTAAGTTTGAGAACCGCGGCGGGCAGGTGCTGCCGCTCCTCTATCTGGGCAAGGCCACATCTGGCAAGCCCAACTACAGCATGGTGCTCGAGATTGGCCACAACCGCGGCGACAGCTCCAACCGCCGGCTCTATCTAACCACCATCGTTGGGCGCGGCGAGAACTTCTGTGTCGATAGCAACACCAACCTCACCCCCGGCAAGTGGTACCACTACGCCGCGGTGGTATCCCAGAGGGGCAACACCATCTACATAAATGGTAAGGAGCACACAACCAGGCGCTACAATCTAGGCTCGGATAGCAGCTACACCACATTCTTCGACGATGTGCCAGCCAAGGAGCTCCTCTCGATAGGCTATGGCAAATATTCGCAGGAGGATCCATTCTACTCCTTCAAGGGGGCGATAGATGAGATGGCGATCTACTCGCGCGCGCTCAGCTCGGAGGAGATTCTTGCCCTCTATCAGGCTGCCACTTTTAAGTAGCATCTTGGGCGACGGGCTAAAAAAAGCTGAGAATGGCCGGTTACAATGGCTATTCTCAGCTTCTCTTTCTGATTTATCTCTACTAAATCTCCGACTTAAGTAGTGTAAAACAATTATTGCCATATTTTTAACAGCACTCTTAAAAACACACCAATAATTATTTTACCCTACTTAGTAATAGATCGAGTGATACGCATAGCGCAGAAGTCGGGGCCACACATGGCGCAGTAGTCGCCCCCCTCGTCGGTTTTGATCATCTCGCGATGGAAGGCGCGTGCGCGGTCGGCATCATAGGATAGGTTAAACTGGTCGCGCCAGCGGAACGAGAAGCGAGCCTTGCTCATCTCCAAATCGCGCTCGGCTGCGGCCGGGTGACCCTTGGCTAGGTCGGCGGCGTGGGCAGCGATCTTGTAGGTTACGACACCCTCGCGAACGTCATCCTTATTTGGCAGGCTAAGGTGCTCTTTAGTAGTCACATAGCAGAGCATAGCGGTGCCATACCAGCCGATCATCGCACCGCCAATAGCCGAGGTGATGTGGTCATATCCAGCACCCACGTCGCTCACAAGCGGGCCGAGGGTGTAGAATGGTGCGCCGTGGCAGCAGCTCTCCTGTAGCTCCATATTCTCCTTGATCTTGTGCATCGGCACATGGCCGGGGCCCTCGATTATCACCTGCACATTATGCTTCCAGGCGATCTTAGTCAGCTCGCCAAGGGCGCGCAGCTCGCCAAATTGAGCCTCGTCGTTGGCATCGGCTATGGAGCCGGGGCGGAGGCCATCGCCTAGCGAGAAGGCGGCATCATACTGCTTTAGGATCAGGCAGATATCCTCGAAATGTGTATACAGAAAGTTCTCTTTCTTATTGATATTCATCCACTTAGCCATGATCGAGCCACCGCGCGAAACGATGCCCGTCACGCGGCGAATGGCGTGCGGGATATGCTCGCGCAAAAGGCCTGCATGGATGGTGAAGTAGTCCACACCCTGCTCGCACTGCTCGATAAGGGTCTCGCGGAAGAGCTCCCACGAGAGGTTCTCGACCTTGCCGCCAGCCTTTTCGAGGGTCTGATACAATGGCACAGTACCGATCGGCACCGGAACATTTCTCAGGATCGCCTCGCGCGTGAGGTGGATATTCTCGCCCGTGGATAGATCCATCACCGTGTCGGCGCCCCACTTGATCGCCCAGAGCGCCTTCTCCACCTCATCCTCTATGGATGATCCGAGCGAAGAGTTGCCGATGTTGGCATTGATCTTAACGAAGAAGTCGCGACCGATAATCATCGGCTCGCACTCAGCATGGCAGCGATTTGATGGGATGATGGCGCGACCCTCGGCCACCGCCTGGCGAACAAATTCGGGGGTGATAGTGGTCTGGGCACCCTGCGACTCGCGGATGGCGACATACTCCATCTCGGGGGTGATAACACCCTCGCGTGCAAGCTCCAGCTGTGTTTTGAACTCGCCCTCCTTCTGCCACGCCTTGCGTATCTTTGGCATACCAGCCTTAATATCAACCTCGTAGCCCTCGTTAGAGTAGGCGCCGGTGGTGTCGTAGAGTAGCATCTTTGCGCCATTCTGAAGCTCTAGCTCGCGCATACCCACCTCCACCTCGGGGTGAATTGCGCCCTTTATATATACCTTCTGGCTGCTTTCGGCCTTGAAGTCGAATAGTTTATCTTGCTGCATATTTTTTTATTTACATTCCCCACAAAGATAGATAATTATTTTGAGGGATAAAAATAGTACCTATAAAAATAAGCCCCGAGGTGGAACCTCGAGGCTTACAAAATTATCTCGCACTACCCTACTCGGCCATTGATGGGATAGGCATAGCGGCATAGGTGCCATTTACAAGCTTCTCGCGCACCGACATAAGCGCCTTGATGGTGTAGTCGACATCCTCCAAAGAGTGAGCCGCCGTTGGGATCACGCGAAGGATGATCTCGCCCTTAGGGATCACCGGATAGATCACAATCGAGCAGAAGAGGTTATGATTCTCGCGAAGGTCTACGACAAGGTTTGTAGCCTCATTCACGCCGCCCTTCATATAGATTGGGGTAACTGGCGACTGTGTAACACCGATCTCGAAATCATTCTCCTTAAGCTGGCTCTGAAGCGCATTGGTGATCTCCCATAGCTTAGTGAGCAGCTCGGGGTGAGTGCGGATCATATCTAGGCGCTTAAGCGCTCCCATAACCATAGGCATAGGTAGCGACTTGGCATATAGCTGCGAGCGCATATTGTAGCGAAGGAAATCGACAAGCCACTTTGGAGCGGCAACGAAGGCGCCGATGCCGGCCATCGACTTTGCGAAGGTGTTGAATAGAACATCCACCTGATCCGTTACGCCGAAGTGCTCGGCAGTACCTCGGCCAGTAGCACCCATTGTGCCGAAGCCGTGAGCATCATCTACAAGCAGGCGGAACTTAAACTCGCTCTTTAGCTCCACAACCTTATCTAGGAAGCCAAGATCGCCCTTCATGCCGAATACACCCTCGGTGATAACTAGCACGCCACCACCCTGAGCCTCAGCGGTCTCGGTGGCCTGAGCTAGGCGCGAGCGTAGTGAGTCGTAGTCGTTGTGGCCATATACAAAACGCTTGCAACGAGCCAGACGCATACCATCCAAGATACAGGCATGAGCCTCAGCATCATAGACAACAACGTCGCGAGCCGTAAGCAGGCAGTCGATAATCGAAATCATACCCTGGTAGCCGAAGTTTAGCAGGAAGGCATCCTCCTTACCGACGAATGCGGCAAGCTCGCGCTCTAGCTGCTCGTGGTACTTAGTCTGGCCGCTCATCATACGGGCACCCATAGGAGCTGCCATACCGAAATCGGCGGCACCCTTAGCATCTGCCTCCCTCACCTCGGGGTGGTTGGCAAGGCCTAAGTAGTTGTTTAGCGACCAGTTAAGCATCTCCTTACCGCGGAAACGCATGTGTGGGCCTAGCTCTCCCTCAAGCTTTGGGAAGGCGAAATAGCCGTGAGCATAGCTCATATACTGCCCAATAGGGCCGCCCACGTTCTTTTCGAGGCGATCAAAAATATCTACCATAGTTATATAAGTTTTATATGTTTATCAATTAGGGCAAAGTTATGAATTAATTTGGCTCGTTATATACGTATTTATACTTATAAGTTGATCTTCACTCGATTCTTGCCGTTGCGAAGAACGAAGCCGCAACACACCCCTCCCTCGTCATTGCGGACTTGATCCAATCGTGTCCAAAATAAGCAATTAAAACGTTAAAAATAAGCGTGTTAAAAAGTCTAATCCCCCCTATCTCTATTCTCTTTCAAAGCCCTCTCTTCCCGTCATTGCGGCCCCCGAGCCGCAATCTCTAATCACCTGGATATCAGCTGTATTGAGATTGCGGCTCGGAGGCCGCAATGACGCAGGCGCTCCTTGAGGTGCGAACGTGGGAATAGTCTGCCTTTTTGTTTTGGACACGATTGGACTTGATCCGCAATCTCAAAACGGAAGTACCCTCCTCCACAAGATGAGATTGCAGCTCGGGGGTCGCAATGACGGGAAGAGGGAGGTAAGCCGCAATGACGCGCTCGGTTTTGGCTCTATGAGCCAACGCCCCAATGGGCAGTTTTGTGCCAAAACAGCCTCTTTGTGAGTGGGGCGCGTCTCGCGAACTGCCTCCGGCGGGTGGGGATGGCACCCCCACTGGTGCGTTACCTGAGTTTGTCGTGCAAAGTGCCGGCGGCGAGTCACCGATAGCGTTTGGGGAGGGGCAAGCACCAAAGGTGGTTGCAAAAAATTTTAAGAGCCAATGAGTTGCGCAAATTAATTTGCAGCAAAACATTGACTCCTAAAATCTTAGAACAAAGTTCTAAGCCCCCAAACGCGGAGAGCGAAAAAACAGCTCCGCGGGGAGCACCCCGCCGCCGCCCGCGCAGGGCAGCTCCGGAGAAAAAAACTAGCCGTTGATAATACGATCCTGCTCGGCGACAGACTCCTCGTGTATGGCCTTAAGGATTGTGAGGATATACTCGGGGCTCATGCCCATTGAGGCGGCATCGTTGGCGCGCGAGGTGAGTATCTCATCATAGCGAGCCGACTGTAGGATCGGCACGTTGTGCTCCTTCTTATACATACCGATCTCGCGCGATACTCGCATTCGCTTAGAGAGCATCTCGAGGATTGAGTTATCGAGCGTGTCGATCTGCTTGCGTAGGTCGGCCAGCTCCTCGGTCGAGATAGCCCTATCGCGGATCACAAGAGAGCCAAGCACCTCGGCCAAAGCCTCGGGGGTGAGCTGCTGCGAGGCATCCGACCAGGCGCACTCGGGGCAGCGGTGCGACTCGACGATAAGACCATTGAAGCCTAGATCCATCGCCTGCTGCGATATTGGCTTGATTAGATCGCGCTTGCCGCCGATGTGGCTAGGGTCGCAGTAGATAGGCAAGTCGGGCATACGGCGACGTAGCTCAATCGGAATAGCCCACTGTGGCACATTGCGATAGATGGTCTTGTCGAATGTAGAGAAGCCGCGGTGGATGGCTCCAATGCGAGTGATGCCGGCGTTGTAGATGCGCTCCATAGCTCCGATCCAGAGCTCTAGATCTGGGCTCACGGGGTTCTTCACGAGCACCGGAACATCGGCACCGCGAAGTGCGTCGGCAAGCTCCTGCACAGCAAATGGGTTGGCCGATGTGCGCGCTCCGACCCATAGTAGATCCACGCCAGCCTTCAAGGCCTGGTATACATGCTCGGCGGTGGCCACCTCGGTTGATACTAGCATGCCGGTCTCGCGCTTAACATCCTTCAGCCACTCTAGACCCTCTTTGCCAACACCCTCGAAGCCTCCTGGCTTGGTGCGCGGCTTCCATATTCCGGCGCGGAATACCTTTACTCCGTTTGCAGCCAAGGCCTTAGCTGTCTCCATAACCTGCTCTAGTGTCTCTGCACTACATGGGCCCGCGATTAGCGCTGGGCGCTTCTGCTCCCCTAGCTCGGGCAGCAAGATTGGATTGATCTCCATAATTTTCTATTTTAAGTTTTGATTTATTCTCTCTAATGCCTCCCCCATGCGCTCCTCGGTGGCGCATAGCGAGATCCTAATATACTGCGCACCCTGCGAGCCGAAGATAAAGCCCGGAGTGATAAATACTCTAGCCTCATCCAAAACCCTATCGCAGAGCTTCTCGGCCGAGATGGCGCTCTCAGGCACCTTGCCCCATAGGAACAGACCCACCTGATCTTTATCATACGAGCAGCCGAGGCTCTCCATAATCTGGGCGGCCACCTTGCGGCGCGAAGAGTAGATCTCATTTAGCGACTGGTACCACTCCTCGCCCAAGGCCAAGGCCTCACAGGCAGCGAGCTGCAATGGGCGAAACATACCCGAGTCGATATTGCTCTTCACGCGCAGGATCCACTCTATAAAGGTGCTGTTGGTCGAGAGCATACCCACTCGCCAGCCCGAAAGATTTAGACTCTTGCTCAGCGAGTTGAGCTCTATGCAGCACTCCTTTGCCCCCTCAATCTCGAGAATGCTCATCGGCGAGGGGTTTAGGATCTGGCTATAGGGGTTGTCGTTTACAACAATAATAGAGTGACGACGAGCGAAATCGACTAGCCTCTCCAATAGCTCGCGCGTAGCATTTGTGCCGGTAGGCATATTTGGGTAGTTGACCCACATAAGCTTGATGCTCTCGAGTGGCAATTTTTCAAGCGCCTCAAAGTCGGGCATCCATCCGCTCTCCTCGCTCAGCTCATAGGGGAATATCTGAGCCTGCACCAGGTTGCTCACCGACGAGTAGGTCGGATAGCCCGGGTTGGGCACAAGCACACCATCGCCAGCATTCAAAAACGCCATCGAGATATGGAGGATACCCTCCTTAGAGCCAATCAGCGGCAGGATCTCCTTGTGCGCCTCGAGCTCCACGCCATAGCGCGACTTATACCACGAGGCGATCGACTCGCGCAACTGTGGAATGCCTGTATATGGTTGATATGAGTGGTTGTTATCTTTGTGAGCCTCCTCGCAGAGCCTCTCTACGACGCTCTCATGTGGTGGGCGATCGGGGCCTCCGACCCCTAGCGATATGACATCGGCGCCGGCGGCGTTTAGTGCTGCGATCTCGCGAAGCTTGCGTGAGAAGTAGTACTCGCTCACCTGCTCAATGCGCTGGGCGGGACGGAAGCTACTGCTCGGGTGTAAATTCTGCATACTCTCCTAATATTTTTAGATCATTAATTAACGGGCGGATGGCATCTATGCTCTGGCGATAGCGCTCGTGGTTATCGAAAGTAAGATCGGTGTAGAAGCGATACTCCCACTCCTGGCCTATGATGGGCATCGACTGTATCTTCGTAAGGTTGATGTCGTAGAATGAGAAGATGGTGAGCACCTTTGATAGCGAGCCCGACGAGTGGCTCAAGGTGAAGGCTAGCGAGGCTTTGTTTACCTTGTCGTGCTCAATAAGCGATGACGAGAGCTCCTCGTCGGCCAGGATCAGAAAGCGTGTGAAGTTGTGCTTGTTGGTCTCCACACCGCGCTCGAGGATGTTTAGATTGTAGAGCCCAGCGGCATACTCGCCACAGATGGCGGCATTCGACAGCAGACCCCTCTCGGCGATCTCCTTGGCGCTGCCCGCCGTGTCGTCCTTCTCGACAACCTTCTTGTCGCGGTGCTCCTTAAGCCACACCTCACATTGGCGCAGGGCTATCGGGTGTGAGTTCACCTCGGTAATCTGCTCGAGGCTCTGCCCCGGCAGGGCGGCCACCACATGCGAGATGCGTATCTTATGCTCGCCAACAACTCTGAGCCTGCTCGCGCGCAGCAGCTCATGGTTCTGCAACAGCGAGCCGGCGATGGTGTTCTCTATGGCTATGATTCCTATCAGCGATCTATCACCCTCCATCGCCTCAAATAGCGAGGGGAAAGTTTGGCAGGGGATAGTCTCAATCTGCTCACCCTGGAAGTACCCCCTGGCGGCCGCCTCATGGAAACATCCCGCCTCACCTTGAATTGTAACCTGTTTCATCTATATATTTATATTTTAAAATTTTTGCAAAAAAAATCCCACCTCACGGCGGGATTACTATAACTTATATTGTCTGTTTAACAACCTGCATAGAACATCCCGCCTCTTTTGGTAAAAAAGAAGTAATAGAAGAAGTAATAGAAGTTGTTTGCACTTATCATCGTTTTGTATATTTAACTGCAAACGTATGGAAAAAATTTTAGTAATGCAAATTTTTTGCCGAAATTTTATCTAAGTAGGGTAAAATAATTATTGGTGTGTTTTTAAGAGTACTATTGGAGATGAGATTTTTTGCTATTGAATTGAAAATATAAGTAGAGTAAAATATCGCTTCAAGAGTGCTTTTAAAAATATGGCAATAATTGTTTTACACTACTTATCTTGCAGATTATTCTCTACTTGTCGCTATTTCAGGCGGGCACTATCATAATCAAACTCGCCGGGATAGCACCTCTTAATCCATGCATCTACACATTGCTCCCCCTCGAGCAGCCCCAGAGAGGATAGAAAGTTATCCATCGCGCACAGAGTCATATAAAAACCTTGAGCATTGCGATTGGTGATATTGAAAAACGAGTGCCCATAGCCCTTATAGATATTGAGATCACATCGCCCCCCGACCTCTCTGATCAACCTGGCATACTCCTCGACCACGATGGTGGGTATCAGCTTGTCGTTATCACCTATTAAGATGGCGGTTGGGGCCACCCCCCGGCGAACGTTATAGATCGGCGAGCACTCCAGATAGCTATCACCAAAGTGCTCATAACCTCTGCTCTGGTAAGGCCCTGAATCCTCCGGGCCATTGCATACAACTGGATTAAAGAGCACCAGCGCAGCAAGCTCGGTCGAGATGGAGCGATCGTCGCTCGCATCAAAGACATTTGGACACATCGAGATAGTTGCCGCCAGGTGACCACCGGCTGAGCCCCCTGCACCAACTATTTTATCGGGATCAATATTATATTTTTCTGCATTGGCGCGCAAATATCTCACCGCACTCTTTGCATCCTTCATCGCCTCAATGGGTGTGGCATTGTGCCGCTTGATTAGTCGATACTCCACGCAGGCACTCACTATGCCCCTATCGCGCAGATATCTTGCCTGCCTTTCAAACGCCTTGCGTGAACCTGTACTCCAACTACCTCCATGAAAAAACACCACCGCCGGCAACGGCCGCCCTGCTCTGCTCTGCTCGGGGGTTAATATGCTCATGCGAAGATCACCCTGCTCGGTCTGCTTATATACGAGATCAAAATCGGCGCCCTGCGCAGTAAACGCTGCTGTGATCAACGCTAGCACTACTACTATTTTGCGGCTCATACTCTATAATATTATCTGTGTTAACATATTCTCAATGCAAGATATAAAAAATAATCTAAAGAGAGATAGCCAACCGCTCTCTTTTTTGCATAAATTATTTCGAGCAGAGAGCCTTGATCTTGTTCGGCATTGTAAATTTTCGCTCTCGGCATTGTGGACTTGATCCCTCTCGTCATTGCGACCTCTGCGCGCACGTCATTGCGGCCTTGATCCCTCTCGTCATTGCGACCTCTGCGCGCACGTCATTGCGGCCTGTGCGCGCGCGTCATTGCGGCCTGTGCGCGCGCGTCATTGCGGCCTTGATCCCTCTCGTCATTGCGACCTCTGCGCGCGCGTCATTGCGGCCTGTGCGCGCACGTCATTGCGGCCTCCGAGCCGCAATCTCTAAACGCTTGGATATCAGCTGTATTGAGGTTGCGGCTCGGAGGCCGCAATGACGGTCGTTTTTTGACGCGCAGTAATAATTCACCGGCGAGGAGCACTCACAATATGTCACGGCCGGGAGCAGCGCAATAGGGAGGCAATTCACCGACGAGGAGCAGCGCGATAGGTGGATGAGATTTTGGATATGGCGCGCGGTGGGCTGAGGGAGCATACTCAT
>JBCQTD010000015.1:0-35613 GCA_047178725.1 Rikenellaceae bacterium
TAAGGGTCTTGAGGTTCAATGTTCAAGCATTCTTTGTATTGGTAAGTTGATCGCACAATAATTTGCTTGATAGTAGATTATAATTTATACGCTATACTTTTTCCATTCTTATAGGAATGGAGAGAGTATAGTTTCTAAGTAGGGTAAAATAATTATTGGTGTGTTTTTAAGAGTACTATTGGAGAAGAGATTTTTTGCTATTGAATCGAAAATATAGTTATTCTATATTGAGATTTGATAGTGAAAAATATCGCTCCAAGAGTGCTTTTAAAAATATGGCAATAATTGTTTTTCACTACTTAAAAACCCTCTCAGCGAATAGCCGAGAGGGTAGTTTGTTGTTGTGGTGAGCTTGCCTAGCAGTTCATTGCGCCACAGCAGTGGATCACCTGACCGCTAACATAAGATGATAGGTCAGAGGCGAGGAATAGAGCCACCTTGGCAACATCCTCCGTAGTGCCGCCACGGCGAAGTGGAATCTGGTTGTACCACCCCTGCTTAACCTCCTCGGGCAGCTTGTCGGTCATCTCGGTGATGATAAATCCTGGTGCGATGGCGTTGGCACGGATGCCGCGTGGACCCATCTCCTTGGCGATAGATTTCGCTAGGCCGATCATACCAGCCTTTGATGCTGAGTAGTTGCACTGTCCAGCGTTGCCGCTAACGCCCACAACCGACGACATGTTGATGATAGATCCGCCGCGCTGCTTAGCCATGATAGGGGTTACAGCGTGAACAAAGTTGAAAGCCGACTTAAGATTAACAGCAATAACGGCATCCCATTGAGCCTCGCTCATGCGCATCATTAGGCCATCCTTTGTGATGCCAGCGTTGTTAACCAAAATATCAATCTGCCCAAAATCCTCCTTGATCTTCGCCACCACATCGTGAGTCTCATCAAAGCTGGCTGCGTTTGAGGCATAGCCCTTTCCTTTGACTCCTAGTGCGTTGATCTCGGCCTCGGTAGCTAGGCCATTCTCGTCAATTACTAGGTCGGTGAATGCCACATTGGCACCCGCCTTGGCGAACTCGATGGCTATTGCCTTGCCGATTCCGCGTGCTGCACCCGTTACGAGTGCTACTTTTCCCTCCAATAGTTTCATAAATTCAATGTATTAGAATTGATTCTCTGCGGCAAAGATATAAAAAAACAGATAATTTATATTATCTTTACGGCGTTAAATTAATTTCATGCAAAGCAAACACTTAATATATTATAATAAGTATGAAAAAAGATTCACAGATTTTCGACTTGATCAGCGATGAGCGTCGCCGCCAGATGCATGGCATTGAGCTTATTGCCTCAGAGAACTTCGTAAGCGAAGAGGTTATGGCCGCGATGGGTTCGGTGCTAACCAATAAGTATGCCGAGGGTTACCCTGGAGCTCGCTACTATGGTGGTTGCGAGGTTGTTGATAAGATCGAGGCCTTGGCTATCTCTCGCCTTTGCGAGATATATGGTGCTGAGTATGCAAACGTTCAGCCACACTCAGGTGCTCAGGCTAACATGGCGGTATTCTTCGCCTGCATGCAGCCCGGAGAGACCTTTATGGGTCTAGACCTAGCACACGGTGGTCACCTTTCACACGGTTCGCCCGTAAATATGTCTGGTAAGTATTTCAACGCCGTAGGTTATCAGCTTGACGAGAAGACAGGCCAGATCGACTATGATGCTATGGAGAAGCAGGCTATCGAGTGCAAGCCAAAGATGATCGTCGGTGGTGCTTCGGCCTACTCTCGTGAGTGGGATTATAAGCGCATGCGCGAGATCGCCGATAAGGTTGGCGCTCTACTTATGATCGACATGGCACACACCGCTGGACTTATCGCCGCTGGTGTTTTGGAGAATCCAATCCCTTATGCTCATATCGTAACCTCTACAACACATAAGACTCTTCGTGGCCCACGCGGTGGTATAATCCTTCTAGGTAAGGATTTCGAGAATCCATGGGGTCAGACAACACCAAAGGGCGTTGTTAAGATGATGTCTACAATTCTTAACTCGGCAGTATTCCCAGGAATCCAGGGTGGCCCACTAGAGCACGTCATCGCAGCTAAGGCTGTGGCTTTCGGCGAGGCGCTAACTCCTGAGTATAAGGAGTATCAGGCTCAGGTTCAGAAGAATGCAGCAGCTATGGCGGCAGCATTTACGGCTAAGGGATACAAGATCGTATCTGAGGGTACCGACAACCACCTTATGCTAGTCGACCTGCGCACTAAGTTCCCAGAGCTTACCGGTAAGCTTGCCGAGAAGTGTCTAGTGGCCGCAGATATTACTACTAATAAGAATATGGTTCCATTCGATAGCCGCTCGCCTTTCCAGACCTCTGGCTTGCGTTTTGGTACTCCAGCGATTACAACTCGTGGCGTGAAGGAGGATCAGATGGCCTACATCGTTGAGCTTATCGACCGTGTTCTTCAGAACCCAGAGGATGAGGCAAACATCGCTGCGGTTCGTGCTGATGTGAACAAGATGATGGAGGAGTATCCATTGTTCGCTTGGTAGTAGTTAAATAAGTAGGGTAAAATAATTATTGGTGTGTTTTTAAGAGTACTATTGGAGATGAGATTTTTTGCTATTGAATTGAAAATATAGTGGTTCTATACTGAAATTTAATAGTGAAAAATATCGCTTCAAGAGTGCTTTTAAAAATATGGCAATAATTGTTTTACACTACTTAAGCGTACTACACTAAAGAGAGTTTGCCTAATTTTGCTGGTAAACTCTCTTTTAATTTTAAGATTATGGACTTTACAAAAATGTACAAAAACGATATCTTTGCCAATGAGGCGGGTGTCGTTCTAGATGAGTTAGGCGAGGGCGGTGCAAAGATGCACGTGGTGATAGAAAAACGCCATCTAAATGCCGGAAACGTAGCGCACGGAGGTGTGATCTATCTGCTGGCGGATATCGCTATGGCCGCTATGGCAAACTATCGTCAGCCGCTATCGGTCTCTATTCAGTCGGATATTCGCTTCTTGGCCGCCGCTGTTGAGGGGGATACTCTAACGGCTGTGGCCGAGGAGGTGTGCGCCCGCAAGAGCCTATATAATAGCAGGGTAGATATAACCAATCAGCGTGGCGAGCTTATCGCCATCGCCGAGGGTATGCTACACACAAAGAGGATCTAGTTTAGGGCGTCTATCTCTCCGCCCTCAAAGAAGTTAATAATATTGCGCGACGCCTGGCGCGCCATTTCGTGGCGCACCTCTACTGTCTGTGTGCCCGTATGTGGATTGAGCACGACATTCTCCATCTCTAATAGCTCGGGCGAAGGGTAGTGGCCAAACTCAAACACATCGAGCCCGGCACCCCAGATCGCCCCGCTTTTAAGCGCTTCGATTAGCGCGATCTCATCTAGTAGAGGGCCGCGAGCTGTATTGATTATTATGGCTGAGCACTTCATTAGCGCTAGCTCCCTTTTGCCAATAAGGTGGTGGGTCTCGGCGGTTAGAGGTGCATTTATTGATACAACATCGGATTGAGCAAGGAGCTCATCAAGGGGCAGATATTTAGCTCCCAGCTGAGACTCTGTTTCGGGCGAAAGGGCTCGACGATTGTTGTATACGATCTTCATCCCCGAGGCTATGGCGCGGCGAGCGAGCGCCTGCCCGATGCGTCCCATGCCCACTATGCCGAGTGTTTTCCCCTTGAGCGAGTGGCCAAGATTGCCTAGTAGCTCCACGGTGATGGATCTATTGCGCAGTTTGCGATCCAGCTCACTAATGCGACGGCTCACAGATAGGATCAGCCCCATCGCCTGGTCGGCAGTAGGGTCGGTTACTGGGTCGGGGGTGTTGGTCACCTTTATGCCACACTCGGTGGCATAATCTACATCTATGTTGTTGTAGCCTGCGGCATAGTTGGATACAATCTCAATATGCCCACGTGCAGCATCCAGAAGCTGACGGTTCACCGGAAAGTTGAACATAGATTGAAGAGCATCATATTCATGTATCATCTCTAACACCTGCTGATAACTAAAGGACTCAACCCCTTCATCGGGGAAAGTTACATCATATCTCTCCATGAGCTCAGTATAGCCCTCGCGGAGCATATTGTAGGTAACCAGAACTCGCTTTTTCATGGTCTCTATAGATTGCAGATCTCTTTCATCTCGGCGATGAATCGCTGAGCTAGAGCATCAGCTTCGCTCTCGCTTTTAGCCTCGGTGTAGATTCTAACGATAGGCTCGGTGTTTGACTTGCGTAGGTGCGCCCAGCTCTCGGCGAAATCTATCTTCACGCCATCAATATCGTTTACGCGCTCCGACGCATAACGGCTCTTGATCTGGGCAAGTAGTTTATCGACATCAATTGCGGGGGTGAGCTCAATCTTATTCTTTGAGGCGAAGTAGGCGGGGTAGGTGGCGCGTAGAGCGGTCATCGACAACCCTTTGGCTACAAAGTGTGTAAGGAATAGAGCAACGCCAACAAGAGCATCGCGACCATAATGTAGCTCAGGCAGGATCACTCCGCCATTGCCCTCGCCGCCGATTGTGGCGCCCACCTCTTTCATCTTTGCAACTACATTCACCTCGCCAACGGCCGAGGCGTAGTAACTGCCGCCATGAGCTGCGGTCACATCCGAAAGTGCGCGCGATGAGCTGAGGTTAGAGACGCTATTGCCACCCCTCTTTGAGTGGATAAAGTCGGCCACGGCAACAAGGGTGTACTCCTCGCCAAACATAGATCCATCCTCCGATACTAGAGCTAGGCGATCAACATCTGGGTCGACCACAACGCCAAGATCAGCCCCCGTACGGCGCACCATCTCGGCAATCTCAGTAAGGTTCTCGGCTAGTGGTTCAGGGTTGTGGGCAAAGAGGCCATTCGGCTCACAATTCAGCTCAATCACCTCGCAGCCCATCTGGCGAAGAAGTGACGGGATCACCACGCCGCCGATAGAGTTTACGGCATCTACCACAACCTTTAGCTTGCGAGCCTTTACAGCCTCAAGATCTACAAGAGGCAGGGCGAGCACCTGCTCAATATGTCGCTCGTTGTAGTCTGTGCGCAGCTTTACCTTGCCGATAAGATCTATCTCTGGGTAGCTGAAATTCATCTCCTTAACTAGATCTAGCAGCTCGGCACCCTCCTCGGCATCCAAAAACTCGCCAGTTGAGCGGAGTAGCTTCAATGCATTCCACTGTTTTGGATTGTGCGAGGCGGTGATGATTATTCCGCCGTCAGCTTTATATTCGGTTACTGCCATCTCTGTACCAGGGGTTGTGCACATGCCTATGTTTATAACATCAATGCCGCAACCGAGAAGTGTACCCTCAATTATGTTGTTTACCATCTCGCCCGATAGACGAGCATCTCTGCCAACGACAACCGCGAGGCGCTTGCCTGGGTTGCGCTTTATGAGCATGCGCGAGTATGCGGTTGTGAATTTTACGATCTCTAATGGTGTTAGGTTTGTACCCATCTGTCCGCCGATCGTGCCGCGGATTCCTGATATGGATGTTATAAGTGCCATAATTATAATTATTTAACTCGCAGTAGAGAATATTTATCCTCCGAGTGCGTTACTTATTTAAGTAGTTTCTTTGTTATTCGCTGTAAATATATTACTTTTATGCCAATTATCTAGAGTAAATTTAAAAATTTATGAGAATAATACCAGCCTCGGAGCTAATCGTCAATGATGATGGCACAATTTTTCATCTCCATCTTCTGCCTGAGCAGGTGGCCGACATTGTTATGCTTGTGGGTGATCCAGGGCGCGTGGCTATGGTCTCTGCTATGTTTGATAGCATTGAGTGCCAGGTGAGCAATAGAGAGTTCTTGACAGTTACGGGCAGCTACAAGGGCACGAGGATGAGTGTTCTCTCTACCGGAATAGGTGTGGGTAATATAGATATATGTCTAACCGAGCTAGATGCTTTGGCGAATATTGATCTCACAAAAAGAGTCGAAAAGTCTGAGCATCGTCAATTGACTCTCGTAAGGCTAGGCACAACGGGAGCGTTGCAGGCAGATCTTAGGGTGGGGGATCAGATATTCTCATCGGCCTCGGTTGGCTTTGATGGTGTGCTCAACTACTATGCTGGGCGCGATCAGGTGTGCAATTTGGATATTGAAAGAGCTTTTACAGAGCATGTAGGGTGGTCGGATCAGCTGCCTGCCCCATATTTTGTGGAGTCGAATCCATCTCTTTGCGAGCTTTTTGCCCCCTACGTTAAGGAGGGCATCACAATATCTTCACCAGGCTTCTATGCACCCCAAGGTAGATGGGTAAGGCTGCGCCCGGCAGATATGGAGCTAAATGAGAAGATCGAGAGCTTCAGATATAACGATCGAAGGATTACAAACTACGAGATGGAGGGGGCTCCCCTGGCTGGCTTGGCGAAGATGCTAGGGCATAGGGCGGCAACAATCTGTACCGTTGTTGCGCAGCGTGTTGCGCAGGATGCATGCCCCGACTATAAGCCATTTGTTGAGGCTATGGTTAGGATGGCACTAGATAGATTATCAACTTTGAAATAAATAAAAAAATATAGAATCATGAAATTTTCACTTTCGTCATCGGCGCTACAGTCGCTGCTTTCATCAACAGGTAAGGTAATTAGCAATAAAAGTACACTTCCAATTTTGGATTATTTTTTAATGGAGCTTCAAGATGGTCAGCTCGTTGTTACGGCTTCGGATCTAGAGACAACGCTTATCGCTTCACTCTCGGTGGAGAATGTTGAGGTTGAGGGTTCGGTGGCTGCGCCTGCAAAGCTTATGCTTGACACGCTTAAGGAGTTTTCGGAGGTGCCGCTAACTTTCGACATTGATGATAATAACTGGGAGATCACTATCAGTTGGGCAAGCGGCTCGCTCTCAATCCCTGGCGCAAACCCAACAAGCTACCCTGCAATGGAGAGTGTTGGCTCGGAGCGCAAGGAGCTTAATATCGACCCAGCGTTGCTTGTCGCCGGTATTAATAAGACTATCTTCGCCACCGCCGACGATGATCTTCGCCCGGTGATGAATGGAGTGTTTGTCTCTATCGCCCCTGAGCAGATCACCTTTGTGGCTACCGATGCACATAAGCTAGTTAAATATGGTGTGCCATTTGAGGGCGAGATTAGTGCTTCGTATATTCTTCCTAAAAAGCCCGCTACACTTTTGCGCGCGCTTCTTGCAAAAGAGGAGGGCGAGGTTGGTGTGATCTTCGACTCTAAGAGGGTTGAGTTTCGCCTTAAGAGCTACACCCTGGTCTGCCGCCTAATCGAGGGTAGCTACCCAAATTATAATGCAGTGATCCCGGCGGCAAATCCTAACAAGTTGCTTGTGGATCGTATCGGCCTTATCAACTGCATTAAGCGTGTGGCGGTCTGCTCAAACCCAACAACCAACCTTATTCGCATGGAGATTTCTGATAATAATATCAGCCTTAAGGCTCAGGATCTCGACTTCTCGGTTTCGGCTAACGAGTCGCTAAGCTGTAGCTATGATGCCGATGCTGTCACTATTGGCTTTAAATCTACATTCCTCGTGGAGCTTCTGTCTAATATCGAGACTCCGATGGTGCTCGTTGAGTTAGCCGATTCAACACGTGCCGGTGTATTTAAGCCGGTCTATGATGATGGCGCCGAGCCAAGCTCGCTTATGTTGCTTATGCCAATGATCCTAAATGCTTAATATTAGATGCTAAAGTTAACACGACCAATAGTATTTTTTGATCTTGAGACCACCGGTGTTGATACCTCAAAGGATCGCATAGTGGAGCTCTCGATGGTTAAGATAGCCCCCGATGGGGAGAAGACGATAAAAACTCGCAGAATCAATCCTCAGATGCCGATCCCCGCCGAGTCTACAGCTGTGCATGGTATTACCGATGAGGATGTTAAGGATTGCCCATGCTTTGCGCAGATCGCTCGTTCGCTCGCCGCCTTTTTGGAGGGGTGCGATTTCGGAGGATTTAACTCAAATCGCTTTGATGTGCCGGTGCTGGTAGAGGAGTTTATGAGGGCTGGAGTGGAGGTCGATTTTAGACGTAGGAAGTTTATTGACGTTCAGAATATATTCCACAAACTAGAGCAGCGCACACTTGTTGCGGCCTATAAATTCTATTGCGGCAAGGATCTTGAAAACTCACACTCGGCCGAGGCGGATACGCTTGCAACGTATGAGGTGCTACTAGCTCAGTTGGAGCGATATCCCGAGGAGCTTAAGGGAGATGTTCCATCTCTTGCGGAGTTCTCCTCACGAGGCGAGATGGCCGACTATGCTGGACGTATTGCATATGATGATAAGGGGGTAGAGGTATTCACCTTCGGCAAGTATAAGGGTAAATCGGTAGCAGAGGTCTTTAATAAAGAGCCTAGCTATTACGATTGGATGATGAAGGGGGATTTTCCGCTATTTACCAAGAAGGTAATATCGGAGATCCGACTAAAATCAAAATTTTAAGTTGTTCATTTTATGAAAAAATATCTATTAGCAATAGTCTCAACTCTGCTGCTTGTAGCTGCGCTGTATGCACAAGATCGCTCTGAAAATGTTGTCTCAGTTGGTGGTGTGCGCTACTATCTGCATGAGGTTCGCAAGGGTGAGACTATCTACTATCTCTCAAAGATATATGAGGTTAGCCCCGAGGAGATATATGCTGCTAATGATCTGCTTGAAATACAGGGTCTTAAGAGCCGAAGCTTAATTAAGATTCCCTATAGCGACAAGACGAAAAACATATCCTCGCGCAAATCAAAGCGGGATTACACTACGCACAAGGTAAGACGTGGAGAGACGCTTTACTCTATAGCAAATCAATATTCGACCACTATAGATGCAATCCTTTTATCAAATCCTAGGATTGATCCAGCTCATCTCTCTGTGGGTCAAGAGCTCCATATTGTTAAGAGTGAACAGGGAAAGGGTGGTAAGACTCAGCAAGACAAGGCTTCAGTTAAGGAGCAAAAAGAGAACGAGAGGATGATTGCTCCCAAGGAGGGGTATGAGTACCACCTTGTGCAAAAGGGTGAGACGATCTACTCGTTGGCGATGAGTCGCGGCATGAGCCGGCGCGAGATGATGGAGAATAACGATCTGGAGGATGGACTCAAAGAGGGGGCATTAATCCTTCTTAAAGTGTTAAAACCCAAAGAGGCGGAGTATGTGCGAGCGCAAAATTTTGCTGTTGTTGATAGTCTAGAGACTCTAAAAATTTCACTGCTTCTGCCACTCTCTATATCTGGCAAGCCTATTGCTCCATTTATGGAGTTCTACCAAGGTTTTTTGCTGGGATTGGAGGATCTTAAGGCCGATGGGCGAAATGTTGATCTGACCCTGTTTAACACAAATCGAAATATCTCAATGGTTTATGATATCATTGAGGATAGTCGTTTTCAGAGCAGCCATCTTATAGTTGGGCCAGTATTTGAGGATATTTTGGATCCGGTGGTGCGTTATGCTGAGGCGAATAATATTCCGGTCATCTCGCCCCTGGCGACACTCGCGCATAGTGATAGTGATGTGATATTTCAGATGTCGCCCAATCCAGAGCGTCGCTATGATAAGATCGGTGATATCTTTAGTGTCGATCGTAAGGTTACACTCATATATGCCGAAGAGATAGATCAAGATTTCGAGAGTCTAGTGCTTGAGCAGCTCGATACAACATCATACGAGAGGCACGACTTTAAATATGAGCACCCGGCTGCAATTCTGCAACGCATGTCTGATTTCGAGCAGTTGAAGGATGAGATGTGGAGTCAGATTGTTGAGCATCCAGATAGTATGGAGCTACAGATGTTGTTGGACTCTGCAAGATTTGAACTCTCGCCGGCAGATCTTACACCGCTTATTGATAATGCAGATAACAATACCTTCGTTGTGCTGGCTAGCAGCGAGACAGATGTAGATAGGATCCTGGCAGCTTTTGCATCGGCAAATGTTGGTATCACCTCGCGTGGAAGGCGTGCGCCAAGGTTTGAGCTGCTCGGTAATCCAGCCTGGGCAAAGATGCCAAATCTTGATCACTCGCTCTATTTTAAGGATGGAGTGGTGCACTTTCCCTCATATCATGCTAAGCGTGACTCAGAGAGGGTCAGGGTGTTCGACTCGCGATATGTTAAATCTTTTGGCGTGATACCTTCGCTCTATACCTATCGTGGATATGATGTGGCTAAAATATTTGGTGAAGCTATGTTCGAAGATATAGCTCATGAGTTGCACGGAGAGGAGTATACACCTCTACAAACTACATATCGTTTTCAGCGACAAGGCGGCAAGAGTTTGATTAATATAAATTGGATGAGGGTAAAGTATAATAAGAACTTCACAATCACACTAGAGTAGTATGGCATTAATATCAAATGGGATCCCCGAAAAGACTATTGAGCGCCTAAGCGAATATCGCAGAACGCTTCTATCCTCGTATGAGAGGGGTATAACGCATATCTTCTCGCACGTATTGGCTGGAATACATGGCATTACTGCTGTGCAGGTGCGTCGCGATTTGATGCTTATTGGTTTTTCAAGTGATAATAAAAAGGGGTATGATGTTAAGGAGTTGGTAGATTTTATTAGCTCTATTCTAGATAGCTCGTCGATGATGAATATCGCTGTAATAGGCATGGGTCACCTCGGCCAGGCAATAACTAAATATTTCAATACCAAGGGTTTTAATCTGAAAATCATGGCCGCTTTCGATGTCGATCCTAAAAAGGTCGACACCACTATAGATGGCATCCCTTGCTATAACATGGCCGATTTTGATCGTATTGTTGCCGATCAAGAGATCAGCATCGTAGTTGTGTCGTCGCCAACTCATGTGGCGCAGGAGCTTGTGCTGCCTATAATAAATGCTGGCATTAAGGGAGTTCTGAATTTCACCTCTATGCCTCTAAATTTTCCACAGGGTATTGTGGTTGAGAATTATGACATCACCACACTTCTGGAAAAGGTAGCCTACTTTGTAAAGGAGAACGAGGAGAATCAGATAAACAGTTTGTAATGAGAGTATTCTTCGGTTTTAACTCTCTGCCCAAATTTCGCTCTGCGGTGGTGGCTGTCGGCTCTTTTGATGGGCTGCATAGTGGCCACCATATTATGATCTCAAAGCTTCTTTCGCTCTCCCGAGAGCTGGGTGGCGAGAGTGTAATGCTCACCTTTGAACCCCATCCCAGGGTTGTCTTATCTGGTGGTGGCGACGGCCTGAAACTTCTTACTACACTTGACGAGAAGATCTCTATAGCCGAGAGTTGTGGTGTTGAAAATATTATTGTCATACCATTCGACAGAGAGTTTTCGCAGCTTTCATATCTCGATTTTGTCGAGCAATATCTTGTCGAAAAGGTAGGCATCAAGGCGCTAGTGGTGGGGTATAACCACCGCTTTGGCCGTAACCATGAGGGAAACTATAATCTATGCTTATCCCTAGCCGATCGCTGTGGCTTCTCGCTGGAGATGGTCTCGGAGTGGCGAGATGGAGATGAAAAGGTTAGCTCAACCGTAATTCGCAACCTTATCAAAGATGGAGAGATGGCTAAGGCTGTGGAGATGCTCGCTCATCCATACCCACTCTTTGGAGTAGCCTCTCAAGGCAGTATTATAATCTCTGAGCCCCTAAAGTTGCTGCCAAAAAGTGGGCGATATTTAGCCGAGGCTCGGGGCGAGGATGTTGTTGTAGAGATAGCCGATGACGGAGATATATTATGCAATCTGCCCGATGGTGATGTTCGGTTGTGGATTTTTAAAGAGATATAGTTATGTTAACACGAGAATTTCCAATTAGAGTTTGGTATGTCGATACCGATCAGATGGGCATCGTCCATCACTCAAACTATGTGAAGTACTATGAGTCGGCGCGTTCGGATCTGATGCGTGCGATGGGGTTATCTTATGCCGAGATGGAGAGACGTGGGGTGATGATGCCAATTTTGGAGGTTACATCAAAGTATCTCGCCTCGGCTCACTACGATGAGCTTATCACCGTTAAAATAACGCTTGCCGAGGAGCCCCGCGTAAGGGTGAAATTTCTTTATGAAATATATAACGAGCAGGGAGTGTTGTTAAATACGGGCTCCACAACGCTCGGTTTTATGAACTCCACAACACGCCGTCCCACGCGCGCACCTCAGTGGTTTATTGATATGCTAAGGGGGTAGCGGCGCTCAACCTCTCTAGTGTTAATCTATCTGGCAGCGAGATCGTCTCTATAGGGCAGATCATCGCAATATCTTTGGCTGCATCTCCCGAGCCGAAATCAAACATTGTGTCGGAGATGAAACTTACGGGACACGCTCCGCTAAATCCAAATCGCGCATAGTAGCCATGTAGCCACTCTTGGCTAGGAATAAGAGCAGCAAAGGCGTACCCCTCGCTTTTGATAATCTCCATTGCCGCCTGCATTAGCTTTGTGGAGTAGCCTCTCTTTTGCGCTGCAGGGTGGGTTGCCACGCCATATATATAGGCGCAGCGGCCAAGCTCGCTAGTAAATGGGATTATGTGCAGCATCGAAAGCAGGTTATTCTCTCGGTTTACCATGCTCAGCATCCCTTTGCGCGAGTAGTGGTGCATAATAAATTCGTCGATAAAGGCACTCTCGTCACCAAAAACCTCTGCCCATAGCGTCTTGCATTGAGCCTCGTCGTGATGGAGATATATTGCTGTGTATTTGGGTAGCAGATAGCTCGGGTGGTAGGATGATTTTGCACGGCGAAGCCCCTCGATGCCCATATCCTCTTCGCGATTGATTTGGGTGATCTCGGCAGGTAGCGAGGCGGCAAAGAGCCTGTTTATGGCGGCATATATTCCGCTATATCGTGTGTCGCACTTCTCGATGTTTATGCAAAATGTACCATCGCCAACTATCGAACCGTATGTAAAACCGGCAACACGATTCTCTATTAGTATCACTCCACCTATAAATCCTAGCTCATAGTAGTGGGCAAAGCCGCGCTCGATAGCCTTGCGCTCTGCCCCCGAGAGGTCTCCTTCGCGCCAGGCGGCATCTATCTCTAAGCACTCTTTGAAGTGGCATGGCGCTAGGCGTTCAAATGAGAAGTTATAGCGACTTGTGAATTGATTTATATGGTTGCGTTTTGGTTGGTACTTTTTGCCCGTAAGGGATGTTAAAGCCTCGCGCGAGTAGATGTAATCCTCGTTGTAGCGTTCGGAGTGGAGTGAGAATTCATCACCATAGAGTTTTGTTAGCTTATCTTTTCCGCTTTCGGTTATGCCAATAATTCGCAGCCGATCGCCATTGGCGTGGGCATCGTGAGCCAAGAAAGGGATTAACTTTGAAAAATCTACATCTCCATTAGCATCAATAGGTTGCATATAGCCAAGCCTCTCTCCTCCACCTATATTAAAGCGAATAAGAAGGTGCCCCTCCTCTATGCACCAAGCGCTGCGAAAGAGGGGCTGCCAGCAAAACATATTAGCAAAGGATAGGTCGCAATTGGGGCTGCTGCTCTTTAGCGTGTAGCTCTCAATCAGCTCTCTATCCTCTAGCTGTAGATCTTTGAATTTAAGCATCTGCTATCTCTACTCAACAGCCTTAAGTGACATGTCGAGAGATTTGATCTGGTGCGTCAGCGCACCCACCGAGATGAAATCTACGCCGCACTCGGCATAGCTTCGTAGTGTGTCAAAATTTATGCCACCGCTAGATTCGGTCTCACACCGGCCTGCCACCAATGCAATAGCCTCGCGCGTGAGCTCGGGTGAGAAGTTGTCAAACATAATGCGGTCGGCACCTCCTGCGCGGAATACCTCGTTGATATTCTCTAGTGTGCGCACCTCACACTCGATTGGAATATCTTTGCCAATCTTAGCTAGATACTCCTTGGCGCCACGGACAGCCTTCTCCACGCCGCCGGCGAAGTCGATATGGTTATCCTTAAGTAGAATCATATCAAAAAGACCCATGCGGTGGTTCTCGCCGCCGCCAATCTTTACTGCCATCTTGTCTAGCACCCTCATGCCTGGGGTGGTTTTGCGCGTGTCTAAGATTTTTGTATTCAAACCCTCCACGAGTTTTACATATTTTGCGGTCTGAGTCGCGACGCCACTCATGCGCTGCATGATGTTTAGCAGAATGCGCTCGGCACGCAGAAGTGATTGCAATCGCCCCGAGACATAGAATGCAACATCTCCACTTTTAACCTTTGCGCCATCCTCCAAAAGCTGCTCAAAGATCATCTCCTCGTCTAGGCGCTTAAGGACAATCTCGGCGATCTCTACACCTGCCAAGATTCCCTCCTCTTTGCAGAGGAGCTTCATGCGTCCTTTGGCCTGGGCAGGGATGCAGCATAGCGATGTGTGGTCGCCATCACCGATATCCTCTCTAATTGCGAGCTCGATGAGCTCATCCACGAATGGTTTATACTCTGACTTTATCATTTTATCTATGTTTATTTCCTGCAAAGATAGTAAAAAAAGAGGGACTGCACCAAAATAATGCAGTCCCAATTAGATTTCGTATAGTTTAATTACTCTGTGCGATATTCGATATATCCTAGGGTATACTCATCAAAGTCATCTAGCACAACGCCACTCACCTTAAATGTGGCAACAATATGCCCATCCTCAATCACAACCTTCATATCTGTAAGCGTGTAGCTGATAAAACCATCCACATATACATCCTGAGAGTCTAGAGAGTATCCGCCGATAGAGTCATCTGCATCAAGATCTTTCATAGAGACGCGGCCAAGAGTAAAATCAGTTGACAGCTGTACATCTTCAATAGCAAAGTCGAGTGTGTTTTTGGTGTTGTCTTTTAGGAGCTCAGCAACGACCTGCGTTCTATACTCATTATCTTGAGCAGCATTTGCAAAGGCCATGGCGTCGTATCTGTCATAGGCGGTTGTAGTTCCTATGTAGCTTCCACTACCAATAGAGACATATCCGACATCCTCCGTATCATCACATGCTGTAGAGCAGATGGCAACTGCGGCAAGCAACATCAATGAGAAAAACTTTTTCATAATGTAAGTTGGTTTTTAGGTTGTTATTTTATTTGGTTTATTTCAAAGTTTAACCTTATCGCACATCGGCAAAAGCTTTATGCACAACAAGTCAATGACAAAGATAATATTTTTTTTCAAAAAAAAAGGGTTCAACCATAAAAAATATGATTCAACCCCTATTTTTCTCTAAAATGTAGATTAATCCATCCTGCCCCAATACTTTATAGTGTGGCCATCGTAGTCGAAGCTAAACTCAATAGAGTAGCCATCTAGCTGCACTTTAACGTTGTTTATGCTATAAGGCTGAGCATCGCCAACAGCAGTTTTCGAGTCGGCCTCATACTCGCCCATATCACCCGTGGCGGGGATATTGGAGATAGTAAAGCTGAAGATAGTGCTCATCCCGGCATAGAATGATACTCCAACCATTGTGATGTCGATCACCTCGCCCGCCTGGTCATCTTCGGTTACGTTGGTTGTAAGGTATACCTGCTCCTGCTCCTTCTCGAATACGCCGCTGATGGTATTTGTAGTCTCAAAGATGCCAATATATGTTCCCGAATCTGGCGCGGGCGATATAGGGTCGGGCTCGTTGCAGCCTATGCCTAGGGCTATGGCCATGATGGCGACAGCTGTTTTAAGTATGTTTTTCATATCTCTACTCTATTAGGCCGGAAAACTGTACTGTAGTCACCGACATTGTTGATGTGTATGTAAGGTTGAGCGTAAGAGTCATGCTATTTGCATTTATCATCACATCAGTTGCAACATAGGCCTCCATAGGCACCCCGTTAGCCTCCATTGTGACGCTCTGGGCATAGTAGTCGTAACCGCTAGTGTCGCTGTCGGCCAAGATGTTAGGCAGGGTAAGATCCATCTCTGGCATGTAGCCTTTGGCAAATGTTATCGAGTTCATTGTTATGGTGATTGCGCTATTATCCATCGCATCTATTGTGCAGCTCTTATTGTCATACTCAGTTGTTGTCGACATGTTGTTTGCCGCGATAGTTGTGGTGAATTTGTAGGTGCCTACATAATTGCTGCTAGGCGAGGTGCTGGCATCATCATCGCAAGAGACGCCAAGGATAAGAGTCGATGCAAGAAGCATCATCATAGAGAAAATCTTTTTCATAATCTGTTTTGTTTATTTATTGTTAATGTTTAAGCTTAATCTAACCCCATAGGTGGCCATAAGACCGGGGTTTACAAATTGGTTGTCCATCGACTCAAAGTAGAATGTATCATACTCTTTGTCTGTTATATTCTTGCCCCAAAACGATAGAGCATACCCCTCGCCTTCAAGTGTTACCGATGCGTTTAGCAGGACATATAGTGGCTGCGACACGCTATTTGCCTCGTCCCAATAGATTTTGCCGGCTCCGTTGGTGTTTATATCAAACGATAGAGCTTTCGCCCATGAAAACGGAAGAGGCTGGCGATATATTGCTCCGGCATATATCGTGCTCTCGGGGGCATATGGCACGCGAGAGCCAGAGTAGTCGTTATCGCCATCAATATACTCTATAAATTTAGCGTTTGTATAACCATACGAGCCGTTAAGCGAGAAGCGCCCCTTGCGATACTCCGTGGATAGCTCCGCGCCAAAGCTGCGCGATCGCCCGGCATTGGTCATCATGCGGCCGGTGGTCTGCCCCTCGGGGAATACTGTGAGCTGCTGGTTGCGGCAGTCGATGTAGAATAGCGCGGCATCCATCTTAAGGCTATTATTGCGGCTTAGATATTTAGCTCCGATCTCATAGTTCCAGCTCCACTCGGGCTCGTATGCTATCACATCGTCGGCATCATAAGTGGCGCTGAGGCCAAAGTAGGAGCTAACTTCCTGCTTCAAGATGTCGGAGAACATCTGTGTGTTGTAGCCGCCTGCCTTGTAGCCCTTAGATATAGAGCCATATATAGATGACAGCCTCCTTGAGCCAACGGTATATAGGATGGATAGATTTGGCAGCAGCGCTAGATAGTGCTCGCTTGGCGAGCCCTCTAAGATGGCATTTATAGGTGTGGTTTTATATAGCGAGCCATCCTCGCTGTAGGTGCTGTAGCTGGTCGAACATGTTGAGTAGTAGTCAAACGAGATATACTCATAGTCCAATCTAATGGCTGCCGATAGGATTAATCTTTTGGATAGCTCATAGCTAGATTTATGATAGAGCGCTAGATTTGCGTTTTGTGTCGTAAAGTCGCTGTTGAGAGTGAACTCATCTTCATTCCAGTCGAAGTAGTATGGGGCGAAGTAGATATTTGGATATTTGAGTATTAAGTTGTCAATACTATACTCCTTGAATGTAACCGGTGCGCTCATCTTTTGGTTCTTATACATCGCAAAGGTTCCAAATAGCCAGCTATATCTTGTTTGAGAGTTTGAGCTTAGCACAAAATCTTCGGTTATGGCGTGCTCGCGGATTGCTTGCGTAAGGGTGAAGTAGTCCTCGGCTGTGAAGTCGTTGTCTATGGTCATCCTATCATCCAGATATTGATAGCTGGTGATAGAGTTTATCGTATATTTATCTCTTTTGTGGCGTAGGGTGAAGCCCTCGCTTATTGTTGTGCGATTGTATTCACTAGGCGAATTGTAGTTAATCTCGCCGCTGCCTAGTTGTTCATATGCATAGCCGCCTTGGTCGGTTATGTTTAGCGATATGGTGTTCTCGATTGTGGTTCTTTGTGATGGACGATAGTCGATCTTTAGCCTCGCCCCGCCGCTCTGCTCCGTGTCGCACCTCTCGCCGCTATATGTGTTTGTAAAGAGGCCATCGCTCTGGCTATAGTTTCCACCGATAGCCATGGCTAGCTTGTCGGAAAATTTGTGGTATAGCGCGAGGCGAGCGCTGTAGCTATTGCCGCTCGCATACTCCGCTTGAGCTTTGATGCCCTGGAAGTTGAATGGCGAGATGGTGTAGATATTTATAACTCCACCCATCGTGTTGCGCCCATAGAGGCTCGATTGTGGGCCTCGGAGGATCTCCATTCTGGATATATCCATCACATCTAGATCAAATCCGTTTTTGTTTATAACCGCAACATTGTCTATATTGAGACCGATCACCGGCTGGTCAATGCGTGTGCCTAGTCCGCGAACATATATCGAGGAGGTTATACGCGAGCCATAGGCGGGGATAAATAGATTTGGCACCAGATCAGAAACGCCCTTTAGTGTCTCAATATCATCGCTTTCGATCCTCGACTGGGAGATAACAGATGCCGCAATGGGCTCTTTGCTCAGCGATAAGCCCTGCTTTATTGAGCTTATATGCACTGTCGAGATGTCGGCAGTAAGATCAGTCATATCCTCGGCTATTGCCGGGCAGAGTGAAAGGAGAGCTATAAAGAGTGCTTGTGTCTTGAGGTGTTTCATTGCCTGCAAAGGTAAAGTGTTTTACCTTGGTTATCAATCCTCATTTATGAGGAAGCGATCAGCCCCCAGATCACCAGAGTAGCAAAAACAACACTAGCGATGCCATTTAGAGTCCCGAATGCGATGCCGATATTGCGCTGGCGTGTTGGGCTTACAAGCAGATGTTCTAGGATAAGTATCGCAATAAATATCCCGACGCCAGCGTAGATGGCAGGGTGGTAGGGTAGCCGCTCGGCAAAAAGCACAAGCAGCGCTGCCGAGATAAGGTGCAGTCCGGCTGATATTATCAAGGCCGTTACTGGCGAGAACCGCGAGGGGATAGAGTGTAGGCCGTTTTCGCGATCAAAGGCGCTGTCCTGTAAGGCGTAAATGATATCAAATCCGCCACACCATGTAAGAACAATGCCCGACAGGATAGCAACAAGAGAGCTCATCTCGCCCGTGGCGGCGACATATGCTCCCATTGGTGCGATGGCTAGCGAGAGCCCTAAAACAAGGTGCGCCGCCCATGTGAAGCGCTTGCAGTAGCTGTAGCCCATGATGACAAAGAGGGCGATGGGCGAGAGCATGCCGGCAAGCGAGTTGATCAGGGCAGAGGTTATGACAAATAGCAGGGCGTTAGCGATAACAAATATTAGCGCCGCGCGAGGCGAAATAGCTCCGGCGGGGATGTCGCGATTAGCTGTGCGCGGATTTTTGGCATCTATGTCTCTATCTGCCCAGCGGTTGAAGCCCATCGCCGTATTGCGCGCAAACACCATACAGAGTACAACCTTTAGCAGAGTCATCCATGAGAACTCCGCCCCGCCTGCTATCAGACCGATTGTGTAGCCAATCATGGCAAATGGCATGGCGAATATTGTGTGCGAGAGCACCACTAGCGAGCTAAATCTCTTCAACATAATCTAAAGTAATAAAAATTTCATAACATCCACCTCGTCGGCATAATCCCACAGCCCAGGGCGTTGACTCTCTCCAAAGCCTATGCAACGAGTGTGAGGGAGATCCCCCACGATACATTGCAGCTGCTCGTCGTGGCTCGCAATCCAGCTGTCGACATCCTCTAGCGAGTCATACTCGAAGAGCGATATTGTACTCAGCGAGGATGGGAATTCACTCCTGTAGCGAAAAATAGAGCAGCCGTTATCTATAAAGCTCTCGCCATCTAATGTTAGCACGGCGCGAGTTTGTAGATAGTTGCGATGGTACTTGTCGTTTGTTGTAAACTTCGGTAGGTTTACCATCTTCGAGCGAGGAATAAATAGCATCGAGACATTTCGGCACCCTAATCCAGAATATCTATATATATCACTACATAAACGCTCTATCTCACCTGCGCTCTCATCGCCCTTGAGAAGAGCAATCGAGTGGCGTGATGAGCGAATGAGCGTCGGCAAATGGCCATATTGCGCGCGAAAACTCTTGGCGGCACTCTCTCCGCCGGTTGCAATCACTTTGTCGGGGGTGGGGGAGTGTTCGCTATATTTATATATAGGTATGGCGGGCTCTATCTCTTTTAGCAGCCCGGCGATGTAATCTATCAGCACTCGATCCTTGCTAGAGGGTTTGTAGTAGCACTCGCCGCCCGAGGCTATAACGCACAGGAGATCGAAAAATCCCACGAGCGGAATGTTGCCTGCCATAATCAGAAGCACCCTCTGCCTCTTGCGCCCATCATACTCGGCGAGCCATCGCTCCAGAAGTTCTTGAGAGAGCATCTTTTCTCGCAGAGCCTCCACCGCGTAGATAATATCTTCGCGCGAAAACCAGCTATTTTCCCGGCATGCTGCGTTGATAACATCACTCTGGCAACTATCTCTACCAGAGTTTATTAGCCTATCGCCAAGGGTTGAAAATATCTCTATTACACTCTTCATTGTTGGGTTTTAACGCTGCAAATATAGTTAAAAAGAGTGAAGTTTTTAAATTTTAATTGTGTATAAAGAATATTATTCGTATCTTTGCGCACCCGCAGAGTGCGGGGGTTGGATTACAAATTAATTATAAACGTAAAAAAGTGGATTCATTAAGCTACAAAACTATCTCGCTCAATGAGGCAACAGTAAGCAAACAATGGGTGCTTATCGACGCTACTGACGAGGTACTAGGTCGTCTTGCTTCACAGGTCGCTAAGATCTTGCGCGGTAAGAACAAGCCTGGCTACACGCCACACGTTGATTGCGGTGATAATGTTATCATCATCAACGCTGACAAGGTGAAGCTCACAGGCAAAAAGATGAACGAGAAGATCTACGTTCGTCACACAGGTTATCCAGGTGGACAGCGCTTCGCTACCCCAGCTGATTACCTAGCTAAGAGGCCTACCTTCGTATTGGAGAAGGCAATTAAGGGCATGCTCCCAAAGACAAGATTGGGCGATGCTATGTTGAGAAATTTGAGAGTCTATGCAGGTGCAGAGCATCCTCATGCAGCGCAGGAGCCTCAGGTTATTAAGTTAAACGAGATTAAGTAAAAAACATGGAAGTTGTAAACACCGTCGGTCGTCGTAAGGCTGCTGTGGCTCGCGTATACGTGAAGCCGGGAACTGGTTCTATTACAATCAACCGTAAGGAGCTTGAGGTCTATTTCCCATTGGAGATCCTTCAGTATCAGGTTAAGCAGCCCTTCTTGGCAACAGGAACAGAGGGTAGCTATGATGTAACAATCAACCTAGATGGAGGTGGTATCAAGGGTCAGGCCGAGGCTGCTCGCCTAGGTATCGCACGCGCATTGTGCGAGATCGACTCCGAGCTACGTCCCGCTTTGAAGAAGTGCGGATTCCTAACACGTGATCCACGTGAGGTTGAGCGTAAGAAGCCAGGACAACCTGGAGCACGTCGTAAGTTCCAGTTCAGCAAGCGTTAATACCACGCCCGATAGAACATTCGGCAAGCACAGCTTAGGTTTAAAACCTTGTCAGACTGCCCTAATGGGTATTACTCGCTCGGTTGCCTAGCTGCGGAAAACATCTTTGGATTGGGCAAGGCTCACTACCAGAGAAGTTGAAGAAAAGAGAATTAAAATTAAAGAATTACAAATTAAAATGTCACGTACAGATTTTAATACATTATTGGAGGCTGGTGCGCATTTCGGACACTTGAAGCGTAAATGGAATCCTAAAATGGCTCCATACATCTTCATGGAGAAGAACGGCATCCACATCATTGATCTTCACAAGACTGTCTTGAAGATTGATGAGGCCGCTGCTGCAATGAAGAGCATCGCCAAGAGTGGTCGTCGCATCCTATTCGTAGCCACAAAAAAACAAGCAAAAGAGGTCGTAGCCGAGAAGATCTCAGCAGTCGCTATGCCATACGTTACTGAGCGTTGGGCTGGCGGTATGCTAACAAACTTCCCAACTATACGTAAGGCCGTAAAGAAGATGGCAACCATCGACAAGATGAATGCCGACGGCACTTACGACAACTTCTCTAAGCGTGAGCGTCTGCAGATCTCTCGCCAGCGCGCTAAGCTAGAGAAGAACCTTGGTTCAATCGCTGATCTAACTCGTCTTCCAGCAGCGCTATTCGTTGTGGATGTACAGAAGGAGTCTAACGCCGTTAAGGAGGCTAAGAGATTGAACATTCCAGTATTCGCCATGGTTGATACTTGTTGTGATCCAACCAACATTGATTACGTTATTCCAGCCAATGACGATGCTGCAAAGTCAATCGGTGTAGTGCTCGACGCTATGTGCGCGGCCATCAACGAGGGAATCGAGGAGCGCAAGCTAGAGAAAGAGAAGGAGTCTCAGGAGTCTGACTCGCAGGAGACTCCTGTAAAGGAGGCAAAGCCACGTATTAAGAAGGTAGTAAGTGTTAACGATGAGAGCGCCGTAGCTGAGATCGTTGCCGCTGCTGAGGTGGTAGTCGAGACAGAGGTGGCAGCTGAGGTTTCTGCTGAATAATTTATAAATTAATAACTATTAAAAGTTAGAGATATGGAAATCAAAGCAGCAGAAGTAATGAAGCTTCGCAAGATGACTGGTGCAGGCATGATGGATTGCAAGAAGGCACTAGTTGAGGCTGAGGGCGATTTTGATCGTGCTCAGGATATCATTCGCGAGAAGGGTAAATTGATCGTTGCAAAGCGTGCCGATCGTTCAGCTACTGAGGGTGTTGTTGTCACTAAGATCGTTGGTGAGAAGGCATATATCCTTTGCATGGCTTGTGAGACAGATTTCGTTGCACAGAACGCTGAGTACTCAGTATCTGCAAACGCAATCCTCGATATCGCCGTAGCAAACGATGCAGCAGATGCAGCCGCCCTTCTAGCTACTACAAACGCAGAGGGTCGCACCGTTGAGGAGCTTATGGCTGAGAAGTCAGGCCAGACAGGCGAGAAGATCGAGCTAGCTTTTTATGCTCGTATCGAGGCTCCATATTGCGCAGCTTATGTACACTTCAATAAGAAGCTAGGTACAGTTCTAGGTTTCAACAAGGAGATCCCATCTGAGGTCGCTCGCACTATCGCTATGCAGGCTACAGCAATGGCGCCTATCGCTATCAGCGAGGCAGATTGCGATCCAGCTGTTGTAGCTCACGAGCGTGCTATCGCAGTTGAGGCTATGAAGCAGGATCCTAAGAACGCCAACAAGCCAGATGCTATCCTAGAGAAGATCGCCGAGGGTAAGATGCGTCGCTTCTATGAGGAGAACACACTTCTAGCTCAGGCTGTAGTAGGTGAGAAGAAGAGCATTGCAGATCTTATCAATGAGCCTGACAAGGATGCTACTGTTATCGCCTACAAGCGTTTTGCACTAGAGGCATAGGCTTAACTAATAATATTGTGAGAGGCGATCTTCGGATTGCCTCTTTTTTTATCTGAAAAGTTTGCCGTTTAGATTTATTTGCCTATTTTTGTAGCATATTAAGTGTTCTGAAAAATTTGATTAATACAATTTAAACAAAAAAGAAAAATGAAGAAAATCTATGCTTTTATCGCTATGGCGATGATGACCGTAACAGCTGTTTCAGCTCAGACATTTGCAGTAGGTGACAAGCTGGTCTCTGCTAGCGTCGGTTTTGGTGCTGATTGTGGTATTCCAATCACTCTATCTTACGAACAGGGTATCTACGCTATCAACGAGGATATGGTCGTTGGTGTTGGTGGTTTGATCGGCTATGGCTTCGAGAGCGAGACTATTGGTAGCGACAAACTTAAGACTTCAGATCTTCTTATCGCAATTACTGGTAACTACCACTACACTGCTATCGAGAAGTTTGATCTTTATGCAGGTCTAAGCCTTGGTTATGAGAGCGCAACTGCAAAGTATGCTGGTAATAAGGCTAGTGCTGGTGACTTCGATTTCGGTATCTATGTTGGTGCTCGCTACTACTTCTCTGAGAAGTTTGCTGCCCTTGCTCAGCTAGGTTATGGTATCAGCTACTTCAATATTGGTGCAACATACAAATTCTAAGCTCTAGAATATAAGATGTTTATAAGTCGTCGCTCTTATGAGTGGCGACTTTTTTATCTGTCTATAGGATCGGTACCAGGGGGGTGGTTCTAGAGAACAAAAAGGCGACTTAACCCAAAGAGATTAAGTCGCCTTTAAAAGTGTAAGTTATCTCCTACGCCTCTAGGATGTAGTTTGCAATCCAGTCGCCCACCTCAGATGTGGTGGCAGCTTTGTTGCCCTCTACTTGGATATCCTCTGTGCGGATCATCTGCTCCATCGAGGCAGCTACCGCCTGGCGGATAAGAGCACCCTCGGCCTTAAGGTCGAAAGCATACTCAAACATCATTGCAGCGCTAAGGATAGTCGCAATAGGGTTGGCGATATTCTTGCCGGCAGCCTGCGGATATGAGCCGTGGATAGGCTCAAATAGCGAGGTGTGAACACCAATCGAGGCAGATGGAAGCAGGCCAAGCGAGCCGGTGATAACCGAGCCCTCGTCTGTTAGGATGTCGCCAAACATATTCTCGGTAACCATCACATCAAAGGCGCTAGGCCACTGAATCATCCTCATGGCGGCGTTGTCGACAAACATAAACTCAGTCTCCACCTCCGGGAACTCTGGTGCAATCTCCTTGGCAACCTCTCTCCAAAGACGAGATGTAGCTAGAACGTTGGCCTTGTCCACAACGGTTAGCTTCTTGCGGCGGTTCATGGCGTACTGATACGATAGGCGCACGATGCGCTCAATCTCTGCACGAGTGTAGACGCAGCTATCAAAGGCTGTATTGCCATCCTCCGAGCGACCCTGTGGGCGACCGAAGTAGATACCGCCAGTGAGCTCGCGGATGCAGATAAAGTCCACGCCCTCGATAAGCTCGCGACGAAGTGGTGATTTGTCGATAAGTGAGTCGAACGTTGTGATAGGGCGCAAGTTGGCGTAGAGACCAAGCTTCTGGCGCATAGCAAGTAGACCCTGCTCGGGGCGAACCTTAGCCGATGGGTCGTTGTCGAAACGAGGGTGGCCAATAGCGCCGAATAGGATAGCATCGCTGCGCATACATAGCTCGTGGGTCTGATCCGGGTATGGGTTGCCAACCTTGTCGATAGCATCCGCGCCGCAGATTCCATACTCGCTAGTGATCTGGTGACCAAACTTCTTACAAATGGCCTCGGTGGCCTTCATTGCCTGGGCGACGATCTCGGGGCCGATGCCGTCGCCAGGAAGTACTGCAATATTTAATTTCATATCTAGATTATTTGTTCTCCCACGCCTCGATCTTGTCGGTTGTGGTCATTAAGTAGTCGATGTCGTCATAGCCATTCATTAGGCAATGGCGCTTGTAGGCGGTGATGGCGAAGCTCTCGCTCTTGCCGCTGCTAAGGTTTGTGATGGTCTGGTTTTCGAGATTTATCTCCACAACCTCCTTTAGGGGCTCAGCCTCAATAGCCTCAAATAGCTCTGAAAGAAACTCGGGGCTAACCACAACTGGCAGCACGAAGTTATTCAAGGCGTTGTTCTTGAAGATATCTGCAAAGAAGCTCGACACCACAGCACGGAAGCCATAGTCGGCCACCGCCCAGGCGGCGTGCTCGCGGCTGCTGCCCGAACCGAAGTTCTTGCCTGCGACTAGAACCTCGCCTCCATATTTGGGGTTGTTAAGTACAAATTCAGGGATTAGCTCATTATTTTTGTCATATCTCCAGTCGCGGAATAGATTCTCACCAAAGCCATCGCGCGTGGTGGCTTTTAGAAAGCGAGCAGGGATAATCTGATCTGTGTCTATATTCTCTAGCGGAAGAGGCACACAGCTCGAACGAAGTATTGTTATCTTGTTTTTCATGGTTTTACTCTGTTAGATAAACTCTCTTGGGTCGGTGATAACTCCAGTGATTGCGGCCGCAGCAGCCACAAGTGGGCTACATAGTAGGGTGCGAGAGCCTTGGCCCTGGCGACCCTCAAAGTTGCGGTTTGATGTCGAGAGAGCATATTTGCCCTCAGGGATCTTATCCTCATTCATTGCAAGGCATGCAGAGCATCCTGGTTGGCGAAGTTCAAAACCTGCCTCCTCGAAGATCTTGTCTAATCCCTCAGCACGAATTGCGCGCTCGACGCTCCACGATCCTGGCACGAGCCATGTGATTACCCTCTCCGACGCCTTGCGCCCCTTAATGATAGAGGCAAAGTCGCGGAAATCCTCAATGCGTCCATTGGTGCATGAGCCAACAAAGACATAATCTACCTCTTTGCCGATCATCTTCTCACCCTCGTTGTAGCCCATGTACTCTAGTGATTTGAGGTATGATGTGCGCTCTGTCTCATCCATGCCCTTGCTTGATGGGATTGTGCCCGTGATGCCCATTCCCATACCTGGGTTTGTGCCGTATGTAACCATTGGCTCAATATCCTCTGCATTAAATCGAATGTCAGAATCAAACTCAGCATCATCCTCGCTCTTTAGCTCGCTCCACTCGGCAATAGCCTTATCCCATGCCTCGCCCTGGGGAGCATACTCTAGCCCCTTTAGGTAGCTGAATGTAACCTCATCCGGAGCGACCATTCCCCCGCGTGCACCCATCTCGATAGATAGGTTGCAGAGAGTGAGTCTGCCCTCCATCGTAAGTGAGCGGATGGCAGATCCGGCATACTCAACAAAGTAGCCAGTGGCACCGCCGGTTGTCATCTTCGAGATGATATATAGTGCGACATCCTTGGCTGTAACTCCAGCCTTAAGCTCGCCCTCAACGCTTATGCGCATGCTCTTAGGTTTGGCCTGCAAGATACACTCGCTGGCCATCACCATCTCCACCTCGCTAGTGCCGACACCAAAGGCGATAGCACCTACTGCACCGTGGGTAGAGGTGTGCGAATCGCCGCAAACGATGGTCATGCCGGGCAGGGTAAGTCCTAGCTCGGGGCCCACCACGTGGATAATGCCATTCTTTGGGTGCATCATGCCGAAGTGTGTAAGTCCAAACTCCTTAGCATTAGCGGCTAGAGTCTCCACCTGGGTGCGAGAGACGGGCTCCTCGATGGGCTTATCCTGGTTTTTAGTTGGTGTGTTGTGGTCTGGCATGCAGATTATACGCTCGGGGCGGAAGCACTTAAGCCCGCGCTGACGGATGCCCGAGAATGCCTGTGGGCTAGTCACCTCGTGACAGTATAGACGGTCGATGTAGAGCTGCGTCTGAGCATCGACAATCTGAACCACGTGCGAGTCCCATATCTTATCAAAAAGAGTGTTCATTTATTTGTTGAATTTATTTAAACAGTCAATATATGCCTCGAGGCTAGCGGCCACAATATCTGTGTTTGCGCCAAAGCCATAGTATAATCTATCCTCATACTCAACCTGCATGTGTACCTTGCCGACATCATCGCTACCTTTGCTGATAGCTTGAATCGTAAACTCCTTAAGTACCATCTTTCTAACGATAATCTTGCGTAGAGCCTTGATAGCGGCATCTACCGGGCCATTGCCTGTTGCGGCTGATTCGAATTGCTCGCCATTAATTGAGATGCCAATGCTCGCCACCGGGCGCACGCCAACGCCGCTAGTTACCTGAAGATACTCTAGCTTGATATGGTTCTCGCCGCTGATACGATCCTCGCCTGCAAGTAGTAGAATATCATCATCGTTAAGCTCCTTCTTCTTGTCGGCAAGCAGCAAGAACTCCTCATAGATGCTATCAAGACGCTCCTTCTCAAGCTCAATGCCGAGAAGCGAAAGACGATTCTTAAGCGCCGCGCGACCACTTCTCGCTGTAAGTACGATTGAGTTCGTCTCAACACCAACATCTTTGGGGTCGATGATCTCGTAGGTCTGAATATTTTTCAAAACGCCATCCTGGTGGATGCCCGATGAGTGGGCAAAGGCGTTCTTTCCAACGATCGCCTTGTTGGCCTGCACCGGCATATTCATAAGTGTTGATACAAGGCGCGAGGTGGGGTAGATGCTTGGGGTGTTGATGTTGGTGTCGATGCCTAGGTGCTTGTGACACTTAAGGATCATAACAACCTCCTCTAAAGATGTATTACCCGCTCTCTCTCCTATACCGTTAAGGGTAACCTCCACCTGGCGCGCACCATTCAATACACCCGAGATGGTGTTGGCCGTGGCCATACCTAGGTCGTTGTGGCAGTGGGTCGAAAGGATCGCCTTGTCGATATTGGATACATTCTCCATAAGGTACTTGATCTTAGCGCCATACTCAGATGGTAGGCAGTAGCCTGTAGTATCCGGAATGTTGATAACCGTAGCACCAGCCTTGATTACAGCCTCTACCACACGAGCAAGATACTCGTTTTCGGTACGGCCTGCATCTTCTGCATAAAACTCAATATCCTCAACAAAGCGCTTGGCGTGCTTGACAGCAGCCACGGCGCGCTCGATGATCTCCTCGCGGTTTGAGTTGAATTTATACTTGATGTGAGAGTCTGATGTTCCGATTCCCGTATGTATTCTCTTGTGTTTGGCGTACTTTAGAGCGTCGGCGGCAACGTTAATATCCTTCTCCACAGCTCGAGTCAGCGCGCAGATCGTCGGCTCTGAGACCGCTTTTGAGATCTCAATTACAGAGTTAAAATCTCCAGGGCTGGAGATCGGGAAGCCAGCCTCGATAACATCAACACCCAGAGTCTCAAGTGCTTTTGCCACTTGAATCTTCTCTACCGTGTTAAGCTGACATCCTGGAACCTGCTCGCCATCGCGCAAGGTTGTGTCAAAGATGAATAATCTATCCTGCATAATATTCTAAATTATATGTTTTGTCTCTACTGTTTTTTTTGAGAGCTTTATAGCTACTAAGTAGTGTAAAACAATTATTGCCATATTTTTAAAAGCACTCTTGGAGCGATATTTTTCACTATCAAATCTCAATATAGAATAACTATATTTTCGATTCAATAGCAAAAAAATCTCTTCTCCAATAGTACTCTTAGAAACACACCAATAATTATTTTACCCTACTTATTTCAAAAAAAAAGATTCTCCACACCTTATCAGTGGAAGAACCTTATTCTCTGGCCTAAAGCCATATATTGCAACTATGATTGCACAAAAGTTCTTCTCCGATGGGTTCCCAGTCCCCACAGGTGATTCTCGCTTAGTGTGCAGAGTAGTGTGTAGCTTGTAAAATGCTCTCTCATATCGTGGGTAAAAGTATAAATATTCTTTCACATATCCAAACAATAGCGCTCTTTTTTGATTTTATATCTTTTTTAGTAACTTTACATCCGATATGAAAAAAGCAAAATTTAGTGAGCTAAGAGCTCGCGTAGTAAATATCCCCCTTATTGTCCACCTCAGAGGGTTGATATCGCCTCTATTTTTGGTGATGTTGCTGGCGGCAACACTCTTATGGTATATTACAAAGCTTGGAAATAGTTATACTACCGAGATTGAACTATGCGTTGTGGTAGAGAAGCAGCGGGTGGAGGTGCTCTGTCTGGCCGAAGGTGTGGGTAGTAATCTGTTTGGCTATAAGTTGTATGTAAATAAATTAGATATTCCGCTCGCCGAGCTTAGATTTGCAAAACGCGACGATGAGATTATTATCGACAAAAGCTCCATGTTGAGTGCTGTCTCTGTAAGGTGTAGTGATATTAAAATAGTGTCAATAAATGCTTTGCCGGCAATCAAGATAGATGAGCGGGTGTCGGCGGAGCTAAAGCGTTTAAAACGATAATGTTTAAAGTAGGTATAACTGGCGGTATAGGTAGTGGAAAATCTATGTTGTGTCGCCATCTCGCCCAATTGGGCGCTTCGGTCTATTATTCAGATGCCGAAGCAAAGAGGCTGATGATAGAGAACACGGAGCTTAAGTGTAAGATTTCAGAGTGTTTTGGCCGGCAGGCTTATCTTGATGGTGTGCTCAATCGAGCATATTTGGCTGAGCAGGTGTTTGGCGATGGAGCTAAACGTGATCAACTAAATGCTTTGGTTCATCCAGTTGTTAGAGCAGATTTTCATAGTTGGGCAGAGCGTCAAGATGCCGATTATGTGGTGATGGAGAGTGCTATCCTCTTCGATGCTTGTCTCGATTGCGAGATGGATCTCTCGGTGGCGGTTCTTGCCCCCGAGCCGTTGCGTATTGCGCGTGCAGCGGCGCGTGATGGTGTCGATCGCGAGCAAATCACCGAGCGTATGGCCGCACAGATGAGTGAGGAGAGAATGAGCGCGCTGGCCGATTATACGGTTGTGAATATTATAGATGATGAGCTAGAGGCCTCGGCCGAGCGGCTCGATAAAATTATTAGGCGTGAAGCTGCAAAAAATTGATATTAATCTCTTTGAACCGCAGGTGATGACAATTGTAAACGTCACCCCCGATTCGTTTTTTAGCGCTAGTCGCACAAATGCTGCCGCGGAGATAGAGAGCCGCATGGTTGCCTCTGAGCGCGATGGTGCCTCTATCATAGATATAGGTGGATACTCTTCGCGCCCCGGGGCGGATGATATCTCACCCGACGAGGAGTGGACAAGGGTTGCTCGAGCTTTGGAGGTGGCGCGTAGAGTAGTGCCGGATATGACAATTTCTCTTGATACGTTTCGTTCTTATGTCGCACGACGCGCTGTCGAAGAGTTTGGTGCTATGATTATAAATGATATATCGGCCGGCGAGATTGATCCCGAGATACAGGATGTAGCTGCCGAGTATAAGCTTCCATATATCGCCATGCATATGAGAGGAGTGCCTGGCACAATGCAGGGCTTGACCGATTATACGGATGTTGTAGCCCAAGTGCGCGACTATTTTGTAGAGAAGATCGCAGCGCTTAAGGCCAAAGGGGTAGAGCAGATTGTTATTGATCCGGGTTTTGGCTTTGCAAAGAGCCTGGAGCAGAACTACACGCTGCTGGGTTCGCTCTCCGAGTTGAAAGAGTTGGGTTGCCCGATCCTCTCGGCGCTCTCTCGCAAGTCGATGATATATAAGCTGCTAGCGACAACCTCCGAGGAGGCGTTAGCCGGCACCATAGCCCTCGGATGGGAGTCTTTGCGCCAGGGGGCAACAATCCTCAGGGTGCACGACACGCGCGAGGCGGTGGAGACAATTAAGATTTTTAAAGCATTAGAGCAGAATAGAAGATGATCAAGGCAAGAGAGATAGTTAAACGATATGGCAACCTAGAGGTTCTAAAGGGGGTCTCGCTCGATATAGCAAAGGGCGAGGTGGTCTCTATTGTGGGCGCTAGTGGCGCCGGCAAGAGTACTCTGCTCCATATCCTAGGCACACTTATGGGATCCGATGGTGGAGAGGTGGAGATTGATGGTGTGAACATTGCCAAAATGGATGATCGAGCCCTCTCTAAATTTCGCAATCGTCAAATTGGTTTTGTCTTTCAATTCCATAATTTATTGCCCGAGTTTACCGCCTTTGAGAATATATGTATACCAGCATATATCGGCGGTCAAAATCGCAAGATGACTGAGGCTAAAGCACGTGAGCTGCTGAAAATGATGGGGCTAGAGCATCGTGCCGATCATAAACCGAGCCAGCTCTCGGGCGGCGAGCAGCAGCGTGTGGCTATAGCGCGTGCGATAATCAACTCGCCCTCGGTGCTCTTTGCCGATGAACCATCTGGAAATCTCGACTCGCAGAACCGCGAGCAGATACATCGTCTCTTTTTTGATCTAAGAGATAAGTTAGGAATCACAACGGTGGTAGTAACGCACGACGAGCAGTTAGGTGCGATGGCTGATAGACGTATAGTTATGAGAGATGGTTTAATTGTGGACGAGGATGAATAGAGATGAGCTATATGAGCTTCTAGAGGAGCTCTACATAAGATTTAATAAGGTCGAATTTATTGAGGCTGACCCTATTTCAATACCACATCGTTATGACTCGCGTGAGGATCGAGAGATCGCAGGATTGCTCGCCGCCACAATCGCTTGGGGTAATAGAAAGGCGATAGTCAAGAGTGCCAATAGGATGATGGAGTTTATGGATAATGCCCCTCATGCATTTGTCATGGGGGCTAGCGTGGCGGAGCTAGAGCACCTTAAGGGGTATGTACATCGCACCTTTAATGGCGGCGACCTCATAGATTTTGTCTATGCCATGCGTGGGATCTTTGAGAGGTGGGGTAGTGTTGGCGAGCTCTTCGAGCAGAGCTATTTGCGTAATAAATCAATGGTCGAGGCGATATCTGAATTTAGACGTGAGTTCTTTCTTATGCCGCATGAGCAGAGGTGCGAGAAGCACATCTCCTCTATAGATAAAGGTGCAGCATGTAAGCGAATAAATATGTATCTGCGCTGGATGGTTCGCAGGGATGATAGGGGTGTCGATTTCGGTCTATGGAGCATGATACCATCGTCGGCTCTATATATGCCGCTAGATGTACACTCAGGAGATGTGGCACGCCATCTAGGGCTACTCTCTCGTAAACAGAACGACTGGAAGGCGGTCTCGGAGCTAACTGCTGCGCTACGCGAGTTTGATGTAGATGATCCGGTGAAGTACGATTTTGCCCTCTTTGGTGCAGGTGTTGATGGTGTTTTTAAGGAGTAGAGAGGTGTTTAGATTCAAACAATTTACAGTGCATCAAAATCGCACAACTATGAAGGTCGGCACCGATGGTGTGTTGCTAGGAGCTTGGGTTGAAGTTAAAGGCAACGAGAGTCATATACTTGATATAGGAGCCGGTACAGGTGTTATCGCCCTTATGATGGCGCAGCGTTCTAAGGCTAAAGTTGATGGTGTGGAGATAGAGCACTCTAGCGCCGAGCAGGCTGCCGAGAATGTGAAATTATCTCCCTGGGCGGAGAGAGTGACAATCTATCACACCCCCATCCAGGAGTTTTCGCCTCAGCAAAAGTATGATCTAATCCTCTCCAATCCGCCATATTTTGTAGATTCACTCCTCTCTCCTAGTAGCGCGAGATCTACCGCGCGACATACTACCGACTTGAGCTTTAATGAGCTAGCAGAGTCTGTTGTGAGGCTTTTGTCGATTGATGGTCGCTTTGCGCTTATATTACCCACAACCGAGGGGCAGCTATTTGATGTTGCAGCCAATAGGGTGGGGTTAAAGTTGTTGCGTAGGGTGATGGTAAGCACTTCGCGAGGCAGCGCCCCAAAAAGAGTTATGAGTGAATATTCGCCAGCATTCGCTGGTGAGTGTGTGATCGAACAGCTAACCATCGGCAGCCACGATCAGCAGTATACTGATGAATATCGAGAACTAACCCGAGAATTTTATCTTAAATTTTGATTTTAGAACTATTTATCTTAATTTTACAGAGTTAACACGTAAATATCATGAAAAAAATAATCTATGCAGTAGCAATCTGCGCAGCAGTTTCGGCTTCAGCCGAGGGGATATGGAGCTCACAAGTTGGCCTTATCGAGAAGAATGGCGCATATGAGTTGGCGCTTCAACCACAGTCGGCAATAGAGGTTCAGATTACCATCGCCCACGAGAAGTTTACCGCAGGCGAATATGCTCGTTATGCGCAGAAATATCTTGGTTTGCGAGCGCCGTTAGCTGGCAAAGATAGTTACAGAGTGGTTAGTGCATCGCTAAATTTAGCCAAAGAGGACCACTATACCCAGAGCAATTTTATAGCGCCTGAAGCAAAAATCTTTACCCCAGCAACATTAGCGGTTAATGCCGAGCAGGCAAAAGATATGTCGGCGGAGCACTCCGCCAAGGCTGCCGCTGAGGCTATCTTCGATCTTCGTAAGCTCGCCATGGAGCTTATGGCTGGCGAGGTAGGTGAGGGTGTTTTTGGTGCAGGACTTGGCTCTACAATAGATGAATTTCGCAGACAGGAGAGCGAATACCTAAAGCTATTCATGGGCGAGGGCAGCGAGCAGATCATCACCAAAAGGTTTACGATATACCCCGAAAGCGATAAAAAAGAGTATGTTGTGGCGCGCTTTGATCCTCTCAGAGGCCTGCTCGCGGCGGATGATCTTACCGCCGAGCCAATTTACATACAGATCACGCCACCTGCCCTCGAGCTTATGGATGGTGTGCGCAATGTTGAGCTGCCGCTGCTAAAGGGTCAGAAAGCCGTTAAATTTGCAGTTGCCGGCCTCTCTACATGTCTTTTGTCGGTTGGTGGCGAGGTTCTTGGTGAGGCTAAAATGCCTCTATATCAGTTTGGTCAGATAGTGGAGTTTAGTGTCACAAAATAGTTGAGTTATGGGTAGTAATACATTGCGAATGGCAGTACTGCTCTCCGAGCTAAAGCGTCAGATGAATGGCGCTGTAGCAGATGGCATGCGCTATTATGGAGATAGATATGGGCTTAATTATGGTGTGAGTCTACCCACAATTCGCACCTTGGCTAAGGCTGAGGGGTGCGAACATAGCTATGCTAGGTTGCTCTCGCAGCAGCAGGTTCGCGAGCTGGTGTTATGTTCGTATTGGATCGCTGATGCTGAGCAGATCGCCACTAAGGATGAACTTGATTTTTGGGCACGATCAATCATAAATAGTGAGCTGGCTCAGGAGGCTGCTTTTGCCTTGTTTTCACATGTTGAAGGGGTTGTAGATTGGTTGCAAAGTGATAATCAGCTTCTACAATATTGTGCCTTAATGTCGCTAGCTAAAGGTGAGAGGCTAGATTTAGAGCGATATTCTGATCGAATTGCGCAAATGGTTGGCTGCGGAACAAATCTTGTTGTGCATGGCGTTATAACACTATTGGACACCGCCTCTAAGTATGTTGAGCGACATGAGATGGTGGCGCAAATCATGGCAAAATTTCCAGACACCCCTGTAGCGGATGAGATCCGCGACGAGCTTGCCTGGCGCATGCTTTAATAGGCCGAGCGCAGATATCCTCCGCCAATAACGCGATCTCCGCGATAGAGAACAACTGGTTGACCGGGGGCGCATGCCCATGCTGGCGATGATAACCTCACAATAAACTCACCCCTATTTTTTCCTCTCTCAATGCTAGCATGACCCTCTGGATTGCGGCCTAATCCCCTGACTAGAACCTCTATGTCTTTTGAGGCGAGCCACTCGTTGATATCCACTATGTTGCAGCTGTCTATCACAAGATTCATAGCGTATAGGTCATCTTTATTATCGCTCACAACCACGCTATTGTGCTCGGCGTCTATCTCCACGACAGAGAATCCTGAGGGTATCCCCTCGCCTCGTTTTTGTCCTATGGTGTAGCGTGCTATGCCGTTGTGGTTGCCTAGTTCAACACCCAAGGTGTCAACTATTTTGCCCGGTTTAAGTGTGCCGCAATGCTCGGTGATAAACTCGGCATATGATTTGCCCGAGAGAAAGCATATCCCCATGCTCTCGCGCTGAGAGGGATTGTCGGCTTTTATGATAGATTTGATTTCGTCGGCCATAGGGGTTATTGCACGAGAAAGTGTGCGTTGGCTTAATCCCCAGAGGTAGTATGTTTGATCTTTGCGCCTATCCGCAGGGCGCGATACATACTTAAGATTATTGTACTCGCTAATTCTGAAGTAGTGCCCCGTAGCAATATGCTCAACACCCAGCCTATCGGCCTCGTCTTCTAATATTCGCCATTTGATTAGCGGATTGCACCGAGTGCAAGGGGCAGGAGTGCGCCCAGTCAGATATTCGTTTGTGAAATTATCTATTATTTCATCTCTAAAAAGATCGTGGATCTGCTTGGTATGGTGTGCGCAGTCAAGCTTTAACGCTTTCGCCTCAGCCTTGTGTGCGAGATCAGCCCCAGGCAAAAGATCTAGGGTTAGTGTTGAAACTTCAAATCCTTGCTCTTTGAGTATACCCACAGCGGCTGTGCTGTCAATGCCACCGCTATATGCCAGCAGAACCCTCTTCTTGTTTGTTTGATTCATTAATAAAATTTTCCGGCTTACTCGCTTTTATAAAGTTTATAGCATCTTCAAGCCCCTCGCTTAGTTTGTCAAAATCCTCTTTGTAGAGGAAGATCTTATGCCTATCATAGCTAAATGAGCCATCG
>JBCQTD010000016.1:0-35338 GCA_047178725.1 Rikenellaceae bacterium
CAATATAGAATAACTATATTTTCGATTCAATAGCAAAAAAATCTCTTCTCCAATAGTACTCTTAAAAACACACCAATAATTATTTTACCCTACTTATTTTCAACAAAGATACATTATAATTCACTATTTTTAACTAAATTTGTAAATAGATGAATAAAATTTAAACAGATTCTAAGATTATGGATATGATAAATAGTAGCTCTGTGGTCACAGATATTCTGTGGGCACGCGCGGGGCGCGACAATATAGATAATGCAATAAAATCGCTAAAGATCAGCTTGCCGCCCGAGATGAGGGTTGTGATGGTGGGCGAGTGCGAGGCTCTAGGCGGCTGGAACCCGCTTAGGGGCGTTAAGCTCTTATGCCGCGCTTTGCCAGATTGGTATCTGCCCGGCGGATTATCACTAGCCGAGGGTACGCAGTATAAGTTTGTAATTCTTAAGGGCGATGAGCTAATCGCCTGGGAACAGGGCGAGAACCGTAGGTGGCAGAGTACTCAGGAGCTCGGCGAGTTTAGGGGTGCGCCGCAGATATATCCTCGCCTCTCGGGTGTGGCTATCCCGCTCTTCTCGATCCGCAGCGCCGGCTGTGAGGGCATCGGCGATTTTGTCGCTCTGGGTGATTTTGCCCAGTGGGCGGCCTCAGCCTCTATGAGTGTTGTGCAGATTCTGCCTATTAATGACACGACTATAGAGCACTCGTGGCGCGATTCATACCCCTATAATGCAATCTCAATATATGCGCTTCATCCGCTCTATATTCGTATTAGCGAGATGGATAGCAAGGCAGATATATCAGATCTGCACGCCTTGGAGGGCTCGGCTCAGATTGATTATGACGAGGTTGATAGGCTTAAATGGCAACACTTTAGATCTATATATAAACGCAAAGGTGCAGCAACATTTAAAACCAAAGCGTATGTAGCTTTTTTCGATGCTAATCGCGAGTGGCTCTTGCCATATGCCGCCTTCTCGCTTCTGCGTGATGAGTTTAACAGCTCCGACTATACTGCATGGCCTAAGCCATATTGTAAATACTCTAAATCTTTGGTTTCAAAGCTCTCCAAAGAGAGGTCTAAGGAGATGGGGCTATATCTATTCCTGCAATATCATGCCGATAAGCAGCTGCGAGCGGCGCGTGGCAAGGCGCGCAAGGCGGGGGTGGTCTTTAAGGGTGATATACCCATTGGTGTTAGCCGCCATAGTGTAGAGGTGTGGGTGGACCCACATCTATTCAACCTGACGGGGCAGGCTGGTGCGCCGCCGGACGACTTCTCGGTAGATGGTCAGAATTGGGGCTTCCCAACCTATAACTGGCAGGCTATGGCAAAAGATGGCTATAGCTGGTGGCAGAGGCGCTTTCGGAAGATGGCTGATTATTTCGACCTCTATAGGGTCGATCATGTCTTAGGTTTCTTTAGAATTTGGGATATTCCGATGCCGCATAAGAGCGGTCTGCTTGGGCACTTCTCGCCCTCTTTGCCATTTTCAGCGGGTGAGCTTGCCGAGTGGGGATTGCCTATGTATGAGGATAGGTATCTTGGCGAGAGCGATGATGACCTTAACACACTATTCTTGCGCGATAGCTCTAATCCTGAGCTCTATCATCCGAGGATATCTGCCTATATGACAGATAAATATAAGACTCTATTAGATGCGTATGAGCGTGATCACTATAACGCTATATATGATCACTACTTCTATCATCGCCACAACCAATTCTGGGGCGAGAAGGCGATGGAGAAGCTCCCGGCGCTTATTGGTGCCACTTCGATGATGTGCTGCGCCGAGGATCTGGGTATGATTCCTGGCTGCGTGGGTGGGGTGCTTGATAGCTTGCAGGTGTTGACCTTGGAGATCGAGCGTATGCCAAAAGATCCATCGCTGAGCTTTGCTAGGCCTGATTGCTACCCCGTGCGTTCGGTGGCGACAACCTCCACTCATGATATGTCTACAATTCGCGGCTGGTGGCAGGAGGATCCAGCTCTGACGCAGCGATACTACAACGAGATGATGCAGCGCGAGGGAGATGCTCCTCGAGCGGCTTCGGCGGAGATCTGTAGGTGGATTGTCGAGCAACACCTTCTCTCTCCCTCTATGGTGGCAATTCTCCCGCTGCAGGATTTGCTATCTATCTCTGATGCTTTGAGGCGCGAAGATGTAGAGGTCGAGAGGATAAATATACCGGCTAATCCACGCCACTACTGGCGCTATCGCATGCATCTTTCGGTCGATGAGCTTATCGAGAGTGCGGAGTTTAATAGAGAGCTATCATCAATGATTAAAGAGGGTAAGAGATGAATCGAACAAAAGATATCATAGCTCAAAAGGTAGTGGAGTATTAAGTAGTGTAAAATAATTATTGCCATATTTTTAAAAGCACTCTTGGAGCGATATTTTTCACTATCAAATCTCAATATAGAATAACTATATTCTCGATTCAATAGCAAAAAAATATCTTCTCCAATAGTACTCTTAAAAATATGGCAATAATTATTTTACCCTACTTATAGTCGCTATCCAGAGCTAAAACGCGATGATATATTGCATACTCAGGAGGTCGCCTCCTATGCTCGCCTAATAGCCGCAGGCGAGGGTATGGCCGAGGACGAGATCGCCCTGCATGAGATCGCGGCGTGGCTGCATGATATTGGTTGTCCGCGATCTAAGGAGATATATGGCAATTCGCTCCCTCAGAACCAGCAGAGTGTAGGTCGAGAGGTGGCGGCTGGGCTACTTGCCAATGTCGACTCCCTTAGCCATGAGCAGAAGTTTTGGCTAGTGGATGTTGTTGGCTCGCATCACCAATTTAAGTCGGCGCAGGAGCTACACTTCGAGCCGCTATTCGAGGCCGATCTTATAGTAAACATACTCTCAGGCTACTATCCAAAAGAGAGCGCCGAGAAGATGTTTCAATCTATGATGAAAACCGATAGTGGCAAGAGGCTCTTTAAATTGCTGGTTTAACCAAAATTTGACTATCTTTGCAGTTCAAATTAAGATATGCAAAGATGGTTTCAGTAGAGGGAGTTACGGTGTCGTTCGGTGGAACAACGCTTTTTAATGATATTTCGTTCGTTATAAACGACAAAGATAGAATCGCCCTGATGGGCAAAAATGGAGCAGGTAAATCTACTATGCTCAAGATTATAGCCGGTGAGCAGATCCCAACCAAGGGGCGTGTCTCTGTGTCGGACGGTGGAAAGATTGGCTATCTGCCACAGCATCTGCTTGTTGAGAATGGTCGTACGGTGCATGATGAGGCTTGCCAAGCCTTTGAGCACCTCTTTGCCGTGGAGCGCGAGATCAATGATTTGAACCATCAGCTAGAGATCAGAACCGACTATGAGAGTGATGAGTATATGCAGATCATTGAGCGGGTGACTGCACTCTCGGAGAAGTTCTATGATATCGACCTTACTAACTATGAGGAGGATGTTGAGCGTGCACTTCTAGGCATGGGCTTCTTGCGCAGCGACTTCGATCGCCAGACTACTGAGTTTAGTGGCGGTTGGAGAATGCGCATCGAGCTTGTAAAGTTGCTGCTGCAAAAGCCAACTCTGCTTCTTCTGGATGAGCCTACAAACCACCTTGATATCGAATCTATCGAGTGGCTAGAGAGCTTTATTATTAATAATGCCAACTCGGTGATGGTCATATCGCACGATAAGGCTTTTGTAGATAATATCACAACGCGCACGGTGGAGATCACTATGGGGCGCATCTATGATTATAAGGTTAACTACTCCAAATATCTAGAGCTAAGGGCCGAGCGCCGCGAGCAGCAGGTTGCCGCCTATGAAAACCAGCAGAAGATGATTGCCGAGAATAGGGAGTTTATCGAGCGTTTCAAGGGTACATATTCTAAGACAAATCAGGTGCAGTCGCGCGTGAGGATGTTGGAGAAGCTAGAGCTTATAGAGGTTGATGAGGAGGATCGCAGCGCGCTAAACCTTAAATTTCCACCATCGCCGCGCTCGGGCTCATACCCTGTGATAACTCAAAATTTGGGCAAGAGTTACGGCGATCTGAACGTATTTAGAGATGCCTCTATCACCATCGAGAGGGGTGATAAGGTGGCCTTCGTCGGCAAGAATGGTGAGGGTAAATCAACAATGGTAAAAGCCATTATGCAGCAGATCGACTTCGATGGATCTTTGCAGCTTGGGCACAATCTTAAGATAGGTTATTTCGCTCAGAATGAAGCCTCTATGCTTGATGGCAACATCACTGTGTTTAAGACTATTGATAATGTTGCAGTGGGGGATATCCGTACTAAGATACGCGATATATTGGGCGCCTTTATGTTTGGCGGTGATGATATTGATAAGTATGTAAAGGTGCTATCGGGTGGTGAGCGCACGCGCTTGGCGATGATTAAGCTCCTGCTAGCTCCTGTCAATCTTCTGATTCTAGATGAGCCTACAAATCATCTAGATCTGCGCACTAAGGCGATCTTGAAGGAGGCGCTTGCAAGTTTTGATGGCACGATGATCGTCGTCTCGCACGACCGTGACTTCTTGGATGGCCTTGTGAGTAAGGTATATGAGTTTTCGAAGGGGCGCGTTGTTGAGCATCTCGGCGGCGTTTATGACTTCTTGGAGAAGAAGAAAATCGACAGCCTTAAGGAGATTGAGCGCAAGTAGATGAGCTGTAGTAAGCTACATACTTTCGATGTGGATGTCTCTGATATCTCTCTCCCCGAGCGATTTACCTATCCATTTAACTATACGCCGCATCCACTAGCGGTGTTGGCTGCCGAGCAGATTAAGCGCTATCTGCTCACTCGCGAAGATTGGGCTAAGGAGATCGGCGGCGGAAAGATGTTTGGTCTATTGATTGTTGAGGCGCCGAGTGGTGATGTCGGTTTTTTGGCCGGTTTTTCAGGTATGGTTGGAGGTGGTTTTAATCACGACTATTTTGTCCCTCCCATATATGATTTGCAGAGTCCCGGCAGCTATTTTAAGGGGGTGGAGGCTGAGATCTCGGCTTTCAATAGCAAGATCAAGGAGCTCGAAGATAGTGAAGATCTCCGCTGTGCAAAGCGCTCTTTAGCGGATGTCGAGAGAGTGTCGGCATTGAAGCTAGAGCGTGCTAAAAGCTCAATGAAGCGGCAAAAAATCGAGCGAGATAGATTGCGCGGTGAGGGTGCCGACTGTGGAGCACTAATAGCCCAGAGCCAGTTTCAAAAGGCTGAATATAAACGGTTGCAGCGAGATCTAGAGGCTGCTATTTCCGAAGCAAGATCGAAGTTAGATATATATAACAGCCAAATTTCACTCCTTAAATCAGAACGAAAAAGGGCATCGGCTGAGCTTCAAAATTGGCTCTTTGAGCAGTTTGTTCTGCTTAATGCCAGGGGTGAGAGGCTCTCAATAGCAAGGCTCTTTGCCGAGCGTGCCGAGCGTGTGCCACCAGCAGGATCGGGCGAGTGTGCTGCGCCTAAATTACTGCAATATGCTTTTCAGCACTCGCTGCATCCGCTTGCTATGGCTGAATTTTGGTGGGGCGATGCACCTTCATCTCAGGTGAGAGTTCATGGCAACTATTATGGTGCATGTAAAAGTAAGTGCGAGCCAATACTCAGTTTTATGCTACAGGGGCTTGTGGTGGAGGATAATCCGCTCAAAGGGTTGGGTGATGGTGTGAGGGAGCTGGAGATTCTATACCAAGATAGCTCATTGATGGTGGTCAACAAACCCGAAGGGCTGCTATCGGCCAGAGGCAAGAGTAGTGAGGTCTCGGTTGAGAGCCTAGCGCAGCGCCTAAATCCTGAGGCGAGAGTCGTTCATCGTCTTGACCAGGCAACATCGGGCTTGTTGATCATTGCGCTAGATTTAGATACATATATATCTATGCAGAGGGCTTTCTCCAGGCGCGAGATCATAAAGCGATATTGTGCAATTTTGAGTGGTGAGCTTCATTGCGCCAGTGGCACTATAGATCTGCCATTGTTACCCGATGAGAGCGATCGTCCACGCCAGATGGTAGATCAGGAGCGCGGTAAAAGTGCTGTGACACATTTCGAGCTTATAGAGCGGAAGCAGGGTAGATCAAGGCTCTATCTATATCCAAAAACCGGTCGCACACACCAATTACGCCTCCACTCAGCCCACTCTTTGGGGCTCGGCATGCCGATAGTCGGCGATGCGCTTTATGGACAAAAAGCAGATCGGCTATATCTGCATGCCGACCTGCTTATTTTTCGCCATCCGATATCGGGTGAGTCTATCGAGATATCTTCACCGGCGCCGTTTTAGATTATATGCTATTCATGAAAGTGTAGCCCGTTGATAATACCATCCGCGAGACCAGTTTTAGGCACAAGGATCTCATTTATCTTGCAGCACTTAGCCACAGTTGTAAAGATCTTCATCGCCGGTATGATAACATCCGCGCGATAGAGATTCAGTCCAATATTGCTTACGCGCTCATCGAACGACATATCCTTCAGATGGTCGTATAAAACCTTTAGCTCTACATAGTTAATTGCCTCACCCTCTTTTTTGCCCAGTAGCTTATGGATTTTGTTTATGTTTCCTCCCGAGCCTATGATTGTCGTAGGGCGGCAGGGTAGCGCTACATCCTCGAGCCACTTTTTAAAGCGCTTGAAATCCTCCTTGTCGACCCCCTTGCTGATGGTTCTCACCGTGCCCAAGGGGAATGACTCAGAGGCGACGCGCTTGTGGTTTGTGTAGAGTGTTAGCTCGGTGCTACCACCGCCAACGTCGACATATACAAAGCTCTTGTCCTCTCCAACGAGCCCCGATAGATCGCCCGCCTTGAAGATCATCTCCGCCTCATGTTGGCCAGATATGATCTCAATATTCACACCACTCTGCTCTAGGATGTAGTCGATTGTCTCCTTGCCGTTTGAGGCCTCACGCATGGCGCTAGTTGCGCAGGCTCTATATCGTTTAACCCTAAATGTTTTCATCAGAGCCGAGAAGGCTCTCATCGCATCACACAGCTTTTCGCGCTTCTTTTCGCCAATTCTTCCTTCGGTGAAGACATCCTCACCCAGGCGGATTGGCACACGGACAAAGGCTGCTCTCTTGAAGCTCACCTTTTTATCTGTCTCTACATATTTTATTAGCAGTCTGATGGCGTTTGATCCAATGTCAATCGCAGCTAGGGTCTCTCTATCCATAGGGTTGCTCTATTTAGTTTCATTAAAAAAGTCGTATAGCTCATCTTGGCTGCGGTGCAGTTCTTGCTCATCTTTGCGAGCGACATATCTATTGTCGTAGGGCGGTGCTATCACTCGCGCCTTAACATTATCTCGCCACTCAATCTCGAAATATTTATGTAGTATCTTCTCGATCTCTCTGTCGAGGATTGGCACACCAACCTCCACGCGGCGATCAAGGTTGCGCGTCATCAAATCGGCACTCATAATATGAGTGGTTGGTTTGCCGCCATTCTTGCAGATCAGTAGGCGCGCGTGCTCTAGATATTTATCAACTATGCTGCGCACCTCAATATTCTCGCTGAGTCCTGCGATGCCAGCCTTTAGGCAGCATGCACCGCGAATGATAAGCTTGATCTTAACTCCAGCCTGCGAGGCTTTGTAGAGCAGTTGAATCATCTTTTCGTCAGTCAAGGCGTTGAACTTACCCTTTATCGAGGCCTTTTTCCCACGCTTGGCGTTGTGGATCTCATTTTGGATTAGCTCCTCAAATATCGAGCGCATATAGTATGGCGAGACTGATAGCAGTTTAAAGGTTGGGTGTTTGTGTGGATTCTCTAGAAAATCGAATACCTTTCTTGCATCGGCAACGATCGCGTTGTTGGCCGTGAGTAGGCCAAAGTCGCTATATATCGTGCTAGTGCTCTCGTTGAAGTTGCCTGTGCCGATATAGGCATAGCCCTTTATGCCACTGAATTCACGTCGCTCAACTAGCACTAGTTTGCTGTGAACCTTGAGCGCCTCTTGGCTGGTGAGCACCTTTACGCCGCCCTCTTGAAGAGTGTCGGTGGTGGTGATGTTGTGCTCCTCATCAAAGCGCGCCTTAAGCTCAACTAGAGCTGTGACCCGCTTGCCATTTTTGGCGGCATTAAGTAGCGCGCTGATAACTTTTGAGTTGTTAGCCGTGCGATAGAGTGTTATGTAGATAGCTGTCACGCGTGGGTCGATGGCCGCCTCGCGTAGCAGGTCGATAAGGTGGTTGAAGGTTTGATATGGGTAGCTGAGTAGTATGTCGCGCTCCTTTATCACCTTGATAATGCTCTCGTATGGATCTATTTTAGAGTGCAGCTGCGGTTTTCGGTTTTTGATCTCAAGGGCGGGGTTGACCTTTGGGAATTTCATCATGTCGCGCATCAAGTGGTATCGGCCACCGCTGTCGACATTCTCGCGGCTCTTGAAGCCAAACTTCTTTATGATAGTATTTTGAACATCTTCTGGCATCTCTCTATCATATACCAACCGAACCGGACGCCCCTTCTCGCGGTGCAAGATCCCCTGCGACATCTTTTCGGCTATGCTCATAGAGACATTGTCATCTAGTATAAACTCCGCGTCGCGGATGATCTTAAAGGTGTGAGCCGAGATCGACTCGTAGTTAAACATAAAGAAAATGTCGTTCAAAAATAGGCGGATCATATCATCGAGGAATATGATGTCCCTGTGTCCCTCGCTAGATGGTAGAACCACAAATCGTGGGCAGGCATCGCTCACCGGTACATGGATAATGGCATACCTGGTGACCTTCTCGCTGTGCATCTTTACAGCTAGATATATCCTGCCATCGGGCAGGAATGGAAGCTCCTCACGCTTGCGGATAATTATCGGGAGCAGGCGCACGCTAATAACCGATAGGTAATATTCGCGGCAGAACTCTATCTGCTCATCCGATAGATTAGTGTGGTCGACCATAAATATACCCTCACCCTCTAGCTCCTCAATGATGCTGCTGTAGGTGTTGCGAAAAACCTCCTGCGAGATCTGCATGTGTTGATTCACCAGAGGCAGCAGCTCCTGGGGGGTGTAGCCGCCAGTCATGATCGTCTTTTTACGCCCCTTAAGTTCGTTGTAGCGGATTAGGTTTGCAACCCTAACCTTGATAAATTCATCCTGGTTATTCGAAAAGATACCCAAAAAGCGCAGACGTTGTAGAAGCGGAACATTTTTATCTTGCGCCTCCTGAAGGACTCGGTCATTGAATTGAAGCCAGCTAAGTTCTCTGTTATTAATATCGTTCATTTGATTGGAGTATTTTATCTTGCAAAGATAGCCATGTCAGGTTATCACCCTATAAAAACAAAGTTAACAAAATATTAAAAAAAAGCGCAACAAATGTGCACAAAAAAGAGTGGCTAGACTCAGCTAACCACTCTTAAATTTACTATCTCCTATTTTTTTGCTGCCGCCTCAGCCTTTTTTCTCGCTTGCTTGGCCTTCTCTCGCACTACAGCATCTGCAACGCAAGGTGGGCGCTTGCCTGCTGTTCCAGGCTCGCGATATAGATATGGAACCCATTGATCGCGGATCTCTTTCCACTCCTCTGCCGAGCGAGTTGGGAACCATGCTGGCCATCCAACAACGTTGTAGTCATACTTGTCGTGGGTGGCATGAACAAAGGCATCGGTTGAGACCATTGGGCACTCCTTAGGGAATACATCTAGGGCGCGGAATGTATCGCTAACGCCAGTGTCGTGGATTACATTCTCTCTCCAGTCGTTTAGCGCCGCGAGTAGCTCCTCCTCGATCTTATCATAGGCTGGATCTGAGGCTAGGTTCTTGATCTCGTATGGGTCGTTGTTTAGATCATAGAGCTCAAAATCGGGCTTCGTCTGTGCGAAGAATGCCGATTGAACCTCATTAAGCTGACCTGTAAGATACATATATGTCATCTCCGCGATAGGAGGGTAGCCACCCTCTTTGTACTGGTTGTACTGCATATATGGGCGCTCAGGCATAAGGTTGTGGATTAGCTTATACCCACTTTTTGAGCGCACGGCACGCATGGCGTCGTGCGTGTCATCCATCTTGTCGCGAGCGAAGAAGATATACTCGCGCTCCTCGATCTCCTTGCCGAAGAGGTTAAGACCCTGTAATGGAACTTTAGGTGTGACATTGGCAACATCAATAACCGTCTGGCAGATGTCGATTGCAACCACCGGTGTGTCATTAACTGTGCCCGGTTTAATCTTGCCTGGCCAGCGGATGATCATCGGCACCTTCACGCCTGGCTCATACAAGAACTGCTTTCCGCGGAAGTGGCATCGGCCATTATCGGCTAGGAATATAACGATTGTATTGTCGGCAAAGCCCTCATCCTCAAGGCGCTGTAGCATCTCGCCCAGCATGCGGTCAACTACCTGTAGCTGCTCAAGGCCGTTTGCCCAGTCGCGGCGGATAAAGTCGGTATCAGCGTAGTAGGGTGGAAGCTCTACCTCCGAGGTTGCGATTGGGTCAACCGGGTCGCGATCCCAAGCGCGGTGAGTCTCGCCAAATGTCATACGGGCAAACCAAGGCTGGCCGGGAGCACATTTAGCTCCGAAGAACCGCTCGCCATCTTTGCGTGTTTTCCAGTCGCGTGTGTCGACAAATAGATCCTCGCGAGAGGCTGGCAGGTAGTTTACATCGGTCTTCCAACACATAATGTGGGTCATGTAGCCACCCTCCTCCATAAGGTGTGGGATGGGCTTGATACCCTCTGGAAGAGGCTGCTTTTCGCTAAGCTGTAGGCGATGCTGATTGCCGTGAACAGCATTCTGATAGAATCCAGACATCATCGCCGAGCGCGAGGCGGAACTCACCGGTGCGGTTGTGTAGGCGTTGGTGAAGAGCATGCCCTCCTTGGCGAGCTGATCCATAACAGGGGTTTCAACCCCCTTTGTGCCGTAGCAACCCATGTCGGTAGACCAATCCTCGATCATCACCCATAGGATGTTTGGCTTTGGCTCCTGGGGAGCTTCGGCGCATGAGCTAACGGCTGCCGCTAGGCAGGGTAGCATCATCATTGCGTTTAGGTTTTTCATATAGTTATAATTTAGGTTCTTTGGATAAGGGTGACCGATCAAGATCACCCTTATAATATATCTTCGTTATCAAAGATTAGAAGTTTACAACTGCGCTCTTAAGACCCTTTGAGGTTAGGGTTACGCTCGTTGGCTTATCCTCGCCGGTAGATTTGATGGTAACCATCAGGCGTCCTCTCTCTGCCTCGCGATTATCGGCCGTAAATAGGCCTGTGTAGTATAGGTTTGGTGAGTCGACAGCTAGTAGCTTAGCGCCGCCTGCAACCTTAGCCTTTACGTTGTTTGTAGCGTATGGCACGGTGCGACCCTCGCTATCCACGATCTCGATCTCGATAATTGTTACATCCTCGCCATCGCGCTTAAGCTCGCTCCAAACAGGGGTGGCCTTGATGGCTACTGGCGTTCCAGTTGTCTCAACCATGTTGGTCGCAACTTTTTTGCCGCCGATATAGCCAATCGCCTCTAGCTTGCCGGCGCGGTATGGGATCTTAAACTCGGTGTAGTACTCATCCTTATCTCGTGGCTGGCGGCCAACAGATTTGCCATCCTGCAAGAGCTCAACCTCGTCGCAGTTGCTGTAGATGATAGCATACTTATCCTCGCTATCCTCCCAATTCCAAGCAAGACGACGCTCAGCCATGATGGTAACCTTCTCACCAGCCTCGCTAAATACAACCGACTCAAGAGGCTTTGTGACAGATTGGTTAGATGTTATGATCTGCATTGTAGGCTCCTCGCTCCAGAAACTCTTGAACTTAGCACCCTCAGAGCGCATCTGTAGGGTAAGGTCGAGTAGAGATGTGTTCCATCCTCTCTGGCCTAGCTTCTTCACCTCGCCTAGGTAGTCGATGCCGGTCCAGATATATTGGCCAATTACATAGTCGTTATCGCGTACCTCAAGGAAGTACATTGTCTCAGAAGATGTCTCGCTGCCGAGTGTTAGTTTGTCTGGATTCTGTGCATATACATTGTCATACATAGCCTCGCCCTGGTCGCGCTCGATGTAGTTGAAGCCCAGCAGGTCGAGGTGGTCGATAACGCCAAACTTGCTAGTAGTCATATATGAGTTGTCGCCAAGACATACCGGGCGAGTTGGATCCTCCTCCTTGCAGTAGCTCACTAGCTTTGCGATAGTCTTCTCAGATTTAGCATAGTGGCGATAGTCTGGAATCTCATTTCCTAGGGTGTAGATGATAACCGATGGGTGGTTTCTATCGCGGCGAATCTGCTCGCGGATGTCGGTCTCAGCCCACTGGTTAAATAGGTGCTGGTAGCCGTTCATCGACTTTCCGGTTGGGTTCTCAGTCCAGTTTACTGCCCAGCCACATGTCCACTCATCAACAGTCTCATCCTTGACATAGAAGCCGAGGCTGTCGCAAAGAGCAAGGAATGCAGGTGAGGCGGGGTTATGTGAGGTGCGGATTGAGTTGCAACCCATCTCCTTAAGTTTATTTAGGCGGTATACCCAGCTCTTATCTGGCACGGCAGCTCCAAGAGCACCAGCATCGTGGTGTAGACATACACCCTTTAGCTTAACCATCTCTTCATTTACATATAGACCCTTAGTTGGGCGAAGCTCCACTTTGCGGATGCCGAAACGAGTGACAACATCATCTAGAATCTTGCCCTTATATTCGATCTGGCTCTTCATGTAGTATAGATATGGGTTTTTGTCCGACCAGCGATTAGGCTTAGCTACTGGCACCTGCATTGAGGCCTTGTAGTCCATCTCATAGTTCTTGATGATGTGGTTCTGCTCGGTGCGCCCCACCTCATTACCCTCATAGTCATATACAATTGAGCGGATGATGCAGTCGTGCGGCTTAGGCTCGTTCTTCCACTTTGTCTCAGCGCGCGACCAGCCGTTGCGCTTGTAGGTGTTGATCTCCTTGTCGTCGAAGAATGATCCAAATAGCTCATACTCAACATTCACCACCGCAAGCTCCTTCTCGGCCATTGGGGTTGTGATATATACACCACCATCGTGCTTGAAGTGGACATAGTTTGTGATGTAAAGGTGCACATCGCGATAGATGCCCGAACCATGATACCAGCGGTCACCTCCAGGATTGGAGTTGTCTACACGAACGGCGATAACATTTGTTTTATCCTCGCCGAAGTTTAGATAGGCCGTAAGGTCATAGCGGAATGTGGCGTAACCATAGGGGCGGCGACCAAGGTAGCGGCCGTTGATCCACACCTCAGAGTTCATGTATACGCCATCAAATTGAATTACAAACTGCTTCTTGCTGAGGTCTGCAGGCAGGCTAAAGCTCTTGCGATACCAGCCCAGTCCCTCCGAGAAGAATCCGTTGTTCTTGCCGGCGGGGAAGTCAGGGGTGTATTCGCTCTCGATGCTCCAGTCGTGTGGGAGATCCAGCGCACGCCACTTGCTGTCCTTGAACTCTGGATTGCGGTAGTCTGGGTTGTCGGAGAGCGAGAAGCGCCAATCTTTATTGAAATTCTGGGTGAGGCGAACCTCAGTCTCATTGAAGGAGGCGGCACTCGCATAGGCGCAGGCTAGAAGCGCCACGAGGGAAAGAAGAGTTCTTTTAAGCATAAAAAATTAAGTTGGTTAGTTTTAAACTCTACAAAGATAGCATCTTCTGGCGAAAGAATAAAATAGTTTGGCATATAAATTACAAAATTAGTTTTATGGTAAAAAATATTGTAGAATATCGCTCTTTGAGGGTAGAGTTAACAATATTTTAGTTATTTTTGCGCGTTATAAACAAAAACTTCTAGATGAATAATTTTAAATACTGGAATAATTTGATGGGGTGGCTCGTCTTTGCCATTGCAGCTGTGGTCTATCTTATGACCATGGAGCCCTCGTCGAGTCTTTGGGATTGTGGTGAGTTTATCGCAACATCATATAAGTTAGAGGTAGGGCATCCGCCTGGCGCGCCCCTATTTATGATCATGGCTCGCATAGCTACGATGTTTGCCCCATCTGCGCACTATGTGCCCCATCTGGTTAATGGCATGAACTGCATAGCTAGTGCGTTCTGTATTTTGTTTCTCTTCTGGAGCATTACTCATCTTGGTCGCAGGCTTGTCTCTTGTCGCGGCGAAGAGCTAACCGAGAGCAATCAGTGGCTAGTGTTGGGTGCAGGTCTTGTTGGCTCCCTGGCCTATACCTTTACCGACACATTCTGGTTTTCGGCAGTCGAGGGTGAGGTCTATGCCCTCTCCTCTATGTTTACGGCGCTCGTGGTGTGGTTGATGTTGAAGTGGGAAGATGAGGCCGACGAGCCTCGTTCGCTGCGTTGGATAGTGCTTATTGCCTACCTTATGGGTCTCTCGATAGGTGTGCATATTTTAAATCTGCTCACAATTCCTGCCCTTGTCTTTATATACTATTTCCGCCGCACAAAGCAGATTAACCTGCGCGGTGTAGCGATCGCAACGCTTATCTCGGGGGTGATCCTGCTATTTGTCAATGCTGTGGTGCTCTCGCATGCTATCTATCTGGGCGCAATGGTGGATATATTCTTTGTCAACACGCTGTCGCTGCCCGTAAATTCGGGTATGGTGGTATACTCCCTGGCGCTAATCCTAGGCTTGGGATATGCCTCATATAGGGCACATCTTAAGGGGCGCGTGCTACTCAATGTGATCCTGCTCTCTACAACTATGCTCTTTGTGGGCTACTCGTCATACGCCTCGGTTACGATTCGTGCGGCGGTGAATCCTCCGATGAATAGTAATAACCCGAGCAATCCACACGCTCTGCTTTCGCTCCTAAATCGCGATCAGTATGGCGCTCGTCCGCTGCTTTTGGGTGCCTCGTATGCTGCACCGGTGGAGGATTACTCTACGCGCGATAGCTACTACTTGGATGATGATGGCAAATATAAGAAGAGAACCTCGCTGGCGGGATATATCTACCCGGATGAGTATGTGAGACTTTTTCCTAGAATGTGGGATGCCAGAAAGGGCGAGAGCGCTTATAAGCCTTGGGCGGCATATCGCACCAAGGTTGAACCGGTCAGAGGTGCAGATGGTGAGCTTGTTAGAGGTGCTGATGGTCGAGTAGCCACGCAGCAGGTTTTGGATTTTGGCCGCGAGAGATATTATCAAGGTGAGAAGATTGTGGAGCCAACTTTGGGCGAAAACCTGAATTTCTTCTTCAACTATCAGCTTGGTTATATGTTCTGGCGCTACTTTATGTGGAATTTCGTCGGCCGACAGAGCGATATTCAAGCCTCGAGGGTGACCATTGCCGATGGCAACTGGCTATCGGGAATTGACTTTATAGATGAAGCCTACCTGGGGCCTCAGAGCAATCTTCCGCGCGAGGTGGAGAGTAATAAGGGTAGAAATAAGTACTACTTCTTACCATTTATCTTAGGAATGATCGGCCTATTGTATCAGCTTAATCGTGATCCGAAGAACTTTTCGATCGTAATGTGGCTATTTATAATGATGGGTATCGCCCTCGTGGTATACTTCAACACCTCGCCGGGCGAGCCTCGCGAGCGAGATTATGTCTTTGCCGGTGCCTTTTACGCCTTCTCTATATGGATCGGCTTAGGCGTTATGGCTATATATGATCTTTTGAGGTGGTTGACTAAGGGTGAGGGTAAGAAACTTGTTGTTGCCGCCACGGTTATATCAATGTCGGTGCCTGTGATTCTAGCTGCCGAGAATTGGGACGATCACGACCGCTCGCATAGAACCTTCGCCCGCGATGTGGGGTGGAACTACCTGCAGTCGACTCTGCCAAATTCGATAATTCTAAATTATGGTGATAACGATACATTCCCTCTATGGTTTAACCAGGAGGTGGATGATGTTCGCACGGATGTCAAGATTATGAATACCAGCTACCTGGGTGGCGAGTGGTATATCGACCAGATGAAGACCAAATCAAACGAGGCCGACCCCGTGCCATTCTCTCTGCCAAGGAGTAAGTATGCCTATGTGAATGACCTTGTGCCAATCGACACGCGAGTCGATCGCCCAATTCCCCTAAAGTCGGTGATGGACTTTATCCGCAATGATGATCCAAGGACAAAGGTTGAGCTCGCTGATGGCTCGATTAGCGACTATATTCCATCGAATAGGATAGCGATACCGGTCAATAAGCAGAATGCTATCGACTCGGGTATTGTCAAGGCGGAGGATGCCCATCTAATGCTTGATACGCTATTTGTTACACTCAACACCAGAAGCGTGGATAAGTCGCAGCTGATGATCCTAGATATGTTGGCCAATTTTGATTGGAAGCGCCCGATATTCTTTACGCAGATATATATTCTGCAAGATTTGGGGCTGCTCGACTATCTACAGTTTGACGGCTATGCCTATAGGCTGGTTCCGATTCTAACTCCATACAAGAGCCCATGGAGCGTAGGTAGGGTAGATCCCGACTACGCTGCGCCGCTGCTTTTGGATACCTTTAGATATGGTAATTTGAACGATCGGAGGGTCTATGCCGACAACTTTGTGCAGTATAATATGAACGCCTCAAAGGCGCGCGAGGCATTCGCCAGGGTTGCCGATGCCTATACTCAGCGTGGCGAAAAGGAGAAGGCTATCGCTATGGTGGATGCAGGGCTAGAGCGTATGCCCACGTGGCAGATAAGATTTACAGCGGCCAACACCGTGCCTCTGATTGATAGCTACTATAAGGCGGGCGCCATGGAGAAGGGCGATGCTTTGGCTCGCGAGTTTGCCGAGAATATCATCGAGTATATTGAGTACTACCTGCTATTTGAGGGCGCCAAGGCGAGTTTGGTTGATCCTCTGATCGACAACCGTCTCAGCGATCTTGAGCAGATATATTACCTGGTTGCCGGTGCCAAGAGGGTAGATATGGTCGATTGGATAAATGTATACTATCGCTCGTTGGGCGCCACGGATGCCGATCTTATTAACCCTCATGTTAAGTAATAAATAGAAAAAAATAGATAATGAAGAGAGAACTTTTTTTATATAACACACTTAGCCGCCGCAAGGAGGAGTTTCGCCCCATAAACGAGAATCATGTGGGCATGTATGTTTGTGGTCCAACCGTATATGGTGATCCACACCTAGGGCACGCTCGTCCTGCAATCACCTTTGATCTGCTCTTTAGATATCTTCAGAGCGAGGGTTACAAGGTGCGCTATGTAAGAAATATAACCGACGTAGGCCACCTGGAGCAGGATGCCGATGAGGGCGAGGATAAGATTGCAAAGAAGGCGAGGCTCGAGAAGCTAGAGCCAATGGAGATTGCACACTATTACACCGAGAGGTATCGCGCGGCAACGCGTGAATTGAATGTGCTATCACCATCTATCGAGCCGCAGGCCTCGGGGCATATTATCGAGCAGATCGACTTTGTTAAGAAGATAGTCGATGCCGGATATGCCTATGAGGTGAATGGTTCGGTATACTTTGATGTTGAAAAATATAATGAGAAGTATAATTATGGTAAGCTCTCGGGCAGAAACCTAGATGATATCTTAACCAATACTCGCGATCTTGATGGGCAGAGCGACAAGCGCCGCTCGGTAGATTTTGCTCTATGGAAAAGGGCTTCGGATGAGCATATTATGCGTTGGCCATCACCATGGAGCGATGGTTTCCCTGGATGGCACATGGAGTGCTCGGCAATGAGTACTAAATATCTAGGCGAGCAGTTTGATATACATGGCGGAGGTATGGATCTAATGTTCCCACACCATGAGTGTGAGATCGCACAATCTACCGCCGCACTAGGCCACGACTCGGCTGCCTATTGGGTGCATAATAATATGATCACTATCAATGGTCAGAAGATGGGCAAATCTCTGGGTAACTTTATCACCCTAGAGGAGCTCTTTAATGGTACACATAAGCTTCTTGTGCAGCCATACTCGCCGATGACTATCCGTTTCTTTATTCTTCAGGCGCATTATCGCTCAACGTTGGACTTCTCTAACGAGGCTCTACAGGCGGCCGAGAAGGGTATGGATCGCCTAATGAAGGCGGTGGATAGCCTATCGAAGCTCAAGCCATCAGCTAGCTCTACGGTAGACCCGTCGGAGCTAGAGCGCAGATGTGCTGAGGCGATGGCGGATGATCTAAACTCTCCGATGGTTATCTCGGCACTCTTTGATTGGGTTAGGGTTATCAACCAGATCGTCGATGGTGCACAGAGTGTCACGGCCGAGGATCTTGATAAGCTGAAGGCTGTCGTTAATCGCTATGTGTTTGATATATTGGGTCTGAAGAGCGAGAAAACAACCTCGGGTGGTGCTCAGAACGATATCGTATCGCCACTTGTAGAGATGCTTCTTGCTATGCGCACTGAGGCTAAGGCCGCCAAGGATTGGTCGCTATCGGATAAGATCCGCGATGGACTAACGGCGGCTGGTATTAGGGTCAAGGATCGTAAGGATGGTTGCGATTGGGAGATCGAGTAGAGTAGTATGATTAATACAGAACAGATCAAGGAGGTTGAGCTTCGGGTCGAGATGCTAAATAGGTGCCTTGATATAGAGTCTAGGCGTATTGAGCTAGAGAATGAGCAGGAGAAGAGCCAGGTACCCAACTTCTGGGACGATGCCGAGGCGGCGCGGAGGCAGCTTCAGAAGATCGCCTCAATTAAGGGGTGGATTGATGAGTATGACGGGGTTCTTAGTTCGCTCGAAGATCTAACTATTATGCCCGATTTTGTTCGCGAGGGGCTCTCTAGCGAGGCGGAGCTTGATGAGCAGTATGCTCTGACTCTCGAGAAGGTTGAGAAGTTGGAGCTTAGAAATATGCTCAAGGGCGAGGAGGATGGCCTGGGTGCTATTATGGATATCAACGCCGGTGCTGGAGGCACAGAGGCGCTCGACTGGGTTGCTATGCTTCTTAGGATGTATACCCGTTGGGGCGAGGCTCATGGCTATAAAGTGAGGGTTCTGGATATGCAGCAGGGTGATGAGGTTGGCGTTAAGTCGTGCACCCTGGAGTTCGAGGGCGAGTATGGCTATGGCTATCTTAAGAGCGAGAGCGGCGTGCATCGCATGGTGCGCCTATCGCCATTTAATGCTAATAATAAGCGCCAAACAACCTTCGCTTCGGTCTTTATCTCGCCCGCCGTGGATGATAATATTGAGGTGGTGATAAACCCATCGGATATTGAGTGGGATACCTATCGTGCAAGCGGTGCCGGAGGGCAGAATGTAAATAAGGTGGAGACCGCCGTTCGCCTGCGCTACCATGGCAAGGATGCCGACACGGGCGAGGCGGTGGAGTTTTTGATTGAGAATATGGAGACTCGTTCGCAGCTTATGAACCGCGAGAATGCTATGCGTATTCTTCGCTCGAAGCTCTATCAGCGTGAGCTCGATAAGCGCATGGCAACGCAGCAAGCTCTTGAAGCTGGTAAAAAGCGTATCGAGTGGGGCTCGCAGATTCGCTCATATGTCTTTGATGATAGGAGGGTTAAGGATCATCGTACTGGTTGCCAGAGCTCAAACGTGGAGGCGATTATGGATGGCGAGATAGATGCCTTTATTAAATCATATCTGATGAGTAATTAGAGATCTTAATATCATAATAGAAGAGAGTGGTTTGATGGGTGCGTATCCTCAAACCACTCTCTTGTTATATCTTACCTTGTGGGGCTCTCTACATTACCATATGGAATACGGTAGGCTTCTGTGTGCCGGTATGAACCCTAACAACTATTGACGATCCGCTCTTAAGCTTCTCAGCATTTTTGCCTAGCTCGGCGCTAACCTCCTGTGATCCGTAGGGCTTGATCGGAGATAGCTTGGCAGAGAAGAGCTCCACCTCCTTGCCGCTCTCATCATATACATTGACCGACACCAGAGCACCGGCGGAAGTAGATGTTCCAAAGTTATCGACCACGACACTAGCCTTTGTGTTTCTTAGTACAGGTGGATTTGCCGACAGAATAGCTGGTGCGTAATCTATCCATGGTAGACGTGAATAGCCATATATCATCTCTCCACTCTTGTTTTTGCCAAGCATCTTTGGTGCAAACTCCTCGTCGGTTATGCAGTGGTTTTTAGCCTCGAAATAGACAATAAAATCATCCCCCGAAAGCTCTCCCCTCAAAGCCTTAGCTCCGCGACCAAAGTTTACCTCTGATGATGCTCCAAAGTGTAGCGATTCAAGGTCGATCTCCTCAGCTGGATTGAAGCCCTCTTCACGGGCGATCTTAACGGCAATCTCTTTGGTAAGTCGTGTGATAGGAATTTTATTAAGAACCTCCAGGAGCATACCCTTATTAAGAGGAATGACGATATTCTTCGAGCTGTGGTTATCGCCCGGAAGATCGTTGTGTTTAATTGTGTCGATAACAGCAAAGTTTGCCTGTGTTGCGCGGCCATATTCATCTTGATATACGCGCATGCGCTCATATTTGTACCAATTCTCTACTCGGCCATCCTTGTGCTTAGAGATGCCAGGCATATACGCCATGCCTGGATCAACGACCCAATTTAGACCATCTTTTGATCTAAGGTAGAAGGCTGTGCGGCCGATCCAATCATTTACAATCAGATTATATTGCACGTTGTCGCGCCAGATAACAGGATCCTCATAGCGGCCATCAATGTAGGGATAGACCGAACCATTGCTCACGCGGTTGTATTTAGATATACCATCCTCGCTGATAAAGATCTTTCCACCGCGACTGACCATAAGAACCGATCCATCTTCGCGCCTAGCGAAGCTCATATTGTGTGACCAGGTTTTAGGACCCGTTGCACCGATGCCGTCAACGCGTGCTCGGCCTCTAAGATCCCACGCCATCTCCCTCTTCTCCCATGGGCCATAAGGGCTCTTCGAGAGGTAGTAGTGGCAATCGCTATCCCTATAGCCTCGGCCATCAATATGGTATATCATGTAGCTACCATCCTTTAGCTTCACCACCTCCGAGTTATGGCCGATGCCGATTCTCTCCTGCATGGTGAATGGGCCAAAACTGCTGTCGGCTGTGGCGTGGTAAACGTTGGAGTTGTTGAGCCACCCCATGTGCCCCTTCTCGGCATCTTCGCTCCAGCCGCTAACATACATGTGGTATTTGCCCTTTTCGTCTTTGATGATGTTTCCGCCCCAGTATGAATTCTCGGCATCCTCTAGTCCGTTGTCAATATATCGTGGCTGCACGCAGCCTGCGCCCCAGTTGTCCATTGATAGCTTGCCATCGGGCATTGGTAGGAAGCGATCCATAAATTGGCCACCTTCGGCGATGCACTCCCATTCAGGTGGGGAAGGACGATAGATTACCTGGGCTGATAGCGCTGATAATGTTATTGCAGCACATATCGTAAATAGTACTCTCTTCATAATCGGGTTTTGTAATATATAGCTACAAATGTAATGTTTTTTTGTGAATTATGTGCCGATTGTGATCTTTTTTAGCTAGCTTTGTTACAACTAAAAATTAAAACCGGATGAAACGCATATTTATTTTATCACTTTTAGCCCTAGCCTCGGCCTTTTCAGTTGAGGCACCTGCTCGCGAGTTGGTCAGGGGTGCGGCATTTATGGATTTAATTGAGCCTATCTCGCCACTCGGCCAGCTCAGTTCTGATCTTTGGGGCGCTGCGGCTGTCGTTCCTCGCTATCCTGATATCGGCCTGGAGGATAATACCTACTCCTATTGGGGTGGAAACATTGTAAAAGGTGACGATGGAAAATATCATATGTTCGTAGCGCGATGGAGAGAGGATATATCTCGCCCCAATGGCAAAAGTGGTCATGAGCTCTGGTGGGCATCAGAGGTTGCGCACGCTGTGTCGGATGATCCGATGGGGCGATATGAGGTCATTGATGTTATTGGTGCTGGCCATAATCCAGAGGTGTATCGTCTAAATGATGGCACCTATGTCTTAGGTGTTATGGGTGATAAGGCCTATGTGGCAAGTACTATTAATGGGCCATGGAGGAGGATTACAACAAGCTTCAATGAGAGCCGCAAGATGAACCACACCAATCGCACCTATGTCGTGCGCAAGGATGGTAGCGTGCTGATGATGAATAAGGAGGGGTATACCTACACCTGCCCAGCGGATGAGATCGAGCGATTTACCCTGGTTGATGTAGAGCCAGCCTATAGAAGACGGAATGGTTCGCATGAGGAGGATCCCGTTATTTGGAGGGATGAGGTGTGCTATAACCTTATCGTTAATGAGTGCTTAGGGCGCAAGGCATATCACCTCACATCGCCCGATGGTTACCATTGGAGCTATGAGGATGGCTTGGCCTACACCCCTGAGATAGCCATTCGTAAGGATGGCACGCGAGAGGATTGGCATAAGTTTGAGCGGCCAAAGATTTTGACCGATGAGTATGGTCGCGCTACACATATCAACTTTGCCGCGGCCGATACACTAAAGCATTGTGATGTGGCGTTGGATAATCACAGTTCGAAGAATATGGTCTTTAAGCTTAAAGTGCCATTTAGAGTTGAGCTTATCGAGTTGAGCGGTGATAATGTAAAAGTTAAAATCCTCGCCGAGGAGGGGTTTAATCCGCAAAAAGATATTAAGATTAAAACTATGCGTTTTGGTGCCAGCTCAAAGGTTAACTATGGCGGGGGTATGAGGGTGGTTAATTCAACCCCTGATGGAGCGGATTTGATTGTCGTCTTTGGGCGCGAAGAGCATGGCCTTATAGAGGAGGATTATAAGGCAAAAATATTGGGCGAGGGAAAGGGTGGAGATTTTGTAATCGGCTATGTTAAGTTAAAGTGAAATATATATTGCAATTTTGTTTTTTAATTGAGAACTATTACTACCTTTGCAGCCTTGAATAATTTATAGATACCGATATGGCATTTAGTAATAACATCATGATCGTTCGCCATAGGCTTTTAACAGAGCTTGTTACCCTATGGAATAAAAACGAATTGGTAGAGAAGATCGACCGTCTACCCATTGAGCTTAGCCCCAGAAAGTCTAAGCATGCAGGTCGCTGTTGCGTCCATAAAGAGCGCGCTGTGTGGAAGTATAAATCACTTCCTCTGTTGGGCTTAGATATGAATGATGAGAAGGATGAGCTTACCCCCCTCTCAACATATGCTAAGATGGCGCTAGATCGTGCCGAGAATGGGAAGCCAAAGGATAGTATATTGTGTGTTATTGACGAGGCATGTTCGGCTTGTGTTCAGGTCAACTACGAGATTACAAATCTATGTCGTGGTTGCACCGCTAGAAGCTGTCAGGCAAACTGCCCAAAGAATGCTGTGCATGTACGCCAGTCGGATGGCAAGGCGTGGATCGACCATAGCGCTTGTATTAGCTGCGGCATCTGTCATAAATCTTGCCCATATCACGCTATTGTATATATTCCCGTTCCTTGCGAGGAGGTGTGTCCTGTAAAGGCGATCAAGAAAGATGCAGATGGCATTGAGCATATCGACGAGTCGAAGTGTATCTTCTGTGGCAAGTGTTTGAATGCTTGTGCCTTTGGTGCTATTTTTGAGGTGTCGCATGTGTTTGATGTACTTCAAAAGATTCGTAATGGTAAGAAGATGGTTGCCATTGTTGCGCCATCTATTCTGGGTCAGTTTAAGGGTGTTAGCTCTATAGATAAAGTATATGGAGCATTCAAGCAGATGGGCTTTACCGATGTTATAGAGGTGGCTCAAGGAGCGATGGATACAGTTAGCAATGAGGCGCACGAGCTGATAGAGAAGTTGGACGAAGGTCAGCCATTTATGACCACCTCGTGCTGCCCATCATATATTGAGCTTGTGGAGAAGCATCTTCCCGATATGAAGAAGTATGTCTCAACAACTGGCTCTCCGATGTATTACGCGGCGCGCATAGCCAAACAGAAGTATCCTGATGCAGAGGTTGTATTCGTTGGCCCATGTGTAGCTAAGCGCAAGGAGGCTAAGCGCGATGAGGCGGTAGATTATGTTATTACATTCGAGGAGTCGGCCTCAATATTCTCCGGCCTCGGAATTGAGATCGAGGAGGTTGAGAGTTATCCAATGGTATACACCTCTGTTCGTGAGGCGCATGGTTTTGCGCAGGCGGGTGGTGTTATGGGTGCTGTGCAGGCATTTTTGAAGGATGGTGCAGACTCAATACATCCGGTTCAGTTCTCCGACTTTAATAAGAAGAGTATCAATCTACTTCGCACCTACGCCAAGACGGGAAAAGCCCCCGGAGATTTTATCGAGGTTATGGCCTGCGAGGGTGGTTGTATTACCGGACCTAGTGTACACTCAAAGATTGCCGTAGCCAAGCAGCAGCTTGTAAAAGAGCTAGCCAAGCAGCAGAAAACTTATGATACAATGGATCAATAGACTACGCGAAGAGAGATCTCTACCCGATGAGGGCTATAGAGCCCTGCTCTTGTCGAATGATGCTGCCGCAATGGAGTATCTTCGTGATCAGGCGCGAGAGGTAGCTATAGCCACCTTTGGTAAGGGTATCTATATTCGCGGACTTATTGAGATAACTAACCGATGCCGCAATAATTGTTACTATTGCGGCATTCGTGCATCTAATCGAGAGGTGGTGCGATATTCGCTCTCACACGATGAGATTTTGGATTGTTGTAGAGAGGGGTACGGCTTAGGTTTTAGAACCTTTGTAATGCAGGGAGGCGAAGATCCTGCTTTGAGCGATGAGTGGCTTGTGGGGATACTATCTTCTATTAGAGCCGAGTTTGAGGATGTAGCGATAACACTCTCGTTGGGTGAGCGATCGCGCGAAAGTTATTCGCGGCTCTTTAGGGCTGGGGCTAATCGCTATCTGTTGCGACATGAGAGCTGCAACCAGGAGCACTATCGCAAGCTGCATCCGGCATCTATGTCGCTCGAAAATAGATTGGAGTGCCTAGCAAATCTAAAGCAGATCGGCTATCAAACTGGTACGGGAATCATGGTTGGATCGCCCTTTCAGAGCGTGGATCATATTATGGAGGATATAAAGTATATTGAGCGACTAGAGCCCGCGATGATCGGTATAGGGCCATTCATACCTCATTCGGATACTCCGTTTGCTGGCTGCCTAGCTGGGGATGTGGATAGAACCATAAGGCTAATCTCGATATTTCGACTTATACACCCCGAGGCTTTGATACCCTCTACAACGGCTCTGGCCTCGCTCGCCGAAGATGGCCGGGAGAGGGGGATTTTGGCGGGTGCCAATGTTGTTATGCCGAACCTTTCGCCTGCGAAAAATAGGGCTAGCTACTCGTTGTATAATAATAAAGCCTCGTTTGGCTCGGAGTCGGCCGAGGGGCTGAGGCTGCTATCAGAGCGGCTAGATAGGATCGGTTATTATATTTCTTATGATAGGGGTGATGCCCCAAAAAAAGGTTGATGATATGTATGATTCAAGGTCAAATATAGCAGATGAATTTATCTCACACGAGGAGATTTTAGCAACTTTAGATTATGCTAAAGCCCAGGCAAGCAACCTAGAGCTAATAGAGACCATTGCCGAGAGGGCGGCAGATTGTAATGGCCTCAGCCATCGCGAGGCGGCGCTAATTTTGGAGTGCCAGGATGAGTCGATATGGCAGCGAGTATTCAAACTCGCGAGCGAGATTAAGGAGCGATTCTATGGTAATAGAATTGTGATGTTTGCGCCGCTATATCTCTCTAATTACTGCGTAAATGGATGCGTCTATTGTCCATATCACCTAAAAAACAGAGCCATACCCCGTAAAAAACTCTCACAAGAGCAGATTCGCGAAGAGGTTATCGCTCTGCAAGATATGGGGCATAAGCGTCTCGCTTTGGAGGCGGGTGAAGATCCGCGAAATAACCCTATTGAGTATATCTTGGAGTCGATCAAGACGATCTATAGCATAAAGCATAAAAATGGAGCTATAAGGCGAGTAAACGTAAATATCGCCGCCACTACTGTTGAGGAGTATCGACTGCTCAAAGAGGCGGGTATCGGCACATATATCCTATTTCAAGAGACATACCATCGAAAAAATTATGAGGCGCTTCACCCCTCGGGCCCCAAGAGCAACTATGCATACCACACCGAGGCGATGGATAGGGCGATGGAGGCGGGCATTGATGATGTGGGGTTAGGTGTGCTCTTTGGGCTCAACACATATCGTTACGATTTTGTGGGGCTACTTATGCACTCGGAGCATCTCTTTGCAAAGTTTGGCTTCGGGGCACATACGGTCAGCATGCCGAGAATATGCTCGGCGGATGATATTGATACGGCTGATTTTCCCGATGCGGTATCGGATGAGATCTTCGAGAGGTTGGTGGCGCTTATGAGGATATCATTACCACATAGCGGAATGATAATCTCAACCAGAGAGTCGGAGGCTTCGCGCGCGCGTGTTTTGAAACTAGGTATATCGCAGATCAGCGGCGGCTCGGTTACAAGCGTCGGTGGTTACGCCTCGCCCGAGAGGGAGGCGAGCTCGGCGCAATTTGAGCTGAATGATAATAGAACTCTCGACGAGATAGTATCGTGGCTGGTAGATTTAGGCCATATTCCGAGTTTTTGCACCGCCTGCTATCGCGAGGGCAGGACGGGGGATAGGTTCTACTCGCTTCTAAAGTCGGGGCAGATAGCCAACTGTTGCACCCCAAATGCACTCATGACATTTAAGGAGTATTTGGAGGATTACGCCTCGGCAGAGACTCGCGCGAAGGGGTTGGAGTTGATAAAAAGGGGGTTGAGATATATCCCAAGTGATAAGGTTAGGGGGATTGCCGAGCGAAACCTCGTTGAGATAGAGAGTGGAAAGAGAGATTTTAGATTTTAATTATGGAGAGAACACCCAATTCAAATCGCCTACATGTGGTGATATTTGGTCGCACAAATAGTGGCAAATCATCACTTATAAATGCGATTACAGGTCAGGATACGGCGCTCACATCACCCATTGCCGGAACAACAACCGATACGGTGGCGCGCGCCATGGAGCTGCATGGTATCGGCGCATCTCTTATTATAGATACCCCTGGTTTTGATGACCATGGAGAGCTTGGTCAGGGGCGCATATCGCGTGCAGTCAGAAGCTTAGATAGGGCGGATGTGGCACTTCTGCTCTGCGAGGAGGGTGATTTGGCACTTGAAAAAGAGTGGTGTAACGAGCTTAAGAGCCGAAATATACCCACCATAGCTGTAATAAATAAGATAGATATCAGAGAGGATGTTACCTCTTTTGCAGAAAGTATAGTATCGAGGTTGGGGTTGACCCCAATTCTGCTTAGTGCCAAAGAGGGTATAGATATTGAGCAGGTGCGAGAGGCTATCTTGCGTGTGTTGCCCGCTGATGCTACCGAGCAGACGATCCTAGGTGATATGGTGGTAGATGGAGATATTGTATTGCTGGTTATGCCGCAAGATCCACAAGCCCCCAAAGGCAGGTTGATCCTGCCGCAGGTGCAGACTATGCGTGAGCTTCTGGATCGCCGGGCTGTGGTTATAAGCTGCACGACCGATCAGCTTAGGCAGAGCCTTGAGGCATTATCTGCTCCGCCGAAGTTAATTATAACCGATTCGCAAGTATTCTCTGAGGTCTATGCCCAGAAGCCCGAGCAGAGCGCCTTGACCTCGTTTTCGGTCTTGATGGCGGGGTATAAGGGTGATATAAGAGCCTTTGTAGAGGGGGCTGCGGCTATAGACTCTCTTACTCCCAATTCGCGAGTGCTTATCGCCGAGGCGTGCACACATGCTCCACTATCGGAGGATATAGGGCGAGAGAAGCTCCCAAGAATTTTACGCTCTAGGGTGGGAGTTGAGCTTAATATTGATATTGTTGCTGGTCGAGATTTCCCCGCCGATCTATCGCCTTATGATCTGGTTATACATTGTGGCGGCTGCATGTTTAATAGAAAATATATGCTATCAAGGTTAGCGCGCGCCAAGGAGCAGGGCGTGCCTATGACAAACTATGGTGTGGCCATTGCGCACCTAAATTCTATATTAGATAAAATCGTCTATTAGCCTCTATTTAGCTGAGGTTTCACCAAGGTCAATAAGCTTATTGACAATAGCATATATCGTGAGCCCCGAGGTGCTGTAGATATCTAGCTTGCTAGTGATATTGCGCCTGTGGGCGATGACCGTATGCGTTGATAGGTAGAGTTCGTCGGCGATCTCCTTGTTGGTCATTCCTTTTGCCACACATATAACGATCTCTTTTTCGCGTTGTGTCAGGTCATTTTTGGTCTCCGCAATCTCGCCCGTGTTGATTATATTAGCGATAGTTGATGCGATGCCATTCTGCGAATCATAGATATTTATCACCCCATCATACTCCTTGAGGGTGGTTTGATTAGCCAGCGAGCTTTGGAGCGCAATTATCTTCATCCTCTCGCTATGCTCTTTAAGAATTATAGCTGGAAATGCGCCAAGGTGGGCGGGATTTATAATCAAAATATCTGGCTCTAGCCGCGAAAGAGTTTCTCGTAGTGAAAAGATATCTTCAAGCTCAGCGATATCTATATTTAACGAATTAGATCGCTGAAGCAGAGCGACAACGCCGCTGCGTATTATAACCGATGGTTCGGCAATAACTATATGTACTCTCGGTGCCATATCTCTCTACTTTAGCTCTTGTTCTGCCCGGCGTATGGCTGGGATTAATAGGTGATCCTCAATCTCGCTGTGCGATGATAGATCCGCCTCGCAGTCGAATATCTCTAGCAGCACGCTGCTCAGATCGTTTGTTGTCTCGGCTGGAAAGTACTTAATTATTATACTCTTCAGCTCCGAAAGCTTAGCCTCCATCCCCTCGTGGTGCTCGCTGAAGAGATCTATGCTGAAATCTTTGCTTGACACCCCATCTAAAAGCCTCTCTACATATTTAAATACAACCCCCTCTTCATGCTCCATATGGCGCTCCACTTCGGTGATATACTCATCATAGTAGCTCAGTACGGCCAGCGACACTGCATCATCGCCAACAATGGCTTTTTGCAATTTTTCGCGGATAGATGGTAGTTTATACTCAACAAAGTAGGCGTGTGAACGCTTAAGATAGCTTATAAGAGCCACAAGTTCGATGTGCCTAGCATCTTCTATAGCCCCCTGTTTATCGCCCGAAATTAGGAGATTTACAACTGCCAGGAGGGTGTTTGAGTCCAAATTGTAGTTGTCGCAAACCTGCCCTAGGGTGAAATCTTTAAATCCTAGAGATATGCTAAATCTGTTTAGAACCAGTAGTATATGGTAATTATCACTGATTAGATCACACATCTTATCGGCGGAAGTATATCGTAGTATTCTGTAGGTGCTAGCCATAAATTATTTAATTTTCACAAAGATATGATTTTTTTTGTATATTCGCATAACGATACCTGCTAAACATTAATTACACTTAAAACACCCATTAAACAGATTCTGAATATGGCGCCGAGCCGTGGTCGTGTGGGGCTACTCTCGCTCGCCCTTAGCGTGAGATAGGCGATATTGGCTCGGGGTGAGACTAGTGAGTCGCTTAAATTGCACATTGAAGTTAGGGATATTGTTAAAGCCTGAGCCATAAGCTATCTCTGCTATTGGAGCTTGGCTAGAGCTGAGGCGCTGCTTGGCATATCCAACTCTATAATCTAAAAGATAGCTAAATATCGAATAGCCAGTTTTGCTCTTAAAGTGGCGGCAGAGGGCGGTACTATTCATGCTGACATACTTGGCTAAATCCGCCAAAGCAATCTCTTCGCGGAAGTTAAGGCTTATATACTCCATCACCTTCCTATATATGTAATCTGAGGCGAGAGCCTCGGCGCTGCTGCGCGCCCTGGCGATATGCTCTCCTTTATCTATCTGCTGCCCGAGGGCATTGAGCAACTTATATAGGCGTATCAACCTATCAAATCCGTTGGTATACTCCATGCTAATTATATCATCTGCAAGCTGCTGCGAGATGCTACCTTGTGGCCACTTTAAGCCATAGCAGCCATGATTTATAAGTCTGAGAATATCGCTGCATCCGGGCATGGTGGAGTGAGATGTTGGTAGGATGTCGACTCCAAATTGAACATATGTAGAGCCGCAAAGATCGCGAGATGTTGGTTCATAGAAACGATCATCGCTACGGAAATAGTGCGAAAAATTTGCGCCAAAAAAGAAGATGTCGCCACCCGAGAATGGAGTTATGCCATCTGCACCAAAACACAATCCATCGCCTTGATTGATGTAGACGACCTCCATCTCGGGGTGGAAGTGTAGTGGGCTCGGGAAGTGGCGGCACACTAACGAGCGGAATGCAAAGGCATTATTGCCACTTGCGGTTACTTTCTCCTCTTTTATTATCATATATTTGCTAGTTAGGCATCATGTGCAAATATAACAATAGATAGTGCAAAAATCAATAAATTATACATATATTTTAATATCTAATTTTGCAATACAAAAACTAACTCTACAAAAATAACGACTTTATGTCAAACTACACACTATCAGAGGCCATCGTTAAGGGAAACCTTAATCTAGCCATCGAGCAGACAAATCTAGCCCTAAGCGAGGGCGTTACGCCACAAACACTTATCGACAGCTATCTTATCAAGGGCATGGAGGAGATTGGTCAGGCATTCCAGGACGGCAAGGCCTTTGTGCCAAATCTACTTATGGCGGCTCGCGCTATGAAGGGTTCGCTAGATATCCTAAAGCCACTTCTAAAGGCTAGCGCTGACACTACCGAGCAGGCGAAAATCATTATCGGCACAGTTAAGGGCGATCTTCACGATATCGGCAAGAACCTAGTAGCCTCAATGTTGGAGGGCTGCGGGTTTGAGGTTATAAATCTTGGTGTTGATGTATCTTCTGAGAAGATCGTTGCGGCAATTAAGGACGTAAAGCCACAAGTTGTATGCCTGTCGGCACTTCTAACAACAACAATGACCTACATGAGCGAGGTGATCGAGACTCTTAAGGCCGAAGGTCTGCGCGATCAGGTAAAGGTTATGATCGGTGGTGCGCCTATCACCCAGGATTTTGCCGATAAGATTGGCGCAGATGGCTACAGCGAGAATGCAAATTCGGCCGTTGCTTTGGCTCGTTCGCTCGTTGCTTGCGCTTAAAGATTATGGTCTCATATATGCAGATATCCCTCGCCGAGATGGATTTAGATCTTCGTGAGGTTTATCGCTCGATGGGATATCGCGGCAACACACCAGAGGCGGATATCTGCGCACTTTGCCAGGAGCTTATCTCGGAGGTTGAGCAGATCGCCAGGCCATCATTCTATTATCAAATATTTGACTGTGATCCCTCAAGCGAGAGTCTGAAAGTTGGAGATACTGAGTTTATGACCGGCAAGATTATCTCATCGCTGATGAAGCGTTCTAGCTCGGCAGCTGTTTTTGTTGCCACGGCAGGATGGCAGGTGCAGCGGTGGTTGGATGAGATCTCGGCTTCGGGCGATGCTCTTCGACTCTTTATTGCCGATGCTATCGCCTCAACTATTGTTGAGGCTATGGGCGATAGGATGGAGCTAGATCTAGAGCAGAGGATAGGTGACATGCTCCATACAAATCGCTTCAGCCCCGGGTATTGCAAATGGGATATTAGAGAGCAGCAAAAACTTTTTAAAGTGCTATCTGATCAGAGGTGCGAAATTACGCTTAATGACAGCTGCCTGATGCAACCTATAAAATCTATCAGCGGAGTGATCGGTATAGGCAAGGATGTTATAACCAAAAAATATGGCTGTGCGATCTGCCAGAGAGCAGATTGTTATATGCGAAAATCTTAAAACTAATCTAAAATGAGCGGAAAAGAGTTAATTATGAGAGCCTTCAACCTAGAGAGTGTTGAACGCGCTCCTTGGGTGCCCTTTGTGGGAGTTCATGCCGGTGCCTTGGTTGGCGCCGATGCTGAGAGCTACCTTAAATCGGAGGAGCTGATGTATGAGGGAATCAAGAAGGCTATAAATTTATATAAGGCTGACGGTATTCCCGTGTCGTTTGACCTACAGATGGAGGCCGAGATCCTGGGCTGTGACCTTGTATGGAGCAAGGATAATCCACCATCAGTATGCAGCCACCCAATGGGTGAGGGGGGTACAAAAACTTTGGATGATATGTTTATTCCGAAGGTTAGCGATGGTCGTATCGGCATGACTATGAATCTCACACGTCGCCTGCGTGCTGAGTTCCCCGATGTTGCACTTTATGGCCTTATTACTGGCCCATTTACCTTGGCTCTTCACCTTTGTGGAACCGATATCTTTATGAAGATGTTTACCGACGAGGCGGAGGTAGAGAAGATTATGGAGTTCTGCGTTGATGTATGTTGCGCCATGAGTAGCTACTATGTTGAGGCTGGTTGTGATATTGTTGCTGTGGTAGATCCAATGTGTAGCCAGATTGGCCCCGATCAGTTTGAGCAGTTTATCTTGAAGCCATGCCAGAGACTATTTTCAACTATTAAGGAGCAGGGTGCTCGTTCATCTTTCTTTGTGTGTGGTCATGCTGAGCATAATATTGATGTTATGTGCCAGTGTGCTCCAGACAATATCTCTATTGATGAGAATATTCCGCTCGATTTCGTTCGCGATATCTGTTTGAATACCAATATCTGTTATGGTGGTAACCTTAAGCTAACAGCTGTCCTTTTGATGGGAGATGAGGATGATACTCGCCGCAACGTGGTTGAGTGTTTAGACGTCGCCGGAGAGGAGTGCAAGGGTTTTATTCTAGCGCCTGGATGCGATCTTGCCTACGCTACACCTGAGGCCAATCTTATCGCCTGTGGTGAGCTTGTCGCCGATAAGTATCAGCAGGATGTTGTTAGAGCATTGGGCGAGAAGGCATCTAATGTTGAGCCTCTAGATTTGGCTACCTACCTAGATCCAAATATTGTTAAGGTGGATTGTGTGACGCTTGATGCTTCGGGCTGCGCCGCTTGCCAATATATGTGGGAGGCAACAAAGCGTGGCGCCGAGCCATTCGGCGATAGGGTTGTTGTAGTTGAGCGTTCGGTTAAGACGCGCGAGGGGTTGGAGTTTATGGCCGCCTCGGGTGTTACAAATATACCTACTGTTTTGATTGATGGCCAGATCACATTTATCTCAAATATCCCTCCGGTTGAGAAGATCACCGAGGCTATCGGTAAGGTTCTAGAGAGCAAATAATATGGAGATAGTAGCCTTCGCCCCCAAGGTGCCAATTATCCTAGTCACAGGATTTCTGGGTAGTGGCAAGACATCGCTTCTCGCCCAGATGTTGCGCCGCTATGTCGGTGAGCGTAGGGTAGCCGTTGTGCAGAACGAATTTGCCGCTAGCTCGATAGATGGAGAGATACTTCGTGGGGTTGCAGGTGAATTTGAAATCCGTGAGCTCAATTCTGGTTCAATATTTTGCGCTTGCCTCTTTTCGCACTTCAAAAATCTATTAAAAGAGCTCTCGCATAGCGCTGTTGACATGGTTGTCGTTGAGGCCACAGGCATTGCCGATCCCATCGCTATAGCGCAGCTAATGGAGGACGAGGAGCTGAGCGAATGCTACTACCTTTCGCGGATTATCTCTGTGGTGGATGCTCCTAGATTTTTGCCCGTTTTGGCCAATATCATAGGTGTTCGCCATCAGGTTCAGGTGGCCGATATGGTGGTTGTCAATAAGGTTGATCTTGTTGATGTTGACACCTTGTCTAAGGTGCGAGCTAAGATCGCTGAGATCAATCCTGTGGCAAAGATGGAGGAGTGTAGCTATGCAAAGATGGATGTATCTTCGCTCTTTGATGGAGAGCTCTCATCTCTGGCCTTAAGGGGTGATATCCGAGGCGCTCTTACCAAATGTGGAGATGGAGTCTACACATCAAAATGTTTCAAATCTACACTATTGTGCACCCGCGAGAGTCTCGATAGGTTCTTATCATCCCTGGATGATACTATCCTTCGATTGAAGGGTTATGTTACGTTGGTGAGCGGCGAGAGCGTGATGATTCAATATCTCCCTGGGCAGATAGTCGTTGCACCAATGAGCCAGTCTGTTGGGCGCTGCGAGCTGATATCTATAGGTTTTAGCGCTCCCGATTTTAAACTATTAAGTAGTGTGAAATAATTATTGGTGTGTTTTTAAGAGTGCTATTGGAGATGAGATTTTTTGCTATTGAATTGAAAATATAGTTATTCTATATTGAAATTTAATAGTGAAAAATATCGCTCCAAGAGTGCTTTTAAAAATATGGCAATAATTGTTTTACCCTACTTAAACTTAAACTAAAAAAATAACTATTATGACAAAGAGAGAGATTATCAAGATGGTACTCGATGGTAAAAAACCACCCTATGTGCCATGGTCTTACAAATTTACAAAGGAGCCTAAGGAGATGCTTCTAGAGCACTATGGAGTAGATGATTTGGATCCCGTTTTGGGCAACCATATCCTTCAGCCTGGTAGTGATATTGGCTTCTTCGATGAGGTGGGCGAGGATCTATTTCAGGATGTATTTAAGGTTGTGTGGGATCGCAGCATTGATAAGGATATCGGCGATGTGCGCGGCGTGCTCCTTGCGGAGCCAACACTTGAGGGCTATGAGTTTCCTAATCCGCTAGATCCACGCTTCTTTGCAAATATCGAGAGTGAGACCGAAAAGAAGCCCGATATGTTTAGGGTATTCCAGATAGGCTTCTCACTATATGAGCGCGCTTGGAGTATGCGCGGAATAGAGAACCTACTAATGGATTTCTTTATCAACCCCGAGTTTGTTCATCAGCTTTTGGATGCCATCTGCGACTACAATATTGCCCAGATTGACGAGGCTCTAAAATATGATATTGATGCCGTTTACTTCGGCGATGATTGGGGTCAGCAGAAGGGTCTAATCATGGGCTATGATATCTGGAAGGAGTTTCTATACCCACGAATTCAGCGTATGTATGGTCGCGTAAGAGAGGCTGGTAAGTATGTGATGATCCACAGCTGCGGTGATGTGGTTGAGTTATATCCAGATCTTATAGATGCCGGTCTTAACTGCTTCAACCCATTCCAGCCCGAGGTTATGGATGTTAAGGAGATTCTAAACACCTATCGTGGCCGTTTGGCCTTCCATGGTGGTCTCTCGATGCAAAAGACCTTGCCATTCGGCACAGTTGAGGAGGTTATTGCCGAGTCGAGGATGCTCTTAGAGCTAGGAAAGGAGGGTGGCTACATCTTCTCACCATCGCACTCGGTGGAGAGCGATACTACGCTTGAGAATATCCTAGCTTTCGTTGAGGAGGCCATGGCTCAGTTCGTCGAGACGGAGTAGGACAAAAAACTTATTATATGCTTGGGGGGTTGATAGATTTGACTATCGACCTCTCTTTTTAATTGCTGAATTCAACCTGCAAATGCAACTGAATTCATAGTTAATATTTGTTTAAATTTTTCATTTGGTGTGAGGTATCCGAGTCTTTTACGAGGACGATTATTTAGCTTGTTTTCAATCCATTTAATCTGCTTTGCGGTTACTTCACTAAAGTCCGTTCCCTTG
>JBCQTD010000017.1:0-33934 GCA_047178725.1 Rikenellaceae bacterium
TCTTGCAAAAATAGGTGGTAGGAGCCACTACAACCCACTTTTGCAAAAGCAAAAATAGACAATTATTAACTAAAAATTAAAATCAGGGAGAAAATAGAACTCCCCTAAAATTATTAATTTTGTCAAACCAAAACACTAAAAACCTAAATATGAAAAAAACTTTACTCACAACCCTCGCCACTCTGGCGGTGGTGTTAACCCATGGCGCCAAGCCGGCCAAGGAGATCATCTATCGTCCACACCCTCAAGAGTGGGGTGCGCTTGTTGAGGGGGCGGCCTTTGAGGATAGGATCGAGCCGATGCAGGGGGCGAAGATAGCGACCAAGAGGATGTGGGGCGCCGATGGCGTCAGAGGCCGCTACATAGATAATGGCATTGAGGATAAGAGGATATCGTTCTGGGGCGGCAATATAGTCCAGGATGAGGAGGGTAAGTACCACCTCTTTGTCTGCGGCTGGGCGGAGGATAACCCTAAGGGGCACTTCGGCTACCCAACATCCACCGTCTACCACGCCACTTGCGCGAACTCGGTGGGCCCCTTTGAGGTTGTCGAGACGATGGGCGAGGGTCACAACCCCGAGATCTTCCGCGCCAAGGATGGCACCTGGATGGTATACCATGTCACCTCGCATCCCGATAAGTTTGATCTAACAAAAAATCTAAACTACTTCCGCTCCAAGAGCCTCAATGGCCCCTGGGAGCTATGCCACCTCGAGCTCGATCTGCGCGACAGGGAGATCCGCCTTGGCGGCGGCACCTGGTTTCACAATATGACCTTCGCCCCGCGCGAGGATGGCTCGGTGATTATGCTCAGCCGCATGGGTTCGATCTGGATCAGCGAGACGGGCGAGAGCCCCTATCACCTTGTCACTGAGCGAAGTATCTATCCGCTGGTGAGTGGCAAATATGAGGATCCGGTGATCTGGCGCGATGAGGTGCAGTACAACGCTATTGTCAACGACTGGATCGGTCGCACGGCCTTCTACTTGCGCTCGAGAGATGGTGTGAACTGGATCCAGGAGGAGGGCACGGCCTACACCCCCGGTGTGGCGCGCCACGAGGATGGCTATGTCGAGGAGTGGACTAAATATGAGCGCGTGCGTATCTTGCAGGATGAGCGCGGCCGCGCCATTCAGATGAATCTGGCGGTGATCGACACCCTCAAAAACGAGGATCTGCCGAATGATCGCTACTCGTCGAAGAACATCTCGTTGCCGCTAAATAGGGGCATGCTCCTCTCGCTGGTGGATAAAAAACCTATCGCTAGAACGGCGAAGATGATCGAGGTGAGAATCGAGGGCGAGGTGGATTTCGATCCGCTTAAGGAGGTGGATGTCAACACTTTGCGCCTGGGCTCTTCGAGCGAGGTGAACTTCGGCCGCGGTGCCGAGCCCATCTCTAGCCGCGCCGAGGGGGCGGATCTGATCGTCAGCTTCGCAAATATTAACGCCTGCATCGCTGTCGACGAGTTTGCCCTTAAGGTTATCGGCAAGCGCACGGGCGGCGAGATGCTCTTTGGATATCTTCGCCTGCCTTGGGTGGAGTTTTTAACCCCCATAGTCTCGGCACGCAAGCCGGTTGTCGAGAATGGTGGCGCCAGCATTGTTGTGGAGAACTTCGGGCAGGTTTCGTCAGAGCCTACTGTGTTGACTGTTAGCGACTTTATGGAGGGCACAGAGCGCGAGATCAGCTCGGTGGTGGTGCCGGCGATTGAGCCATACGGCAGCGTTACGCTTCAGCTCGAGGTTGAGGATATGACTCCGCGCGATGTTGTCGTTAGGGTGCTCTCGCGGATTGGCGCCCCATCGGTTTTCGCTACGCAGCTGTAGTGTGCACCCGTGGGGGTGCCCCAAGTAAATATTAGATAACAACATACCAAACCTAATGAAAAAATTACTATCATTAATTCTGCTGCTAGCCATCTGCGGCGTGGGCAGCGCAAAGACTTATCGTGTACTACTAATTGGCGACAGCACAACGGTGGGCTCCATTCCGGCCTTATGCCATCCCGAGCGTCCGCACCTGAGCAAGGTGCTGGAGACGATCTTCAATGGCAAGAGTGCAGAGGCAAAGATCGAGGTGCTCTATAGCGCCAAGGGAGGCGAGAGCGCCGCTACGGTAGTGGCCACGGGGCGCTATGACGAGGAGATCAGGCCGCTGAAGGATCAAGGCATTGATATCATAATCGTGCGATATGGCATCAACGACTGGTATAAATGCAAGGATAAAGATATGGAGTTTCCGCGCGATTTGAATCTTCTTTGGGCTAAGATTGAGCAGGATTTCCCCGGGGCACAGCTTATTGCGCAGACGATAACACCCTTCTTGCCCGAGGGCGAGGATGTGAGGATGAACAACCACATCAAGGCGGTGGCCGCCAAGCGTAAGATTGTGGTGAACGATATCTATACCCCCTTTGTTGAGGCGCAGAGGCGCGATGGTGTGAATAGCTACTGGGTGCGCCAGAGGTCGCTTAAGGATATCGACGAGTGCTACCACGAGATGCTGAAGCCCTATACTTATAAGCGTGCGAAAAACCAGATTATGGTCTTGGCCGACGATAATTCGCTCGATGCCCTCTTGTATGTGGAGGGTAAGTCGGGCTGGGTCAACCACCACCCCAATACGGCGGGCTACATGCTTGTGGCGCGCGAGAGCGCCGGCTTTTTGTTGGGGCTCTTGAGCGAATAGGGATAAAAAATATACTCTAAGCAACATCTTTTTTACGTGGAGTTGCAATGAGTTGGGTGTAAAATGGTAAGTTTGTAGTTGTAATACCAAACTTAGAATCTGTTTAAGTTTTTCTCGCTAAAATTGTTAAGAGAGATGTTGCTTTAATTTTCTCTTCTTTGTGCGAGGCGCATAGCAATAGCTATATAACGAGTAGAAAAAGAGAAAGGTGAAGTGACAGATCCTTAACAAATTAGATGAGAGAAATTTAAACAGATTCTAAATACCTAACCCCAAAAAAATGAGACTTAAAATTAAGGCGATAACCCTATCGCTGGTGGTGATAGCCATGGCGGCAGCCACCGCTGCAAGTGCAGCAAAGAGGGAGGCTGTGGAGCACCTGGATCTAAAATCCACCTATGTGGATAAGATCGACTACAAGGGATTAACCAAGTGTGCTGTAAAGGATTACGGCGTAAAGAGCGACGGCTCGGCGCAGAGCGAGGCGATGCAGAGGGCGCTGGATGACATTTCGGCTCAGGGCGGCGGCATACTGAAGCTTCCCGCCGGCGAGTATAGCTTCAATGGGCTCTTTCTGCGCTCGAATGTGCATCTGGTGATCTCTGGCGGCGCCACCCTGCACCTGACCAGACCCAAGAGCGCCGATGGCAATAGCAAGAAGGGGCGCTCGATCGGTGCGATCTTCACCCTGGCGGCATCGAGCGATCGCAACAGCGCGGAGTATATCGAGAACTGCTCGATCCGCGGCGAGAGGGGCGAGCAATATACGATCGACTATAGCGAGTATAACAACGGCTATAGCACACGATTTGTCATCGCTAATATGGTTAAGAATTTTATGATCGCCGATGCAAAGATTCTTGACAACTACACTACGCATTGCGGCATCATCTTCGTCTCTTCGTACGCCGAGGGGGCTGATAAGTGGGAGATCTATAGGCCTACCGATGGCGAGATCCGCAACTGCGCGATATACCATGCCGATCTGGGCTATGGCCTCTGTCAGCTGCATGGCGCCGAGCGTTTGTACTTTGAGGATATCTTCTCGAATGGCGGTATGACCCTGCGTATGGAGACTGGCGCCGGTGGCACTTATGGCGGCATATTCGACATCCAGGCGCGCAATGTGAGCTCGCACCAGAGTAAGGCTTCGGTGATGATGAGCCCTCATGTGTATGACAACGGCACGGTTAGGATTGATGGCGTGAGAGCCGAGAGCTCGTTTGCTGCGGTGCTTATCTATCGCGGCTGCATACTCAACGGCCGCACCTATGAGCCGGATGCCCGTTTTGGAACGTTTGATGCCAAGAGTGAGATTATTAATATTCATGCCGTATATGGCGAGGATGCGCAGGTGAGCACGCGTGAGATATTTGTATGTGAGCCGCGTGAGGGGATTTACGATAAGTTTCGCGAGAATACCTTTGGCTGCAAACGCGCCTTTGTCGTGGGTCCCTCGGGTGCGGTGGTGTTCAATAATGCTGAGGGTGACTACTCGGTCAGCTGCCGCAACATCTCGGGCGAGGGCTTTGGCGAGTATAATGATAAGGTGATCTATGTTGAGGATATCATGGATCGCTATAAGGCGCGCTGGGCGATAGAGCGCAAGTGTGCCTACTCCAAGCTGAGGCGTGCTGATGGTGATTGATTGTTAATTATACCTCTCGCGTCATTGCGGAGTTGACCATCCTCCGTTATTGCGGCCTCCACTCGTCCGTCATTGCGGGCTTGACCCGCAATCTCTGGCGGTCGACAATTCGCGGTTTTGAGATTGCGGATCAAGTCCGCAATGACGTGAGCGAGAGGCCGCAATGACGTGAACGAGAGGCCGCAATGACGCGCGCGAGAGATGGTGCCTTTCGTCCGATGTCAGCTATTCTAGCTGAGCCCCCTGGTGCGATTTTATTCTAAAATCGCTGTTTTGGGGAGGGGGTAGCAGGAGGCAACTGTGCTCATGCCGCACGGGCAGGGTGCTCAGCCCCCATTTGCAGGGTAATTTGCTTGGGGCAGGCGGCAAGTTACAAGCTAGAGGTTTTGTGCTTCAAGAGCGCAAAGACGTGCGAGAGGAGATTGTGCACGAGAGCAGTTCGGATAGGGTTTATATGCCAGGGGCATTTAACAAATTTTGAAAAGCAGACTCTTATGCAAACTTGTTTGTGATAAGAGTATGAATTTCAAAATCTTAAAGCAGAGCTTTAAGCCCTAGCCACCCACTAAAAAACGCACCAGCGGGGGTGCCATCCCCGCCCGCCGGAGGCAGTTGTAGAAGAAAAGAAATTTATAAACCACTAATATTTAAAATCTAAAAAGATGAAGTTAAAACTAAAAGCGTTCGCCCTAGCGGCGATGATCGCCCTAGCGGCGGCGGTGCCAGCCGAGGCGGCAAAGAAGGAGAAGGGGAGCAACAAAGAGGTGCACCTCGACCTTAAGTCACACTATGTGGAGAAGATCGACTATAAGGGGCTAACCAAGTGTGCAGTAAAGGATTACGGCATCAAGAACGACGGCTCGGCGCAGAGCGCGGCGATGCAGAAGGCGCTCGATGATCTCTCGGCACAGGGCGGTGGTATCTTGAATATGCCGGCCGGAGTGTACGCCTTTAATGGGGTCTGCATGCGCTCGAATGTCCATATCGTGGTCGACTCGGGGGTCACCTTCAAGCTGGCTAAGGGCGAGAGCAAGGCTAAGGGCAAGGCTAAGGAGGGCGGTGTGATCTTCCTATTTTCATACTCGGAAGATGATGCTCCGAGATATGTCGAGAACTGCTCGATCCGCAGCAAGGATGGCAAGCAGTATAAGGTCGACTATCGCGAGTTTAGCAACGATGGCACCAGCGTGCGCTTTATCATCTGCCGCATGGTTAAGAACTTCTACATCGCCGATGCCGATATCTATGACAACTACACGGTGCATTGCGGCATAATCTTCGTGCCGGCCAAGACCGAAGGTGCCGATAAGTGGGAGCTCTCGCGCCCAACCCATGGCCAGATCCGCAACTGCTCGATCCACAACGCCAACTCGGGCTATGGCCTCTGCCAGCTGCATGGCGCCCAGGGGCTCTTCTTCGAGGATATCTTCTCGAATGGTGGCGTCACCCTACGCCTTGAGTCGGGTGCCGGCGGCCCCTATGCCGGAGTATTTGATATCCAGGCTCGCAACGTGAGCTCTGAGGGCGGCCGCGCCTCGGTGATGATGAACCCCCATTGCACCCACAACGGCACGGCCAAGATCGACGGGGTGAGCTCGGTGAGCTCGTCGGCCACGGTTTTGATCCATGGCGGCTTTATCGACCGCAAGCATAAGAACGACCCCAACGCCACCGTGGGTACCTATGCCAACGATTGCGAGATTGTTAACATCCACGGCGTCTATGGCGAGGAGGCTCAGGTCGACGACAAGGAGGTGTATATCTGCGACCCGGTGCCGGGCTATGAGAAGAAGTTCCGCGAGAATGGCTATGGAAATAAGAAGTCGCTCACAGGCCCCTCGTATGCTGTGGTATTTGACAGCACCAATGGCGAGTATACCGTTAAGTGCCAGAATGTTACCGGTGAGGGTTTCCCCGGCGAGATATTTAAGTATGAGCACGATTTGGCCGATCGCATGAAGCGTAAGTGGGAGATCCTAAAGTCGCTGCCGGTATATAAGGCTCGCGGCGAGGGTGCCCTTCAGGAGCGCTTCGGAGCCTCTAAGAAGTAGCTCTCTTGGTTGCGCGAGAGGCAGCTGCCTCCGGCGGGCGGGGATAGCACCCCGCTGGTGCGTTTTTTTGCTCCCCCGGCTCTGGGGCTTCGAGCTACGCTCTCAGATTTTAGAGGCTAATGTGTTGTTACAAATGAATTTGCACAACACATTAGCCTCTAAAATTTTCCAAACACCAGAGGTGTTTGAACCCCAGAGCCTGGTTTGTGACTTGTCGATCGTGTTTACCACTTGCCATTCACCCTCTCTCGTCATTGCGGGTTCTCTTTTCTCCGTCCGTCATTGCGGGCTTGACCCGCAATCTCAATACGACTGATATTCAGATAATTAGAGATTGCGGCTCGGAGGCCGCAATGACGCAGGTGCGGTGTGAGGTGCGAATATGGAAATAGTCTGCCTTTTATTTTGGACACGATTGGGCTTGACCCGCAATCTCAAAAATCGACCGTCAGAGATTGCGGATCAAGTCCGCAATGACGTGGAGAGACGTGGAGAGACGAGAGAGACGAGAGAGACGAGGGGAGAAGAGGACATCCGAATTTTGGTTCTAGCGAACCAACGCCCCGGTGGCAGTTTTGTGCCAAAACAGCCTTATTGTGAGTGGGGCGAGGGGCGTGAACTGCCTCCGGCGGGCGGGGATGGCACCCCCGCTGGTGCGTGTTTGAGTTTGTCGCGCGGTGCGCTAGAACGCCTCGGTCATATTGAAGTAGACCATCATATCGCTCTCGCCCTGCCCCTTGCCGATGTCGAGGCGGAAGTTCTTGCCGGGCTGAAGCTGTATGCGCAGCCCCACGCCGTAGTTATATTTCCACTCGCTCCAGTCGGCCGGTGTGGCGCCGATGGTGCCCGTTCCTGCCCATACGACATAGCCCAGCTTTGCCAGGAAGCGGCCGCGGCGCAGATCCTCCACGGTGCCAAACATCTGGCGATACTCCACTATGCCATAGCCCATTGAGCGGTCGCGGTACTCGCCGATGTAGAAGCCGCGCAGATCGGATGGCGAGCCAAAGGATGGCAGCTCCGTAAAGGGCACATCGCCATAGCTGAGCTGTGTGCGTGCTGTCCAGGCGAGGGTGGCGCGCTTAAAGAGGGGTTTGAATTGTCGATACTCCAGGTCGAGAATCTCATAGTTGTAGGTGCCCCCCAGATAGCGGCCATAGATGCGCGCGATGGCGCTCAGGAGCATACCGTTGGTGGGTGTGGCGATATTATCGCGCGAGTCATACTGCACCACGCCGCCGATGCCGATGTTGGTGTAGGTGGTTCGATAGCTCTGGATGTAGCTGTTGGCGAGCATCACCTCGTTCATGTCGGTCGATTTGGAGTAGTTGATATCCATCAAGGGGCCCACAAATATATTATCACGCACGTTCCACACGAAGCGGTTGTAGAGGTTGACGCACTGCTTCTGGTAGAGGGTGGTCGTATCGCTGCGGTAGTTGCTCTCGATCTCGCTCATGCCCACGCCGTAGAAGTTGGCCGGCTCGTTGCGGAAGTTGTAGGTCGAGTAGATCCTAAAGCGGTTTTCGTTGAAAAAGAGCGTTCCGGCACCGGCCACAACTAAGGTTCCGTTGATCGAGAAGTTCACTCCCATGGGGAAGAACGAGCGCTGCGAGATGGTATCTTTCTCGTTGGTTTTAAACGAGATGAGCACCGCTCCTGCCACTCCGGCCGAAGCCTCGGGGGTGTATGAGGGGCCTCCGAGAATGGATGTCCACACCTTTTTGTTGGCGCGGATCGAGTCGCGGCGCTGCTGGCGGTGGAGGCTCTTTTCTTGCCTCTCGCTGAGCTCTAGCGTATCTCTTGTTGGGGCGTAGGTCTCGGCCGATATCGTTGTTACGGTGGCTATGAGCAGCAAAAGTGTCGCTGCGATGTGTAGTTTGATTCTCATCTATAATATTTTATCGCTGCAAATATAGTAATTATATGATAATTTATCTTAAATTTGTATTTTAAGATCGCACGCAATAGTGTGAATTTTAAAGAGAGAACGTATCATATATAGTAAAAATTATGAGAGTAGAGCTATCAAAGGCCATCGAGGCGGCCATCACCGCCGGCGATAGGATAATGGAGATATATAACGATCCGGAGAGCGATTTCGAGATCGAGCGCAAGGCGGACAACTCGCCGCTGACCATCGCCGACAGGGGCGCGCACATGGAGATTGTCGAGATCCTCGCCCCGCTAGGCATTCCGATCCTGAGCGAGGAGGGGCGCAGCATACCCTACGCCGAGCGCGCCGAGTGGCAGCGCCTGTGGGTTGTCGATCCGCTGGATGGCACCAAGGAGTTTATCAAACGCAACGGTGAGTTCACTGTAAATATAGCCCTGGTCGAGGATGGCGACCCGGTGCTGGGTGTGATCTATGTGCCGGCCACCGGAGAGCTCTACTATGGCGATAGGGGCGTGGGCGCATTCAAGGCTGCGAGCCCTTGCACCAAGGCCGAGCGCCTGCCGCTCAAAGAGAGCCGCGCGAGCTTTGTCGTTGTAGCCTCGCGTTCGCACCTCTCGCCCGAGACCGAGGAGTTTATCGCAAAGTGCCGCGCCACACATGATAGCGTGGAGATGGTCTCAAAGGGGAGCTCGCTTAAGATATCGCTTGTGGCCGAGGGCGAGGCTGATGTATACCCGCGCTATGCCCCCACCATGGAGTGGGATACGGCCGCCGGCGATGCCCTGCTGCGCGCCATGGGCATGAGCCTGATCGACACCACAACCCTCGAGCCTCTTAGATACAACAAGGAGGATCTGCTCAACCCATTCTTTGTAACCTCGCGATGAGCGCCTCCGCCTTTATAGTTCTGCTAGGCCTCTTTGGCACGCTGATGGTGCTCATGCTCGACCGCATGCGCCCGGGCTTTACGCTCCTCTCGGCGGCGATAATATTTATGGTGACGGGGGTGATCTCGCCCGGCGAGCTGCTGGAGGGCTTCTCGAGCAAGGAGATGATCACCATCGCCATGCTCTTCCTCATTGCCGAGGGGGTGCGCTCCTCGGGCTCACTGTATCATCTACTTAAGTTTGTGCTCCCCACACGCCGCGGCTCGGTCGGCTCGCTGCTTGCGCGCGTGCTGCCGGCGGTGACTGCTATCTCTATGGCGCTCAACAATACGGCGGTGGTGGTGATCTTCGCCCCCATTATCAAGAGCTGGGCTGAGAGGCTCGGGCTGAGTGCCACTAAGTTTCTGATCCCCCTCTCGTATGCCGCCATTATGGGTGGCCTCTGCACCTTGATAGGCACATCTACCAATCTGGTTGTCAACGGATTGATGGTTGAGTCGGGCTTCCGTTCGCTCGGCATGTTTGAGATCGGCAAGGTGGGGCTCGTGATCGCCCTTGTCGGAATACTATATCTGGTCTGCTTCTCCGCGCTGCTGCTGCCCGATAGGAGGGTGGCCGAGGAGGATGACTCTGCTTCGGAGGATGAGCATAGGGTCGAGGTGATCCTCAATAGCCGCTTCCCGGGTGTGGGCAAGAGCCTAGGCGAGTTTAACTTCTATCGCCACTATGGCGCCAGGGTCATCGCCCTGAGGCGCAATGGCGAGAGCTACACCAAGGGGATCGAGAGCTACATCCTCACCCAGGGCGATACGCTGACTCTAGTAACTGACGCCGACTTTACCCACACATGGCGCGAGTCGAGTGCCTTCTATATTATCTCGGGCGAGGAGCCGCAGCCCCACCCTCACACCTCCCGCCGCCGCTGGCTCGGCATCGGCATGCTGCTATTTATGATGCTCGGCGCCTCGCTCGGCGAGGGGTATGCCCTGAGCTTCAATGGCGTGAAGCTCGATATGTTCTTCTTCGCCGCCACGGTGATGGTGGCCATGGCTCTCACTCAGCTCTTTCCCGTGAAGCGCTACACCAAGTTCGTATCGTGGGATGTGCTTGTGGCCATCGCCTCGGCCTTTGCCATCTCTAAGGCTATGACCAACTCGGGGATCAACACCCTCGTGGCCGAATGGATACTCTCCATGCCGCAGCTCTTTGGCCTCTATGGGGTGCTGGCGCTCCTCTACCTTATCACCATGCTGCTCACCGAGCTCATCACCAACAACGCCGCTGTGGCCATAGCCTTCCCCGTGGCGCTGGCGCTGGCCGAGAGGCTGGGGGTTGATCCGATGCCATTTTTTATCGCCATCTGCATCGCCGCCTCGGCTAGTTTCTCGTCACCTATCGGTTATCAGACAAATCTTATTGTCCAAGGAGTTGGAGGATACAAGTTTAAAGACTATCTTCGCATCGGAATTGGACTAAATATTATAACGCTCGTCATCTCTGTGCTGCTCATCCCCCGGATCTGGAGCTTCTAGATGGCGGATGTGGTGTTATATATAGTAGGTGTGTAGAGGGAACTGCCTCCGGCGGGCAGGAAAATCGCACCTGTGGGGGTGCTATCCCCACCCGCCGGAGGCAGTTGTGGAATAACAGCCCCCACTCCTAGGCAGCGATTTTAGAATAAAATCGCCTCTGGGGGCTCAGCTAGAATAGCTGAAAGGCGAACGAGTTTTGGCTCTGATGAGCCAACGCCCCGGTGGCAGTTTTGTGCCAAAACAGCCTCTTTTGGAGTGGGGCGTAATGCGTGGGCTGCCTCCGGCGGGCGGGGATGGCACCCCCGCTGGTGCGCTTATGGCTTATTGTTGGAGGGCAGTTGCCGCCCGCGTGCAACACAAACGAATAAAAAGAAGAAGATGAACAACATACACCCAATATTTGATAGAATGCTCCAGCGCGAGGATCGCCAGGGGCAGCTAGGTCAGCGCGCGGCGATGATCTGGCTAACAGGGCTGTCGGGCTCGGGCAAGAGCACGCTAGCCATCGCTCTGGAGAGGGAGCTTCATGCCAGGGGCTACATATGCAGAATCCTGGATGGGGATAATATCCGCACAGGAATAAATAAGAATCTGGGCTTCTCGGCCGAGGATAGGATGGAGAACATCCGCCGCATAGCGGAGGTGGGCAAGCTCTTTGTCGACACGGGCGTGATTACGATCTCGGCCTTCATAAGCCCCACCGAGCAGGTCAGGGAGCTGGCCAGAGAGATCATCGGCGAGGAGGACTTCATGGAGATCTACGTGAGCACCCCGCTCGAGGAGTGCGAGAGGCGCGATGTGAAGGGGCTCTACAAGAAGGCCAGGGCGGGAGAGATCAAGGAGTTCACCGGCATCTCGCAGCCCTTTGAGGCGCCCGAGAGTCCCACGGCGGCGATCGACACCACGGGCGAGAGTCTGGAGGAGTCGACAAAGCGACTGCTAGATATTGTTTTGCCAAAGATTACACTAACAGAATAACCTAAAAATAGATGGATAAATATAGATTGAGCCACCTGCGTGAGCTCGAAGCAGAGGCGATACATATCATTCGCGAGGTGGTCGCCGAGTTTGAAAACCCCGTGATGCTCTACTCGATAGGCAAGGATTCATCGGTGATGGTGCGCCTGGCCGAAAAGGCCTTCGCCCCGGGCAAGGTGCCCTTCCCGCTGATGCATATCGACAGCAGGTGGAAGTTTAAGGAGATGATCGACTTTAGAGAGAGCTACACCCGCGAGCATGGCTGGAAGCTTATTGTGGAGTCCAACCAGGAGGCCTTTGCCGCCGGCGTGGGCCCCTTTACCCATGGCAGCAAGGTGCACACCGACCTGATGAAGACCCAGGCGCTGCTAGCCGCGCTCGATAAGCATAAGTTTGATGCCGCCTTTGGTGGCGCCAGGCGCGACGAGGAGAAGTCGAGGGCCAAGGAGAGGATCTACTCCTTCCGCGACCGCTTCCACCAGTGGGATCCTAAGAATCAGCGCCCCGAGCTGTGGGATATCTACAACGCCAGGGTCAATAAGGGCGAGTCGATCCGCGTATTCCCCCTCTCAAACTGGACGGAGCTTGATATTTGGCAATATATCCGCCTCGAGAATATCCCGATTGTGCCTCTGTATTTCGCCAAGGAGAGGGAGGTAGTGGAGATGGATGGCAACCTAATCATGGTCGATGATGATCGTATGCCCGCGGAGCTGAGAGCCAAGTCGAAGATGGAGGTTGTGCGCTTCAGAACGCTCGGATGCTATCCGCTAACGGGCGCTGTGCGCTCCGAGGCGGACACGATCGAGAGCATAGTGGAGGAGATGATGACCACCACCAAGAGCGAGCGCACCACGCGTGTGATCGACTTCGACCAGGATGGCAGCATGGAGCAGAAGAAGAGAGAGGGATACTTTTAAAGGGCTATTATTATGGATAACAGAATAGATATAAACGAGTTTTTGGATAGAGACGAGAAGAAGGATCTGCTGCGCCTCTTGACCGCCGGATCGGTGGATGATGGCAAGTCGACGCTTATCGGCCGCCTGCTTTTCGACAGTAAGAAACTATATGAGGATCAGCTAGATGCCCTCGAGCGCGATAGCCGTAGGGTGGGCAACGCCGGCGAGAATATCGACTACGCCCTGCTGCTCGATGGCCTTAAGGCAGAGCGCGAGCAGGGTATCACCATTGATGTGGCCTATCGCTACTTCTCGACCAACAGTCGCAAGTTTATCATCGCCGACACCCCTGGCCATGAGCAGTATACGCGTAATATGATCACCGGCGGCTCGACCGCCAACCTGGCGATAATCTTGATTGATGCCCGCGCGGGAGTGATCACGCAGAGCCGCCGCCACACATTCCTAGTCTCGCTGCTGGGCATTAAGCATGTGGTGCTGGCTGTAAATAAGATGGATTTGGTGGGCTACGACAAGGCGCGCTATGATGAGATTGTGGCCGAATATATGGCCTTCGCCGCGCCGCTAGGCATTCCCGACATCACCCCATTCCCGCTATCGGCCCTCAATGGCGACAATGTGGTGGAGCTCTCGGACAAAACCCCATGGTATGAGGGCAAGGCTCTGCTGGATTTCCTTGAGACTGTGGAGATTAGTAGCGACAGAAACCTCACATCGTTCCGCTTTCCGGTGCAGTATGTCCTGCGTCCGAACCTCGATTTTCGTGGCTTCTCAGGCAGGGTAGCCTCGGGCGTGGCTCATAAGGGCGACGAGGTTGTGGCGCTGCCATCTATGCGCCGCTCGAAGATTAAGGGGATCCACGTCTATGAGGGCGAGAAGGCGGAGTGCTTCGCCTCGGAGTCGGTGACCATAACCCTGGAGGATGAGATCGACCTCTCGCGCGGCGAGATGCTCGCCCTGCCGGGCGATCTGCCAACGATCAGCCGCAATGTTGAGGCGATGCTTGTCTGGATGGATGAGCAGCCGATGGATCGCGATAAGAAGTTCTATTTGAAGCAGAATACGCAGCTCACGCGCGCCCATATCGAGGATATCCGCTATAGGGTGGATGTCAATAGCATGGAGCATATTCGCTGCAATTCGCTTTCGCTCAATGAGATAGCGCGAATAAGTTTCACCACCAACAAGCCGTTGATATTCGACAGGTATAGCGAGAATCGCGCTTCGGGATCGTTTATCCTAATTGACCCGATCACCAACAACACCTCCGCCGTGGGTATGATCCTGGGCGAGGCTGAGGGTGCAGATGTGGGTTCGGTGATCTCCTCGGCCGATGTTGAGCGTATGCTTGCCGGCGAGTCGATCATCAGTGCCGAGGAGCGCGAGGAGCGTTATGAGCAGCGCGGCGGCGTGGTGCTATTCTCGGGCGAGAGGGCACGCGAGGCGGCCTACACCCTTGAGCGCAAGGCGTTTGATATCGACAAGAGGGTTGTCGTTGTAGATATGGAGGAGGCGAGCGACGATATGACCATCGCAATTTGCGCTATGCTCTCCGAGCAGGGATATATCGCCATCGGCGTGGTCTCTGAGGGCGGCGAGGAGCTCTCGGCCGGCGAGGTTGACCTCGCTGTGGAGTCGCTGATCGCACGGCTTTAGTTTTAGGCAACTGCCTCCGGCGGGCGGGGTGCTCCCCGCGGAGCTGGATTTGTCTGGCGGCTAGGGCTTAAAGCTTTGCTTTAAGATTTTGAGTTACAACATGTTATAAGTAGGGAAAACAATTATTGCCATATTTTTAAAAGCACTCTTGGAGCGATATTTTTCACTATTAAATTTCAATATAGATCCACTATATTTTCAATTCAATAGCAAAAAATCTCATCTCCAATAGCACTCTTAAAAACACACCAATACTTATTTCACTCTACTTAATAAATAAATTTGTATAACCTATTGTATCTCAAAATTTATTAAATGCCTCCGGCATTTAAACCCTATCCGAGCGAGAGACTAAGATTTAGAGAAGCAATCCACTCCAACGTCATTGCGGAGTCGATCTCGTCCGTCATTGCGGCCTCCGAGCCGCAATCTCTGCACGGAGGAATAATCGGCACAATGAGATTGCGGATCAAGGCCGCAATGACGTGCGAGGGGAGGATGACCGATGAGGTGAGTACCCGCAACAACGAGAGAGAAATAATAAATTAAGAATATGAAATTCGACTTTAATAAATTGCCGATCACAACGCTGATTGGTGCCGACTGGAGGACCTTCAATGAGGTGGTGCGCGATAGAGAGGTGGGCGAGAAGTACCGTGGTAAGTATCGCCTAACCAGGCTGATATGTGCGCTGATCTCCTCGATAGGCTTTATCGAGAGGTGGATCTACAAGCGCAAGCTAGCCGACAAGCCCCTCGAGCAGGATCCCCTCTTTGTGCTGGGTCACTGGCGCAGCGGCACGACCTTCGTGCACAACGTCCTCTCGTGCGACAAGAGCTTCGGATATACATCTACCTATCAGACTGTCTTTCCAAACGTTATGCTCTTTGGCCAGGGGCTCTTTAAGCCAATCATGCAGAGGGTGATGCCCGACAAGCGCCCGGTGGACAATCTAGAGCTGAAGCCCGATCTGCCTCAGGAGGAGGAGTTTGCACTCTCGGGGATGATGCCCTACTCCTACTACAACTTCTGGTTCTTCCCCAAGTGTATGATGGAGTATTGCGATAAGTACTTGCTAATGAAGGATCTAGGCCTGCGCGAGAGGGAGATCTTCTCCGAGGCGTTCGTAAAGCTCGTCAAGATATCGCTTAAAAACACCGGCGGCAGCCGCTATCTATCTAAGAATCCACCACATACGGGCAAGGTGGATCAGCTATTGAAGATCTTCCCAAACGCCAAGTTTATATTCCTGATGCGCAACCCCTACACCGTGTTTGAGTCTACGCGCAGCTTCTTCACAGCGACCATCGAGCCGCTCAAGTTGCAGGATATCTCGCCCGAGGAGTTGCAGAAAAATTTTGTCGAGGTCTACCGCCGCATGTATGATAAGTATCAGGAGGACAAGAAGTTGATCCCCGAGGGCAACCTTATTGAGATTAAGTTCGAGGAGTTTGAGCAGGACCCCATCGCCGCCACACGCCACATCTACAATACCCTCTCGCTAGAGGGCTTCGAGGAGGCCTTGCCAGCGATGGAGAGCTACGTGGGCGCCAAGTGCGGACACAAGAAGAATAAATATAAGTATGCCGACCAGACCGTCGAGATCGTCGAGCGCGAGTGGAGCCGAGCACTCAAAGAGTGGAACTACCACCTGGAGGCTTAGTTATTAGCAACTGCCTCCGGCGGGCGGGGATAGCACCCCCGCTGGTGCAATTATGTGTTGCTTAATGGGGTTAGGGCTCGTAAGCTCTAACCCCATTAAGCAAAAAAGGATCAGCTCCCCGGGGAGCACCCCGGCCGCCGGAGGCAGTTTCCAAATAAACCAACAATATATGCCAAAAACCATAACACTACAACTATCACCCAAGCAGGCGGCCGATGAGCGGCTCTGCACCTCGATTGCGGCTCGGAGGCTCGGCATCGCCGATGTGGCCCTTGCGCGCGTTGTTAAGCGCTCGATAGATGCCCGGCAGAGGGCTGTGAAGGTGAACCTCACCATCGAAATATATGAGGAGAGTGAGCCGAAGCCGGCGCCGGTGCACTTCGAGTATGGCGATGTGAGCCATGGCGTGGAGGTCGTCATCGTGGGCTCGGGCCCGGCCGGGCTCTTTGCTGCGCTGAGGCTTATTGAGCTGGGCTTCAAGCCTATAATCCTCGAGCGTGGTCGCGCGGTGAGCGAGCGCAAGAGGGATGTGGCGACGATCTGCCGCAATGGCGCTGTCGACCCCGATTCGAACTACGCCTTTGGTGAGGGCGGCGCCGGCACATTCTCGGATGGCAAGCTCTTCACGCGAAGCAAGAAGAGGGGCGACTACCGCCGCGCGCTCGAGAACCTGGTCTTTCATGGCGCTAGTGAGGCGATCCTCTATGAGGCGCACCCACATATCGGCACCGATAAGCTGCCGCGCATCATGACTCGAATGAGGGAGACAATCCTTAGTGCTGGCGGCGAGTTTCTATTCGAAAGCAGGGTTAGTGATCTGAAGATCAAGGATAAACGTGTGGTGGGTGTATACTGTGGCGAGAGGCTCTATGAGGGTGCTGCCACGATCCTCGCCACGGGACATTCGGCCAAAGATATCTACGAAATATTGCACCGCCGTGGGGTGGCCATCGAGGCGAAGCCCTTCGCTATGGGGGTGCGCATTGAGCATCCGCAGCAGCTGATCGACTCGATCCAGTATCACGCCGAGAGCCGGGGTGAGTATCTGCCGGCAGCCTCCTATTCGCTTGTGAGTCAGCAGTCTGGACGCGGTGTATACTCGTTCTGCATGTGCCCCGGTGGCTTTATCGTGCCGGCGATGACCGACAGCGCCGAGAGCGTGGTGAACGGCATGTCGCCGAGCGAGCGCAACTCGCCATACGCTAATTCGGGGCTGGTGACCGAGATCCGCCTTGAGGATTTTGCTCACCTGCGCGAGGCGTGGGGCGAGCTGGCCGGGTTGAAATTTCAGCAACAATTTGAGCAGCTGGCGCGCGCCAATGGTGGCCAGGGGCAGATCGCTCCGGCGCAGAGGGTGGCCGATTTTGTCGCGGGGCGCAGTAGTGTCACCTTGCCTCGATCTTCATATATACCTGGTTTTGAGGTCTCTAGGCTCGATCGGTGGATGCCGGAGCTGATCTCCACGCGCCTGCGTGGCGGCCTGGTGGAGTTTGGGCGCCGCATGAGGGGATTTGTCACCAATGATGCCCTTGTCTCGGGGGTGGAGTCGCGCACATCCTCGCCCGTGCGCGTGCCGCGCGATCGGGAGACGTTGATGCACACAACCCACGAGGGGCTCTTTCCCTCGGGCGAGGGTGCCGGATATGCCGGCGGCATCATCTCCGCCGCACTCGATGGCGAGAGGGTTGCCGAGGCTGTCGGGCGTTGGCTTGGCCGCTAGTTTGTGCGAGAGGGAACTGCCTCCGGCGGGCGGGGAAAAGCCCCCCCCGCTGGTGCGTGTTTTTCCTCCTCCGCGTTTTTGTGGGGCTTCGAACTTCGTTCTCAGATTTAAAAGGTCTACCACCTGCTTCAAATAAATTTGAGCATGTCGTAGACCTTTTAAATTTCGCAACCACCTTTGGTGTTTGCACCCCACAAACACGCTATCTGTGACTCATCTCTGTGTCGCCTACCATGCACCCGCGGGGGTGCTTTTCCCCGCCCGCCGGAGGCAGTACGCGACATGCGCCCCACTCACAAAGAGGCTGTTTTGGTACAAAACTGCCCCGGGGGCGTTGGCTCGCGAGAGCCAAAATTCGGATGGATTTACCTCTCTCGCACCTCACACGGCGCCTGCGTCATTGCGGACTTGATCCGCAATCTTATTTTGCCGTGAAAATCGACCGCCGGAGATTGCGGCTCGGAGGCCGCAATGACGTTGGTGGGATGAGATTGCGGCTCGGAGGCCACAATGACGTGCGGTGTGTGCATTGGGAGGCAACCGTGCTCATGCCGCACGGGCAGGGTGCTCAGCACCCATTTGTTGGGTAATTTGCTTGGGAGCACCCCGCCGCCGCCCGCGAAGGGCAGTTCCCTCCCTCGCGCGAGTAGCAGAAAAACTAGCGCGCGATTTTGCGCCGTTTGTGGTAGACCAAAGCCCTCGCCAGGGAGCCATAGCCGCGGCTGGCGCACCAGAGGGTGCGGGTGCGGTGGAGCCTCTTTTTACTCTTTTGGTAGGCTCCGATGTAGCCCCGAGTCTCGGGATAGATGGCCAGATAGCGCGCAAAATCCTCGTCGGCCGAGGAGCAGAGCAGAGCCCATTTGGTCGAGAGACGATACAGATAGAGGCTCTCCTTAAGCCGCTCGAAGGTGTCGTTGGCGCGCAGGAAGCTCTCCAAAATAGTCTGGATCTTCTGGCTGTCGTCCAGCGCCTTTGACCCCATATTGCGCGTCATCGAGCCCGTGTTGTAGCGAACATAGTGGTAGTAGGCTCTATTGACGTAGGCCACCTTTTCGGCCGAGGTGAGCAGGCGGATGCAGGCGAGCAGATCCTCGGCCATATCGACGCCGCTCTTGAAGTCGATGCCGTTGTCGCGGTAGAGCGAGTGGCGCACAAGCTTGTTCCAGAGGCTAGAGATGAGTCTCTGCCGGAGCATAAGATCGGCGCAGCCAACCCCATCGCCCACCGCGGCGCTCTGGTCGCTGATCTTCTGCCACCCCTGGCCATTAATATATAGGTCGCAAATAACAATATCAGCCCCCTCGGCCTCGGCCGCGGCGTAGAGATCGGCGAGCATCTCCCGCTCGCAGTAGTCGTCGCTGTCGTATTGGATCGAGTATTTGCCCTGGGCGAGCTCTATGCCTCGTTGGCGCACGGCGGAGGTGCCCCCATTTTTGGGCATATCTATGAGCTTAATATATCGAGCCCGGGGTAGCGCGCAGCCACCTGGCGGGCTATCTCCATCGAGCGATCGGGGGTGGCATCGTTGATAAGAAGAAACTCCACACCATCGCTCTTGCTCTGCTCAAAGAGGGTGGTGAGCGAGCGCTCAATAAATTTTTCAACCTTGTAGATTGGCACTATAACTGAGATGTCAATACTTTTATCCATAAATTTAGTGTTTAAAATAACTCTCTTAATATCTTTGTCGACTCCACGCTCTCCTTGATATTGAGGTGGTAGCCGAGGTAGGCGAGCAGACCATCGAGGAAGAGCACGCGCTGCTGGCGGTTGAGCCCTATCTCGCCAAGGTGCTGCACGTCGCACTCCAAAAAGTCTCTCAGTATCACAGCATTATCGGGGTTTAAGGCCGAGCTGATATTGGGCTGAAAAGGGGTGTAGAGACCCTCGCGCGGATCGAACCACGCACCATAGCGGTGATCGTTGCCGGGCGAGTAGCCCATCAGTCGCGCCAGATTCGAGAGAAACCATAGATGGAAGTTGGCAACCCCCTCCTCGATCGTATCGAGCGCCTCGATAGAGCCCCACACAAAGCCAAAGAGCTGATCGTTAGGCTCGCTCTCCCTGATTAGGCGATAGATCACCTCGGCGATAAAGAGCGCTATCGACGAGCGGCGGATATCGAACGGGGTGCGCTGCAAGGTGATGCCGCTCTGCATCTGATTGAGGCGGTGGAGCTCGCCCCGCGTGGGTTTGGTGGCCTCATATTCGAGCGCAAAGAGCGGCTGAAGGAGCGCCATCTTAGATCCACGACCCTTGCTGCTGCGTATGCCCTGCACCATAAAGCTCTGGCGGCCAACATCTTCGGTGAGCATCTGTAGCACCATCGAGCTCTCGCCATACTTGACGGTGCTAAGCACAATGCCGCGTGAGGTGTAGCGCCCTGCCATCTTATCCCTTAAGTTCTAGTGCGATCCAACCCTCCCTCTCGCGTGTGGCTGCGTGGCTGAGTCCCAGCTCGGCGGCGCGGGCAGTGAGCATCTCTATATCCTCCTTAAGGAAGCCGCTGATGGTGAGGCTGCCGCCCGGGTTGAGAGCAGCGGCGTAGCTGGGCATATCCTTAAGCAGGATGTTGCGGTTTATATTGGCCAGGATGAAGTCATATTTGCGGCCGGCCAGAAGCGAGGCATCGCCCAGCATGGGGTTGATCCTCCCCTCGAGGTGATTTGTGGAGATATTCTCGCGGCAATTCTCGTCCGCCCACTCGTCGATGTCGATGGCATCCACAGCCTCGGCGCCGCACTTGGCGGCGATGATGGCCAGAAGCCCCGTGCCGCTGCCCATGTCGAGACCCCTCTTGCCGCTGAGATCCATATCCAGGATCGCCTCCGACATAAGGTGGGTGGTGGAGTGGTGGCCGGTGCCGAACGACATCTTTGGCATGATTACAACCTCCATCTCGAAGCTGGGGTCAGCCTCATGGAAGGGGGCGCGGATAAGCAGGCGCCTCGCCACCTCGACTCTCTCGAAGTTGCTCTCCCACAGGGCGTTCCAGTTTTGATCCTCGATCGAGATATATCTCGCGCCCGAGATCTCGTAGCGCTCCAGCAGCTCGTCGACCTCCTCCTTCCACTCCGGCAGCTCCTCGTGGGGCATGTAGGCCTTGAGGGTGGTGCGATCGGTGGTGAAGCTCTCAAAGGGATACTCCGCCAGCTCGGCGGTGAGGATCTCAGCCTCCTCGGCGGAGGTTATCGGTATGTTTAACTCTATGTATATCATATCTTTTTGTTTTGTTCTCGTTTGGTGGGCTACTGCCTCCGGCGGGTGGGGATGGCACCCCCACGGGTGCAGCTTATTACACTCGTTTATAATTTCAATTACATCATCGTTCGTCATTGCGGACTCCGAGCCGCTTACCCCCTCCCGTCATTGCGGGCTTGACCCGCAATGACGTGCGAGAGTATTACTGCAATGTCGTGCGCGGTTTCGCTCTCTCGGTGGTGGTAATTATAAAAATTTCACTACATTTGTTGTAGCAAAGATAGTAAAACAATGGCAGATAATCGCACCGCGTGGCAAAAAATTGCACGTAGTTATAGAACATACATCCTACTGGAGCGAGGGCTTTCGGCGAGTACGTTGGATGCTTATATGCGTGATCTACGACACTTTACGCTGTTTCTGTTGGAGCAGTATGACCTCGCCCCGCGCCGCGTAGAGCGCGAGCATATCGAGCACTATCTCTCCGAGCTATATGATCTGGGCATCAGCTGCAGCTCGCAGGCGAGGATCCTGAGTAGCATCAAGAGCCTCTTTCTCTTTATGCAGCTGCGCGAAGTGATCGACTCCTCGCCCGCGGAGTTTATCGCCGCGCCCAAGATAGAGCGCCATCTGCCCGAAGTGCTCACCCTTGTGGAGATTGACCAGATGATCGCCCACATCGACCCGCGCAGCGCTAAGGGGCTCAGGGATAGGGCTATCGTGGAGCTGCTCTACTCCTGCGGCCTGCGTGTGAGCGAGCTTACGGCCATCCGCCTGGGCGATCTATTCTTTGGCGAGGGCTACATCCGCGTCATAGGCAAGGGCGACAAGCAGCGCCTGGTGCCGATCAGCACGATGGCGCGCGAGCGGATCAATAGCTACCTTGAGCAGCGTGCGCGAGGTGAGGGGTGCAGCGACCATCTTTTTTTGAATAACCGCGGTGCGGCGCTCACCCGTGTGATGATATTCAACATCGTCAAGCAGGCCGCCGCGCGTGCTGGTGTTGCGCGAGCTGTGAGCCCCCATACGCTGCGCCACTCCTTTGCCACACACCTTTTGGAGGGGGGCGCCAATATCCGCCAGGTGCAGGAGATGCTGGGGCACGAGAGCATCACCACCACCGAGATCTACACCCACCTCGATAGCGAGAAGCTGCGCGAGCGGCTCGAATCGCTGCTTGGAGGGTAGGCTTACTGCACCAGTGGGGGTGCCATCCCCACCCGCCGGAGGCAGTTGCCAAAGAGAAGCCCCCTCCCCAAAACCGCGATTTTAGAATAAAATCGCACCAGGGGGCTCAGCTAGAATAGCTGACATCGGACGATGATTAATTATTAATGACCAATTACCACACCCCCACGTCATTGCGGACTTGATCCGCAATCTCATTCCACTGTGCATTACTACCGCCAGAGATTGCGGCTCGGAGGCCGCAATGACGCGCGCGAGAGCTCGCAATGACGAGAGGATAAGTGAGTTTTGGCTCTAACGAGCCAACGCCCCAATGGGCAGTTTTGTGCCAAAACAGCCTCCTTGTGAGTGGGGCGAGTTGTTGCGAACTGCCTCCGGCGGGCGGGGATGGCACCCCCGCTGGTGCGTTTTTCAAAACAAATAAAGTTCAAAAATTTATCTAAAATTATTTGGATTTCGCTTCATCTGGTGCTATCTTTGCAGCAGCAATAGGCCTATTGCGCTGAAAAATCAAAATATCATGTATAGTAATCAAATTATTAAACCTGCTTTGCAGCTATGGTAGGGTGGGTGAAGATGGAGCGCTCCACGCTAGCGCACCCGATAATTTCGAAGGATGCCGAGCACCTGGCCATCTGGACATACCTGATGCTGAGTGCGGCATACGCCCCCTCTGAGGGGTGGCACGGCGGCAAGAGGGTGGCGCTCGCACCCGGGCAGCTCATCTGCGACAGGGCGACGATAAGCAAGGCGCTGGGGTGCAGCGAGTCGAAGGTGCAGCGGGTGTTGAAGAGCTTCGAGAGTGAACAGCTTATCGTGCAGCAGATGAGCTACAGATCGCGCTTAGTGACAATGAGTTGCGACTTTTTTTTGACCTCCACCGAGCGTGAACCGAACGCCAAGCGAACCGCTTCTGAACGCAAAGCGACCGCGAGGCGAACGCCAGGTGAACGCATATATAAAAGAAAAGAAGAAGGTAATAAACAAGAAGAGAAGAGGAGTGAGAAGGGGGCACGCTCACAGGGCGAGGCTTCAGGTTTAGGTGGTGAGCTAGTTAAGTGGATTGAGGCGACATACCCCAGCTTGCAGCAGCTGGAGCAGCCGATGACAGCGATGCAGGGAGCCGAGCTGCGCCGCAAATTCAAGGCCGACGACATAAAGCGTATCCTGCGCGACATGGCCAACAACCCCAATATCGGCACCAAGGTGTCGACCTACAGCACCTTTCTCAGCTATGCCGACCGCGACTTCATACTCGAGAAGAGGGGCAGGAGTGGCGGCAAGCTGTTGAGCTACACCGAGATGGTCAACTCCTTAAAGCCCGGCCAGAAATCCGACGAGCAGTTCGAGCGCGTGGCGCAGCGCTATGGCGAGGATCTCTATCGCCGGCGATAGTAATCACGCACCTGTGGGGATGGCACCCCCACGGGTGCGGTAGTGATGTTGCGATGTAAAAAAATCAATTTAAAAAATCAGAAAAAGATGAAAAAGGTAAATTACGACAGCAAGCCCACGGCGATAGAGTCGGTGGGTAATGGCTCATATCTCTATCGTTGGGCGATAGAGGCGACGGAGCAGGATGGGCGCACCTCATGGGAGTGCCTCGAGGTGGTGGTGTGGAACGAGCCCTCCGCCTCGGCAATAACCGCGGCGGCGATAGCGGCGATGTGGCCGTCAAGCGAGGAGAAGAAGCTTATCAACGACTACAACGCCGCGGCGGCGGGGCTCTTGGATGAGAGCTACATGGTCGCCTACAGAGAGTTTTTGGCCGAGCGAGGGGCTCTGAAGGAGCAGATCGCGGCCGATTGTGCAGCGTATAAAGGTGCTTAAGGGCTATGTATGAGATAATTAAACTGCACCAGATGGAGGGCATCTACCCTCTGGTTATCGCGGTGCTGCTCTGCTGGCTCTCGGTTATCAGCGCCTGCCTGATCGACTTCTGGAGTGGGGTGACAACGGCCAGGGCGCTGGGCGAGCCGCTCGCCTCGCACGGCTTCCGCCGCACGATGATCAAGATCGGCGACTATGTGAGGGTGATGCTCTTTGCGCTGATGTTTGATCTGCTCGGCAGCCTCTTCGAGTGCTATGCCTTGCCCTATGCAACGATGATATCGGCTGCGGCGGTGCTCCTAATCGAGGGCTACTCCGTTCGGGAGAACTCCACGCGCGGGCGCAGCGGGGCGGAGAAGATGGCACGAATAGCCGAGGTGGCGGCCAAGGCGGCGGCCAAGCGTGCCGGGCTGCCCGGCATCGTGGAGCAGATTGGGCAGATTGTTGAAGATAGAGATTAGTATGGCAAAGATAACAAGATATGCCCTCTTTAACCGATCGTGGGAGGGGGGCTATGTCGACCATCCTGCTGATCGCGGGGGTGCGACTAACAAGGGCGTAACGCTCGCTACGCTAGCCCACTACAGGGGTGAGAGTGTAACGCGCGAGCAGCTGCGCCAGCTAGGCGACGAGGAGGCCGCGGCGATCCTCAAGAGCCTCTACTGGGATCGCTGCCGCGCGGACGAGATCGGCGATGAGTCGGTGGCCAGCATCATTGTCGACTGGTGCTTCTGCTCCGGGGCGTGGGGCATCAAACGTGTGCAGCGTGTGCTAAGCGTGGCGGAGGATGGCATCGTGGGGGCGGAGAGCCTGGCGGCGATAAATGGCGCTGCGCCGCGCGAGCTATTCGAGGCGCTGAAGATCGCGCGCGAGGCTCACTTTCGCTCTATAGTGGCGGCTGACCCGGCGCAGGGGGTGTTCCTCAGGGGGTGGCTCCGGCGGCTCGAGGCGATAGGGTATGGGGGCTTAACGCTCAACGCTTATGCTTAGGTATATAGCTCTGCTGCTGATGGCCGGCTGCGCCCCATGCAGGCATGTGGCCACCGAGGTGAGGGATAGTGTGGCGGTGAAGATCGTTCCGCGCCAGGTGGTTGTATGCGATACGGCGTGGGTGGAGATCGCACCATCCATACAAAGTGTGGTGGTGGTGGATTCGAGCTATCTCGAGAACGACTATGCCCAATCCGAGGCGAGGATCCTGGCCGATGGGCGGCTGCACCACACCCTCGCCTCGCGGGCGCAGAGCCTCGCCGCCCCCGTGGTGAGCAGGGTGGAGGTGCGCGACAGTGTAATCTATCGCCAGAGGGTGCAGACCAAGATCCTCGAGCGCGAGCGCGAGCTGACCCGCTGGCAGCGGATGCGACTCGATGGCTTCTGGATCCTCGCCGCTATTGTCGCCCTGGGGCTCTATCTTAAGGTGCGGTAGTTGTTCTCTTCGACTGCCTCCGGCGGGCGGGGTGCTCCCCGCGGAGCTGTTTTTTTGCTCTCCGAGTTGGGGGCTTCGAACTTTGTTCTCAGATTTTAAGAGCCTAAGTAGGGTAAAATAATTATTGGTGTGCTTTTAAAAATATGGCAATAATTGTTTTACACTACTTATATGTTGTCACAAATGAATTTGCACAACATCTAGGCTCTTAAAATTTTCGCAACCACCTTTGGTGTTTGCACCCCCATCGCTAGCGGTGATATGCCGCACGTCAATCTAACAACTACCGTCCGCTATAGCAATATTTGTGGATGTCGCGGATGCATCTGTCGAGGGTTTCGGTCTCGACCTCCTTTATCTGCTTGGGGCTCAAGCCGTCATAGATGGGCACATAGTTGTTTTTGGCATCGGCGCTGAGCAGGTAGGGTCGCCCTAAGGCGATGGCGGGATCCTCGAAGAGCTCCATCTGGCGGAGCAGCTCGGCCTGCAGACGCTCGGCGATGGCCTTATGCTTAGGGTCGGAGTAGAGGTTGACCCTCTCCATCGGGTCGCTCAGCTTGTCGTAGAGCCAGGGTGTATCTTTGCACGAGAGCACCAGCTTATAGCGGCTGTCGGTAGCGGCTGTCCACTCGTTGAATGGCGAGTCGTGCATGTAGACAATACGCTCGGAGGTGACCCTCATCACATCGCTGAGTAGGTCGGCGCTAATATCTTGGCCATGCACACCCTCGATCTGTGGGCTGCCGGTGAGCGCCAGCAGCGTGGGCACGAAGTCGATATTCGAGCAGGCGCCCTCGATAACCTTGCCCGCCTTGATAGCCCTGGGGTAGCGCACAAGCATTGGCACCTTGGCCGCGGCCTCATAGGGCACATCCTTATTTAGGCGGTGGTGCTCGAAGAGCATATCACCGTGGTCGCAGGTGAAGATTACGATGGTGTTCTCGGCCAGGTTGTTATCATCCAGGAAGCCCAGCACGCGGCCGATATTGTCGTCGATGCACTTAACCATGCCGAAGTACTTCTGCATCTGCACGGCATCGAAATCGGGCGCCTCGCTCTTGCCGCCCACAGCCCATCCTGGCCTTTTGTCCTCGCCGCCCAGCTCGTAGGTCTCGGGCGCGGCTAGATCCATGCTCTTATATTGAGCGGTGTAGGGCTCGCGCGAGATGTCGGGCGAGTGGGGGTCGGGGATCGAGAGCATCATGCAGAAGCGCTGATCCTTAAGCTTCTCGAGCTTCTCGAGGCAGCGATTAGTCAGATAATCGGTCGAGTAGAGATCGCTATCCATCGGCTTAGGCTGGGCATACATGGCCGCAATTCTCAGCGGATCGCCACTCTCGTGATACCACTTGGCGTGGCCGCTCTCGAACATATATTCGCGATCAATATACCCAAAGTCGTAGCCCGGCTGAAGGTAGAGCTCGCCGATTGGGGGCACACCCGCCAGGTGCCACTTGCCGACATAGGTGGTGTGGTAGCCCTCGCCCTTGAGCCGCTGTGCAAAGCCGGTGCATTTGGCGCTCATGCTCATGCCGTTGATCGCCGCCCCTGTGGCCACGGGGTAGAGCCCGGTTTGGAGCGTTGCGCGCGAGGGTGTGCTCACGGGGCTCGAGGCGTAGTAGTTGGTGTAGATAGCCCCCTCGTGGGCTAGGCGGTCGAGGTGGGGGGTCTCAACATTTAGCCCCTCGCCCCAGGGCGAGCCATGCTGCTCGTCGAGCTGTTCGCGGTAGCAGCCCAGGGTTCTGAAGCTCTGCTCGTCGGTCATTATTATCAGCACATTGGGTGCCTTTGCGCTCTGCATCTTTGCGCAGCCGCCCGCCCCCAGCGCCATGGCTAGGGATAGGGGTAGCATGCCGTAGTTTAGATTTTTGCTCTTCATATTTTCTTGGTTTAGGTTGTTATAATCGGGTGGTTTTGTTCTGTTTTGTTCTGTTCTGTTCTATTCTGTTCTATTCTGCATATTACCTCTCTCTCGTCATTGCGGCCCCCGAGCCGCAATCTCATAATTGTCCGCCAGAGATTGCGGATCAAGCCCGCAATGACGTGGAGGGTTGAGATTGCGGATCAACTCCGCAATGACGTGGAGGGAGGCAATGAGGTGGATCAACTCCGCCACTAACCACTAACCACTAACCACTAACAACAACGTAAAATTACAAACTTTTATCTAAAGTTGCTAATGATAGCTCTAAAATTTTCATCCCTATCTCTCCCGGTGGCGATAGCATCGCCTTTATGGCGCACTTTTTAGGTGATGCTATCAGATATAGCATAATACTAATCCTATTATATATCAATAAAAATTAAATTTGCCTCCAAACAGACAGATTTTATAATTCACAACATAGACAATGATTAGATTATTAACATTCAGAGCAGCCATCTTTTTGGCCATCGTCACAGCCGTGTGCTCTTGCCAGAGCGACGAGGCGACCACCCCTAGCAACGTATACGATCTGGAGGCGGGGGTCGGCTTCAAGGAGCTTAAGTTCACCCTTCCCTACCTGGAGCGCCTCGCGGAGGCGGTCGGCTATGAGGATGTGGTTTTGCGATTTATGGGCGCCGAGGATCATCAGGGGTATGATCTTGATGCCAGGCTGATATATGAGGGGGGCGAGATAATCCTCGAGATCCTCTCGGAGGAGATCTCTCAGATGGCGCACCAGATCTACTATCTCAACACGCTTAAATACTCGCCCGAGGTGAAATCTGCGCGTGCGGATGACGATGAGTCGAGCACCATGCAGAGCGTCTCGCTGGGGGTGAAGATATCGCTGGAGGATGCCAACGATCTTCAGATCCTCTCCACCATAGACACCGCTCTGAACAGAGTCTACTGCACGAGCGAGAGCGGGGCGGTGGAGTATCTCGTCACCGACTACTCATCCCTGTATTATATAAGTGATGATTGGATTAATGCCACCTCCTTCAAGAAGGATTCGATCATCTACAAGCAGACGGATAATATCGACTTGACAGATGTGGAGCTTATCGCCTCCGACACGGATGGCAACATTGTCTTTGATACAAATATATATCCCGGCAACTGGGTGCCGATAGGTACCAACAACCTAGGTGCGAAAGATGGGCTGGCCTTCAATCAGATATATGATGGCGGCGGCTTCACAATCTCGAAGATGCAGAACCAGGAGAATAATATCGCCACGGCCTTCTTCTACAAGCTGGGCGATGGCGCGGTGGTGCGGAATGTCTCGTTTGAGGATACCTTCTACAACTCGACAACCAGCTCGGCCTCGGTGGCCGTATATGCCGATAAGGGTGCCGAGGTGACAATCGAGAATGTCTTTGCGTCGGGAGTGATCGCCGGCGGCAGTAGCGCTGTGGGCGGATTTATCGGCGAGAACGAGGGTGCTGATATCACCTTCGAGAATTGCAGCTCGATGATGAGCCTCTCGCCCTCCGAGATGAAGGTTGCCTCTGCCTATGGAGGATTTATTGGCTTGAGCAGCCGTGGTGAGCTCACCTTCAACGACTGCTCGTTTATGGGCTCGATAACAAATGTCGAGTCGAATGTGGGCGGATATATTGGCCAGGCGGAGTCGTCAACGATAACCATTAGCGGCTGCTCGACCACGGCGGGAAATATCAACTCCAGAGAGTATGTGGGCGGCGTTGTGGGCTATCTATCAGAGACTACTCTAACTCTAGATAGTAATAGCAGCCCTAGCCCTAGCGGCGATGGCAGGCTGCCAGAAAGAGGGCGGCGCCGAAGTGGAGGCCACCACAGCAGCAGTAAAATTCAGCTCCGTGAGCCTTGCCACGCGCACGACAACCATCTTAGACGGTGACGATCTAGTAGATGCATGGGAGAGTGACGACAGGGTAGGTATCTTCACCTCGGGCTTTACGACCGAGCGCTCGAATGTGGAGTACGCCGCAGCCACCACAGCATCGGCCACAACCACAACATTCGAGGCGGTGAGCGAGGGCGATGAGATCCTCTACCCCAATGGCCTACAGAACAATGTGACCTTCTCGGCCTACTACCCCTTCGTTGCTGGTGCGAGCACGAGCGGCATTTCGTTCGACATCTCCGGCCAGGTGGGCGATGTGGGCAGCGTGGATCTTATGTGCGCAGAGTATGAGTGGATATATGGCACGGATAGCAGCGAGAGCGCCATCGCCTTCAGCTTTGAGCATAAGCTTGCGAAGGTCGTCTTCACCATCACCGCCAACGACAACCTGGGCGATCTGAGCAATCTCACCGCCGTGTCGCTTACGAATATCAACACCGTGGCGACATACTCGCTCGCCGGCGTGCAGGATGGCACCACCCTCGCCCAGAGCAAGGATGTGGAGCTGACCCTAGTGGTGGCCGAAGATAAGAAGAGCGCAACCGTTACGGCGATCCTCCACCCGGACAACTACAGCGGTTCGCAGCTCTCGTTCACCGCCGATGGCCGCACCTTCGCGGCGGCGTTTAGCCCGACCCTTGCGGCCAACACAACCTACACATATTCAGTAGCTTTGGGCTATGACTATGTGGATTACCTAGGCCAGAGCGATATCGACGAGTGGGGCAACGAGAGCGATGGCGGCGCGCTGGATAGCTCGGAGGTTATATAAAAATTAAGAGTTATGAAACGAGTAATAATAGCAACCCTAGCCCTGGCGGCTCTAGGCTGCCAGAGCGATGGCGGGGGCTCGCTCTCGGGGGGCTCCACGCAGGTTGAGTTCACCTCGGCCACCATCACCACGCGCGTAAATGCCGAGGGCGACGAGTGGGTCGAGGGGGATGGCGTCGGCATATATATGTCGGCCGCCGGCGCGAGTAGCTTCGATGCCGATAACAGCAATGTGCTCTACAAGGCCAACAGCGGCGGCGAGAGCACCACACGATTTGTCCCCGAGAGCGACGATGAGGCGATCCTCTACCTGACCAGCAGCAATATGGACTTCGCGGCCTACTACCCCTACAGCGCCTCGCTCAGCGGCATGCTCTACTCCATTGATAGCTCGGTGCAGGATGAGACTCTCGACTTTATGTGGGCGGAGGCTCTGGATCAGGTGCGCGGCACGGCCATCGCTCTGCCTTTCACCCACCGCATGGCTAAGATTGAGCTTATCATCACCCACCGCGACAACCTCCCCTCGCTCGCAGGGCTCGCTGTGAGCCTCACCGGCTCGAGCACGCAGGGCAGCTTCGACATCACCACGGGCGAGCTCGCGGGCTCGCTCTCGGCTAGCACCACGCCTATATCCCTGGCCACAGTGAGCTATGTGGAGGATCTCGCCGCAGAGGATGGCTACACCATCACCACGGGCGATGAGGTCGACCGCGTGGTGGCCACGGCGATAATCATGCCCGAGGCGCTTGCCGGCGATGCCACATTCACATTTAGCGTCGATGGCCGCACCTTCACCAAGAGCCTCTCTGGCGTGGAGTTTCTCGCCGGCAAGATCAACAGCTACAACATCTCGCTCGGATATGAGATCGCCTACTTCGATGGCGGCTCGACAATCAAGAGCTGGGGCGCCGAGGTCGATGGCGGCGAGATATACTCCGATGTGGTGGCCACATTTGCCTCGGCGCGCATCAACACCCGCACCGTGGGCGACGAGTGGGAGGCGGACGATAGGGTAGGCATCTCGATGTATAGCGGATCTACCGCCCTGAGCGGCAACATAGAGTACACCTCGAGCGCCGCGGGCGATCTGAGCCCCGTCACCGATCCTATCTACTACCCCAATAGCGGCCTTGTCGACTTCTATGCCTACTACCCCTATCAGGCTGATATGGTGGATAATACGTACCTCGCCGATATTAGCGATCAGAGCGACGAGGGGGCGATAGATCTGCTTAGCGATAGCATCATCGGCGCTAGCAAGAGCAGCGAGGATATCACCTTCAACTTCTCACACCGCCTGGCGATGGTGCAGTTCAATGCCACACATAAGGCCAACATCCTCACCTTCGAGGGGGTGATTGTGAGCATCGAGGGGGTGGGCTGCAAGGCCTCGTTTGATGCCCTGAGCGGCGCGATGATCGACGGCACAACATCCGGCTTCGACACCCCAATCGCCCTCATCACCGCCGAGGCCGAGCCCAATGAGGTGGGCTACGTTACCACATTCACATCAACGGCTCTGCTCCTGCCTGAGACCACACCGGTGGGCACCCTGCTCACCATCACCCTCCCTGGCGGCGATAGCTACTCGACACCATTCGAGGGTCAGTCGCTCACCCCCGGCAAGCGACATATCTACAATCTATCGGTGGGTTACAACGAGGTCACCTTTGGCCTCAGCTCAGTTACCGGCTGGGAGCAGAATAGCAGCAACAGCGACGAGCTGCTTGATGCCGAGGAGAGTACGATTTAGTTATCGGCAGGCGGGAACTGCCTCCGGCGGTTTTCTGCAACTGCCCTGCGCGGGCGGCGGCGGGGTGCTCCCCGCGGAGCTGTTCCGTTGTTCCCTCGAGTTTTGGGGCTTAGAACTTTGAACCCCTAAACTCTGGCATGTGAATGGCAAATTACCTAGTAAATGGGTGCTAAGCACCCTGCCCGTGCGGCATGAGCACAGTTTCCTTCTGCTGCCCTTGCTCATCATTGCGGCCTCTCCTTCATTCGTCATTGCGGCTCGGAGGCCGCTTATCGAATCTTCCAGATTAGGTTAACTCCCGCCTGAGGTAGCAGCGTGCCATTTTTCAGGTCGCGCTCCTGGCGGATATTGATGCCGTCGCTGTGGTAGTAGGTGTCGTAGATATATGAGCCATAGCCCAGCCCGACGTTGAAGTCCATATCGAATCGCTCGTTGATGGTGATCTTGTAGCCGCCCGTAAGGCCACCGCCCAGGACATTGCCCTGATATCCTGTGTCGGCGAGCTTGAAGTTGTAGCCTCCATATAGCATCTGCACGCCCACAAACCACCTCTCGGCGGCGGGGATATAGTAGCGCAGCTCGGGCGAGACGAACCATCCGCCGAAGCTATGCTCCCAGCAGTCGCCTCCGAAGGGTGAGTAGCCGAGGTTGAGCAGATAGCCAAAGCTGCTGCTCTCGCTCTTATATTCGGCGCCGAGGTTGAACATTCCGCCCACCAGGTAGAGCAGGTTGGTGCGGAGCGATAGGTTATCTAGCCAATGCGCGGGGGCGGGTGTCTGGTCGTGCGCTATAGAGCCTTGAGTTTGAGTGGCTCTCTTCGGCGCCATGGGCGCAGCCTCTGCCACCTTGGGCTTAATGGGCTCTGGTATGCCTAATGTTACGGGAGGGATCTCGCGTGCAGGCTCTATCTCTCTTAGAATCTCGACCCTGCGTGCCATGGCATCGCTCTCGGCGTTGGTGTCGATACCCTCGCCGACATAGCTGATCTGCTCATCCTGGATGCCGTGGCTGCGCAGCCAGTTGGCGATATAGATGGCTCGTGCGTAGGAGAATTTGTCGTTTACCTCCACGCCTCCCCACCTATCGCAGAAGCCGACGATGTAGACTCTCATCTGGTTATCGACCTGCATCTTTAGCAAGATATCCTGCAGAACCTCCTGCTCCTCGACGGTTGTCTCGAATACATTGCGCTCATAGTAGATTGTGCCCACTACGCGTAGGTTCTCGCTCTCGTCGAAGCTCTGCCCAAAGGCCATAAGTGGCAGGGCAAGCAGTATAAATAGTGCTTTTTTCATCTGTGCAGGATCGTTTGTTTTTTTGAGCTATTAGTAGCCGTTTCGCAAAGTTACAAAAGAAAATTTAGAAATAGAAAAATATCTTGCTAAAAGTGCTCTTTTGCGGCAAGATGCAGTCGTGATTAAGTAGTGTAAAACAATTATTGCCATATTTTTAACAGCACTCTTGAAGTGATATTTTTCACTATTAAATTTCAGTATAGAACCACTATATTTTCAATTCAATAGCAAAAAAAATCTCTTCTCCAATAATACTCTTAAAAACACACCAATAATTATTTTACCCTACTTAGTTGTTATAGACAATGCACCTATACATCGAAGCAAAAAGTTTATGGCTAAAGTCGAACAATGGAGAGAACTTGATTTGTGGATTTACTTCTTACCCCCATACTCACCTGAATTGAATATTATCGAGATATTGTGGCGGTTTATGAAATATCAATGGCTACCATTCGATGCTTATCTGAACTTTATGAGACTAAAAACACGAGTCGCCGAGGTGCTGGAGTGCGTAGGGTTAAAATATCGCATTAATTTCTGTTGATTACTTAAGAGCTATTCTATCAATACTATCGGCAGACACGTTAAGGAGCTAAAAATCTTAATGCGCACGTCTCGTGATGAGGGGTATCATAATAATGGTAACATCGAGAGCCGCAAATTCAAAGTAGTTACCGCCAAAGTGGATAACATATATCTCACCGAAGCAGAATTAACTGCAATGTATGAATTGGATCTATCGAAAAGACCCGCCTTAGATGCTGCAAGAGACGTATTCTTGATGGGCTGCTACACGGCTCAGCGATACAGCGACTATTCGACAATCAACGAAACCAACATCCGCAAACTTATGAGCGGAGAGGTTGTCGTGGACTTAAAGCAACTGAAAACAGGTAATAGGGTAATCGTTCCTGCTCGTAGAGAGGTATTAGAGATTTTAGCCAAATACGACAATATCCTACCCAAGACTTACGAGCAAAAGGTAAACAAATACATCAAGGAG
>JBCQTD010000018.1:0-32886 GCA_047178725.1 Rikenellaceae bacterium
AATTTTGCTATCTTGCAAATAGCCCGCTATTAGCTGCGATATCAAAATCCAAAATCAAAGCAAAATAGCGCATAGCATTTTTAAGCAGAAAAACTTAAACAGATTCTAACTATATTTTCAATTCAATAGCAAAAAATCTCATCTCCAATAACACTCTTAAAAACACACCAATAATTATTTTACTCTACTTAATCTGACACAGGCTCGGTTTAAAATTTTCTAATAAAGAGATTAGAAAAAGATTGAAAGATCATCACAAAATCGCCTCTTTTTTCTATCTTTGCATAGATACAGCTCATTTACAGCGGAGAAAGAACCAGAATATGTCTACTCATAGTGGCAAAATTTCTATAAACGATAGACAAATATGAAAAAAATCACACTTTTTGTGCTACTAATACTAGCATTTGTAAGTTGCACCAAGGATGATGATAACGCTTCATCTATCTCGGGCGAGAGCTACATTTCGATCAACGGCAGTCTAATCGGCATCAGCCTCACCAAGAGCGAGATATACTACCCCATCTCGCTGGCATCAGACTCCTACAATCTACTAAATGTCAACATCGAGAGCGGCTACTCCATATCAATTAATGGCGTTGAGTATGCTAATGGCTCAAATTATCAACTTGACATCGACGAACTATCTACCGAGATTAAACTCACTCTTGAGATCAAAAATCTCTCCAGCGGTGAGCTCCTAACCTCTTTTATAGCAACTCTACCCGAGAGCTCAATCGTGGGTGAGGTCACCTCAAACAATCCACCCGAGGGCTTCTACTACCTAGCCTATGCCAACGCTATATTCAAGCTAAGCACCTCGGGCGAGGTGGTCTACTACAAACTGGTGAAAAATGCCAACCTCTTCAATCGCACCGAGGTTGATGGCACGGTATACTACTCATACCTTGAGGAGACTATATCAACCGAATTTGGCAATGTCGACGAGACTGGAAGCCGCCGTTCGCAGGCTGTGGTTATGGATGAGCACTATCAGGAGATAGATGTTGTCGGCTCGATTATCGCCACCGAGAGTGTTGGCGCGCTACCTCTTGATAATCATCAGTTTCACATAATTGATTTGGGACACTACATAATCTCTGCATACAATAAGACAACCGTATATAACATCCCCGATTTTGAAGATGGAGTAGAGGTGTATGAGACTATTATCCAGGAGGTTAAAGATGGCGAGTTGATATTCAACTGGCAGAGCAGCCAGCACACGGAGTTCTATGATCTATTCGACTATCGCGAGTTCTCCTACGACAGCGAGGTGCCCTTTGATTATCTACACTTTAACAGCGCAACCATAGATCCTTCAGATGGCAACTTTGTCGTATCGTTCAGAGCCCTAAGCTCTATTATAAAGATGGATCGCCAGAGCGGCGAGATAATATGGATCCTGGGCGGCAAGGGCGATTATTTCGATCTTGAAGAGGATGCCACCATGATCGGCCAACATGATGCTTGGGCCTTTGGCGATGGAGTATATACCCTATTCAACAATAACTACTACTCCGAGGCGGCCATGGGCAGCTCGGGCAGCAGCATCGGCGGGAGCTTCTCGGGAGCTATAAAATACTATCTTGACGAGCAAAACTTCAAAGTTTTGAGCTACGAGAGCGACAGCGTGCACTCCTTCGCCGAGGGCTCTGCCCAGGAGATTGCTACGGGTCACTACCTTATGTGCTGGGGCATGCCTTTCAGCTCCGACTACATCTTCACGGAGCAAAATTTCATCACCGGCGAGCTCTATTTTGGCCTTGGCAAGATCTCGGGTGAGGATGCCTACAAGGTTTTAAAATATGACAAATAAGTAGGGTAAAATAATTATTGGTGTGTTTTTAAGAGTACTATTGGAGATGAGATTTTTTGCTATTGAATTGAAAGTATAGTGGTTCTATACTGAAATTTAATAGTGAAAAATATCGCTTCAAGAGTGCTTTTAAAAATATGGCAATAATTGTTTTACACTACTTAACAGAACAAAAAAGATACCCTAAATGAAAAAATTCCTATTGTTTGCACTTTTGGCCTCTCTATCGGTTGAGTGCAGCTTCGCACAAGGGGCAATCCAAAATGTGATGGGGCGCGAGCGCACCTCGCTAAACGGCACATGGAATGCACTGACCGACATTCAAAACACAGGCAAAAAGGGGTGGGGCAAGATCAACGCCACCCGAAATAGCTCCACCTCGCTCCGAGAGCTCTGCTATGAGGGCGATATAACCCTAGAGGTTCCCGGCGACTGGAACCATCAGGATCGCGCCTTCTTCTACTATGAGGGGATAATGTGGTATCAGCGCTACTTTGATTATGCGCCGCAGGATGATAAGATTGTGCTACTGCACTTTGGGGCGGTGAGCATGCACTGCACCGTGTTTGTCAATGGAGAGGAGATCGGCACCCACCGCGGAGGCTTCACCCCATTCCAGTTTGATGTGACAGATAAGCTTCTGCCGGGCGAGAACTATATCGTCCTGAGTGTAGATAATATCCGCTCGGAGACGACAATCCCCGCCTATGCCTTCGATTGGTGGAACTATGGCGGCATTACTCGCGATGTGGATCTGGTCTATCTTCCAAAGAGTTATATCGCCGACTATAAGCTCTCGCTAAAGGATAATCGGAGGGATGAGCTAGATATCTGGGTCAAGCTCGAGGGCGAGTCAGTCGCTAATCGTGAGGTGGTGGTCTCGATCCCCGAGGCCAAACTTAAACTCAAGCTCAAGACCGACGAGAGAGGCGAGGCCACGGCGCAGCGCAAACTTAAGCTCAAGCTCTGGTCGCCCGAGAGCCCTAAGCTCTATGATGTGGCACTCAGCTCCGAGCTCGACAAGGTGGAGGATAAGATCGGATTTAGAACCATCGAGGTGAGCGGCGAGGATATCCTGCTCAATGGCGAGCCGATCTTCCTGCGCGGCATAAACATCCACGAGGAGATTGCCGCCGAGCAGCGCCGCTCCTGCACGCAGGCCGATGCCGAGTTTCTTGTTGGGCAGGCTAAGGATCTGGGTTGCAACTTTATACGCCTATCGCACTATGCCCATAATGAGTATATGGTGCGCGAGGCCGAGAGGCAGGGCTTTCTGATGTGGGAGGAGATTCCCGTATGGCAGAATATTAAACTGAAAGATCCGGCGGTTTGCGACTATGCCCGCGGGATGATGCAGGAGATGATCTGCCGCGATAAGAATCGCTGCGGCATCATTATGTGGAGCATCAGCAACGAGGTGCGCTCGTATAAGGAGCGAAACATCTTCTTCGCCGAGTTTGTGAGGGAGGTTAAGGCCACAGACCCCACGCGCCTAGTTACTTCGGCACTCAATGGCCCACAGGTAACCGAGGAGGATGGGAAGTTCTATATGACACATAAAGATCCACTCATCAACGAGCTGGATGTTGTAGGAATCAACAAATATATGGGCTGGTACCAACCCTTCCCATGCCCTGCCGCCGAGCTTAATTGGCGCATAGCTCCGGGCAAGCCGGTGATCGTCTCGGAGTTTGGCTCGGAGTGTGTCTATGGCAACCATGAGGGCGACACCTCGAATCTCAACTCGTGGAGCGAGGATTATATGAGCCAGAATTATCGCGATAATATCGCCTCGTTTAACAACTTCCCAAACCTTAGAGGCACAGCGCCATGGATCCTCTTTGACTTCCGCTCGCCTCGCCGTCCACACGCTCAGTTCCAGCGCGGATGGAACCGCAAGGGGCTAATCTCTCCCGAGGGTGGCCGCAAAGAGGCTTGGCATGTGATGAGGGAGTTCTACGAATCTAAAAAACAGCAGTAGCCTTTATATTTAACCAGCCATCGAAAGAGCCAAAGAGCTCCGCGATGGCTGGCTATTTCTCAGGCGAGCGGATCTACAACCGCTCTACCTCTTCGCAGCGCCAGCAGGGCTTGTCTTGAAGATTGTGCGGTTATCGGTCTGCTTGCGAGGCAGATCCTCGGTGTGCAGCACACCCTTATTGCGATGAGGGAAGCCCTCCATCACAACATTAGTAATCACAACATCATACGAGCATCGGCGATGGTGAAGTTGCGCACCATACGCGCCGCCGCAAAGCGCACCTTCGAGAGACCCTCCTTTGAGCTACTAGGTGCAAAATCGGAGTAGTCGACCGTATATTTATCGCCATCATAGCAGCTAACGCTACAGTTCTCAATAAAGTCGCTCTCCTTGGTCTCTTTTCTTGCGCGGGCAAAATTAAGCATAATCACATTGATCGTCTTATCATTGCGATAGGGATAGAGCGTAGCCTTTGAACTTACACGAAGTTGCACATTTGAGCGCATATATACCTCGCCAAAGCAATACTCACCCTCGGGCAGGAGGAGATTTCCGCCGCCGCGCCTCTCCATATCATCTAGCGCCGCCTGAAGCGCCGCGCTCTGATTCTTAGTGCGGCTGCTCACCATGCCGTAATCCCTCACAGCATCGCGCGTGAGAGCCTCCTCGTCGATGGTTGCACCCTTGATCTGAGGGATATTGAGCTTTGCCGACTTTGCCGAGAGCTCACCAATAGAGGCGATGCCCATGATGAGCATCGCTAAAATTAAAATCTTCTTCACTTTTATTCGATAGTTAGGTTTTTGTTGTTTTTCACACTAAGCGTACTCTTAGAGCGCTCATCGCTCTTAAGCACAGAGGCCGGCGTGGCACCCTCATAGCTGTTGCCCTCGATAAGCACATCCTTGCAGTTGATAAGCTCGAAGATCGGATCATTAGGGAATGGGGCATTACCCTCTCTGTTGCGGATGATCTTATTGCCGCGGATCACAAGACCCTCGGCGCGATCGGCAATCACCAGGCGAGGCAGGTAGCTGTCGATGGTGTTGTTCTCGAATACTATATTCTTATCATATGGCGCCGTAGCATCGAAGTTCTTACCCAGACGAGGGGTGACATACAAAACCGCATGAACCGATCCACAATCGGCTGCATTCTTAAAGTAGTTGTTGCGGATGGTGACATCCTCCACCGCCCCCGACTCATACCAGAAGAAGGTCTCGCCCCTAAAGAGTACCGCCGACATCATCGAAGCGAAGCTACAATCCTCGATAAGGGTCTTAAGCGGAGTCTTAAGAACAATAGAGCGCGCACGGTTGTTGCCGATGGTGCAGCCACGCATTGTGTAGGTTGGGTTCCATGTCTTATTCTCGATAATATCACCCTCCTTTAATCCCGCGGGAAGCTCCTCGGCAAAGGTTATCTCCATATACTTTTCGTTGATCTGGCGCATCTTACGCACCTTATTGACAGAGTGACGATCAGGAGATGGGGCGAGGATAAACCAAACCTCGTCGCCATCGCCGGCAAACTTAATGCCCTGCTGCTCGTGGTGAACAAGGGTTGCGAGAAGGGTATTCTTATCCTCGATCTTGGTGATCATAACATGCGTGCCATGAACATTCGTTCCATCATCAAGCATATTCTCAAAGGTGCAACCCTCGATTAGGATATCCCCCTTACAGTTTGCAAAGTGCGTGGCATCGGCCGTAGATGAGACCACGCGCTGAGCACCCTCGCGGAGCTTAACACTCGAATTTTTCATGGTGATATTCTCGGTGCGATCAAACAGATAGCCCATACCTAGAGCGTGGTGTACGGTAACATCCTCGATCACAAGATCTTTACACTCCACAAAGTTAAAGGCCGGAGCGTAGCGATCCTCATTTGCACCTCCCTTTGAGTTGTGGATTGAACCAACTGGCGGCCAATACTTTAGCTTCTCATAAAAACGAAGCACATCGCCCCGCTGCTCAACACGCGAAGGCTTAGTCGAAAAGTCCTTAGCACCAGGCACAACGCGCTTTGTCACAGGGTCAAATGGGAGTGTATTTCCAAAGGCTGGGTAGCTATAACCATCAATATCGGGGAATGAGAGCTTGCCACTCTTAAGAGTCCAAGAGTAACCCTCCAGCGGACGAATATCGCGCCACCCCTCCTTTTTGTTCACCGCAACGACCTCGCCGGCAAAGAGGTATGGGATATCCCAATCTATGGTTAGGCCTGATATCTTAACATTGCTACAATCCTTGACATAGAATGGGAAGATACGGCTGTGGCAGATGATCTCCGAGCCATTACCCTCGATCTCCACAGAGTCGAAACCCTCAAGCAGAAAGAGTATTCGCTTCAATCCGTTGCGGTGGTTTGTAACGGCGATATACTTCTCGGCAGCGTAATCAGGCTTGGCGAAGTAGACGCTCTTGTCGAATACGATCTTGATCTTTGTGCCCTCAACCGCCTCGATCTTCTCTCGGAGTTGCAGGGTTATATCCTCAGTCGAGGGTGTGATGTAAATTGTTGTCGCACTCTCGCTGCCATTGCATGAGATCAGCGCTAGCAGCGCCAGCGATAGTAGGTGTAGTTTGATTTTCATTTTTATTTTTATTTTGGTTTATTATTTTAGTGTCACTTCAAATACAACGATGCGCTCGTCGGGCATCTGAGAGGGGAGCTTAAGGGTGAATTTACCCGAGGCGCCCTGCTCAAACGAGAGCTTGCTCTCGCCGCCCAACACTCTCACGCTCTTCACCCGGCTTGTCTTAGGCATGGCTTCAATCACCAGATCCTCCCGCGGAGGCTCCATGGCGAAGATATATAACTTTTTACCCTTTGTTGTAAATCGCAGATCGCCAGCCTCATAGCTGCGTATATCCTTGATGCCCTCAGCATAGCCCTTGCCCTGATCCTTCGATAGCGAGGGGCCCTGACCAAATATCACCCATGGGCGAGTGCCATAGATCGCCTCGCCGTTGATCTCCATCCATGTGGCCATCTCCTCTAGGGTCTTGACAACATCCGCCTCGAGATCTCCCTCGGGGGTCTGCACTACATTTAGGAGCAGATTGCCATTCTTGCTCACAATATCCACAAGCATCTGCAACAGCTCCACAGATGAGGCGTAGCCCTGCCCCTCCTTATAGAACCAGTTGCCGATCGAGGTGTCGGTCTGCCATGGATCCTCGGCTATATCCTCAATAATTCCGCGCTCTAGATCGCGAACAAAGCGACCATCCGCATCCTCCTTGCAGGCGTATACCACGGTGTTTCGCTTATTATGCTCAAGATCCTGGTTATAGTAATGGGCGATAAGGGTGCGACCAACCTCATTATCAAACACAACCGAGCCATCGGTATAGAGCAGATCGGGCTGATACATATCCACTAGCTCCTTAATGCGATCATACCAATCGCGCTGCCAGATGGGGTTGTTGGTATACCACCCCGTATCATCGTCGGCCGCCTTGGCGTGGTAGAAATCCTCATACTCGGGGTTTGCCCCATCGTAGGGTACACCCGCCTTGGGTCCCGTTTTGTCTGCGCCACGCGCAGTCTGAAACCAGGTGTAGCTTGCGCCTAGATGCTCCGAGACTCCAAACTTTAGACCCTCGCGCCTAGCTGCCTGCTGCCAATCACCCACGATATCGCGCTTAGGCCCCATATTCACCGAGTTCCATCTATTGAGCTTTGTCGCCCACAGCGAGAAGTTGTCGTGGTGCACACCCATCGAGACGAAGTATTTAGCTCCCACTCTCTTATATAGCTTCATCAGCTCATCGGGGTTGAACCTCTCGGCCTTCCACCCCTGTGCGATATCCTTAAATCCAACCTCGGATGGGTGGCCAAAGAGCTTTACGTGCGAAGTGTAGGCGGGGTGTGGCTTGCCGGTTGATTTGCCCGTCTTGCGGTTTACATTATCCTGCAAATACATCGTCCTTGCCGACCAGTTGCCCTGCGTGGTGGCCGACTGTGGCCCCCAATGCGACCAGATGCCAAACTTGGCATCGGCAAACCACTCGGGATACTCATACTGCTTTAGCGACTCGTCGCTCGGGGCAAACTTGCCCTCGGTCATTGGTAGGTTTTCGATCTGCGCCGTAGCGGCCATGCAGCTCAAAGCCATAGCTACCAGCGCTAAAGAGATCTTTGTTTTTGTTATCATATCGGTTTAGTTTAATAGTTTCTAATTCATTCTGCAACAACCTCTCATTGTGGGCTAAGAAAACCGCACCAGCGGGGGTGCTATCCCCGCCTGCCAGAGGCAGTTGCCTCCCACTCGCGCGCGGTTAATTGCAAAGTCAAAATTAATCATTTATAAATAACAAGGCGTGGATATGAGTATCATAAATGTGATTATCTGTATCTTTGTAGATTAAATACTCATGACATAACAAATAGTACCCATAGTCACATAGCCAATAGAGATAAAATCTAAATTTGCCTATCAAACTAACCAAAGAAACCATGAACATAAAATTCGTCGCCTATTTTGTAGGTGCTAACACTCTAACCCTAGCACCCCAAGCGCTAGCTGCTGCCCAAGAGGGTGGCAGCGCCGAGCGCCCAAACATCATCATCTTCATGGCCGATGATATGGGCTATGCCGATGCCGGCTTCACCGGTTCGGAGTATATAAAAACGCCAAACCTCGATGCCCTGGCTGCCGCCGGCGTGGTATTTACAAATGGCCACACGACCCACCCATTCTCGGGCCCCAGCCGCGCAGGATTACTATCAGGCCGCTATCAACACCGCTTCGGATTTGAGGAGAACCCCGCCTATGACCCAGCCAACGAGACGCTAGGAATATCGGTCGACGAGGTGCTTTTCCCCGCCCGTATTCAAAAAGCTGGCTACACGACTGGCGCCATCGGCAAGTGGCATCTGGGCGCCGCCTTCCCATTCCACCCCAACAATCGCGGCTTCGACTACTTCTATGGATTCCTGGGCGGTGGTCACGACTACTTCAGAATCAATATGCTCACCGTGGTAAAGGAGGGGTATCAGCAGCCACTAATGCGCAACAACCAGCCGGCAACATTCGACGGCTATCTCACAGATGCCCTCAGCGCCGATGCTGCACAGTTTGTAGAGGAGAACAAGGATAATCCATTTATGTTGTATGTAGCCTACAACGCCCCACACGGCCCGCTACAAGCGCCAAAGGAGGATATCGCTCGTTATAAGCATATCGAGGATCAGAAGCGCAGGGTATACTCGGCAATGGTCGATGTGATGGATCTTGGCATCGGAAAAGTTGTGGAGACCCTAAAGCGAAATGGCCTATATGAGAACACCATCATCTTCTTCCTAAGCGACAACGGAGGCCCACAAGGCCAGGGCTACAGCGCCTACAATGGCTCCAACAATGGAGTATTCAGAGGCGGCAAGGGTCAATACTATGAGGGAGGCGTGCATGTGCCATTTATGGCGTGCTGGCCAGCTAAAATCGAGGCTGGAACGCGCATCGACTACCCAGTAAACTCGCTCGATATCTCGCGCACAGCCGTTGAGCTTGCGGGTGGCGACCCGATTGTGGGCAACGAGATGGATGGCGTAAACCTAATCCCTTATGTCACCGGCGAGGCAAAGGGCGCACCACACGAGGCTATCTTCTGGCGCGGGGCAAATGGCAAGAAGTGGGCTATGCTCTCAAAGGATAACGTAAAGTATGTGAAGTCGAAGCCCGAGGATATCCCTCAGCTCTACTTCCTAGATAAAGATCCATCAGAGGCGGAGGACAAGATCGCAAAAAACAGCAAGCTTGTGGCCAGACTCCAGGCCGAATGGGATGAGTGGAACATGGGCAACAAGGAGAACGAGATCCTGCTCTACACCCAATACCACACCGCGCGCGAGGCATTCTTCGAGAGCATGAGAGAGAGCGTAAAGGAGTTTAATCGGGGGGAGTAATCAACCCTCCTTTGCGCCATACCTGCTAGGCGAGACATTATACTTATCTTTAAATAGTCGGCTAAAGTGCGAGCGATCCTTGAAGCCCGTCATTGTGCAGACCTCGCCAACATTGTGTTCACCCTTTTGGAGCAGCTCGGCCGCCCTCACCAGGCGATATTCCTTTATTAGCTCATAGGGCGAGCTAGCGGTTATCGACTTCACCCTCTTGAAGAACATAGAGCGATTTTGCCCTAGGGCTAGCGCCAGCTCATCAAGGTTGATATTCTCGTTGCCAATATTCTCGTTGATAAGCTCATAGAGTCTCTGCATAAACTCATTATCCTTAGCCGAGGTGCTCCCCTCCTTGCCATAGGCAAGCGGAATGCCCACCTGGAAACGCTCGCATAGCATGTGGCGGCTATGCAGCAGCGTCTCGATGCGGGTTATAAGGTGCTTGGGGTAGAACGGCTTAGGAATATAGGCATCGGCACCAACCTTGAGTCCAATAATTTTGGCATCCACGGTAGAGGCCGCGGTGAGCAGAATGACCGGGATATGGCTAGTTTTAAGATCCTCCTTAAGGCGGCGGCAGAGCTCATAGCCATCAATCTCGGGCATCATCACATCGCTCACCACTATATCGGGCCACTCTTGATCCAGCGCCGCGAGCATATCCATTGCCGTCGGATAGCTGCTTACCTGGAAGTGCTTCCCTATAATTTCGCACAGCAGCTTGCGCAGATCGTAGTTATCCTCAACAAGGTAGACAAGCGATGAGGAGTAGCTGTTTTGAATAACGATATTATCATCCACATCAATAATAGCTCCACCTACCGGGGGCTCCACCAAAGAGTCCTCGCCAAGATAGGCATCGACTGCTATCGGCAGAGTTACGGTAAATTTTGTACCTCGTCCAAGATCGCTCTCAACACCTATCTCTCCCCGGTGCATCTCGACAAGTCGCTTTGAGAGGGATAGCCCTATACCCGTGCCGCCGATATTATTAGCGCCACTTCGCCTGGCTTGATAGAAGCGATCGAAGATATACGGCATATCCTCGGGGGCGATTCCACACCCCGAGTCGCTGACAATCAACACAAGTTGATCCTCGCCCTGTTTGTGGTAGATGAGTTTAATCTCATCACCACTCACCGTATGCTTCAGGGCGTTAGATATTAGGTTATTTATAACCTTCTCGACCATCGCCCTATCAGCCTCGACAACAAGCGGCTGATCGGCACGCTGGACGACAAAACGTTTATTATCATACTCGGAGATAAACTCAAAATCTTTAGAGATATCATCGACCATTCTATCAAACGAGAAGATGGTCGGAGCACACTTAAGACCCTCCAAATCGTTGGCCTCGATGCCGTGAATGATATCTATCAACTCATAGAGCCGCTTCGACTGCCGCTTCATGAGATCCAGCCTCGCCATTAGCGCCTCATCGCCCAGAAGCCTCTCGCGCATAATGGCTAGAGTAGCTAGAATAAGCGACAGCGGGGTCTTTAGCTCGTGTGAGAGGTTTGAAAAGTAGCGCAGCTTATCTTCATTGAGGCTCTGCTCCAATATCTGCATCTGGAGATTATGCGAGAGCGCCTGAAACGAGAGCATCGAGCGGAGGATGACAAAGCAGAGAATAAGAAGCAGCACAGCGTAGAGAATATAGGCATACGTGCTCCTATAGAGCGGAGGGGTGAGGGTGATCTTAAGGACGAGATTATCGACAAGTTCGCCTTCGCCATCGAGTGCCCTCACACGCAGCTCGTAATCGCCCGGCTCGACACCGCTAAAAGAGATGGTTCGATTGTTTGCCGCAAGATCTGTCCACTCGCGCCCCGTTGGGCTAAGCTGATAGCTTACGCTATTGCTTGTTGCGGCGTGAGCATTTAGGATATCAACATCTATCGAGAATACATTTTGGCTATGCTTTAAGAGTATATGATCGCCGCTTTCGAGCCGCCGGCCGAGAATCACCTCGCCATCAACACTCTGCCCCGGCAGCACACTATTGCCATAGATCTTCAAATCATCGAAGTATAAGCTCACCGATTGATCCTGGTCATAAAGCGATGCCGGATCAAAGCAAACCACGCCCCCAACCGAGGAGAATACCATATCGCCCTGGGCATAGGCAAACGACGAGTACCAAAAGTCCTCATGCTGCAAACCTCTGCTGCGGCGATAGACAACAAATCTATCTTGCTCTACATCGTAAAGATTCAGCCCTATATTTGTTCCAATCCAGAGGTTCGACCTGCTATCCTCGCAGATGCTCTTTACCACATTATTAGATAGCCCATCTGGCTCGGATAGGGTCTCAAAGCGCAACCGCCCTTCACCTTCTATAGCTCTACAGAGGCCGCCCTGCTCGGTGCCAACCCACAGGGTTCCATCGCTAGCGCGCACAATTGCTGATACGAAATTTGCCGATATAGAGCTTGGATCCCTCTCATCATGCAGATAGTGCTCGATGCTCATCCCCGACAGAGAGTCATCCTCCGACGAGTTTAAGTCGATCCTAAACATTCCGCGCCTGCTCGTGCCGACCCAAAGCGTATTACAGCTCTTATCATAGTAGAGCGAGCGGGTGCGCGAGAACTCCTTCTCGCCCTGCATCACCCCATGTGACCATATCGACTCGACAAGCTCTAAGCCAGCCTCGGCATCAATTCGCAGGCGATAGAGGTTATTAGAATAGGCCACCCAGAAGTTGCCCTCGCCATCACATATTGCCTCGACCGGGGCTCCGCCTAGGCTTTTACTGTGCTTGATATTGGTAAACTCCTCGCTGTCGAGGGCGACAAAGCAGCCATCCTCAAGCCGGAATAGCTGTGTGCCCATCTTATTATAGTTGGCCGCGATCCACAGCCTCTGCTCGCGATCCCTGAATAGCACCTTGGCCTGCCTCTCGAGCAGAGGATCTATCTCAAAGGGCAATGCTACTCTCCCGCCGCCGAGCTTATCATAGGCCTGTAGCCCACCGATATAGTTTACAAGGATAAGCTGCTGATCATAAGGGATAACCTGCGGAGTGTTGATGCCCTCATCGGTAAAGCATCTAAACTTAGAGAGCTCGGTATTAACGATCGAAACCCCACGATCATAGGTAGAGATATAACAACGAGACCCCTCAAAGAGCATCTGTCCCAGACGCCCCGAGTCAAAGAGCGCGACCCTCTCCCTTGGTTTATCGTCGAGGTAACCTCGAATAATTGTCAGCCCCATCTTATTGCAGCCCAGCCACAGAGAGTGCTCATCATCTATAGCCATTGAATTCACCTCCAAATCGGGATACTCCACCTGGCCTCTCTCCACTATCTGCGCCGAGCGCGAGGTACCATCCACCTCGATCCTAAGCCGCCTGATGCCGTGTGCCATTGCCGCTATATACTCCTGCTCGCCACATCTTATTATTGAGTTTACCGCCTGGCGAGCACCACCCTTAGAGAGATACTCTAGCTTGCCATCGTCTGCATCATAATAGATCACCCCTCGCGTGGTGGCCAGCAGAAACTGCCCATCGCCGATCGAGATCACACCATCTACCATGCAGTTTTGCGGAATGGTGCTATAGCGAAGCAGCTCTCCCGAGATATCATATAGCAGAATAGATTGATCGCGACAAAAACACGCCACCCATCTAGAGTCATCATCCACGAAGATATGCGAAACCTTAGCCGAGATATTATCACTATCGACATAGAGCTGGCGAAATGTCTGGTGCTGGTAGTCAAAGATTGTAACTCCCAGATCGGTACCTATCCAGAGCCGCCCGGCGCCATCCTCGGCAAGCGAACGCACTCTATTGCTCTGAAATAGCTGAGAGCCCACACTATTTTTATAGGTGGTGAGTTTGAAATCATCATATCGGTTCAACCCATCAAATGTACCGATCCACAAATAGCCACGCGAATCACGCAGCAGCGACGAGACTCCATTATGAGCTAGACCATTTGTAATATCCAGATGATGCTCGACGCGAGCACACTCCTGCTGCTCGGCAGCAGCGAGAGAGCCCGGGATGGCGATCAGAAGCAGGATAATATATAATACTCTAAACATCTCTTTTTCTTTTATAAACTATCATTAAGTAGTGTAAAACAATTATTGCCATATTTTTAAAAGCACACCAATAATTATTTTACCCTACTTAGTGTCCCATTAAAATCATTTGCCCCTCACGTCATTGCGGCTTGATCCGCAATCTCAATACAGCTGACATCCAGGCGAGAAAGAGATTGCGGCTCGGAGGCCGCAATGACGTGCGAGTGGAGCCGTTAATCGCAAATAGAGCAAAAACTGCTATATGTTAATCAATTAAACGATTATTTCTTAATTTTGATGGGACGCTAATGATCAACTATATCTACTCGGCGCAATACCAAAGCGCTCCTTAAATACTCGACTAAAGTGTGTGCGATTCTTAAAACCCACCGCACAACACACCTCCAGGATCGACATATCACCCCGGCGCAACATCTCGGAGGCCTTTATTAAGCGATACTCTTTGACAAACTCATAGGGGGTCATATTTGTCATGGCCTTAACCTTCTGGTAGAAGTAGGTGCGATTAAGCCCCATCTTTATTGCCATCTTATTTAGGTCAATATCCTCCATGCTAAGCACCTCGTCCATAAACCGATAGAGCTGCTCCATGAATTCGTTGCTCTTCTCGCTTTGCAGATCCGTCGCCCCCTGGATAGGCTCTCCCACCCTATAGCGCTCTCTGATCGCCTTGTGGTTGCGTAGGGTTGTCTCGATGCAAGCCATCACATATTTAGGGTAAAAAGGCTTAGATATATAGATATCTGCCCCCACTTGGCGGCATCGGATCTTCTCCTCGATCGAGGTGCAGGCGGTGATAAGTATAATTGGGATATGGCTAGTGGCGATATTAGACTTAAGCCCTAGGGCGAGATCGTATCCATCAACGCGCGGCATCGCCACATCGCTCAGGATCAGATCGGGACATCGCTCGGAGAGAGCCTCGAGCGCCGCCGCACCATCGGCATACCCCTCTGCTTTATAGCCTCTGCCCACAAAGGACAGGACCATCTCGCGCAGATCATCGTTATCCTCAACCACAAATATCAACTCATCACTCTTCGCGCCCTCTTGCTGCTCGTAAGACACCGGCTCCAGGATGAGATCCTCGGCACTTGCCTCCCGCTCATGCCCTAGCTCGCCCTCGACCACAATCGGCAGGCGCACCTCAAAGCAGCTCCCCTCCGCGAGGCGAGAGGTGGCGCTGATCTGGCCACCATGCATCTCAACTAGCTGGCGGCTAAAATCTAAGCCTATTCCCGAGCCGCTAACAACACTCCTCTCGCGCACAGCATCACTTCGGTAGTAGCGCTCGAAGATGCGCCCCATCTCTTCGGGCGAGATGCCTATGCCATCATCAGCAACGGTGAGTATCAATATCCGCCCCTCCAGGCTCCACTCTACATGGATAGCGCCACCCTCATGAGTATATTTGTGGGCATTGTTTAGCAGATTGTGCACCACACGCTCTAGCATTGAGCAATCGCCCTTAACATACACCGCGTGGGGCGGTGATGTGATATCCAGGGTCTTCTTCTGGTTTTGAGCTAGCACCTTGAAGTCATCAACTATAGCGTTGATGAAACCATTAAACTCAAAGGTGGTTGGGCTCGGGCGCAAATAGCCATGCTTATTTAGATAGATGCTCTGCACAGTGTCGACCATCTTCGATATCTTGCTACTTTGGCGCTGCACAAAAGTGAGCTGGGCGCTAATCGACCTATCATGGCCATATTGATCATGGAGAGTCTCGGCGGTAGAGACCACAAGCGATAGCGGGGTTTTGATCTCATGCGCTATATTTGATATATACTGCTGCCTATCCCTCTCCTCGCGCCGGTTCATCTCGTCAATCTCGACTCTATGTCGCAACGACTGCAAGCGCAGCAGTAGGCGCACCAATATATACGAAACAACTGCCGCCAGGGCTAAATAGATAATATAAGCCCACCATCTGAGCCAGAGCGGCGGTGCGATGATAATCACAAGGCTCTTGCTCTCGCCCCACTCGCCATTACTATTCGAGCCGGCCACCTCGAACTGATAGCTCCCGTGTTTTAACTCGCTAAAGGAGATTGTTCTATTCGTGCTGCTGCGATAGAGCCAAGGGGCTGAATCAAGACTCTGGGCAAAGCGATAGCGAATAGAGTAGCGCTGCGGATGGCCATAGTGCAACAGATGGAGATCTATAGAGAGCATGTTGCTCTTATGGTCAAGCCTTATTGTATCGCCATCGGTGAGCCGCCGCTTAATGGCAATCTTGCCATCTATCTCATCTCCCGGGTGCAGCCTATTATTAAATATTCTAAGCTCTCCAAATTCGATATTTGGTATCCGCTGCGAGTACTCCAGCGCTCCGGGGTCGAATATCACCGCCTTCTCATTTGAGCAGAGCACCACCTCGCGCTCATTTAGCCTAATGGCATAGTCCGAGAAGGCATAGAATGGCAGCCCATCACTGGTGTCGTAGTTATAGAAGTGCTCACGTTTGCAGTCAAAGATCGAAATTCCACGTGCCGTTGAGATAACAACACGCCCACGTCCGTCGCCCACCAGAGCCTTGACTGCATCATTTGGCAAGCCCGACTCTTTAGTATAGACCCCAAACTCATAGCATCCATCCACCTCGCGCCCCCGAAATAGCCCCATATAGTTGCCAATATAGAGCTCATCGCCCGCGAGGGTCATCGCCGAGACGAAGTTGGAGGGTATACTCCTCAATCCCTCGCCCTTGATATACTCGCCATCGTCATACAGATGGGTGATATCCTCTAGGGTTATCTCTTCAGCGCTGAGATTATCTATTTGATAGAGCCCCTGGGTGGCGGTTCCCACCCACGCCCTGCCGCGCTTTTGATCAAACTCAATATCCCTAATCTTCTGCAACTCGTTGGAGGCCACAGGTAGATCCAACTGCTGAAGCCTATAGCGCGGCTGATCTCCATCGACAATAAGTAGACGATATAACCGGTCGGTGATCTGCAGACGAGAGATACGCTCCTTGGCGCTAAACCACACACCTCTCTCGCCCTCGACCCATGTTGAGGCGATCTGCATAGTGGGCATGTCTAGATCACCCACAGGGGCAACTTCGCCCCATCGGCCATCCTTATAATGAAGCAGCCGACCCTGCCTGCTGCAATCCAAGGCATAGGGCTCGCCACGCAATAGGAATGGTGTAGCTCTGGCGGGGAGATTATCCATGCCCTCACCTCCTACCCTCTCTCCGAGGCGAACATCATATAGGAAGCGATCGGGCGAGGTGCCGCCGATCAGAAGGGTGTTATCATCGTAACGATCAATGCGATAGAGCCTAAAGAGAGGGTTGTCGCTAAAGTGCAGATCGCGAAATATCGAGGCGCCACTATCGAGGCGGTAGATTCCGCTAAAGCGTGATCCAAACCAGATATAGTCGCTGCCTCGCATCTCGACTATGGTCGAGACCTGCAAGGTCTCTCCAATAATTTTATACTCCGCACCCAACATATCCACCGAGGGGAGGATATATAAGCCCGCCTTAAGCCCCGTTAAAAAGATCCTGCCGCCACGATCCTTATATATATACTGCAACTTCTCATCGGGGTAGTAGAGCGAGGTGTGGGGTGTGAATTTATACTCGTCTCGCTGCTCGTCATAGCTATATCTTATCTCCCTTAGCCCCCTATTCAGCACCACATATAGAGCAGATGGGGTGATGATAAAGTCGCGGATAATATCGCCCTCTCCAAATAGCACACCCGGGATATCCTCAACAGCTCCATCTCTAAGGTCATATATTGAGAGCCTCTCCTTTGCCGCCACAACATAGCGATTCTCGTCCAGGGGCTTAAAGCCTACAATGTCTACCCAACGATCGTTTTCACTCCTTACCGAGAGGGTATTAATATCGTATATCAACAAACCGCGATTCTCCGAGGCGCAGATCATGCTCTGCCCATCTGCGCTAGGCTCGATGGCCACAACGGGACTTGTCTCTATGAGTCTATTGGCGCTTGCCCTCTTATATATGGTTAAGAATCGCTCCTGATCCACATCATAGATCTCCACACCCTTATCCGTACCAATCCATAATCGACCATACCGATCCTCATTCAGGCTAAGCACCCTGCTGCTACAGAGCAGCTCCTCTCCGAGTCGGTTTTTATAGGTGATAACCTCCTGGCCATCATAGCGGTTGAGATCGACACTCGTTCCGATCCACACATAACCTCGCGAATCCTCAAAGATTGTATTTATCGTATTGTTATTCAGAAGATTATCTATACTAAGATAGGGGCTAAAACGATAGGAGTGTTGACAAAATCCATCCAAAGCTATCGCTATGAATAGGGCGCAAAGCCACAGGCGATGGATTAAGACTCTTATCATTTTTATCTAGTTATTTGGTTGGTAATACAAATATATATAAAATTAGCCAAAAACAAAAGGCCGCTTAAATCCCCTTTAGGATTTAAACGGCCTAGATACATCAAATACTCCTATCTACTCTTTCTCGTGCTGAAACGGGAAGAGTTTGCTTGGGGTGTGCTCACGCGCCATAATAGCCTCGGCTTGAGCAACAACAGCTGGATTATATTTAGCCACATCGACCGTCTCCTTTGGGTCGCGATTTAGGTTGTAGAGCTCCAATTTAGCGTTTGGATCTCTATCCACACCTCGGCGTATAGCCTTCCACTCACCCATCCTGACAGCCATAAGGCCACCCTTGTGTGTGAACTCCCAGTAGAGGAACTCATGCTCGCGCTGCTCGCCCTTGCCCAGCAGGGTTGGCAAGAGAGAGATTCCATCGCTCTGCCTCTGCTCGGGGGCGCCGATCATCTCGGCGAAAGTTGGCATAAAGTCGTAGAATGCCGAGATATGATCCGACCTCACGCCCGGAGCGATCTTGCCCCTCCAGTAGGCGATCATCGGCACGCGGATGCCTCCCTCGTCTAGATCTCGCTTCATGCCCTTATACCCTCCGCTACCGTTGAAGAATATGGGGTCGCCTCCGCCGGCATTATGGGGACCATTGTCGCTGGCGAAGATTACCAGAGTGTTATCATCTATGCCGAGCCTCTCGAGCTCCGAGATGATCTCGCCCACATATCTATCCACGCGCGAGACCATCGCCGCAAATGTGGCATGAGGCTGCTCCTGCGAAGCATAGCCTGCGGGGTTGAAGTTCTTAGAGCCATAGTCGTGGCCTGGCTTAGCCACAAAGGGTGTCTCCTCAAACTTACCATCATACTGTGCGAAGATCTCATCGTTGGGCACCAAAAGTTCGGCATGAGGCTGGATGATGGGCACATAGGCAAAGAATGGCTTACTCTTGTTCTCGCGTATAAATCCTAACACCTCATCATGGATAAGATCCGGAGCATAGGTGACCATATTTTTGAAGTCGTTTCCCTCAAGGGCTATCTGCTCCTGATTATGCCATAGATAGGTTGGATAGTAGCGATGCGCCTGGCGCTGGCAGTTATAGCCGAAGAACTCGTCAAAGCCCTGGAAGTTAGGATCGCCCTCCGAACCAGGGTAGCCCAGCCCCCACTTTCCGAAGGCTCCAGTAGCGTAGCCGGCATCCTTAAACAGCTCGGCCAGGGTATACACCTCGCTTGGGATAGGCAGCTGCCCCTCGCGACCCTTCAGCTCGCGATTGTTGCGGATATAGGTGTGACCCATATGCTGACCGCTAAGCAAGACCGAGCGCGAGGGAGCCGATACAGCACAACCGGCATAGTGCTGGTTGAACTGCATACCCTCGGCTGCCATGCGATCTATATTTGGCGTAGAGAAGTTCTGCTGTCCATAGCAGCTCAAATCACCATAGCCTAGATCGTCGGCCAAGATAAAGATCACATTTGGTAGACTCTCGGCCTTACCACCGGCACAACTGCCAGCGGCGGCTGCCGCACCTATTAGTAATGCGCCCCGAAGGACTCTATCTGCTCTCATGGCTTTTGCGCTTACTCAGCGTAACACCTTAGCTCAAATAGCTTAAGTGTCTCAGCACCCTGGCTATCGGCCAGCTTGATTCTCAGCTCCTTAGTCTCAACATTGTCGAGATTTACAGCTAGATAACGTCTGATATTATTCTCAACGGTAGCAACAGTTTTCCACTCCTTGCCAACCTTAGCCTCGATGGTTAGATCTTTAACAAGCTCGGGCGGAACGCACTGGATCTGCTTAGCGTTTCTCTCGTCATTCTTGTGCATCATGATTGAGCGGCTAAGATCTGTATCAAACTTAAACTCTACGGATGATAGCTTAACCGACTTCTTCCACTCAAGGTTGAGTGTAGCACTCTTGCCCTCCGACTCCCAATGAGTCTCCATGTCATCAACCGGACGAGATACACCATCGAGAAGGTTCTTCACATCACCCGACTTGGTAGATGAGGCGGTGAATACCTTAGCACTCTTTACTAGGTTCTCCTTATCCTCAGCCGGGCGATTTGGGATAAAGTAGTCCTGGCGCAACATACGCTCCTGAAGCTCGCTGATGTGCGAGGTGTAGATGCCGCGTGGGTTTGTATCATACTCGCTACACATAGCCGCCGCAACACCAGTGGCCATACCCATTGTAGAGCATGTACCGATGATACGTGTAGATGATAGCGATACGTGCGAAACGCTGGCGCAGCGACCTGCCATAAATAGGTTCTCGATATTTCTTGAGTAGAGGCTACGGAATGGGATCTCATAGTACTTCTTAAATCTAGCGTGGAAGTAGCTAGCAGGCTTATGGAGTGAAAGGATACCACCCTCGCAGTGCTCATCTAGCGACCAGCCACCATAGGCTACAGCGTCGTCGAAGTGCTTGTGGCTTAGAAGATCTACATCTGTTAGGATATAGTCGCCCATCAAGCGGCGCGACTCGCGCTTACCAGGGAGTGAACCTACCCAATCGAGCGCCATATTATCAGCCTCGGGGTGGTTGCCCGAGTTTTTGATATAGTCCCAAACGCCATAGAAACGAGCCATTAGATCGCGGTGGATCTCGTTGCGGCTCTGGATAACATCATAGTTGCTACCTAGCTCAATCCACCAGTAGCCCTCCTTGACCTGACGGATCTTGCGGTGCTTATCATCGCTGCCGTTATAAGGGATAGCATAATCTGGTGCGGTAAATGGAACTGGACGACCCATATCCTTGGTCATCATCATGATGGTCTCACCCATCACCCAGCCATCTGCCTCATCAGGAGCAAACTGTTCGCCAAACTCAGCCTTACCCTCGCGGCCTGTGCGATACTCGGCTCCCGCCTTAGCGCCTACAAAGCCATCGCCAGTACAATCTATATATACCGGAGCCTTAACTATAATTGTGCTCTCGGTGTTAGCCTGGTAACACTTAACGGCTACAATCTTATCGCCCTCCATAATAACATCCTGCGCCGAGGTGTTGAGCAGAAGCTTGATATTCTTCTCGCTAACCACATAGTTGTAGAGAAGATGATCCCACACGTGGTGCGAGTGCTGAGGGTTGTTGGCTAGGTTGGAGATCAGAAGCTCCTCCATAACACCCGTCTCGCGCTCAAATGGCGCACCATTCATCGTCATGCGGATCTCGCTAGAGGCGTTACCACCCAGCACCGAACGATCCTGAACAAGGACAACAGCGGCACCCTGGCGAGCGGCCGATACTGCGGCGCTGATACCAGAAATACCGCCACCCACGACCATCACATCGGTCTTAAGCTCCACATGGCGGATAGGCTGTGGATTTGATCTATCACCAAGATAGAGCCAATTCTCCTTTTTCTCTCCAGCCGACATCTTCAGGGTGTCGGTCTGCGCGAAGCTCGATACTCCGAACATAAGCAGCATTGCTGCTAATAATACTCTTTTCATCTATTTGTTTTATTTAGGTTAATTTATTCATTTTTTTCGTGCAGCAAAGATAGGATTAAATACCATATAAGATGTTACTATCTGTAAAAAACATGTTGCTTATAATCCATTTCACCCCCCACCACATACAACTTGCAAGATATGATTTTTTTGAGCATATTACCTAATATTAAGTAGGGTAAAATAATTATTGGTGTGTTTTTAAGAGTATTATTGGAGAAGAGATTTTTTTGCTATTGAATCGAAAATATAGTTATTCTATATTGAGATTTGATAGTGAAAAATATCGCTCCAAGAGTGCTTTTAAAAATATGGCAATAATTGTTTTACACTACTTAAAGGTATGAAATCTTTGAGTTGCACTAAAATGTAAATTATTTTTTCTACTTTTGTCTGAACTTTTAACAACAGCACAATGGAGAGCCCAATAGCACCTAATAGAGTCGAGGCGGCGATCGCCAAGATGAATATCAACGATTTTTCACGCGCCACAATCCGCGAGGTGGTCGCAATATCTAACTCTTTAGAGGCCGAAAGCGGCGTAGAGTTTATCCACATGGAGATGGGCGTGCCGGGCTTGCCTGCCGCCGCTGTGGGGGTGGAGGCCGAGATCGCTGCGCTGCGCCAGGGCAAAGCCTCGATCTATCCAGTTATAGATGGCGTTGCCGAGCTTAAAGATGAGGCTAGCCGCTTCGTCAAGGCCTTTGTCGGCATAGATATCACCGCACAGGGGTGTGTGCCGGTGGTGGGCTCTATGCAGGGTACATTCACCTCGTTTCTTGTCTGCGGCCAGTGCTCACCCGGGCGCGACACGATTCTGTTTATCGACCCGGGCTTCCCCGTTCAGAAGCAGCAGATCACCGTTATGGGATATAAATATGAGTCGTTTGATGTATATGATTTCCGCGGCGAGAAGCTGCGCGAAAAATTAGAGAGCTACCTTTCGAAGGGGAACATCGCCGCCATCATCTACTCAAACCCCAACAACCCCTCGTGGATATGCCTCAAGGAGGAGGAGCTGCAGATTATAGGCCAACTCGCTAACCAATACGAGACCATCGTACTAGAGGATCTTGCCTACTTCGCAATGGATTTCCGCCAAAATCTAAGCGCCCCATTTTCAGCACCATATCAGCCTACGGTGGCCAAATATACCGACAACTACATCCTGCTAATCTCGGGCTCTAAGGCCTTCAGCTATGCCGGCCAGCGCATCGGCGTGGTGGCTATCTCCGACGGGCTCTACCACCGCAGCTATGAGGGGCTAACTGCCATATATGGCCCATGCACCTTTGGCAGCGCCTTTGTGCATCGCGCCCTTTATGCCATCTCCTCGGGTGTTAGCCACTCGGCTCAATATGCCCTTGCGGCGATGTTTAAGGCCGCCAGCGATGGCGAGTTCAGGTTTCTCGATGATGTTAAGGAGTATGGCCGCCGCGCCGAACGCCTAAAGGATATATTCCTCAAAAATGGCTTCCATATTGTATACGACACCGACATGGGCGAGCCTATAGCCGATGGATTCTACTTCACTATAGGGTATAAAGATTTGAGCGGCGGGGAGCTTATGAAGGCTCTGATTCACTACGGCGTAAGCGCCATATCGCTCAACACAACCGGCAGCCTCCAGAGCGGACTCCGCGCCTGCACATCTTTTATCAAGGAGCACCAATATGCTCTGCTCGAGGAGCGCCTTGAGGCCTTTGCTGAGAGGTATTAGACCATTCAAGCAAACAAAAAACCCTCCACTTTTTCAAGCGGAGGGTTTTTCTATTTAATATTGCTAACTCTAGCCAAGGATCTCGAGGATCTTGATAGCTGCAGTAGCGATAGGAGTACCGGGGCCGAAGATGGCGGCGGCGCCATCCTTGTAGAGCTGGTCGTAATCCTGTGCTGGGATCACACCACCCACAACCACGAAGATATCCTCGCGGCCTAGCTTAGCAAGCTCGGCGATGATCTGTGGCACAAGTGTAAGGTGACCGGCGGCAAGAGAGGATACGCCCACGGCGTGAACGTCATTCTCTACGGCCTGCTTGGCTGCCTCGGCTGGGGTCTGGAATAGAGGTCCCATGTCGACATCGAAGCCGATATCGGCGTAACCTGTAGCTACCACCTTAGCACCGCGGTCGTGACCATCCTGACCTAGCTTGGCGATCATAATACGTGGCTGGCGACCCTCGCGCTTAGCGAAGTCGGCGGCCATGGTCTTGGCCTTCTCAAAACTCTCGTCTGCTTTCACCTCTGAACTATATACACCTGAAATTGAACGAATTACAGCCTGGTAACGACCAACTACGGCCTCACAAGCATCTGAAATCTCACCTAGCGAGGCGCGAAGCTTAGCGGCCTCAACAGCTAGAGCTAGGAGGTTACCCTCGCCACCCTTAACACATGCTGTGATAGCCTCTAGGGCGGCCTTAACGGCAGCCTCATCGCGGCCTGCGCGAAGAGCATTTAGGCGCTCGATCTGGCTCAAACGCACGGCTGTGTTATCAACAGCAAGAATATCAATTGGATCCTCCTTCTCAAGGCGGAACTCGTTGATACCGATAATCTTCTCCGAACCAGAGTCGATACGAGCCTGCTTGCGAGCCGAGGCCTCCTCGATACGCATCTTAGGCAGACCAGTCTCGATAGCCTTAGCCATACCACCGAGCTCCTCTACCTCCTCGATTAGAGCCCACGCCTTGTCGGCGATCTCCTGAGTTAGAGACTCGATATAGTATGAGCCAGCCCATGGATCCACCTCGCGGCAGATAGCGGTCTCCTCCTGGATGTAGATCTGCGTATTACGCGCGATACGAGCCGAGAAGTCGGTCGGAAGTGCGATAGCCTCATCAAGGGCGTTGGTGTGTAGCGACTGAGTGTGACCTAGCGCTGCGCCCATAGCCTCAATGGCTGTACGAGCTACGTTGTTGAATGGATCCTGCTCGGTAAGTGACCAACCCGATGTCTGCGAGTGGGTACGTAGAGCTAGCGACTTAGGATTCTTAGGCTCGAACTGCTTAACGATCTTAGCCCAAAGCATACGTGCGGCACGCATCTTGGCGATCTCCATAAAGTGGTTCATACCGATAGCCCAGAAGAACGATAGGCGTGGGGCGAAGGCGTCGATAGACATGCCTGCATTAACACCGGCGCGAAGATACTCCAAACCGTCGGCTAGGGTGTAGGCAAGCTCGATATCGGCCGTTGCGCCGGCCTCCTGCATGTGGTAACCCGAGATTGAGATCGAGTTGAACTTAGGCATATTCTGCGATGTGTACTCGAAGATATCGGCGATGATCTTCATCGAGAACTTAGGAGGGTATATATAGGTGTTGCGCACCATAAACTCCTTAAGGATATCGTTCTGGATAGTACCTGCAAGCTGATCTAGGGTGCAGCCCTGCTCAAGACCTGTAACGATATAGAAGGCTAGGATTGGAAGAACCGCACCATTCATTGTCATCGACACAGACATCTTGTCGAGTGGAATACCGTTGAAGAGAACCTTCATATCCTCCACCGAGCAGATCGACACACCAGCCTTACCAACATCACCCACTACGCGAGGGTGGTCGGCATCATAGCCACGGTGTGTAGCAAGGTCGAAGGCTACCGATAGACCCTTCTGACCAGCAGCAAGGTTACGGCGATAGAAGGCGTTTGACTCATCGGCAGTAGAGAAACCTGCATACTGGCGAATAGTCCATGGGCGCATAACATACATTGTAGAGTATGGGCCACGAAGGAATGGGGCGATACCGGCACTATAGTTTAGGTGCTCCATGCCCTCAAGATCCTCAGCCGAGTATTGACCCTTAACGGGGATCTGCTCAGCGGTGATCCAAGCGCCCTGCTCGGCAGCGCACTGGTGTGATGAACAGCCGCAACTCTGCGCCTGACCACTATATTTAATATCTGAAAATTTTGCTCTCATAATGTCTCTTCTGTTTAGATCCCCATCTCTTTAAGGTAATACTTCAAGGTCTCTAGCACATTGCTCTTAACGTTGATAAAGTTGCCAATGCCCTTTGCCTCAAGCTCCGCTGCGCAGGCAGGTGCTCCAGCGACAACTAGAATAGCGCTACCCGCGAGTAGCTCCTTGGCCTCTGGGGCTAGTGCTGCGTAATCATCATCCGACGAGCAGATAACAACGATCTCGGCACCCGATGCCTTAGCTGCCTCGACACCCTCTGCAACACTCTTGAAGTAGGTGTTGTCGATGGTGCGGATACCGGCGCAACCGAAGAAGTTGCAGGCAAACTGCGAGCGAGCACGAGCCATGCCTAGGTTACCACAAGTTAGCATAAAGGCCTTAGGCTCTCTCTCCGAGCGGTCAACCTGAAGTCGCATCTGCTCAAAGGCCATCGAGCCACGATATGGCTTTAGCACATTGCCAGTTGCTGCGGTGCGCTCAACGGCCTGGGCCTCTAGCGCCTCGGCGGCAACCTCCGTAAAGTTAGGATATTGGTTTGCGCCTAGTAGGATCTGGCGACGAGTGGCGATATTCTTATCCTTAGCTGCGGCCGAAGCTTCAACTGTAGCGACAACAAAGCCCTCAGCGAAGGCGGCGCAGTAGCCACCCTTCTGCTCTACGCTCTGGAAGAGCTTCCACGCCTCATCGGCGATAGAGCTTGTCAGGTTCTCGATATAGTAAGAGCCACCCGATGGGTCAACCACCTGGTCGAAGTGCGACTCATGCTTTAGAAGCAACTCGGTGTTGCGGGCGATACGCTTCGAGAATGCGTCCGCACTCTCATAGGCGGCATTGAATGGAAGCACCTCCAAAGAGTCTACACCACCAATGGCGGCCGACATAGCCTCCGTTGTGCCGCGAAGCATATTTACGTATGGGTCGTAAGCCGTCTGGTTCCATTGCGATGTCTTGGCATGAATTCTCATCTTGCCCGAACACTCCTTTTCGGGAGAGTATCCAGCTACGATAGTCGCCCAAAGCATACGCGCTGCGCGAAGCTTAGCGATCTCCATAAAGTAGTTAGATGAGATACTGGTGCTGAAGCAGATCTTGCGAGCAGCCTCATCAACCGATAGACCCGCCTCCATAAGGCGAACGATATAGTCGTGGCCGGCGGCGAGCGAGAAGGCTAGCTCCTCGACGATGGTAGAGCCAGAGTTGCCGAAAGTATCACCCTGAACAGTTACGATACGCACATTCTTGTACTCGGCATATAGCTTAACTAGCCCTGCGATCTTCTCGAAGCAGGCAGCAAGATCACCACCGCAGCAAGAGCCCTTAGAAGATAGAACCTTGATGATTGGGTCGATCGCAAATGAGATGTTTACATGGCACTTATCGAGCCCTGCGATAGCCTCAAGCTTAGTGAAAAGCATCTCGGCGCAGCTGCTTGAGCCGCTGAAAGAGATAGCTGTGCTCTGAAGGCAGATGCCATTAAGAAGTGTATCTAGCTGCTCGACAGTAAGCGCCACCTCGGGAAGGATAAAGCCGATAGAGTCTACACCCTTAGTTAGTAGTTTTAGAGCCTCGGCATTAGCCTCGCTCACACAATTCACCTCTATGCTCTGCGCCACTCTCCACTTATTGTTGTCGTTAATACCGCGAACATAAGGGAACTGGCCAGCCTCTGAGGCTAGATGTTTGATGCCGGCAAGATCCTCAGCGCGGTAGTATGGGCGTACAGAGATGCCCTCTGCACTCTTCCAAACTAGCTTGCGGTTGTAGTCGGCACCCTTTAGGTCGGCGTTGATCACCTGCTCCCACTGCTCGGTTGTGACGGCAGGGAACTCGGCGAAGAGCCTCTCTTTTTTGGTGTTTGTCATAATTTATAGAGATTAGTGATTCTAAATTTATCTTTACATTAATACACATTAATGCGTAAAGGTATAAATTATTTTTTTACAATGAATAAAAAATTAGATAATTTTAGCTCTTGGGCTCTATATATTAATAGGTGTGGGGATTTTGCAGGTGCTCTGCGTCATTGCGGACTTGATCCGCAATCTCTGGCGGTAGTATTCGACGGTAAAATGAGATTGCGGATCAAGTCCGCAATGACAAGAGAGAATGAGATTGGCTCAGTAGCCGCAATGACGAGAGGATATAACTAACAACTATCCATTAATCACAAATCGCTGTTATTTAAATAACAGTGCTAAAAAATGAATAATTTCAAGAAAAGCACCCAGTTTTTGTTACGATCGCGTTAAAAAATAGCTGTTTTTGCTTTAGATTAGGTAAAAATAGATGCTTTTCTTAAAAAAAATCTAAAAAATGTATGATCGTTAAAAATAAGTTCTTACCTTTGCAGCAGGTTAATTCGTTAGTGAATTGGAGAGAGCTGGCCTCGGGGAGGACTACTCGGCCGGCTCTCTTTTTTACAATGCAATTTTAAACACTAATATAAATATATTATGTCATCATTACTTAGATTCAAGATGGTCGAGTCGGCCATCAACCACAAGGCGGTTCCTGTAACCGCTCCAGAGGGTAGCCCAACTGAGTTCTTCGGCGAGAAGGTATTCAACAAGGAGTCAATGCGCAAGTATCTTAACAAGTCTACTTACAAGGCTCTAGTTAGCACAATGGATAATGCAACTCCACTTCCACGCGAGATCGCCGACAGCGTTGCTGCTGGTATGCGCCAGTGGGCTGTTGAGAATGGCGCCGACCACTATACTCACTGGTTCCAGCCTCTAACAGGTGGTACCGCCGAGAAGCACGATGCTTTCGCAGATCCAGATGGCCAGGGTGGTCTTTTGGAGGAGTTCTCGGGCAAGCTTCTTGTTCAGCAGGAGCCAGATGCTTCATCTTTCCCTAATGGTGGTATCCGCAACACCTTCGAGGCTCGCGGTTACTCAGCTTGGGATCCAACATCTCCAGCATTTATCGTAGGCACAACTCTTTGTGTTCCTACTGTATTCATCTCATACACAGGCGAGTCTCTTGACTACAAGACTCCACTTCTTCGCTCTACTGCGGCTCTTGAGAAGTCTGTAATCAGCGTAGCTCGCTACTTCGACAAGAACGTCACTCGCGCCTTCTCATACCTAGGTTGGGAGCAGGAGTACTTCCTTGTAGATGAGAGCCTTTGGGCCGTGCGTCCAGACCTTATACTTACAGGTCGCACACTTATGGGTCACGAGTCTGCTAAGAACCAGCAGCTTGAGGATCACTACTTCGGTGCTATTCCAGAGCGCGTAATGGAGTTTATGAAGGATCTTGAGTATGAGTCACTAAAGCTTGGTATCCCAGTTAAGACTCGTCACAACGAGGTTGCTCCAAACCAGTTTGAGCTCGCTCCAGTATTCGAGACTGTAAATATCGCCAACGACCACAACCAGCTTATCATGACTGTGATGGATAAGGTTGCTCGTCGTCACAACTTCCGTTGCCTACTTCACGAGAAGCCATTCAAGGGCATCAACGGCTCGGGTAAGCACAACAACTGGTCTATCGCCACAGATTCAGGTGGTCTTATGCTAGTTCCTGGAAAGAACGCAAATGAGAACCTTCAGTTCATCACTTTCCTTGTAAACATCATCCACGCTATCCACAAGCACAACGGCCTATTGAAGGCTTCGATCATGAGCGCCACCAATGCACACCGTCTAGGTGCCAACGAGGCTCCTCCAGCGATCATCTCTACATTCCTTGGTACTCAGCTTTCAGCTGCGCTTAAGAAGATCGAGGAGAGCACCACCAACGACGAGATCCGTTTCGATGCTAAGAGCATCCTTAAGATGAGCGGCATCTCAGCTATGCCATCTCTAACTCAGGACGCTACCGATCGTAACCGTACATCGCCATTCGCCTTCACCGGCAACCGCTTCGAGTTCCGCGCCGTAGGTTCTTCTGACAACTGCGCTGACGCAATGACAGTTCTTAACGCCATCGTTGCCGACGGTCTTGCTTCGTTCAAGAAGCGCGTTGACGCCGCTATCGAATCTGGTGTGAAGAAGGATAAGGCTGTATACGAGGAGATCCGCTCAATGATCAAGGAGTGTAAGGCTATCTGCTTCGACGGCAATGGCTACTCTGAGGAGTGGAAAGAGGAGGCTGCTAAGCGTGGTCTTGACTGTGAGACTTCTGTGCCACTTCTTATCGACCGCTACCTATCGGAGAGCGCAGTATCCATCTTCGAGGCTACTGGCGTAATGAGCAAGGTCGAGGTTGAGGCTCGCGCCGAGGTTAAGTGGGAGACCTACACTAAGAAGATCCAGATCGAGGCTCGCGTACTTGGCGACCTTGTTATGAACCACATCGTGCCAATCGCCTCTCAGTATGAGGCTACACTTCTCGAGAAGGTGTACCGCATGTCTCAGATCCCTGAGCTCTCTGCCGAGGCCGACATCGAGCTTATCAAGCGCATCCAGGGTCACAACGCCGAGATCATCAAGCTTACAAGTGAGCTAGTTGCAGCTCGTAAGCTTGCCAACAAGGTTGAGGGCGAGAGAGAGAAGGCTATCGCCTACCACGATACAATCGCAGTTCTTTTCGACGCTATCCGCTACCACGTAGATCGCCTAGAGGAGATCGTAGACGACCAGATCTGGCCTCTACCAAAGTATCGCGAGCTACTATTCATTCGATAATTCAGAACGAATATATATCAAGAGAGGGCGAACCAAATGGTTCGCCCTCTTCTTTTAGATCTCAATTACGGTGAGATCTTACCATTATCTATCTTTTGCCATAAAATGTAGGCTCAAAGTCGCGATCGGCCTTTCCATACACAGGCTTTATATCCTTGACGCGTAGCTGCGTAGAGACTGTGCCGCGATAGTGATTTTCAACCACTTGATAGCAGACATCTATAGGCTTGCCTTCGCGTATCCACAAAAAGTGTGTAGGCTGAGAAAACGCTATGGCGGGGATTCTAGTATTTGGTTTTTCGCGCTGTGTGAGATCCATCCTCAGATGCTCACAATCAGCACCCACAAGGCGCACATCGCCATGGTTGCTCACGCCGCGCGTAATAAATACTGGAGCTGTATTTCCTGGCCCAAAAGGCTGGAATGAGTTAAGCCGGCGGCGAAACTCGGGGGTGACCTGCGAGAAGAGCAATTCGGCATCAATATCCACTTGCGGAACAAGTATTTGTGGGTCGATATTCTCCTCAACATAGGCATTAAAACGGCGTGTAAACTCCTCCACATTCTCGGGGCGGAGAGTAAGACCAGCGGCATACATATGCCCGCCGAAGTTCTCCAAAAGATCCGAGCACGACTCGACCGCCTGGTAGAGGTCGAAGCCGGGGATTGAGCGTGCCGAGCCAGTCACAAAGCCGTTGCTCATGGTGAGCACCACCGTTGGACGATAGTAGCTCTCAATTAGGCGCGAGGCGACGATGCCGACTATACCCTTCATCCACTTTGGGTTATAGATCACCGTACATTTGCGAGCCTTTAGCTCTGGATTATTCTCGATATAGTCGTGTGCCTCCTGCGTCACACTTCGATCTATGCTCTTGCGATCCTGATTGAAGGCGTCGATCTGCTCGCCCGACTCTGCGGCGGCACTCTCATTACCCTCCACAAGAAGGTGCACCACGGCATAGCCTCCCGATGGGGCGGCATTCTCATCGCTCTCGTCCATACGCATGCGGCCGGCGGCATTGATGCGGGGGCCGATCTTAAAGACAATATCGTCGATGGTGATCGCCGTGCGATCCAGTCCGCAGATCTTAATTATTGAGTGCAACCCCTTGGATGGCTTGCGATTGAGTCGCAAGAGTCCATAGTGAGCCAACACCCTGTTCTCATCAACGAGCGGAACAATGTCGGAGGCGATACTCACCACCAGCAGATCTAGCAGCGGCTCGATCTGCGAGAATGGTATTCCATGACGCTGAGCATAGGCCTGGGCGAGCTTGAAGCCCACACCGCAGCCCGAAAGCTCGTCGAACGGATAGCTACAATCGACCCTCTTAGGATCCAATACGGCGGCAGCCTGAGGGATCTCCTCGGCTGGAAGGTGATGATCGCAAATGATTACGTCGATCCCCTTACTCTTTGCATAGACAACCTTTTCGATGGCTTTGATGCCACAATCCAAGGCGATGATAAGCCCCACCCCCTTGCGGGCGGCGTGGTCGATACCTTTGATCGAAATTCCATACCCCTCGGTATAGCGATCAGGGATGTAGAACGAAAGCTCGCGATGACCTATCTGGCGCAGGAACTTATACATAAGTGCCACGGCAGTAGTACCATCAACATCATAATCGCCATATACGAGGATACCCTCGCCTGCGGCGAGCGCCTTCTCGATCCTCTCAACGGCACGATCCATATCCTTCATCAGAAACGGATCATGCAGCATCGAAAGCTGGGGCGAAAAGAACTCTTTAGCTCTCTCTACACTGTCTATGCCTCTCTGTAGGAGCAGCTCGGCCAACACAGGTGCTATTGCCAGAGCCGAGGACAGCTCCTCGATCTTGGCTTGAGACCCCTTTGGCTTGACTACCCAATTCTTCTCTATGGGCATAAGCGTTTTTATTTATATATTTTAACATTTTTTCTCTCTTTTGGCATGGCCAACAAACAGGCCACAACGGTATCTACAACATATAAAACGTGTAGAATACCAATTTTAATATATAATATATAAGGGAATCTCCGCCCCGCAGGCAGAAAAAAGAGGTGGTGTTATTATATAGGTATAGCTCTCCCAATAACAATGGGGCTCGGATGGATACAATATTCCCAGATACAACAATCCCGGGGTCAAAGATCCACAACCTACAACACACTATATCAAATGCTAAAACGCAACCTCGATGTGCGAGGAGGCTGAGATAGCTGACACCTGTTCAACCCGGCAGCGAGGGCAGAGCATTCTCATGCGCGCACAGCTATCCAAGTTTATATTCCCAATTGATGCAAATATACTAAAAGTTTTTTTATTGCCACTAATATACAGTATTTATTTTTCAAAATAATCGCCTCCGAGGGAGGGGTATCTCGGGGGCTACGCAATATGGATAGAGCCAATTCCCCTTAGCTCTATTCTCCTTCAAAGGCCTCCCTTCCCGTCATTGCGGGCTTGACCCAATCGTGTCCAAAATAAAAGGCAGACTATTCCCACTTTTACACTTCACACAGCGCCTGCGTCATTGCGGCCTCCGAGCCGCAATCTCAATACAGCTGATATCCAGGCGAGAAAGAGATTGCGGCTCGGGGGCCGCAATGACGGGAAGGGAGGCCTTTGAAAGAGAATAGAGATAGAGGGGGATTAGACTTTTTAACACGCTTATTTTTAACGTTTTAATTGCTTATTTTGGACACGATTGGCTCGGAGGCCGCAATGACGGCGAGGAGGGGGGGGGCGCAATGACGGC
>JBCQTD010000019.1:0-32005 GCA_047178725.1 Rikenellaceae bacterium
GCTGCCTTGTGCACGATCTAAAAAATCTCATCCACCGCTCACACTAAAGCGCGCGAAAATCTCCCTCCCGTCATTGCAGGTCTGACACAATCGCACCCGTGGGGGTGCCATCCCCACCCGCCGGAGGCAGTTCTCGCCACTCGCCCCACTCACAAAGAGGCTGTTTTGGCACAAAACTGCCCATTGGGGCGTTGGCTCGCAGAGCCAAAACAAGTACGTCATTGCAGCCCCCCGAGCCGCAATCTCATTCCAAGGTAATAAATCGTCAAATTAATATATTTTTCGTAGCTTTGCATAGACCTAAACATAGCAAACCATGAAAAAAATCCCCTATCTACTACTTCTAGCCCTCTTGGCGCTAACGAGCTCGTGCGACAAGCGCAACACCGAGATCTCAATCAAAGGTGATAAATTCTGTATCAACGGCGTTGAAACATTCAAGGGCAAGAGCTGGCGCGGCCACTCCATAGAGGGGCTTCTACCCAATGCTCGCGTGGTGAATGGCATATTCGAGGATGAGAACCCCGAGACATCAGTACAGTGGGCATACCCCGACACGGGCGAGTGGGATGCCGAGCGCAACACCGATGAATTTATCGCCGCAATGGAGCAATGGCGTGCAAGCGGACTCCTGGCCTTTACGATCAATCTTCAGGGCGGCAGCCCCCAGGGCTATGGCAATGCAGGGTGGATTAATAGCGCCCTAACGCCGCGTGGCGAGCTTAAGGAGCCATATATGAATCGCCTGGAGCGCATCCTCGACCGTGCCGACGAGCTTGGCATGGTGGCTATTGTGGGCATCTTCTACTTTGGACAGAGCAAGCAGATGACAAGCGAAGAGGATTACCATGCCGCCATACGAAATAGTGTAAACTGGATCCTCGACAAGGGATATACCAATGTCATGGTCGAGATCACCAACGAGTGCGACATCAAGGCCTATGGCGAGCTGGGGCTAGATGTGCTCCGCAATAGGGCGGCCGCAACAATCGCCCTGGCGCAGAGCATCACCAAAGATGGCCGCCGCCTTCTGGTCAGCACCAGCTATCAGGGCGGCCGTGTGCCTAGCGCTAAGGTTATTGAGCAGGCCGACTTTATTCTGCTCCACGGCAACGGACAGAAGAAGCCCGGCGCGCTACAGCGTATGATCGACAAGACCCGCCAGAGCCCTAGCTATACCTCTAAGCCCGTGATGATTAACGAGGACGACAACTTCCGCTTCGAGGCGGATGATTGCAACTTTATGGTGGCCACCGAGCTGGGGGTGTCGTGGGGATTCTTCGACTATCGAAAAAAGGGCGAGGGCTTCGACGAGGGCTTTCAATCTGTGCCCGTCTGTTGGGGAATTTCCTCTGAGCGCAAGCGCGCCTTTTTTGGTATGATTAGCGAGTGGTAAAAAGGGTGACTCTCAAGTAAAACACCTGTCAGTCACCCCTGCAAAAGATTTAGAAACCGCCGCCACCAGGGCCGCCCATGCCGCCGCCCATGCCGCCGCCAGGGCCACCCATGCCCATGCCGCCGCCACCCATTCCGGGTGCTCCCATCTGGCCATCGCCTCGCTCAGGACGCTCGCCCTTCTCTCCTCCGGCAAACTCGCGGAGGTTGTAGGTGAAGCTGAGCAGGAAGTAGCGTCCGATAGTAGACTCGGTGCTGGTCTGCGTGTAGTTGTCGCCAACGCTATATTTGATTGGGTTGTTCTGATCCAAGATATCATTAACGGTAATGTTCATCTCGCCACGCTTGTTGCGGAAGATCTTCTTTCCGAGCGAGGCGCCCCACACAAGCGAGGTCTCCTGGAAGTCATACGATACGCCGAGGTTATCGGTGTAGCTCAATGTGCTAGCCAGGGTGATGCCGCCCCAAAGCACATACTTCATCGTGGCGCTAGCCGTGTGCGAGAAGTAGAGGCTGCGCTCCGAGTCTGCCTCCTCGTCGATCGAGTCGCTGTAGCTGCCGCGCCACTTTAGCGTGAAGTCTACATTCTCGGAGATATTACTTCCCAGGGTGGTGTTTATCTTGTAGCTCTTCTCGTTGGTTGTCGAGCTCACACCACCGCTGATCGAGCCATCGCTATTAATTGTGCCGCCCACGATCGTTGGCGAGAGTCCATAGCTAACGCTACCGCCCAGGTTGAAGTTAGACTTCAGGAAGCCAAGCGGGAAGCCATAGCTTGTGCCGAGGCTAAGCGATAGATCGCCATCGAGGTTTGTCGGCATCGAGTACTCGAGCGGATCATACACATCGCCATCAATCACAATCTCGCCCGGCGAGTAGACCGTGTGAGTGGCCACCGAGTTGTTCGTTACGCTACCCGAAAGATATACCATAAAGGTGCTACCCTTATCTACCGAGGTTCTGATATAGCGAACATTTGCACGATTGGTATACTCGGGCTCTAGGAGTGGATTTCCGCGCGAGATGTAGTTTGTATTCGACAGATCATACATATCCTCCAGATCGGTCACCGAGGGGCTGTCGGTGGATGAAGTGACCGTTAGGCGTAGCGAATTCGTTGAGTTTATATAGAGCTGCCCCACAACGTTGTAGGTCAAAAAGTCGTAGTCGCGCCAGATGGTCGAGCGGTTATCTCCATCGACAATCTCGCTGCTGAGCGACGAGTGCTCATAGTTTATCCTGGCCACAATGTTGGTAGCCTCGCGCCCTTTGCCCTTGTTTAGGCGTAGGCCGGTACCGATCTTGTGTGTGAGGTACTTCGTGTCGAAGCTATTCGATGCCGACGAGAGAAGGTCGCTCTCGCTGTAGGTGTAATCCGAATCGGTGTTGTATGTCAGCTGATCGGTGCTCTGGTCGCTCACGTTGTAGTTGTAGCTGCTGATCCAGGTGAGGTTGGTGCGCAGCGGCTCATTATAAGATACCCCCATGCTGTAGGCCTGTGTCGAGGATGGATTGTCGATAAAGCGGTAGCTCATATCCGGATCATCCACATCCTCGCCCGAGGCTGTGTAGCTATCCTTCGCGGTGTTGGATAGTTTGTAACTACCATTAAGTGTCAACATGCGGCCTGCGCGCTGCCCCAAAAGGAGGTTGTAGTTGGCCGAGAGGCCGATGGTGTAGGCCGCCTTGTCGCCGAAGCTCTCGTCGAAGATATTTGTGATATCATCGCCGTTGTATTGCGATCCGATGGTGAGGCTATATGGGTCGTAACCCTGATAGCTAAACGATGGGCGGATCATAAGCCTCTGGCGAGTGCCTGTCCACTCAAATCTACCATCTAGTCGGTGGTTGGCGTTGAAGGTGTTGCTCACCTCCACCTGGTCAAGCGTATCCTGCATCTGGGTCATGGTGTAGATTCGGTATGTATCGTCCACATCCTCCGTGTCCGAGTTGTTGAACAGATAGCTGGCCGAGAGCTTGATATTCTTCTTCTCGCCCCACTCGTTTGAGTAGTTTGCTCCGATCGAGTTTACTGTAGATACTCCCGGCACCGATGGGAGCATAAGCGAGGCGCTGCCGCCACCACCTCTGCCACCACGGCCTCTGCCGCCGCTGCTCTGTGTGCCTAGCAGATCCTCAAACGAGAAGTTCTGCTGATCGACATTGTTGGCCATGCCGATGATCGAGAGGCGGCTGCCCTCGTTGAATATATTTACATTCGCGGCGCTGGTATATTTATAGTCGCTGTTGGTAAACGAATCGGGCTCATAGCCGCCTCCGGCCATGATCTTACCAAACACACCGTTGCGCATGCCGGGTCGGGTTGTGATGTTGATCGCCTTGAAGCCGTTGCCATCATCCACGCCGGTAAACTCCGCCTCGTCGCTGAGCTTGTCAAACACCTCGATGCTCTGCACCATCTCCGCCGGCAGGGTCTTGATGGCTGTCTGCACATCGCTGCCGAAGAACTCGCGTCCATCTACATATACCTTCTCAACCTCCTCGCCCTGGGCGGTCACCGTGCCATCCTCGATGGTCACACCGGGCAACTTCTCCAGCAACCCCTCCAGATCGGCATCGTTGGCCACCTTGTAGGCATCGGCATTGTAGCTGAGCGTGTCGCCGCTCTGCGATGTGCGCATTGCGTAGACCTCCTTTACGATGGTCTCGATCTTCTCGCTGCTCATCTCCATCTTTATGGTTGGCAGGGTGAGTGTGGCGCCATTAATTGTGAAGGCATACTCCTTGGTTTTGTAGCCAATAAAGCTCACCGAGAGCTTGTAGCTGCCGTTGTTGATCTGTTCGATGCTGAGCGTGCCATTCATGCCCGTTGAGTAGTAGAGCGCTCGTGCCCCTTCGGCCGAGGAGCGAAGCTCGACAACGGCGCCCGTGATGGGCTCGCCCGTGATGTCATCAACGATGGTTGCCTCCAGCTTGCCGTATGGCATCTGGGCGAAGGTGTTGGTTACAAAAAGCAGAGCTAAAAGCGACCAAAATAGTCTGAGTTGTTTCATTATGTAGTAAAGTTTTTATATCTTGCACTAAATTTCAGCCCAGCCTTGCGCAGGGCGTTATACTATAGAGCCCAATAGATGGCCGAGGTTAAAAGTGAAAAAATATTTTTTTTGATTTTTAACCTTTGGTTTGATCGTGGCTCTTATTAATAGAGCAATCAATGAGCGATAGAGAACTATTAAATATTATAGGCTGCCCGGCGCGGCGCGAGGAGGGGTTTGCCCTGCTCTCTGTTCTCTATCGCGAGCCGATCTACTGGCACATTCGTCGCCTAGTTGTCTCGGCCGAGGATGCCGAAGATCTGCTGCAAGAGACTCTGGTGAAGGTGTTTTTAAATATTGATCGCTTCGAGCGGCGATCCTCGCTCCGGAGTTGGATATATAAAATAGCGACCAACGAGTGCCACCACCACTTCCGCTCGCGGCGGCGCTGGTTTGTCTTGGGTGGCGATAGCTCCGAGGAGCTGCTCTCTCGTCTTGAGGCCGAGGCCGAGTTGCCCGCCGATAGCATCGAGGTGCGCCTACAAAGGGCGATACTAAAGTTGCCCACGCGCCAGCGCGAGATATTCTCGCTGCGCTACTATGATGAGATGAGCTATGATGAGATAGCCCAAATTTTGGGTGGCAAGATCTCCGCCCTGAAGAGTAATTACCACTATGCCCGCGCCAAGATCGAGCGCGAGATGGTCGAAAATGAGTAGAGATGAAAAGGTTTAATTTAGATGATCTAGATCGCAAGATGCCCTACGCCGCCCCCGCCCCCGAAAGGCTGGAGCAGATCTCGCGTGCGGCCGTAGCCCGTGCCGCCGAGGGGAGGGATGATCTGCGCCTAAAGCTTGTGCCGGTGGCTGTCGCTGTGGCCGCCGCTGCAATTATTATTCTGCTCAGCCCCTCGCTTCATCGCTTTAAGAGCGAGGATCGGCCTAGAGATATCAGCTCGTTTATCTCCTCGCTCAGCGATGAGGAGATCCGGGCCCTGGTCTATGATACCGATATTGATTCTGATTTCTACGAATACTATTAGTTTATGAGATATCTATTAACACTACTATCACTTTTGTTTATATCCACTCTCTTCGCCCAGCCCAGCGACGAGCGACGAGACGAGCTTCAAGACAAACTGCAACAGATTGAGTTTGAGGCGATAAAAAAGGAGCTTAAGCTCGATGCAAAGCGCAGCGCTGAGCTAAAAGTGGTATATGAGGCCTACAAGGAGAAGAACAGAGCCTTTGCCCCAAAGCGCGACCGCGGCATGCGCGAGCGGTTGGAGCAGATGAGCGAGGAGCAGATCGAGCGCGAGATAATCGCCTCGCTTGAGAGTAATGTGGAGAGTGCCAAGCTTAAATTGGAGTACTACAATAAGATGCGTGAGATATTAACCCCTAGCGAGATGGCTAAGCTATATGCCGTGGAGCGCCAAATCCGCGAGAGCATCATGCTAGAGGAGCGCAAACGCCGCGAGGGCGAAAAACCAAAAGAGAATGAATAGAGAGTATATAGCGGCCGAGGATCGCTACACAAAGATGAGCTATGCCCGCGCAGGGCGAAGTGGCATTCTACTGCCTCGAATATCCCTGGGGCTCTGGCACAACTTCGGCAGCGAGTGCGATATGTCGCTGGCGGCCGATATGATAACCACCGCTTTTGATCGTGGTGTGACACACTTCGATCTGGCCAACAACTATGGCCCACGCCCGGGTAGCGCGGAGCAAAACTTCGGGCGCATTCTGAAAAAGCTTATGCCGCAGCATCGCGACGAGCTAATAATATCGACCAAGGCTGGCCATGAGATGTGGCCGGGGCCCTATGGCGACAACTGTTCGCGCAAGGGGCTGCTCGCAAGCCTCGATCAGAGCCTTGGGCGTATGGGTTTAGAGTATGTCGATATCTTCTACACCCACCGCTATGATGGTGTAACGCCCCTGGAGGAGACCGCCTCGGCGCTCACCACGGCCGTTAGGAGTGGCAAGGCTCTCTATGCGGGAATATCGAAATATCCGCCAGTACAGGCGCGCGAGATCTATCGCCTGCTGCGCGAGGCTGGCACACCCTGCCTTTTGAGCCAATATCGCTATAGCCTCTTCGAGAGGAGCATAGAGGCCGAATCGCTCGCCTTGGCCGCCGAAGAGGGGTCGGGCTTTATCGCCTTCTCGTCGCTGGCGCAGGGACTTCTGAGCGATAAATATATTAATGGCATACCCGAAGGATCGCGTGCGGCCGGCAGCTCCCCCTTTCTAAATAGCAGCCACATCACCCCCGAAAAGATAGCTAAAGTAAAGCAGCTCAACGCCCTGGCGCAAGAGCGCGGAGAGAGCCTGGCGCAGATGGCCTTGCAATGGACTCTGCGCGACGAGCGTGTGAGTTCGCTGATTGTCGGCGCTAGCTCCGTGCAGCAGCTCAACGACAACCTCGATGCCCTATCTTTCGCGCCGCTCAGCGGCGAGGAGCTTGCGCGGATTGAGGATATCATGCTCTAGGAGACTCTTGGCTCTCTCTGGCGGCTACCCGATTGGGTTGATGGCGAAAACGATGAAATTTTAGAGAATTAAATTACTGTTATCTAAAAACTTTTTGCTATATTTGCAGCGTTGTTTTACCATTAAACTTTTGATGATCAATGTGTGATTTGCTTGTGAGTATAATCTCATCCCATAATCGCTGTTGTCCGAGTGGCAATAGCAGGCTTATGCAGGGGATTGTAGGGTCTGATGGAAAGCTAAGAAAAATAGTAGAATTATAGGTCGCTATGGTGCTGTGCGCGCTGTAGCGGCTCTTTTTTATATTTTATAGTCTATGAGAGTTGGAGTAATTATGGGGTCTACGAGCGACTACGATGTAATGTCGGCGGCGGTTGAGACCCTTGAGCAGTTTGGAGTTGAGTTTGAAAAGAGGGTCGTAAGTGCCCATCGCACCCCCGATCTTTTGGTGAAGTATGCCAAGGGGGCTAAGGCGCGCGGCATTGAGGTGATTATCGCCGGAGCTGGTGGCGCTGCCCACCTGCCAGGTATGGTAGCTAGCATGACCCCGCTGCCGGTTATCGGTGTGCCGGTCAAGTCGCGTGCCCTGAGTGGGCTCGATTCGCTGCTTTCGATCGTGCAGATGCCTGCCGGCGTGCCCGTAGCCACCACCGCCATCAATGGCGCTAAGAATGCTGCGCTGATCGCCATCTCAATCCTCGCGCTCTCGGATAAAACCCTGGCCGCTAAGTATGACGCCTTCCGCGCTGAGCAGACCGAGGCGGTTTTAAAAGCGGAGCTTTAATAGATGAAGAGAATAGGAATAGTAGGAGGAGGCCAGCTGGGGATGATGATCGCCGAGGCTGCCCGTGAGTTTGATGCCGCATGCGTGGTGCTTGATCCCACCCCCGATGCACCGGCGTTTGCCTTTGCTAGCGATAAGATTGTCGCACCCTATGACGATGTTGCGGCACTTGTGCGCCTCTGTCAGCAGAGCGATGTGGTGACATATGAGTTTGAGAATATCCCGGCTCGCGTTATAACACCTCTCTGCGAGCGCTATAATGTGCGCCAGGGCTATAAGCAGCTGCTCGACTCGCAGGATAGATTGCACGAGAAGCGCAATGCTCAGCAGCATGGCTTGCAGACACCACCCTTTGAGGCGGTCGACGACCTCGCCTCACTAAAGGCGGCGGTGGAGAAGATAGGACTTCCGGCCGTGCTTAAAACTCGCACGTTGGGCTATGATGGCCGTGGTCAGATGGTGCTAAAAACAGAGGCCGACATCGCCGCGGCGGAGCCTATGCTCAGCGTGCCTTGCATCTTGGAGGGCTTCGTGGAGTTCGACTTTGAGGTGAGCCTGATTATGATAGGCGATGGCCGTGATACGGTGATGATGCCCATCGGTCGTAACAAGCACCGCGATGGAATCCTCGATCTGTGCATCCTCCCCTCGGGCATAAGCGCCGAGATGGAGCAGAAGATCTTTAATGAGAGCCGCAAATTTATGCGCGAGTGCGGATATAGAGGCATCCTCACCATCGAGTATTTCGTCAAGGGCGAGGAGGTGATCTTCAACGAGATGGCACCACGCCCACACAATAGTGGCCACTTCTCGATCGAGGGTGCCACCACGAGCCAGTTCCGCGAGATGGTGAAGTATCTGCTAGATATCCCCTTGGAGCAGGCCGAGCTATCAGCGCCGAATGTGATAATGAAGAATATTCTGGGCGAGGACATGGAGGTGGCCGAGCAGATCGCCGCCGAGGCTCACGAGGGTGTCTATGTGCACCTCTATGGCAAGAGCATCTCGAAGCCTAAGCGCAAGATGGGGCATATAACCTTTGTCGGGCTGAGCGAGGCGGAGTACAACGAGAAGTGGAGAGAGAGATTTAAAAAGTAAACTATAAGATAGATGACAAACTACCGCATTTTTGTAGAGAAGAGAGAGCAGTTTCGTGTCGAGGCCGAGAGCCTGCGTCGCGAGCTTAGCACCAATCTCAATATAGAGCTACCGACCCTGCGTCTGCTCTGTGTGTATGACCTCTTCGGCTTCAGCCCCTCGCTTTTGGAGCGTAGCCGATATGGTATCTTTGGCGAGACGGTTACCGACAGGGTAAGCGATAGCGTTGATCTTGAGGGTAGCAAATATATCGCCATCGAGTATCTGCCAGGTCAGTTCGACCAGCGCGCCGCTTCGGCCGTGGATTGCGTTAAGCTTATCGAGCCAAGCGCCGATGTGCAGATCAAGTCGGCTCGCCTTATCATCCTTGATGGCGCCACCTCGGATGAGGATATTGCACGCATCAAGAAGTATACGATCAACGCCGTCGAGTCGCGCGAGAAAAACCTTGCCGAGCTAGGTAATATGGAGCAGGCCGAGGTGATTCCGGTTAAGGTTTTGGAGGGTCTCACACAGCTTAAGGATGAGGAGCTCGCACCATACTGTAAGCAGATGTCTCTAGCGATGAATGGTGACGATATGCGCGTTGTGCGCGACTACTTCCTCGCCGAGGGGCGCGACCCGATCGAGACCGAGCTTCGTATTCTAGACACATATTGGAGCGACCACTGTCGCCACACAACATTCACCTCTGAGCTTGAGAATATCGAGATCGAGGAGTCATTTATCAAGGCCGACGTAGAGGATACCCTGGGCGAGTACTTCGCCATCCGCGCTAAGCTCGGCCGCGAGCATAAGAGCATCTGTTTGATGGATCTTGCCACAATCGGAGGTATCTACTTGCGCAGGATTGGCAAGCTAGATGATATGGAGGTGAGCGAGGAGAACAACGCCTGCTCAATCTTCGTTGATGTTGATGTTGATGGCGCTGTCGAGCGCTGGCTTCTACAGTTTAAGAATGAGACACATAACCACCCAACCGAGATCGAGCCCTTCGGTGGCGCTTCGACCTGTCTTGGTGGTGCTATCCGCGACCCATTGTCGGGCAGAAGCTATGTATATCAAGCTATGCGCGTTACGGGCGCCGGAGATATCTATCTGCCTATCAGCGAGACTATGGAGGGCAAGCTCCCTCAGCGTATTATCTCGCATAAGGCGGCCGCCGGCTACTCAAGCTATGGCAACCAGATCGGCCTTGCAACGACCCACGTTCGCGAGATCTACCACCCAAACTATGTGGCTAAGCGCCTAGAGGTTGGAGCTGTGGTTGGAGCCGTTAAGGCTAGCTCGGTGCGCCGCGAGTCACCTGCTGCGGGCGATATTGTATTGATGTTTGGTGGCAGAACTGGCCGCGATGGCGTGGGTGGTGCTACCGGATCATCTAAGGAGCACACAACCGAGTCGCTAGAGACATGCAGCAGCGAGGTGCAGAAGGGTAACGCCCCCGAGGAGCGCAAGATCTCGCGCCTATTCCGCCGCGCCGAGGTTACTCGTCTGGTTAAGAAGTCAAACGACTTCGGAGCTGGCGGTGTGAGTGTGGCTATCGGCGAGCTTTGCGATGGCCTTGATATCTACCTTGATCGTATACCTACTAAATATAGTGGTCTAAACTCAACCGAGATCGCCATCAGCGAGTCGCAGGAGCGTATGTCGGTTGTCGTTGAGGCTAAGGATAAGGAGGAGTTTATCAAATATTGCCGCGAGGAGAACCTCGAGATCACCCATGTGGCCGATGTCACCGACACCGCTCGCCTAAGGATGTTCAACGGCGATAGAAAGATCGTAGACCTAAGCCGCGAGTTTATCGACTCGGCTGGTGCTAAGCACTTCGCCAGCGCAGCGGTTGGTGCCGTTGAGGAGCGCGATGTATTTGAGTGCGAGCGCGAGGGCGCTACTCTCCGCGAGAGGGTTCTCTCGACCTTGGAGGATGACAACGTTGTTTCGCAGCGCGGTCTGGTTGAGATGTTCGACGCCTCGATCGGCCTATCGACTGTGCTTATGCCTTTCGGTGGTAAGACACAGAATAGCGAGACCCAGGTCTCGGTTCAGAAGCTCCCAACCGATGGCTTTACAAACACAGCTAGCGTTATGGCTCATGGCTATAACCCATACATCTCTAGCTGGAGCCCCTACCACGGTGCTGCCTATGCCGTCGTCGAGGCGTGCGCTAAGGTTGTCGCCTCGGGCGCTAGATATGATAAGATGAGATTCTCATATCAGGAGTACTTCGAGCGCATGAGCGAGAGGGCAACCTCTTGGGGTAAGCCACTAGCCTCACTTTTGGGTGCGCTTAAGATGCAGCTAGAGCTTGGCCTGCCATCTATCGGCGGTAAGGATTCGATGAGCGGAACGTTCCACGATATCAACGTGCCTCCGATGTTGATGGCCTTTGGTATCACCACAGTTGATGCTCGCACAGTTATCTCGCCTGAGTTTAAGGGGGCAGGTAATAATATATATATGTTGCGCCACACCCCTCTAGGCAATGGCATGCCAGATACGGATGCCCTAAAGGAGCTATTCGACTTTGTGAGCAGCGCCATCGAGGGCGGCAAGATCCTATCGGCCTACGCCGTGGGCTTTGGAGGTGTTGTGGAGGCTATCGCTAAGATGAGCTTCGGAAATGAGATCGGCGCCAGCGTTGAGGCTAGCGAGAGCACACTCTTTAACTACAACTATGGATCACTTGTTGTTGAGGTCTCGGGAGAGATAGATGCTCCATTTGCCGAGAAGATCGGCTCAACCGTTGTCGAGAAGGTGATCACGATCAACTCCGAGAGCTTCACCCTAGAGGAGCTATGGCTTAAGAATACACGCAAGTTTGCCTCGATCTACCCAGATCGTGGCGAGAATAGCGCTAAGGTTATGAGCTCAACCCCTGAGCGTAAGGTTGTTAGCTACTCTGGCGAGGCTATCGAGAATCCTGTCGCCTTTATCCCAGTATTCCCAGGAACAAACTGCGACTATGATACCGCTAAGATCTTCCGCCGCGCCGGTGCCGAGGTCGTCACAAGCGTATTCTGCAACCTCACGGAGGAGGATATCTCAGCCTCAATTGATAAGATGGTTGAGTGCATCGACTCTTGCCAGATCTTTATGCTGTCGGGTGGCTTCTCGTCGGGCGATGAGCCAGATGGAAGTGGTAAGTTTATCGCAACAGTTCTAGCAAATGCTAAGGTCGAGGCCGCCATCCACCGCCTGATCGACCGCGAGGGTCTGATCCTAGGTATCTGCAACGGATTCCAGGCGCTTGTAAAGTCGGGTCTGCTGCCTTATGGCCGCCTAGGAATGCTCACCGAGAGCTCTCCAACGCTATTTAGAAATGATATCAACCGCCACATCTCGCAGATGGTGACCACTCGCGTAGCCTCTTGCTCTTCGCCATGGCTCGCCTCGTTCGAGATCGGTGATGAGCATACAATCGCCATGAGCCACGGCGAGGGTAAGTTCGTGGTGAGCGACGAGCTTGCTGCCGAGCTCTTTGCTAATGGCCAGGTCGCCTTTCAGTATGTTGATACTGAGGGTAATATCACCGCCGAGGCGCCATACAACCCCAACGGATCGTCGTTTGCCATCGAGGGCATCACCTCACCAGATGGCCGCATCCTAGGTAAGATGGGCCACACCGAGCGCTATGAGGATAATTTGATGAAGAATATCTCGGGAAATAAGCTACAGCCGCTATTCGACAATGCTGTGCGCTACTTTAGAAAGAGATAAGTAGGGTAAAACAATTATTGCCATATTTTTAAAAGCACTCTTGGAGCGATATTTTTCACTATTAAATTTCAATATAGAATAACTATATTTTCAATTCAATAGCAAAAAAGCTCATCTCCAATAGCACTCTTAAAAACACACCAATAATTATTTCACACTACTTAATAACATAGATATAAATTTAAAACTAAAAATAATATGAAGCAGTTAGAGATGCTCTACGAGGGCAAGGCAAAGCAGGTTTTTTTGACAGACGATGCAGATAAGATCATCATCCACTACAAGGATGCCGCCACAGCGTTTAACAACGTAAAGAAGGCAACCATCGACAACAAGGGTGTGCTAAACAACGCAATCTCGACCCTAATCTTCGAGCAGATGCACAAGGCTGGCATCAAGACTCACTATATCGAGACCCTTAACGACCGCGATCAGCTATGCACCAAGGTTGAGATTATCCCAATCGAGGTTATCGTGCGCAACATCATCGCCGGCTCAATGGCTCAGCGCCTTGGCATCGAGGAGGGCACTAAGCCCGAGAACACTATCTACGACATCTGCTACAAGAACGACGAGCTGGGCGATCCACTTATCAACGACCACCACGCTGTAGCCCTTGGCGCACTTTCATATGCCGAGCTAGATGAGGTTTACGCCATGACAGCCAAGATCAACGAGGTTCTTTGCGAGATGTTTGCTAAGATGAATATCACACTTGTAGACTTCAAGATCGAGTTTGGTCGCACATCTTCGGGCGAGATCCTTCTTGCCGACGAGGTCTCACCAGATACCTGCCGCCTATGGGATATGAGCACCGGCGAGAAGCTAGATAAGGATCGTTTCCGTCGCGATTTGGGTCGTGTGCGCGAGGCTTATGAGGAGATTCTTTCACGCCTAGAGTCGATCAAATAATGATGCAAGAGAGCATTAACGATCGCGAGATCAATGAGGAGTGTGGTGTCTTTGGCGTCTTTGGGGTGCCAGAGGCCGCTTCGCTAGTCTACTATGGACTACACTCGTTGCAGCATCGCGGTCAGGAGAGCTGCGGAATTGTCGCCGTTGATGAGAGCGGCGAGTTTACCCGTAAGCGGGGCGATGGTCTTGTTACCGAGGTCTTTAATGAGGCTAGCCTCTCGAAGCTTAAGGGTAATATCGCCATCGGCCACGTTCGCTACTCTACATCGGGAGGCGGAGCGCTAGAGAATATCCAGCCCTTCTTCTTCCGCCACCACTCGGGCGATTTTGCCATGGCACACAACGGAAATCTTGTAAACTCGGACGAGCTCCGCGTTATGCTTGAGAGCCGCGGCAGCCTATTCCAATCATCATCGGATAGCGAGGTGCTAGCCCACCTTATCAAAAAAGATCGCCGCACCAAGCAGCGTATCGACGCCATCGTCGAGGCCTTGAATATGATCGAGGGTGCATTTGCATTCCTTATCATGACTGCCAACCGCATCTACGCCTGCCGCGATAAGTATGGCCTAAGACCAATCTCTATCGGCAAGCTCGATGGGGGCTATGTGGTCAGCAGCGAGACCTGCGCGCTGGATGTTGTGGGTGCCGAGTTTGTATGTGATGTAGAGCCTGGCGAGATCATCTCGATGGATGCCAAGGGTCTGCGCTCTACGCACTTCGCGCAGTTTAAGCGCCACCAGATCTGCGCCATGGAGTATGTCTACTTCGCTAGGCCGGATAGCAATATCGAGGGGTGCAACGTCCACGCCTTCCGTAAGGCTTCGGGTAAGATCCTTTGGGATGAGTCGCCGGCCGATGTGGATATCGTTGTCGGAGTGCCCGATTCGAGCCTCAGCGCCGCGATGGGTTATGCCGAGGAGAGTGGGCTGCCCTATGAGATGGGTCTTATAAAGAATAAATATATAGGTAGAACCTTTATCCAGCCCTCGCAGGCGCTTCGCGAGAAGGGTGTGAGGATGAAGCTCTCGGCCGTGGCGGGAATCGTCAAGGGCAAGAGGGTGGCGCTGATAGATGATTCGATCGTGCGCGGCACAACCTCAAAGCGTATCGTAAGGATGCTTAAGGAGGCGGGCGCCACGGAGGTTCATGTGCGTATCGCTAGCCCCGAGTATCGCAACTCGTGCTACTATGGAGTGGATACCTCGGTCGAGAGCGAGCTTATCTCGAATAGAATGAGCTGTGAGGAGGCTTGCAAGTATATCGAGGCGGATTCGCTTAAGTTCCTATCTGCCAAGGCACTATACACCTCTGGCGGCCGCAAGGAGCTCTGCACGGCGTGCTTTACGGGCGAATACCCGACAGACCTATATGGAGTAAGAGAGATTAAAAAATAAAAAATAAAAGTATGGCACAAAGTTATGAGCAGGCCGGAGTAAATCTAGAGGCTGGATATGAGTCGGTAAGACGAATTAAGAAGCATGTGGCATCGACCGCCAGGTTGGGTGCTATGGGCAATATCGGTGCATTTGGAGGTATGTTTGATCTCTCGGCGCTAAATGTTAAAGAGCCAATTTTGGTGAGCGGCACCGATGGTGTGGGTACAAAGCTTAAGCTCGCCTTCGAGATGGATAAGCACGATACTATCGGTATTGATGCCGTGGCCATGTGTGTGAATGATGTCTTGGCACAGGGTGCCGAGCCTCTATATTTCCTTGATTATGTAGCCGTTGGCCATAATGAGCCGGCTAAGATCGAGGCCATCGTAGCGGGCGTCGCCGAGGGTTGCCGCCAATCGGGCTGCGCGCTTATCGGTGGCGAGACTGCCGAGATGCCGGGCATGTATCCTGATGGCGAGTATGATATCGCAGGCTTCACCTGCGGTGTGGTTGAGAAGTCGGAGCTTATCGACGGCTCGAAGGTTAAGGTTGGCGATGTGCTTGTGGGTGTAGCCTCTAGCGGCGTTCACTCTAATGGCTTTAGCCTTGTGCGCAAGATCGTTGCCGACAGCAGCTGCTCGCTCTTTGAGAGCCATGAGGAGCTTGGCGGCCGCACCTTAGGCGAGGTTCTTTTGACCCCAACTAAGATCTACGTAAAGCAGGTTTTGCAGGTTGTTAAGGAGTGTAATGTACACGGTATCAGTCACATCACAGGTGGTGGATTCGACGAGAATATCCCACGCATCCTAACCGAGGATATGGGTATCGAGATCAAAGAGGGCTCATGGGAGATCCTGCCCGTTTTCCGCTTCTTGGAGCAGAGAGGTGGGGTGGCGCACCGCGAGATGTTCAACATCTTCAATATGGGTGTAGGTATGGTTATCGCCCTTGATGAGAGCGAGGCCGAGAAGGCTATCAAGATTTTGGAGGACGCCGGCGAGCGTGCCTCAGTAATTGGCCGTATCACCGATAAGGCTGGTGCGGTAGAGATTATCTAATATATAATGGAAGAGATAGAGTACTCAGAGGATCGGCAGCTAAAGATAGCGATCTTCGCCAGCGGCAGCGGCAGCAACTTCGAGGCTTTGGCCTCAGCCTGCCAAAAGGGCGAGGTGGATGCCAGAGTTGCGCTTATGGTCTGCGATAGACCGGGGGCAAAGGTTATCGAGAGAGCCGAGCGATTGGGCGTTAAGAGCCTGGTTCTAAGCCCAAAGAGCTATGAGAGCAAGGCCGACTATGAGCAGGCGATCCTAGATGCCCTCACCGAGGAGGGGGTCGAGCTGATCTGCCTGGCGGGCTATATGCGCATCATTACCGATGTGCTTCTGGATGCCTACCCTGAGCGCATGGTCAACGTGCACCCATCGCTGCTGCCAGCCTTCAAGGGGGCGCACGCCATCGAGCAGGCGCTCGAGTATGGTGTGAAGTATTTTGGAGTCTCGATTCACTACGTCACTTCAGAGCTAGATGGTGGCCAGATCATAGATCAGGCTGCCTTCCGCTATGATGGCAGCAGCGTGGAGGAGCTCGAGGCGATGGTGCATGAGGCTGAGCATCCGCTGTATGTTGACAGCCTCAAGAGGCTGGTCGAGCTTTTGAACAAGTAGCCAGAGAGTAAAAAAATGCACCCGTGGGGGTGCAATCCCCACCCGCCGGAGGCAGTTGAGGATCTGCCAAATAGAAACAAAACAAAACAAATAAAGATATGAAGAGAGCATTAATAAGCGTAAGCGACAAGAGCGGACTAGTAGAGTTCGCTCAAAACCTTGTAGCGTTAGGTTGGGAGATCATCGCTACTGGTGGCACAATGAAGCTGCTAGCCGATAGCGGCGTTAAGGTAATCAACATCAGCGATGTGACGGGTTTCCCTGAGATCTGCGATGGCCGTGTTAAGACCCTGCACCCAAATGTGCATGGCGGTCTGCTAGCTCGCCGTGACGATGAGAGCCACCTTAAGGCGCTCAAAGATAACAACATCGAGTTTATCGACATGGTTTGCGTAAACCTATACCCGTTCCGCGAGACTATCGAGAAGCCAGGCGTGGAGCTTGCTGATGCAATCGAGAATATCGACATCGGTGGCCCATCAATGCTTCGCTCTGCTGCTAAGAACTTCAACGATGTTACCGTTGTGTGCGATCCTAAGGATTACGCCCAGATCATCGCCGAGATCAAGGCCGAGGGCAACACTAAGCGCGAGACTCGCTTTGAGCTTATGGCTAAGGCATATACCCACACCGCTGAGTATGATATGATGATCGCTGGCTTCATGCGCGATAAGGCTGGCCTTAGCGAGAAGCTATTCCTCTCGTATGAGCTTAAGCAGTCGCTTCGCTATGGCGAGAACCCACACCAGAGCGCTAAGTTCTTCGCCTCTGAGGAGCAGACTCCATTCTCGCTTGCCCACGCTAAGCAGCTTAATGGCAAAGAGCTATCATACAATAATATCCAGGACGCTAACGCAGCTCTTTGCATCGTTCGCGAGTTCGACGAGCCATTCTGTGTAGGTCTTAAGCACATGAACCCATGTGGCGCCGCCACAGGTAAGGATGTCGTAGAGGCTTGGACTAAGGCCTATGAGGCCGACACGGTAAGCATCTTCGGCGGTATTGTAGCTACAAACCAGGTGGTTACTAAAGAGGCTGCCGAGCTTATGAAGCCTATCTTCTTGGAGATAATCATGGCTCCTAAGTTCACCGAGGAGGCTTTGGAGGTTCTCTGCACAAAGAAGAATCTTCGCCTTCTGGAGGTGGATATGTCTAAGAGCACAGCCTCGCCACAGCAGTATGTGAGCGTTAATGGCGGCATGCTCGTTCAGGAGCTTGATGTTGCTACTAAGGCAGTTACAATGGATATGGCCGTCACCGAGACCAAGCCAGCCGAGAGCCAGCTTGCGGATATGCAGTTTGGTTGGAGAGTTGTTAAGCATGTTAAGTCTAACGCTATCGTTGCCGTAAAGGGTGGTCAGACCCTAGGCGTTGGTGCTGGTCAGATGAACCGTATCGGCTCGGCCGAGATCGCGCTAAACCAGGCTAAGGCTAAGGGCGCCGTTGAGGGCATCGTTCTAGCTTCGGATGGCTTCTTTCCATTCGACGACTGTGTTACCCTTGCCGCCGAGTATGGCGTTAACGCCATCGTGCAGCCAGGTGGTAGCATGCGTGACGAGGACTCAATCAAGATGGCCAATGAGAAGGGTATCGCTATGGTATTCACCGGCATGCGCCACTTCAAGCACTAGGATATGGAGAAGGTATTAGTAATCGGCAGCGGAGGTCGCTGCCATGCAATCGTCGACGCGCTGAAGCGTTCGGACGAGGTTTCGAAGGTCTACTGCGCACCAGGTAACGCTGGTATCGCTAAGATCGCCGAGTGCCTGCCAATCAAGGAGACCGACGTCGAGGCGCTATGCAAATTCGCCCTAGATAAGGATCTAGCCCTAACAGTTGTTGGCCCCGAGGTGGCGCTTGCTGCCGGCGTGGTTGACCGCTTCAAGAGGGCTGGTCTGCGTATCTTTGGCCCTACTCAGGCTGCGGCTCAGATCGAGTCGAGCAAGGAGTTTGCTAAGGAGCTGATGAAAAAATATAACATCCCAACGGCTGATTTCCAGACCTTTGAGGATTACAATGCAGCCGTTGAGTATGTATGCTCGCGCCCGCTTCCTGCCGTGCTTAAGTACGACGGCCTAGCAGCAGGCAAGGGTGTGGTTATCGCCGAGAGCTATGATGAGGCTAAGGCGGCGCTAAGCGATATGTTGCTAGATGATAAGTTTGGCAAGGGCAAGGTGGTTGTCGAGGATTTCCTTGATGGCCCCGAGTTCTCGTTTATGTGCTTCTGTAGCGGCAAGGATGTATACCCTATGCAGCTCTCGCAGGATCATAAGCGCGCCTACGATGGCGACAAGGGTCCAAACACTGGCGGCATGGGTGCCTACTCGCCGCTGCCATTTATCACCGAGGAGGATGAGCAGTATGCTCTGGAGCAGATCCTTAAGCCTACAGCTGCGGCAATGGTGGCGGAGGGTGCTCCATTCTCAGGCGTACTCTATGGTGGACTTATCAAGACCTCAAACGGCATCAAGGTGATCGAGTACAACGCTCGCTTTGGTGATCCTGAGACCGAGATCGTCCTCCCACGCCTTAAGAGCGACATCTATGAGATCTTCTGCGCCATTGCCGATGGTAAGAAGCCCGTTATCGAGTGGCACGACTTCGCTACCCTAGGTATCGTTCTAGCCTCTAAGGGCTACCCTGGCGACTACGATAAGGGCGCTGAGATCAAGGGACTTAATAACGTTAACGCTAAGGTTTACCACATGGGCACAGCCTCAGAGGGCGGCAAGATCGTAACCGCTGGTGGTCGCGTGATGATCGTCGTGGGCAAGGGCGCAACCCTAAAGGAGGCGCAGGAGAATGCCCTTGAGGAGGTTAAGAAGATCGAATGCGATAATCTCTTCTATCGCAGCGATATTGGACATAAAGCAATTAAATAGTATAACGATATGATTATAAGTGGAAAAGAGCTATCAGCTAAGCTAAAGCTTGAGATGGCTGAGCAGGTGAAGGATTTCCCTGCCAAGTATGGTCGTGTGCCACATCTTGTTGTGGTGCTTGTGGGCGAGGATCCAGGTAGCGTATCTTATGTTACCGGCAAGGCTAAGGCTTCGGCCGAGGTGGGCATCAAGAATACAACAATCCGCAAGGACGACACAATCTCGGAGGCGGAGCTTCTAGGCATCATCGCCGATCTAAATGCAGATGAGAGCGTGGATGGCATACTTGTTCAGCTGCCTCTGCCTAAGCACATGGATTCGGATAAGGTTATCGCCGCCATCGAGAAGGGCAAGGATGTGGATGGTTTCCACCCTCTAAATGTCGCTTCACTTTGGCAGAAGCAGGAGTGTACACTCCCTTGCACACCAAAGGGTATCATCAAGATGCTTAAGGTGGCAGGTGTGGAGATCGCCGGCAAGAAGGCTGTGGTTATTGGCCGCAGCAACATCGTTGGTCTGCCAGTATCTAAGCTGCTCCTTGATGAGAATGCAACAGTTACGATGGCGCACTCTCGCACCAAGAACCTCGCCGCCGTATGTGCTGAGGCTGAGATCCTTGTCGTTGCGATAGGTCGTCCTAAGTTTGTTACTGCCGATATGGTGGGTGATGGCGCCGTAATTATCGACGTGGGCGTAAACCGCGATCCCGAGACCGGCAAGCTATGTGGCGATGTCGATTTCGCCGCCATCGAGCCTAAGGCCTCTGTCATCACTCCTGTGCCAGGTGGCGTGGGTCCAATGACAATTTGCTGCCTTATGGAGAACACCATCGAGTGTTTCCTTCGCTCGCGATAGGGGTTGTTGCGATCTTTTGTAGAGCGTATTAATAGGCTGATCTTCTGTTAGCCTTAAAGTTGGATAGGATTAAGTGGTTGAAAGCATCTCTTTCGCACTTAATCCTATCTGTTTTTTGAGCGAGATATAGCTCCTTTTCTTATTTGCAATAACAAGAATCGCACCGGCGGGGGTGCCATCCCCGCCCGCCGGAGGCAGCTCGCGACCATTCGCCCCACTCACAAAGAGGCTGTTTTGGAACAAAACTGCCCACTGGGGCGTTGGCTCGCAGAGCCAAAATTCGTCCGATTGTCAGTTGTTCTAGCTGAGCTCCCTGAGGCGATTTTATTCTAAAATCGTTATCTTGGTGTGTGGCCACCGGCGGAGGCAGTCCTAGTTTCTAGCTTGTAGCGCCGCTACAGCAGCCTCGGCGCGTGAGCATATCTCTTCGATGTCGGCGCTGAGCAGTTTGCCCTCATGCACGACTATCTTGCCGCCGATCATCACCATCGCAACATCCGAGGCGCGGGCGCAGTAGAGTAGCGAGGCTAGAGGATTGTGGCGAGGACGGTGGTGAGGCTTGCTTAGATCCACGGCTATAATGTCGGCCAGGGCTCCGGCGCGGAGTATGCCTAGCTTGCCCTCCATTCCCAGGGCGCGAGCGCCATTCACCGTTACGAGCTTCAGCGACTCATAGTCGGGTAGGGTGGTGGGCTCCATATTCTCTACCTTCTGCAGGAGCGAGAGCGTGCGCAGCTCGTCCCACATATCCAGATCGTTGTTGGAGCTGGCGCCATCGGTGCCGACGGTGCAGTTCACTCCGGCGCTCTGTAGCTTCACTATGGGCGCTATGCCGCTGGCGAGCTTCATGTTGCTCTGCGGATTTGATGCTATGGAGGCGCCACGCGCGGCTATTGTCTCGATAGCCTCATCGCTCAGATGTATGGCGTGTGCAAGAATGGTCGTTGGGCGCAGGATGTTGTGGGCATCTAGATATGCCGTAGGCTCCATGCCATAGCGCTCGTCTATGATTGCCGCCTCGGATGGTGCTTCACTTAGGTGTATGTTGAGCGGAATGCCATTTTCGGCGCTAAACTCCGCAACGCGATCGAGTGTCTCGGGCGAGCAGGTGTAGGGGGCATGAGGCCCCAGGCCGGCGGTTATCAGCGGCGATCGGTCGGCGATGGCGCGAAGTGGCGCGAAGTCGGCCTCCATATTCTCGACTGTGTGGTCGAGCACGCAGAGCGAGACGAGCGCTCGTATGCCGAGCTCCTCGGCGGCGCCGGCCACGCGGTGCGACTGCCAATACATATCGACAAAAGATGTTGTGCCCCCAAGCAGCATCTCGGCGATGCCTAGGCGTGCGCCGGCCTCAATATCGTCGCCTGTGAGTTTAGCCTCCATTGGCCAGATATGCTCGGTGAGCCACTTCATCAGCTCAACGTCGTCGGTCATGTTGCGCATAAGAGTCATCGAGATGTGGCCATGGGTATTGATTAGACCTGGCATCAGCAGCTTGCCGCCGCAGTCGATCTGCTCCTCGAATTCGCCCTCTATGGGCTCACCCTCGCGGATTATTTGCACAATTTTATCATCTTTGATCGCTATGGCACCACGATGTGGAGTGCGCTCCCCATCACACATGGTGAGCAGAAGCGCGTTGTGAAGAAGTATCATCGCTCGGTAGAATTTCCCTGTATTGTGATTAGGTGCGCCCCCTCTTTATCGTTGGCATAGAGCTCGATAACTTTGGCAAAGACGCCGCTCTCGCGCTTGCGTATCTCGTAGGTCACTTTGATCTCACCCCCCTTGCCTGGTGCTATTGGGTGGCGCGGATACTCCACCTTGATGCAGCTGCACGATGTGTTGCAGCGGAGCAGAATTAGTGGCCTCTCGCCCTTGTTGGTGAATGTGAAGGTGTGCGTTAGATCCTTGCTGCGGCGCTCATGTGTGCCGAAGTTGTGGGTCGGTTTCTCTATCACTAGCCCCTCGGCGGGCGCTATCTTCTCGCCGGCCGAGCTCTTTAGGGGTGTTAGCAGCAGTAGGGATAGCGCTATGTAATATAGGTGTCTCATCCTCTTAGTTCATCTTAAAGTTGTAGGTTATAGTTCCGCCCTGCAGGAAGTTGTCGCTCGACGAAAAGCGCGCCTTAAGCGCTGCCGTGCGTGCGGCATCGACCAGCTCGGAGTTGTTTGTGGTGGAGCCCTGGGCTCGATATACGGCGCGCGTCACCTTGCCCATCTCGTCTACGGCCACCTCAATCACTACGCGACCCATCTCGTTGGCCGAGTAGCTAGGTTTTGGCAGCGAGCCCACTATCGAGCGGCCGGCCAGATCATAGCTCACACCGCTCAGGCTCTGCCCTGTGCCGCTGCTCGTGCCCTCGCTCTTGCCCACGGCGGCACCCTCATTACCCTCGCCCTCGCTCTCGCCCTTGGATGAGCTCTCGCTCTGGGCGCTCACGCCGGGGAAGAGGGCGCGCTTGTTGACCACGCGCGGTGGAACAATAGTGTCGACGGGCATCTCCTCCACCTCGGCGATCGTATCTTCGCTGAGCTGAGGTTCGTCGGGGGCGTTGTCGCTCTCGGCAACCTCCACCTCGCTGCGATCATCCGTGAGCGAGGGCTGCGGAATGGGGTCGTCCGCCACCGGCGGTGTGGGCGTAGGCTCGGCCGCCTCAAGCTCCTCGATGCCCGAACCCTGGTCGGTGGCGCCGAAGCTTATAAGGATGCCCTCCTCGGGTGGAGGCTCCACCTCGCTGCTAAAGCTAACCAGAGATAGAGCGACGACCACACACAGAAGGTATATGGCGACGGCAATGCCGCCCCATCGTTTGGGTGTTCTGTTTTCGTGCTCGAAATATTCCATTAGTTTGGCGAGGTTGCAAGTATCAATTTATATCTACTCTTTGAGGCGAGGTTCATAATCTGCACCACCTCGTCTATGGCCACGCTCTTGTCGCAATGCAGCGATATGGTTGGCTCCTCATCGTTTGCAAGCCTAGATGCCAGCTCGCGCTCGAGCTCCGAGAAGCTCTCCATGGGCTCCATCTCGATATAGTAGCGATAGCTGCCGCTGCGATCCTCGATCGAGATCGTAGTCACCGCCTTATCCTTAAGCTTATTGCTGCTCTTGGGGAGCATCAGGCGCAGGGCGTTGGGATTTATCAGCGTGGTGGCTATCAGCAGAAAGAGCAGCAGCAGAAACATAAGGTCGGTCATCGAGGCCGACGAGAAGGATTTATCCACCTTCGATCCACGTTTGATTGCCATAAGCTTACTCCTTTGTGTGCGAGGGCACAGGTTGATTTAGGATATCCATAAAGGCTATGGAGTTGGCTTCCATCTTAAATACTAGCTTCTCGATGCGTGCCACCAGGTAGTTGTAGCCGAAGTAGGCGGGGATGCCGACAATAAGACCTGCAACGGTGGTAACCATCGCAACATACATACCCCCAGCAAGTACGGCCATATCCACCGTGCCTCCACCGGCGGCCATATCCATAAAGGTGCGTACCATGCCGAGCACCGTGCCTAGGAATCCGATCATCGGAGCACCACCGGCGATGGTGGCCAGGGCAGGGAGGTTCTCCTCAAGCTTCGAGACCTCGAGGTTGGCAACATTCTCGATGGCGCTCTGCACATCGGCCATTGGGCGCCCGATGCGGAAGATCCCCTTCTCGATCATGCGGGCGATCGGGGTGTCGTTCTCGCGGCACTGCTCAACGGCGATCTTGATCTTGCCATCGTTGATATTCTCGCGGATGCGGTTCATAAAGTCTAGGTCGATGCGCGAGGCGGCGCGGATGGCCAAAAAGCGCTCGACGAAGATGTAGATCGTAACACCGCCCAGCGCCAGAAGAGGCCACATTAGCCAGCCTCCATTTGCAAATAGCTCCCATAGACTCATGCTCTTCTGAGCCGTAGTAGCCACCTCAACGGTGGCCTGTAATAGATTAATCATACTTTAGTTTTATTTAATTATTATTATCTTCCTCCTCTTTCTCCTTTTCGCGGCGCTTGAATCTGGCCTTAACCCTATCGCGCAGATCTTTGAAGTTGTTGAAATCCTCCTTATAGTAGATACCGATGCCGGTCTCCTGCAGACCCTGGTTCTCGTCGTAGGTGTCGATGGTCTGGGTGAAGCCCTTGATCCTCAGCGCTCCGCCGCGGTCGATAAGCCAGGTTATATAGGCCTCGCCGCCGAAGTTGGAGGTGCTATTTTCGTTGATCTCCTCTGTCGAACCATCGACTATATAGTTGCCCTCAAGCTCTATAAGCAGGCGGTTGCCCACCAGCCCGTGCGAGAATCCGAAGTCGAGCTCCTCGCTGCTGCTATCCGACTCGGGTCGGTAGCGAATCACCACATTGTAGTTGCTCGACGAGAGCCAGTTGCTCAGCTGATTGGTGAGCAGCTCAAAGCCCGTGGCTGCGGCCGTCGAGGCACCTAGGGCATTGACCGACGAGGTGGCGCTCTCGGCCATAAAGCTGTTGGCCAGCATCAGATAGAAGAACTGCCGCGAGATGGTCTCTTGGTCGTTGAGCATATTCTTCACCGCGGCGCTCTGCTCCGAGTCGGCGTTGGGCAGGGCTATGTCGAATGTCACCTCGGGGTGTGTGAGGCTCTCGCTCAGGTTGATAATACAGTCGACTGGCGTGGTGCGTGTCGATTCGTCGCTGAGCAGCGGCTGCAAAGAGGTCTTTAGCTTATATATGGCCGAGATGTCGAGCTGAGCATCTAGCGGATCGCCGCTCCACTGTATTGTCGAACCGCTCTCGATAACAAATCGCTTGGAGATGATATTTCTTAAGGTGAACATATAGCTACCCTCCGAGATGGTGTAGTCGCCATAGATGTCGAAGATCTCATCCTTGGGCTTGATCTGCATATTGATCTTTCCCTCGCCGCGCCCCTTGATGATATCGCCCACCGTTGGGTCGATCACGAGCTGAAATTCTGCGTTGGGTTTAACGTCGAGCGCCATATTTATATCCAGATTTCCGCCCGTGGTCGAGGCCTGGAGCTTGCGCTCAAAGAGGAGTCTCTTGCGTGCCAGTACCGAGGTGGTGTCTACCTGCTCGTGATCCGAGACAAAGGTTATAAACTCGGCCGAGGAGAGGTTCTGCTTGCCACCCAAGGGCATAAATAGTGCCGAATTGTCGTCGGTGGAGGCGGCAATATCCATCTTCACGCCGCGCCTATCGCCGCTTATGCGCGCCGCACCCGAGGCGAACACCTTGCCATAGAAGAGCGAGTTGTCGCGCTCGGTGGTGTTGAGCACCATCATGTTTGTTGGGCGCAAATTTACCTTGTAGTTTATATTGCGCAGCCGTTTAAGATCTACCTCCATGTTCATCACCGCATTGTTGCCCAGCGTGTCGCTCACCATCGCCCTTTGGCATATGAGTTTATTATCCTCTAGGGTGAGCCTGGCGCTCGGGAGCCTATAGGTGACGTTGGTGTAGGCTACTCGGGTTCGCATGTTGCGAATATCGACCCCGCCGCTGAGTGTCGCCTCGCGCCTTTTGCCTTGAAGAAGTAGCTTTGCGCTGGCCACTCCGCGCGTGTCGGTGAGGATCCCCTTTAGCGGAGGATCTATCAATCCAATATTTAGGCTGTCTATCTCTAGCTCGGCGCGATACTCTCTGCTCTTTGGTGCATACACTGCGCGAGCCAGCGTATCCTGCGAGCTGCTCTCGATAACACTCAGTCGAGCGATCTCCATGGTGCTATCCCATCGGGCGCTCAGCTCCAGAGGCGGGGCTAGCAGGGTGTTGACGCGCAGGCTGTCGAGCGACACCTTGGCCTCGATATGTGGGTTCTCCATCCCCGAGAATAGCACCGCCGAGCCATCCGTTTTGCCATCAATATTATACCCCAGGGCGGGCATAAAGTCCGATATGAATGAGATGTCGAAACCATCTAAGGAGAGCGTGAGCGAGTCGCTGGGCGAGGTGGAGGCGATGCCATCGAGCATAAGGCGCTGGTCGCTGGAGGTGATTCTAAATTGGTCGATCTCTAGCCTCTTGCGGCTGATTGTGATCTGCTCCGAGGCTATATCCCAGCGATCGCCGCCGCGCGCGATGTGCGAGGGGAGGATCTCAATATCGAGTCTGCGATTGAAATTTTGATCCTGGCTTAGTGTTGCTATGGTTGCTATGGCGGCTGTGGCCTTGTTGTCGCTGTTTTGGTAGGTTGTCTGCAGATGGATGCAGTCATCCTTTATGCCCGAGAGCACCGAGCAATCTTTGATATGCATGCGGTTGCTGTAGAGCTCCTCGGCCGTGGCGTAGATGGCCAGCGAGTCGGCTCGGTTTAGGGCGTTGAAGTTTATGCCCATCATCAGCATCTTGTCGCGTTCGATGTAGTCCGATGAGAGTGTGCACGAGAGATCCTTTCGCTTGGGGTTAAACATGGCATTGAGCTTGGTGCCCGGGGCTAGCTGCACGCCGCCGGTGACCACGCTAAAGAGGGGGGTAGACTCCTTGACATCGAGCGAGAGGTAGGTGTAGCTGTCGCTCAGGTGCTCGTCGTCATCGGTGGCGTTTTTGTTTAGCGACGGGAGATAGCTATCGAGCGAGGCTAAAAGGAAGTCTCTCACATCGCGATATTGGCTCTCGGTGCGTAGGCTCATATCGAGAAATGTCGATCCAAACGAGACCCGCTTCTGCTCGCCCTCGCGCCACCCTTTTATGGCTATATCGTCGAAGTATGTCGTGTCGCTCTGCTGAAGATAGCTGCCCTCGCGGATCGAGATCTCGGCCTCGATCTCTTCTAGCTCTATCCCCTTGCCGTGCCCCTCTACCTTGGTCGAGAGTATGGCCAGCGTGTCGCGCTGGTTGATCTTGAGTGCCACCAGGTTGGCTCTCTCAATATCAAGGTTGAAATCATAGTCGGGTGCCTTTTCGCCCCAGTCATATCTTGCATCAAGCCCCATAAGGAGATTCTCGTCGTGCGAGCGCAGATTAGCCTGAACTCGTTTGTGGCCCACCTCGCCCTTGATATCTATGTTTTTGTAGCGGTAGCCCATCGCCTCGATCTCCGCGATTTTACTCTCATATCGTGCCTCTCCGCCATCGAGGCCTATCGTGCCATCAATCTTAGCCTCAAGGCTCAGCGCCCCGAGCTTAGGGCTGTTTATCAGGGTGCCCAGCATAAATTTATCGGTGGTGAGGGTGGCCTCGGCGGTGGGCTTTTTTGTGGTTATGCCCTGCATCTTACCCTCGGCGCTGAGCTCGCCCAGCGCGCTGCGAAGTGTGAGGTCGGCGACAAACTCATCTATCGTGCCAGCCCACCGGCCATCGAGCGAGATGTCGTCGCCCAGCATCGCAAGACTCTGGCTGCTCTGGCTCCCGCTCACCGAGCTGATGATCGAGCTGATGGCATCGCTAGAGCTCAGCAGAAAGTCGATCTCGGCGCTATATCGGCCATTACGATAGTCGGGCAGCCCCTCGGCGCGCAGATCGGCTTTGAGTGTGGTGGCGTTGTTTATCACAAAGCTCTTGACCTCGGCATGGAGCTGATCCACCGTGCCATCCACGCTGAGGTTTATATTGCCGAATCTCATGTCCCACCCCAGGAGCCGAGGCGCGAAGTAGGCTATATCGTTGCTTGAGATGTAGGAGTTTTGAACCAAGGCATCCATCTCCACCGCGCCGATAAAATTTTTATATTCGCGCCAGCTATTACCCACCAGACGCATGTACTCTAGGTTTAGCTCGCTGTTGGGGGTTAGCATATAGAGGTTCTCTATGCCCATCGCCCCACCCATAACGTAGAGCTCGCCCGATAGGTCGTTGATTAAAAATCCGCTCTTCTCGCTCACTCTCAGCCTCTTGATTGAGGCGTATACGGCCGGGCCATTTACGTTGAGCTTATCTATCTTCGAGCTCTCGATCGTGATCGACATGTCGCCATAATCGACGCCATAGCTAGGGCGGCGGCGCTCTTCTCGCTCGATGTTTACCACAAAATTATCTATCTCGGTGTCGTTGATGGTCAGGTGGAATTTGCCTTTGCCCCTGTCGGTGCCGAAGATGTGGCTGACCATCTGCTGTATGTTGGTCTGCCCATCCTGCCTCTCGCGTATGTTTAGCTGGCCATCCTCCACCTTGCCCAGCAGTAGATTTACACGGCTGCGCAGCAGATTGATCGTGGAGATATGGCCGCTGATGCTGCTTATCGCAATAAGCCTCTCGCCCTGCATGTCGTCAATGGAGATGTCGTGGAGGGAGATCTTTCCAAAGATGCCCATATTCACATGGCCGACCGATAGCACCACCCCCGTCTTGCGTTCAACAATGTCGGTTATCTTGCCCGCGGCAAAGGTCTGCACACGTGGCACCGAGAGCATTAATGAGATGCACAACGGAAAAACTATCAGCAACAATATGGTTGCCGATATAAGTTTTTCTATAATTTTTATACCTTTGTGCACGGACTATTTTTTGTTTTATTCGCTAGGCGTTATGTAACCGACAAATATAACCAAATATAGTCGATTTATGAAATTTTAAGCTTGTAATTTTTTTAAACATAATAGCACTATGTCAAAAATCATACTAGGTATAGAATCCTCTTGCGACGACACCTCGGCCGCCGTGCTTCGCGGCACTACTCTCCTCTCGAATGTTATCGCCTCGCAGGCGGTGCACGTCAAGTATGGAGGTGTGATCCCCGAGCTCGCTTCGCGCGCCCATCAGCAGAGCATTATTCCGGTGGTTGATAGTGCTTTGCGCGAGGCCGGCATCGCCGCCTCAGGGGTGGATGCGATCGCCTTTACGCGTGGCCCCGGACTTCTAGGTTCGCTCCTGGTGGGGGTGAGTTTTGCCAAGGGGCTAGCCCTCTCCAACGACATTCCGCTCGTCGAGGTCAACCACCTTCAGGGGCATATCCTCTCGCACTTTATCGACCTGCCCGATCGCGAGCTGCCGCACCCCTCTTTTCCATTCCTAACGCTTCTGGTGAGCGGTGGAAATAGCCAGATCGTCAGGGTCGACTCGCCGCTCGAGATGGAGATCATCGGATCTACGATAGACGATGCCGCCGGCGAGGCGTTCGACAAGTGCGCCAAGGTGATGGGTTTGCCCTATCCCGGAGGGCCTGTGATCGACCGACTCTCGAAGGAGGGCGACGAGAAGGCATTTCAATTCTCGAAGCCAAATATCGCGGGTTACGACTACTCATTCTCGGGTCTAAAGACCTCATTTCTATATACTTTGCGCGACGAGATGGCGCTCAACCCAAACTTTATCGACGAGCGCAAGGCGGATCTCTGCGCCTCGTTGCAGGCCACGATAATCGACATCCTGCTTAAGAAGCTTAAGCTCGCTGCGCGCGACACGGGCATCAAGCAGATAGCCATCGCCGGCGGTGTCTCGGCCAACTCCGGGCTGCGCAGCGCTGTCGCGGAGCTAGGGCGCCGGATGGGGTGGGTGACATATATCCCCGAGATGAAATTCACCACCGACAACGCCGCCATGATCGCCGTCTCGGGGCTCTATCGCTTTGAGGCTGGACTGCTCTCCTCGCTCGATGTGGCGCCTATTACCCGCGTCGAGAATAGTGTGAAGTAGTTTTTTTGTGCGCTCGGCAACTGCCTCCGGCGGGCGGGGATAGCACCCCCGCTGGTGCGTGGCAGGCGACACAGCGGCAGGTTACAAGCCAGAGTTTTGGGTTCAAGCACCAAAGGTGTTTGAAAATTTAATAACTCCATATCATGCTCAAATTTATTTGAAGCGGGGTATGGAGTTATTAAATCTTAGAACAAAGTTCTAAGCCCAAAATCGGGGGAGGGCACAAATCGCACCAGCGGGGGTGCTATCCCCGCCCGCCAGAGGCAGTAGCCGTCCCTCGCCCCACACTCCCACGTTATTGCGGCCGCCGAGCCGCAATCTCATTACCAATAAAAAAGCGTTTTTTTTTGTTAGGGAGGGATTATTTCGTATATTTGAGCCGTAATATAGCAGAGAATAGATATATCTACTCTCTCTAACTCTACAATTAAATATATGAAAATGAAATCATTCAACATTGGCAACCTGAAAATCGAGGTGCCAATTATTCAGGGCGGCATGGGCGTAGGCATCTCCCTATCAGGGCTCGCTTCGGCTGTAGCCAACGAGGGTGGCGTGGGCGTTATCTCATCTGCCGGCCTCGGAGTTATCTACAACAAACACTCTAAGGACTACAATATCGCCAGCATCTTTGGCTTAAAGGAGGAGATCCGCAAGGCGCGCGAGGCGAGCCGTGGCGTCATCGGCGTGAATGTTATGGTGGCCATGTCAAACTTTGCCGATATGGTTAAGACCGCCATCGCCGAGAAGGCCGATATCATCTTCTCTGGCGCAGGTATGCCGCTCTCGCTCCCATCGTTTTTGGAGAAGGATAGCATCACTAAATTGGTGCCTATTGTATCCTCTGCGCGTGGTGCTAAATTGCTGTGTAATAAATGGTTCTCTAACTACAACTACATCCCCGATGCCATCGTTGTTGAGGGGCCCAAGGCGGGCGGACACCTCGGTTATAGCGCCGAGCAGATCGACGACGAGAACTACTCATTGGAGCAGATCGTGCCCCAGGTTGTTGAGGTCGCTCGCGAGTTTGGCGCCGCGCATAACTGCCACATTCCGGTCATTGCCGGCGGCGGAATCTACACCGGCGAGGATATCTGCAAGATCATGGAGCTAGGCGCCGATGGAGTGCAGATGGGTACACGCTTCGTAGCTACCGACGAGTGCGATGCAGATGAGGCCTTTAAGCAGAGCTATGTTGAGTCTCATAAAGAGGATATCGAGATCATTCTAAGCCCGGTGGGAATGCCCGGTCGAGCTATCCATAATGGCTTTTTGGAGAGAGTTAAGGCTGGTCTCACAAAACCCCTTAGTTGTCCGTTCAACTGCCTGAAAACCTGCAATGTGGAGAAGGCTCCATACTGCATAATGATGGCTCTTTTCAACGCCTTTAAAGGCAAGCTCGCAAGTGGTTACGCCTTCTCGGGCGCCAACGTCTGGAGGGTCGAGAAGATCGAGAGCGTCAAGGAGTTGATCACCTCCCTTAGCTCGGAGTATGAGGCTGCAATAGCAAAGATCAAGGGTTAGAGCCTCGCAAACATTTACTATTTGAGCGGTCGTGCAGTTTTGCACGATCGCTTTTTTGCTGCCTGGAGGCCTCTCGCCAGGCCTCTTTCGATGTTGCCTCCTCCCTTTACTCCGTTGCCTCCTCTCCTCCGCGTCATTGCGGCCTCCGAGATGCAATCTCATAAGATCAGGTGCCAAAAACACACACCTATATATATTAGTGTATGGATGGTTAGCTCTATATATTTAACACGCTGAAAATCTGCCAGATAAAAATTAAATATAAAAAACAGAGTAAAAAAAGCAGCAAAAAGCTTGCGGTTAAAGAAAAAGTATCTATCTTTGCAACCGCAACAGAGAAAAACGGTTCTTTAAGAGATTAATGAGTAGTGAGGCGAAGATAGTCAAAAGCCCTTCAAATCACGCCGAAAAGCTAATTGCAAAAAAAAAGTTCTTAAAATATTTGGTGGATAAAAAAACAATGCATATCTTTGCAGTCCCGATCTAAACGAACGGGGTTTGTTTTGAAATCTAACAAGATTTTTGAATTCGTTCTTTGAATTACTGGTAATAAAATTTGAGAGAAAAATAGTAGTATTTATCTGTCAATTCTTTTGATAAAGAAAATAAGAGTAGTCAGGACTCAACAATACATTTAAAAAACATTTTACAATGGAGAGTTTGATCCTGGCTCAGGATGAACGCTAGCGGCAGGCCTAACACATGCAAGTCGAGGGGCATCGGGATCTTCGGATCGCCGGC
>JBCQTD010000020.1:0-29569 GCA_047178725.1 Rikenellaceae bacterium
GCTCCAAGAGTGCTTTTAAAAATATGGCAATAATTGTTTTACACTACTTATCTATTTTACCCGGATCATATTTAGTCCATCACGTATCGGCAGAATCACCGACTCTACCCTATCATCCTCGACAACCATACGGTTAAACTCCAAGAGCGCCCGTGTATGTTTATCGTTATGGTGTAGCGGCTCAACAACCTTGCCCGACCAGAGGATATTATCGGCAATAATTAGCGAGCCAGAGGCTACCAATCCGCCATCCATCAACATATTATAATATGCAGGGTACTCCCTCTTATCACCATCCATAAATACCATATCGAACACACCTCCGAGCTTTGGCACCAGATCCAACGCCGAACCTATATGCTGGGATATCTTCGCCCTATCTGCGCTTCTATTAAAAAACGAGGCAGCGATAGCCTCTAACTCATCATCAACCTCAAAGGTGTGAAGCTCGGCTCCCTCATCCAATCCTGCGGCAATACACAGCGCCGAGTAGCCGGTAAAGGTGCCTATTTCAAGAACCCTTCTCGGATGAGACATACGAACAAACATCTCCAATAGCTTGCCCTGCACATGCCCCGAAATCATCCTTGGCTGCACCACCGAAAGGTGAGTTTTGCGATCAAGCTCGCGCAGCAATTCGCTCTCGGGCGAGGTGTGCTCCTTTATATAATCATCTAACTTTGTCATCTACTTATACATTAACATCGAGGTGCTGCTCATCGTCTCACGCGCAACCTCTAAAAGCTCCTCGGAGCTAATATCTAAAATCTTACGATATACCTCCTCCGCTGTGTCCACGCTGTTATGCACCATAAAACTCTTGCCCACGCCGAGCATATAACCCTCATTGCTCTCCATCGAGATTGCCATTTGTGCAATAAATTGTCGCTTGGCCATCGAAAGCTGACGCGCCGTTAGTGGACTCTTGCAGAGCGAATCCATCTCCTTGTGCACAAGCTCTATAGCATGATCTGTATTGGCCTTTTCGGAGCTAAAGTAGATCGAAAAGATTCCACAATCGGAGTATGGTGTGTAGTTGGCCTCAATACTATAGGTTAGGGCATGGCGCTCGCGCACAACCATATTCAGGCGCGAATTTGCACTTGGCCCCCCTAAAATATTGACAAGCAGAGCTAGCGGCAAACGCCTACTCTCGTGCATGGTATAGCCTCGCGAGCCGATAATCGTGTGGTTTTGGTGTGTCCGCTTTCCAACACACACAGAGAATGGTGCGACAACAAGGGGTTTAACCCTCTCAAAATCGCGCTTTGTACTCTCCATTGCACCAAAATATTGCGCCACTATAGCCTCAACACTCTTTACCGACAGATTGCCGATAGATGAGAATACCATCTGATCACTTGTATATAGCCGCTTTGTAAAGCGTCTTATCGAATCGCCATTATATCTCTTGATATCACGCTTTGTACCCAAAATACCATGCCCCAGCTCCGAGCCAGCGAGCAGCATATCCTCAAAGCTATCAAATATCGACTCCGAAGGAGACTCTTTATAGCTATTAATCTCATCATAGATCACCTCCTTCTCGCGCTGAATCTCATGCTCGGGGTATGTTGAGTGGAGCGCAACATCCGCAATCAGCTCCACCGCCTTTCTAAAATCGCCCTTGAGCGTTGTTGCATGGATGGTGGTATCCTCCTTTGTTGTGAAGGCATTGAGCTCACCACCCAAATTCTCCAACCTGCAATTTATATGGTATGCCCGGCGATGCTCCGTTCCCTTAAAGAGGGCGTGCTCGGTAAAGTGCGCCAGGCCAAACTCACCCTGAAGCTCATCGCGCGTGCCGCCATTAATCATCAGGGCACAATGAGCAACGCTGCTCTTCACCTGACGATGTATGCCTCGCAAACCATTTGGAAGCGTATATGTATAAAACTCCTTCATCTACATCTTATCTGCTAAAAATTGCCCTGTATAGCTATTTTTAAGATTCACAAGCCCTTCGGGCGAACCCTCATAAACCAACTCACCGCCACGATCTCCAGCCTCTGCACCCAGCTCTACAATCCAGTCTGCACACTTTATAACCTCCATATTATGCTCCACGATAACGATGGTGTGACCTCGCTCAATCAATGCACCAAAGGCCTCCAAGAGCCGCTTTATATCGTGAAAATGGAGTCCCGTAGTCGGCTCATCGAAGATAAATATAACCTTGCCTCCACCACTATCTTTACCCAAGAATGAGGCTAACTTCACGCGCTGCGCCTCACCGCCCGAGAGCGTGGATGATGACTGCCCCATCTTGATATATCCCAAACCAACACTCTGCAAAGGTCGCAACCTCTCGACAATTTTTATTGCCGTTGCGCTCCTGTCCTCCTCGAAAAGAGAGATGGCAGCATCTATGGTGAGCTCCAGAATATCGCTTATGCTATATCCTTTATACTTTGCCTCGAGAACCTCGCTCTTGAATCGCTTACCTTTGCAAGCCTCGCAGACCAGCTCCACATCGGCCATAAACTGCATACCTACCTTTATCACACCCTCGCCCTGACACTCTTCACATCTGCCACCAACGACATTAAACGAGAAGCTGGAGGCGCCGAGCCCCGTATGGCGCGCGTATGGCAGATCGGCAAAGAGCTTTCTAATCTCATCATAGGCCTTGATGTAGGTCACCGGATTTGATCTAGACGATCTACCAATGGGCGACTGGTCGATCATCTCGACCGACGAGAGCCTCTTATAATCGCCCTCCATGGCATCAAAATCACCAGGGCGAAGCCCGCTCTCCATCAGCTCTCGTCTAAGTGCTGGGTATAGAATACCCTTAACAAGCGACGACTTACCTGAGCCACTAACGCCCGTAATGCAACTCATCACCCCCAGCGGAATATGCACATCTATGCCCTTAAGATTATTTTCACGAGCACCACGGATCACAATCTCGCCACTTGGGGCTCGACGCGAAGATGGAGTTGCGATCCTTCTGCGGCCAGCCAAATAGTCTGCTGTAAGAGAATTTTCGCACGATTCTAGCGACTCATAGGCGCCACTATAGACAATCTCGCCGCCAAGATATCCAGCTCTTGGGCCCACGTCTACGATATAATCTGCCGCACGTATAACCTCCTCCTCGTGCTCGACCACAATCACCGTATTACCTAGATCGCGCAGCTGCTTTAAGACCTTGATCAGTCGATGTGTATCCCTTGGGTGCAGACCTATGCTAGGCTCATCGAGGATATATAGCGATCCTGTAAGATTGCTACCCAGCGAAGTGGAAAGATTTATTCGCTGCGACTCTCCGCCTGAGAGTGTTGCCGAGAGTCTGCTCAAGGTGAGATAGCCCAAGCCTACATCGGTCAGATATTGCAATCTATTGGTGATCTCCAACTTTAGACGCGCAACCTTTTTAACATCAGCCTCGTCGAACTCAGAGGTTAAAAAGAGCTGCAAAAGATCATCCACGCTCATCTCCACCATCTCAGCTATGGTTCTGCCCAGCACCTTGACATATAGAGCCTCGCGGCGAAGGCGTGCACCACCACATTCGGGGCAGGTGGTCTTGCCCATATATCTAGCCTTCAAGACCCTAAACTGGATCTTGCGGCGCTCCGAATCTATATATTTAAAGAAATCATCAAGCCCCTCAAAGTAGCTATTGCCACGCCACAAAAGTCTCCTTTGAGCTACGGTGAGCGAGTGGTATGGGGTGTGTATTGGGAAGTCAAACTTATAGCTATTCTCAACTAGCTGATCGCGCCATTTACGCATAGTATCACCTCTCCAACAGGCGATTGCATTCTCATATATCGAACGGCTCTTGTCTGGCACAACCAACTCCTCATCTATACCAACCACCTTACCATACCCCTCACATTTAGGGCATGCACCCATAGGGTTATTGAAACTAAAAAGATGCTCGGTTGGCTGCTCAAATTCAACGCCATCAGCCTCTAATCTAGAGGAGAAATCACGCCTCTCGCCCCCAATCTCAACCACACTACACAGACCATCTGTATAGCTATAGGCCTTGGCCACCGAATCGCCCACGCGGCGAGCTATGTCTTCATCCTGCGAAATCCTCACTCGATCCACAACCACATCTATATCATCATGAGTGGTTGCGTCATCAATGGTAGGCATAAACTCCTCAATTCTCACAACCCTGCCATCTATATATAGGCGCTGCATGCCATCACCATATAGACCAACCAACTTATCAATTAGCCCCTCACCCTCGAATAGCTGCAGCGGCATAAGGATTATCACTTTAGCCCCCTCAATAAGCGAGAGTGCATATTGCGTAACGTCATCTACAGAGTGCGACTTAACCTCAACACCAGATACTGGCGAAAAAATATGGCCAGCACGAGCATATAGCAACTTCAGATAATCATATATCTCAGTGGTAGTGCCCACCGTCGAGCGCGGATTGCGCGTGTTAACACGCTGCTCAATAGCGATAGCTGGTGCTATACCAGATATAAAATCGACATCGGGCTTACTGACTCGCCCCAAGAATTGACGTGCATAGGCCGAAAGAGACTCGACATAGCGCCTCTGACCCTCGGCGAAGATCGTATCAAAAGCGAGCGTAGATTTACCTGAACCCGAAAGGCCAGTTACAACCACAAGAGAGTTGTGTGGAATATCTACATCCACACCCTTTAGGTTGTGCACCCTGGCACCCTTGATTCTTATTACTTTCTGCTCCTTATCACTCATTATAAAATCTCCAACGTTAACCCCTCAACCTTCTCCAATCTAGAGATCAGCTGAGGCGAATTGCTCTCGCGAATTGATAGCTCCATAGCGCATAGATTGTCAAACTCCTGACTCTCGATCTTTGGCTGCATATCTTTAATCACCTTCATCACGCCATTCATCACCACATACGAAAACTCCACCCGCAGGCGAACATCAACCGTCTTTTCGATCACATCGGCAGCCTCAAGAGCTAGATGCGCCGACTCGCGATAGGCCTCAATAAGACCCGAGACTCCAAGTTTAGTGCCGCCAAAATATCTCACAACCACAATCAGACAGTTGGTAATCTCATGCGAGAGCATCTGCCCGAGGATCGGCTTGCCGGCTGTACTCGATGGCTCGCCATCGTCGCAAGCGCGCGTTAGCTCACCCTTGGCTCCTAGGCGCCAGGCATAGCAGTGGTGAGTAGCATCATAATGGCGCTTACGCAGCGGATCGAGGAGCGGCTGGATCTCTTCCACACTCTCTACCGGATAGATATAAGTTAAAAACTTACTGCTCTTAATCTTATATATTATCTCTGCCGGCGCACTTATTGTTTTATAGCTATCTATTTGATCCATCTAAAGATACGATTCCAGCGAATATTCGCAGGGAATGATTTATTTGCATCGAGCGAGAGCCACACAAACGAAGCCTTGCCAACGATGTGATCCTCGGGCACAAAGCCCCAGAAGCGCGAATCGGCCGAATTATGACGATTATCGCCCATCATCCAGTAGTAATCCATCTTGAAAGTGTAGCTATAACTTAGCTCTCCGTTGATATAAATATCACTACCCTCGACTCGCAGATCATTACCCTCATACTGATCTATAATTCGCTCATAGAGTGGCAGATTCTTTGTTGTTAGCTCTACCGTTGCGCCACGCTTAGGCACCCATATTGAACCCATATTATCATGATTCCATGGATAGAGGCTAGGGCTAGATGGATATACATCGGGATTGACTCCCTCGGCGATATATTGACGCATGTTGTAAACATTTCTCAACGCCCCAATCGACTCAGCCGACGAAGATGTGAGCGGAATTTGATATATCGCGCCGTTGCCACTACCTTCGGTAATATCCAACTTATCAAAAGTATATTGACTAATAGGCGAGCTCGTCTGTACGATATTTATATACTGCTTGCCTGGGATCTCAGCCTCCGCCTGGCCATTTACATAGAGACGCGACTCAACCACACGGATAGTATCTCCGGGAAGAGCCACACAGCGCTTGATATAGTTCTCGCGCTTATCCACCGGACGAGCAATAACTGTATAATCCTTAAAAAGCCTTGCGCGCCCAGCCTCCTCACCTAGCGAGGATTGATACTCTCGCAGCACATCATAGTAGGTTACCGATTGATTCTCCAAAAGAACTGTGTCACCGGCCGGGAAGTTAAAGACAACCACATCTCCACGCTCGATCTGCTTAAGCCCCTTGATTCTGTGATAGGGCAACTTAATAGCGTCAGAGTATGACTTGGCCGTTGCCGAAAATGGCATAGTGTGGTGCACAAATGGAAACGAAAGTGGTGTGTTCGGTAATTTAGGTCCATAGCTTAGCTTGCTGACATAGAGATAGTCGCCTACAAGCAAGCTCTTCTCCATAGACGAGGTTGGGATCACGTAGAGCTGAAACACATATGTGTGAATAATTGTCGCTACCACGGTGGCGAATACCAGAGCATTAATCCACTCATAAAGCCATCTGTAGATAACGCTACGCTCGCAGAGCTTTGCATTATAGACCCCAATATAGCGACTCATATACTTCGATATGTAGATGTCGTATATCACAGCCACGCCCAAAATTAGCCACCAAGACTCACTCCAAACCACAAACCAGAGGATATAGAGCAGCGAGGCGAGAGTGAACCCCACCCATTTATTGGCAAAAATAGCCTTTATTTTACTCATCAAATATTGTTTTACTTCAACAAATCGTCCATCGAATAGACACCAACCTTACCAGCCAAAAACTCAGCTGCAACCACCGCACCAAAGGCTAACGTGCTACGATTCTTAATAGTGTGCTTGATCTCTAAAACATCATCCGGCGAGGAGTAGCTAACGGTGTGTGTGCCTGGCGCCTCTCCCTCACGCAGCGATTTAATCTCCACCTGGCCTTGCGCCGGCGTGGTGTCATTCACCCAACCGCTTAGCGAGTCGATATTATCAATTATACCCTCAGCGATTGTGATGGCCGTGCCACTAGGAGCATCTAGTTTGTGAATATGGTGGATCTCCTCGATCTCCACCCCATAGCCATCTACCCTATTCATCATAGCGGCCAGCTGACGATTCAGGCGAAACATAAGGTTTACACCAAGCGAGTAGTTTGAGGCATAGAATAGCGCACTACCCCTCTCCTGGCATAAATGCTTGAGCTCGGCAAAGCGATCGAGCCATCCGGTTGTTCCGCTCACAACAGGCGTCGAGGCCTCAATACACGCCTTAATATTATCATAGGCGGTTTTTGGGGTTGTAAACTCAATGGCTACATCCACCCCAGAGAGCTTCTCGGGATTTAGATCTGCACTATTATTTATATCAATAATCAATGGCACACTATGCCCACGCTCTAGCAAGATCTTCTCTATCTCGCGACCCATCTTGCCATACCCAATAATTGCTACTTTCATATTTTAGTGATTATATATTATTTCTAACGCACAAAGATAGGAATTTGAGCCCACATTTGGAACTCTTTAACTATTTTTATTACCTTTGTTCTATGAGATATTTCATGGAGCTACAATATAATGGAGGAGCATACTGCGGATGGCAGCGCCAGAGGGAGGCGGCGACGGTGCAAGGCACAATAGAGAAGGGGCTATCCACGCTACTACGCAGAGAGATTGAGATCATCGGAGCAGGACGCACCGACACCGGCGTGCACGCGCTTTTCTATGTTGCACACTTTGATGTAGATGAGCTCACACTCTCATGCCAACAGATTATATATAAACTAAATCTCATCCTGCCGCAAGACGTTGCAATTCTAAATATATACCCCGTGAACGAGCAGATGCACGCCAGATTTGGGGCAACACTAAGAGAGTATACCTATATTATTGAACCTCGCAAAAACCCATTCACTCGCCACACTAGCTGGCAATACTATGTCGATTTAGATATTGAAAAGATGAACGAGGCGGCAGCAAGATTGCTTGAGCATGAAGATTTCACCTCGTTCGCAAAACTCAACTCCAACAACAAAAACAACATCTGCAAAGTTTACCACGCCCAGTGGCAACTTAATGAAGATGGCACGCTATGCTTTAAAATCAGAGCCAACCGCTTTCTGCGCAACATGGTGCGCGCAATTGTAGGCACACTCGTCGATGTAGGGCGCGGGCGCTACAGCACAGATGATTTTGAGGAGATCATTGCCAGTCGCAATCTAGCTCGCTCTAGCGCTGGAGCACCAGCATCGGGTCTATTTCTCAGCGATATAAAATATTGAGGTGGTCAGCAAATGCCAACCACCCCAATAGGACAACTGAAGATTGCAAACTATTTCACAGCTTCAACTGATGCCTTGCGGAACTCTTTCATCAACTTAGAAACCTCCAACGCAGCCTTACGCGCGCGTGTGCCAGCAGCCTTGTTGTTCTTAGTGATCTGGGCATCTGCGTTAACACAAAAGGTATCCATCTGCTCCTTGATCTGTGCCAATAAATTTTCCATTGTTTTAAATTTAGTTTTGGTTTATACTATTATTTTTCATAACTCTCACAAAGATATAAAATTAAATTCATTACATCCAAATAAATAGACGGAAAATATCGCCCAATTTCGTGCAAATTTTACGGTATGTTTTTTGTAAAACTACTCATAAATTTTCTATTATGGGCAGACATATCTTTACTCTATCGCTCCTAGGGCTGATTTTAACCACAGGATGCACCTCCAAAACAAAAAAAACAACAATGCCGCCTCTCGCGGTGGAGATAACATTAGCGAGGGCTAAATCGCTAAAAGAGAAAATCTCTTTCTCTTCGCAAATCGAGAGCCTATATGATGCCACGATTGAACCGCGCATAGATGGATACTTAATCTCTGCGCCATATTCTTATGGTGAAATTATATCAAAAGGGGATATTATATTTACAATAGACCCCAAACAACTCAACACAACACTCTATGCAATCGAGGCAGAGCTAGTCTCCAACAAAGCGCAACTAGCTAAGGCTCAAAATGATTATCAAAGAGCTGTACCCCTATCAAAGATAGAGGCGATCAGCCAGAGCGATCTGGATCAATATCGCGCCTCACTAGCGGCAGCAAAAGCAGCGGTTCACTCCACCGAGCAGAGACTTCAGAGCGCAATGCTCGATGTTGGTTATACCCAAATCAAGGCGCCGATAGATGGCCTCATCGCCAGAACCACGGCAACGACAGGTGATTATGTAGGCCCCTCGACAGCCTTCTCCAAGCTCACCACCATATCATATATCGACACCGTGATGGTTGCACTAGCAGTACCTTCGGCAAGATATATCGAGGCTATTAGGGGTACCAAAGATGCTGCGCTGCTCTCCGAGATAAAGCTAAAACTCTCTGACAGCATCACATATAGCCTACCTGGCGAGTACTACTACACCAAAATGGATGCCTCGGCCGGAAACTCAACGATTATAATTGTCGCCAAATTCCCAAATCCGGATCGTATTCTGCGTGCAGGCATGTTTGCCAGGGTAAACGCCTCAATCGGCCAGGAGCGAGAGGTGGTGCTAATACCACAAAAAGCCATAAGCCAGAATCAGGGGATAAACTCTGTTTGGGTAATGGCAGCCGACAGTACTGTTTCCTATCGCAAGATCTCTCTCGGGCGCTGTGTTGGAGAGGATTGGATCGTGACATCAGGGCTCACCCCAGGCGAGAGAGTGCTTCTTAGCGGACAGATGAAGATGCACGAGAAGATGAGAGTTAAACCTATATCAAAATAGTACAACATGGGAAAATTCTTCATCTCCAGACCAATCTTTGCTATAGCCATAGCCATAGCTATCGTTATAATAGGCACCGTGTCGCTACTAAATCTCTCAGTAGAGCAATATCCCAACATAACCCCACCGGTGGTGCAGGTGACGGCTACATATGATGGTGCTGATGCCGAAACAGTTAACAACTCGGTAGCGACACCTATTGGGCAGAGCGTTATGGGCGTTAGCGATCTGCTCTACATGCAGACCACAAGCGCCAACGATGGCTCGATGACACTTCAGGCTGTGTTTGACATCGGATCGAATGCCGACATTGATGCCATCCTAACCCAAAACCGCGTTTCGTTGGCAAGCGCCTCGCTCCCCGAATCGGTTATAGAACAGGGCATCACAACCCAAAAGACGATGCCAGCCTTTATGATGGTATACGCCCTGCATAGCCCTAGGTATGATGCCACATTTCTGACCAACTACGCCATAATAAATATCCAAAACGAGCTGCTGAAGATCAACGGCGTGGGGCAGGTGCAGATTATGGGAGCTGGCGAATACTCAATGCGTATCTGGATAGACCCCGAAAAACTGGGCTACTACAACATCTCAATAGATGACATCACCTCAGCCATCACCTCACAGGGTGGAATCTACCCAGCTGGCTCGCTTGGTGCAGCGCCATCGCCCGATGGCACAACTTTCAAATACACCGTCATTCTACCGCCACAGCTAACCTCCGCCGAAGAGTTTGGGCAGATAATCCTACGCTCCTCAAGCGAGGGCGACATCGTTCGCCTAAAAGATATCGCAAGCGTAAATCTTGGGGCCGACAGCTATGAGATCAACTCGCTCTATGGTGATGAAGCGGCGGCTATGATAATCATATATCAAGCTCCTGGTAGTAATGCGGTGGAGCTTGGCGACAAGATTAGCGCCACGCTTGAAAAGCTATCTAGCAGACTGCCTGATAGTATTGAGTGTTCGCTTGTTGTGGATAGCACAAAGAGCATAAAGGCTGGAATATCGGATATTATCAAGACTCTTATTATTGCACTAGCGCTAGTTATCTTTATAATATTTATATTTCTTCAGGATTGGCGGGCAACGATTATCCCACTTATTGCCATTCCGGTCTCTCTGCTAGGTGCATTTATCGTCTTTCCGCTTCTTGGTTTTACAATAAATATCATCTCGCTACTTGGATTGGTCTTGGCTATAGGTCTTGTTGTTGATGATGCTATTGTTGTGGTAGAGGCTGTGCAACTCAATATTCAAAGAGGGATGAGCCCCGACAAGGCGGCCGAGGAGGCTATGCGCAACGTCAGCTCTCCGATCATCGCCACCACCGTGGTTCTACTCGCGGTGTTTATTCCTGTCTCATTTATGGCTAGTGTTACGGGGCTACTATTTCAGCAGTTTGCCATTGTTCTGGCAGTATCTGTTCTATTCTCGGCAATCAATGCCCTCACCCTATCGCCAGCGCTATGTGCTATGCTTTTAAAGCCACACGATGAACCTAAGAGTGGCTTCTTTTACCTATTCAACCGCTCCTTTGATGAGGCGATGAAGAGATACAGCAGAAGCGTTGGATATCTAATCTCGCGCCCGGTAAGGGTTGCCATTATCACTGCTGCCGTTATCGCTGCGCTTGCACTTGCATGGCGTAAGCTGCCGCAAGGATTTCTTCCGGTTGAGGATCAGGGCTATCTGATGGTTATGGTTGAAGCACCCGAGAATAGCGCCCTGAAAACAACACTCGAAGCGATGAAACACGTAGGAGAGATCATAGAGAGCAACAAATCTGTAGCCTCGATATCCTACGCCGCAGGATATGATATGCTTGCTAGCATCGCCTCCTCAAACAATGGCATCTTCTTCGTTATGCTAAAGGATTACTCTGAGAGGAAACTCACCGCTGATCAGATAGCCCAGGAGCTGAACGGCGAACTCTATGTAGCAGTTCCCGAAGTACTCTCTTATGCCTTTATTCCACCCGCGATCCCCGGCCTTGGGCTCGACTCAGGTGTAACATTTCAGGTGCAGGATTTAGAGGGGCGTGGAGGTGACTATCTATGGGAGCAGACCAAACAGCTCATCACGCTACTCAAAGAGAACGACATGGTTGCCGGGGTGAGCACACAATATAGCGATGGCATCGCTCAACGCCTTCTAAAAATTGATATGGAGCATGCCGAGAATCTAGGCATATCACCTAACAGACTATACACCACTATCGGTGCCTTGCTCGGCAGCTCCTATATCAATAACTTCAACCGCTTTGGCCAACTCTATCAAACATATATCGAGGCTGCGCCAGAGTTCAGGTCGGATGAGAGCGTGCTCGAGAGTATCTTTATCGAGAGCGCCTCGGGCGAGAGTGTGCCACTAGCCTCAATCGCTAGATTTGAGCCCACCTCGGGGGTAAAATATGTCTCGCAATACAACCTCTACCGATCAATAGGGCTAACCGTGTCGCCAGCCCATGGCTTCTCGTCATCGCAGGTTATGTCGCTTATCGAGCAGCTTGAGCTCAAGAGTATGCCCGAGGATATTGGCATTGCCTGGAGTGGCATGTCTCTTCAGCAGAGCGAGTCCTCTAAAAGCGGCGGGGTGGTCTATATTTTAGCGGTGATATTTGTGTTTCTCGCTCTCGCCTCGCTCTACAACTCATGGTCGCTACCGCTCTCGGTACTCCTTGCCGTGCCAGTTGCTGTGCTCGGAGCTCTGGGTTTGGTCTATTGCATTCACCAGGTAGACCCTCTTATGGTGAATGATATATATATGCAGATAACATTAGTAATGCTCATCGGACTTGCGGCAAAAAATTCGATCCTCGTGGTTGAGTATGCCGAGCGCAACAATATCGAGAAGAGGATGCCGCTACTCGAAGCGGCCGTAGATGCTGCTAAGCTGCGAGCCAGACCTATTATCATGACCGCTTTTGCATTTATTCTAGGTGTAATACCTCTAGTGTTTGCATCGGGGGTATACGCAACAGCACGCAATGTTATGGGCATAAGCCTTGTTGGCGGCATGCTTCTAGCCACGCTGCTCGGCCTTTTCCTCTACCCTGCACTCTATTATATGGTAACCTATTTCACAAAAACTAAAAAGGAGAGATAAAATGATAAAGATAATTATATCAATGGCCATAGCTCTCTTGATGGCCTGTTCGCCAAAATTAACACCGCCCGAGATCACGCCACCAAATGATTATATCTACACAAACGAGATCTCGCAAGATAGTCTAAGCAGCACGATTAGCTGGTGGCAAAACTTTGGCGACAAGCGGCTTGACAGCCTAATGTTAAAGGCGCTAGCTGGCAACCGCGATCTAAAGGCCACGCTCGCCAAGATTGAGAGTGCCCGCGAGCAGCTAACCATCGCCCGTGCCGAGAATCTCCCCTCGCTCTCTTTGGAGGCCTATGGGCTCAATGAGCACTTTCCCGCTGATGGCACAACGCAGGAGTACTATATAGCACCTATGATCTCATGGGAGATATCTCTTTTCGGCAAGAGCAAGAGCTTGAAAGCGGGAGCAAAGGCCGATCTGCTCAATACGGAGTGGAGCTATCGCGGAGTGATGCTCTCGCTCACAGCCGAAGTGGCTACCACCTACTACACACTCCGGCAGGCAGAATACAATGGTTATATAGCTCGACGTAGCTACTCGCTTCGAGCCCAGGAGCTGGCGCTTATCGACTCGCTCGTGCGCTATGGCATGCGGGATGGTGTAGCCCTAGAGCAGGCTCGCTCGCTCGCCTATCAAGCTAAGGCGGACATAGATAAATACAATCGACTAGCCACAACTAGCCACCTAGCACTATGTTCACTCATAGGCGAGAATCCCACCCTATATGAGGAGAAAACAGAATACAGAGATATCCTGTGCGGCAATCTGCCACCAGAGGTGCCGACAGGAGTTCCATCCGATCTACTCTCGCGCCGCCCCGATATATTGGAGGCATACTACGCCATGGAGAAGGCAGGGGCAGATGTTGGCCTAGCACGCGCCGCGCGTCTGCCATCCATTTCACTCACCGGTGGAGGCGGCCTATTCGCAACCTCACTAAAAGGAATTACTGGCTCTGAGCCTTGGGGATGGAGCGCAGCGGCGACTATTATTCAACCCATATTCTCATTCGGCGCACTAAAGAGCAAAGAGATGGCCGCTCGCGCTGAGTATCTATCGAGAGTATATCTCTACCAGCAATCCTATATAGATGCACTAAAGGAGGTTGAGAGCGAACTAATCTCGATTGAGTCTCTATCCCGCGAGCTCATCTCGGCCTCGGCGGTGGTTGCCGCTAACGAAAAAGTTGAGCAGATGGTACGCGCACTATATCGTGGTGGAATGAATAGCTACCTGAATGTTGTCGATGCCGAACGAGGGCTCTATAGCGCACAGCAATCATATATTGACCTTGCAACGATGCAGTATATGAACTATATAAATCTATACAAAGCACTCGGAGGGGGCTGGTAGCGCTGTTTTTTCTCACTTTGTTGTTGGTTTTACTGTTCAAATAACTATATTTGCTCCTCTAAACTGCAACCAAAGTGAGAAATTTTAACATCCAGAAACCAAACAGCGCAATAGCTGCAAGCGCTCAAGAGAAGATCGACAACCTCACCAAGCCCAAAGGCTCGCTAGGTATGCTTGAAGATCTAGCACTTCAGATATCACTTATTCAGCAAACGCTCACGCCACAGCTCAAAAATCAACACCACATAATCTTTGCTGCCGACCACGGCATAGTGGAGGAGGGTGTGAGCGTATCGCCCAAAGAGGTGACCCGCCAGATGGTATACAACTTTCAAAAGGGTGGCGCCGGCATAAATTTCCTTGCTCGCCAGCACAATTTCGCCCTTAAGATCGTTGATGCGGGCGTCGACCACGACTTTTCAGGCGAGAGCCTCGAGCTAATAGATATGAAGATCCGCCGCGGCACACGCAACTATCTACACGAGGCCGCCATGAGCCGCGAGGAGATGGAGCTAGCGATAGATCGTGGCGCCGAAATCGCCACAATGTGCCATAACGATGGCTGCAATATAATATCCTATGGCGAGATGGGCATCACCAACACATCATCATCTTCGCTATGGATGAGCCTGCTCACAGGAGTCGATCTAAAGCTCTGCGTTGGCGCCGGCTCCGACGCTTCAAATGGAATCACGGCACACAAATATAGCGTATTAAAGCACGCAAAAGAGAGCTATAAAGGCGATGGCTCGGCCGAAGATGTGATGGCATACTTTGGCGGCTATGAGATGGTGATGGCCGTTGGCGCAATGCTTCGTGCCGCCGAGCTTGGGATGGTAGTTCTAATTGATGGCTTTATAATGAGCGCCTGCGCACTAATGTCCACAAAGTTATATCCAGCCTCTAAAGAGTACTTTATATTTGCTCACCAGGGCGATGAGTCAGGCCATAAGCTGCTGCTTGAGGCTATGGACGCGCATGGCATACTTAGCCTTAATCTCCGCCTCGGCGAGGGCACCGGTGCCCTCTGCGCCTACCCTATTGTTGAGTCGGCCGTAAGGATGATCTGCGAGATGAGCTCATTTGAGAGGGTAAATGTAACCAAATACTTCTAACATGAGGCGCATTATATATGTAAGCGGAGGTCAGCGATCGGGCAAGAGCTCATACGCTCAAATGCTGGCCGAGAGCCTCAGCCCAGAGCCGATATATCTAGCCACGGCCAAGTGCTGGGATGATGAATTTAGATCGCGCATCGAGCGCCATCAACGCGATCGTGGAGAGATGTGGAGCACCATTGAGGAGCAGATACATATCTCAAATCATAATCTCAATGGCAGAACCGTCATGATGGATTGCCTAACGCTATGGCTTACGAATATCTTCTGCGCAAATGATTTTGATAGAGACAAAAGCCTTCGCTTCGCAAAAGAAGAGTGGCAGCGCTTTATAGATCAAGATTTTACCCTCATAGTTGTTAGCAACGAGATAGGCCAAGGAGTGATCCCCATGGAGAGCTCTACGCGCGCCTTTGTCGATCTTCAAGGGTGGACGAACCAATTTATCGCCTCGCTCTCGGATGAGGCCTATGTAATGATATCGGGGCTTCCTCTTAGACTAAAATAGCATGAACACACTACTAAACGCCATACTTTTCTATTCGCGCCTACCCGTGCCACGAGGTGTTGAGTGCTCGGATGAGACCATGAGCCGCGCGCTGCGCTATCTGCCCCTCATTGGGCTTATGGTGGGCGCTTTGGGTTGGGGCAGCTACGCCGCTGCTATCAATTTTTTGCCACATAATATATGCATCATAATATCTATGATAGTGATGACGCTATCGACCGGAGCGCTGCACGAAGATGGCCTAGCAGATATGTGCGACGGGTTTGGTGGAGGCTACACGAAGGAGGCTATATTGCGAATTATGAAAGATAGCCACATCGGCACCTATGGTGTTATTGGGCTTTTACTCACGCTGCTGCTTAAGTATATGCTTCTGGTGAATATCGCACCAGAGAGCGCAGGATTAATAATATTGCTAGGCTCCGCCGCCAGCCGCTTCGCCCCGGTAGCCATGGTGCGCACATCAACCTACGCACGCAGCGAGAGATCTAAATCATCGCACTCGGCACTCGGCATAAGCTTCGGCGGAGTGCTGCTCGCCATGGCTACGGCATATCTACCGCTCACTATCCTAGGATGGGAGTTTGCCACCACATACATTGGCATATCTACATTTATGTTTGTCCTATTTAGGTGCTATATCCATCGCCATATCGGCGGCTTCACGGGCGACACACTTGGGGCACTTCAGCAGATCAGCGAGCTCATATTTTATATATGTATAATTGCAATGGGCATATGATCTATCTGCAACGCCACACCCGCCCCGACATCGCCCCAAATACATGCTATGGCATAAGCGACATTGCGCTCTCGAATGAGTATCCACAGCATCTTGCCGAGGTTCGATCTAGGCTCAATAATATTCAAATAACCTCGCTATACTCCTCGCCACTTACACGATGCAGCACCCTGGCCAGAGATATTTGCGATGAGATCGGCTGCCGCGATATTATCTACGACAACCGCCTTAAAGAGCTCAACTTCGGCGAATGGGAGCTCATGAACTGGGATGATATAAACGCCACAGAGGATGGGCAGAGATGGTTTGCCGACTATCTACACCGCCCCACCCCTAATGGCGAGGCGTTCGCAGAGCTAGTTGAAAGAGCTAAATCATTCATCTCCGAGATGGGCGATAGCGATGTGATGGCTGTAACCCACAGCGGATTTATTCGTGCAGCACTTATCGCCTCGAGCAAGACGTCGCTCTCTTGCGCCTTTGACATGGAGATCCCCTATGGGGCGCTAATCAAGCTTTAAAGATGAAAAAACTAAGATCAATAATGTTTGTCGGCACAGGCTCGGATGTCGGCAAATCTGTAATCAATGCCGGCTTCTGTAGGATCTTTCTGCAGGATGGCTACTCCCCCGCCCCATTCAAGGCGCAGAATATGTCGCTTAACAGCTTTGCGACAAAGGACAACCTAGAGATCGGTCGCGCCCAGGCGGTGCAGGCCGAGGCGTGCGGTGTGGAGTGCACCACGGATATGAACCCAATACTTCTAAAGCCAACTACCAACCAGAGCTCGCAGGTGGTGCTAAATGGTCGGCCGGCTGGTAACAAAAGTGCCAAGGAGTACTTTAATAGCGACAATCGTCGCGAGCTATTTATCCACGCCAAGGCAGCCTACGATCGTCTGGCGAGCCGCTACAACCCAATCATCTTAGAGGGTGCAGGCAGCATCTCAGAGATCAATCTTTGGGATAAAGATATTGTAAATATGCCGATGGCTCATCACGCTAATGCCGCCACGATTCTTATTGCCGACATCGACCGCGGAGGGGTTTTTGCCAGCGTATATGGCTCTATAAAACTATTGCCAGAGGCTCATCGCAGCCTTATAAAGGGCATAATAATAAATAAGTTTCGAGGAGATATTTCGCTCTTCGAGAGTGGGCGCGCGATGCTCGAAGAGCTCACCGGAGTGCCCGTTCTAGGAGTTGTGCCCTATCTAACTGATGTTGAAATTGAACAGGAGGATTCGGTAGTGCTCTCCAGACGAGGCGAGGATCGCAGCGCAGAGGGGGTTCGTGTAGCGGTAGTTCTTCTTAAGAGCCTTTCCAACTTCACCGACTTCAATATGCTTGAGCGCACCGAGGGGCTATCTCTAAGCTATGTGAGTCGCCCAGAGCAGATTACCGAGGCTGATATTGTAATAATTCCCGGCTCGAAGAGCACCATCGCCGACATGGAATATCTGCGCAAAAGCGGATTATCAAGAGCGATCCTAAACCACCATGCAGCCGGCAAACCCCTCTATGGCATCTGCGGCGGATATCAGATGATGGGCGATATGATCCTCGACCCACTACATATTGAGAGCGAGATAGATGCCACACCTGGCCTAGGGATCCTCCCCATTACAACCACGATCGAGGAGGGTAAAACCACACGCCAATGCGAGTTTAAGATGTTGCGCTCGGATGCAAATGGATATGGATATGAGATACACTCGGGCAGAAGCAGTAGCTCCTCTCCCCTAGCGATACTCGATGATGGATCGCAGGATGGCTACTACCTCAGCGATAGATGTTGGGGCAGCTATATACATGGCATATTCGACAATAAATCAGTTATTGAGCAGATCATCTCACCCTTAAGTCACAAAGCGATCAGGGTGAAAGATTATGCTGCCGAGAAGCAGCGCAACTACGACCTTCTGGCCGAGCATCTGCGCAAGCATATAAATATGGATATGATATATAAAATTTTGGAGGTCTAGAGGATGATCAGCGGACACGGAAATAATATATACCAATTTGCGGAGGGCGAGATAGAGCTAGATTTTAGCTCAAATATACCATTCAACCACCATGCAGAGCAGATAATAGAGCAGCTTAAAACAGATCTATCGTCGGTGATGGACTACCCCGACCCCGAGGCTCGTAGGCTCAGCGCACTTGTAGCTGCAAGCCATAACCGACAAGAGTCGGAGGTCTTGATTACCAACGGCTCGGCCGAGGCGTTTTATCTAGTTGCTCATCTACTATCAAAGCTGGAGCGATGCCGCACTATTATCACCACGCCTTCATTTTCGGAGTATGAGGATAGCTGCTCACTATATGGACACAGCATCTCATTTGAGAGAGTAGATAAGATCTTTGATTGTGATCTTGCGCACACAGACACTCTATGGCTAGCTACGCCAAACAACCCCGACGGCAGACGAATAGCTTTTTGTGATATCATCGCCCTGGCCGAGCGAGAGGAGCAGTGCTACATTGTTGTAGATATGGCATACAACGCCCTCTCTCTCGGCGCGGAACCAATCACCCATACACCAAAGAGTATCATCGTCATAAACTCTTTTACAAAGGAGTATGCAATTCCGGGATTGAGGCTAGGATATATATTAGCCAACACAGAGCTAATAGCCGAGCTAAAGCAGCAACGAGCACCATGGAGCGTAAGCGCTTTGGCGCTTGTGGCAGGCGAATATATTATGCATAATGCCGAGCGTCTTAAGCCCGATTTAAATCAGCTTATCGCCTCCTCAAAGAGTTTGCAGCGAGAGATTGACCAGATAGAGGGCTTTAGGGTTAACCCATCCGATAGTAACTTTTTTCTCGTGGAGATTGAGGGCTCATCGGCAGCTGCCCTGCAACGCTATCTAATCGAAAAAGAGGGTATTTTGATTCGTGATTGCTCAAATTTTCGCGGCTTAAATGATCGTACATTCCGCCTGGCAACACGCTCGCGCAAAGATAATAATCGACTAATAGAGGCACTAAAGCGATGGCAACAGATCCAGCACTAATAACAATTTTGGCGGGCTCGGCACTCGACACCCTCCTGGGTGATCCATACTCTTTGCCCCACCCCATACGCCTATATGGCAATCTAATTTCGTGGGGCGAGAGGTGGCTAAATCGCGGCCGCCACCGCAGGATAAAGGGTGGCGCACTATGGCTTACACTCTGTGCTGGCTCGTGGGGCGCATTTGCCGCTGCGGAGCATCTACTCACCCCATACCCTATCGCTGGCACAATTTTCAACTCAATATTCTTCTACTACGCAATCTCTAACCGCTGCCTTATTGAGGAGGGGCTGAAGGTCGAAAGAGTACTGGAGAGCGGAGACATCTCAGCTGCGCGCACTCAGCTGAGCATGATCGTTGGGCGCGAGACTCGCAAGTTGCAACCCACACAGATACGCTCGTCGGTGGTGGAGACACTATCCGAGAATCTCAGCGATGGTGTTATTGCGCCTCTGCTCTGCTTCGCCATTGGCGGCATTCCACTTATGATGCTCTATAAGATGGTCAACACACTCGACTCGATGGTGGGCTACAAAAGCGAGCGCTACAAGGATTTTGGATTTGTATCGGCCAAGATGGATGATCTATTCAACCTTATACCTGCGCGCCTTACGGCTGCAATGATGGCCTTGGTATCGCTATCACCTCGTGCCATAAAATTTATCTTCAAATATGGCCGCTCGCACACAAGCCCCAACTCGGCCTATCCCGAGTCGGCGCTAGCTGGCATTCTCAACTGCCGCTTAGGTGGCCCAAATGAGTACTTTGGCAAGATGGTCGAGAAGCCATATATAGGCGAAAATCCCCGTGAGCTAACCCACGAGGATGTTATAAAGTGCTGCCGTGTAAACGGCAAAGTTATGGTGTTGGCTGTAATAATATTAGCTCTTATAATCATACTATAGAGAAGGGAGCGACCGCAACCGGCCACCCCCTTTTCTACTGCTTGTATTGGATTACAAAGTCCAACCCTTAGTCCAATCGTTGCTCGATTCAATCGCACCAGTATAGCTAACCGAGGTGAAGAATGAGTCAGAGAATGGAGCCGAGTCAGCACCTGAAACAGTACCTACATAGTTGCTTGAAAGTGAAGAAGCCGAGAATGAAGCGCTGTTGTTGCCCGCTGTCAAGAAAGAGCTGAATGTCTTGCTTGCGCTGCCATTTGTAAGGCCTGTGTCGGTCAATACGTAAGATAGAACCGAAGTGCCAGCTGTAAGAGCTGCATCAGCAACATCCTCCTTTACATATACTGAGTATGTCTTGCCAACGATGATAGAGTTGTAAAGCTCGATCTGAGTACCTGCCTTTAGCATAACGCCATCGCTCTTTGAGCTAGTGCTACTAACTAGAGTCGCGTTAGAGATAACTGGATGAGAAGCAGGGGTTACAGAGTAGTTGTCACCATTGGTGTCACACTCCATCAAGCAGTCACACGAGTAACCTAGAGTAGACTCATCCTCGTTGTAAGCAACAAGGAACTGAGCGCGACCTACCCAACCATCAGTCCAGTCGAAAGCGTCATCAGAGCAAGATGTTACAACGCAATACTTGATATCTACAGTACCACCAAAGAACTCGAAACCATCGTCAGAGCCGCGGTAAGCCTGGCAATACTCAACTTTAGTACCGTTACCAACACCATAGAAAGAGATGCCGTTGCACTCGCTCTCCTTGTTGTAGATATAACCTGTATACTCAAGGCGGATATAACGAAGAGTACCTGAGTTGTCAGCTGCATCCGAGCCACCGTAATCACAACCAGCAACCTCCGACTTAGATGGGATGCTTGTGTTGATTGGAGCCTTGCCGCAGATGTGTAGACCACCCCATGCACCGATCTCCTTCTTGGTACTTGTCATTACGATTACGCCAGCAGCATCACCACCATCGGCCTCGATCTTAGCACCCTGCTCGATAAGGATATAGTCGCAGTTTGCCTCATCCCACTGAGCTGTGATAGTCACACCTGGGTTGATGTAAAGAACACCACCGCTAGTAATGTGAAGAGCTCCATCAAGGGTTACAGAGGCACCCTCCTCGATAACTAGCTCACCACCAAATTGTCCTGTTGGAAGAGCCTCGCCACTCTTTACGATTGTGGCCTCATCACCCCAAGCTGGAGTAACCTCAGAAGAGTCATCACTACAAGATGTTACCATTGCAGCGGCAATCATTGCCATAGCTGCGAATTTGAAATTGATTTTCATTTTTAATTAAGAATTAATGTTTTGTAAATATTTGTTTTTTAGAATTTTAGCGATACACCGATCTGACCATCTATGCCATAGTTATGACTCTCAACAACCACATCCTTGCCTGCAATCTCCTGCATATACACCTCGTCAAGGTTGAGTAGATTTGATAGCTTGAGCGATAGCTGAACCATCTTGCTAATATTGTAAGAGGCTACGAAGTTGAGCTTATGCACCGCGTTCTGATATACATCACCTCTACCCGATGTTCCTACAGATGAGATGCGTGGGCCCTGAAGGTTGTACATAAGAGCTAGCGAGATCGACTGACCATTCTCAAACTTAGGGGCATAAGTCACATCAAGGTTTGCAAGGTATGGCGAGGCTCCCTGAAGCGAACGGCTGTCATTGGTGTAGCTACCGCCACTTAGCTCCACATCGGTATACATGTATGAGGCGTTGAAACCAAGGGCAAGAGTCCTATATAGTGCCTTGCGAAGCTCGAGCTCGACACCGGCAGCTAGACCCTGATCGGCATTCTCGAAGCTGTCGATCTGACCACCACCGCTAATAAACTGCACGCGCTCGATTGGTGAGTCTAGATATTTGTAGTAACCCGTCACCGAGAACATATCACTCTTGCCAAAGAACTTCTCATAGCGAAGATCGACGTTGTAGTTGTAACCATTATCCAGCTCCTCGTTACCCATGATCTGAGCAGAGCCGTAAGACTCCATGTAGAGGAATGGAGCCATCTCAACAAACGATGGGCGCGTAACGGTGCGAGAGATAGATAGGCGCAGCTGGCTCTTATCATCTAGAGCATAGCGAGTATTTATGGCTGGGAATAGATCCAGAGTTTTATAGTCGCGGCTATCATCCATGTAACCATTGTTGTAGTTTACATATTGATCCGAGCTCTCCATGCGCAGACCTAGGTTAAGGAGCCACTTCTCGCTGAAATTCAGATCCGTAGAGACATAAGCCGAGTAGATTGTGCTACCTGCATCGTAGGTATCCTTTGCTGCAAAGCTGCGGATGAATGAGTATGCACCCAGATTAAGATTCTCCTGATTTAGAGCATCGTCTGCATTATATGGATCAGAGAAGATATTATCGCTAACCGTAGAGTCGAACGACTTTAGGTTGTAGTAAAAACTCTTACCATCATACTCGCGCACCTTATCCTTATATGAAGCGCCGAGGGTCAACTTATTATCCTGGCCAAACTTATAGTCGGTAGAGAGGTTTGCATTCCACTCATTCTCATCCAGCGTACCGAAGTAGCGCATTGTCTCCTGATTGTTGAGTGTAAAGAAGCTCAAAGAGGTTGCATCATCATTGTTCTTCTCATACATAACCTGGCGACGATCTGGCTCGTCGGATGAGGTTCCGGTGTAAGAGCCCGACCAATTTAGCGCCCATCTATCACCGAAGGTGTGGTGTGCATTTAGCTGATGTGTGGCGAGCTTATAGATATGTGTAACACTATTGCTACCTACAAGCTGGTGACCCTCCTGGTCGAAACCATCACGAAGCGAGTACTCATCCGAGGCGTTGCGGGCGTAGAAGAATGTGTAACTCAATCTATCCTCATCGCGCATGGTGATGCTGGCCGTTGCTAGCGCTGCAATCTTAAGCTCGGTGGTGTAGTTATCCGAATAGTACTCATCGTTTAGATCGCCTCCCGCCTCATATACGCGGTATACAGAGCCCAGGTCAGCTGTTTGATCGTTGCTAACACCTCCCGAGGCCAATAGGCTAAGCTTTTGATCGCCAACTTTATAGGTGTGACCCCACGCCATGTTGCCACCAAATACCGGAAGGGATGTAGTTTTATTTACTGACAGGCCTGTTTCAAATGGCGAGCCACTCTCTGCAGCATAAGCATTCATATCGTTGCTAAGATCAAGCACCTCTGATGCAACTTCGGCCTGAGTGAATAGCGATACATTGTCCATGCGATAGAAATCCTTGAGAGTGGTATTTGTATTGCCACCCACACTAAAACCTACCGAGAAAAAGTCATCTGCGGCCATATCCTTTGTCGCAATGTCAATATGCGCACCAGAGTAGTCGGCGTATGATGTTGCGTTGTATACCTTGCTCACCGTGATATTCTTCACGGCCGATGATGGGAAGATATCCAATGGAATAAGCTTATTATCTGGATTTGGTGAGGCGATTGGCTGACCATTAAGGGTTGTGATGTTGTAGCGATCACCAAGACCACGAACAACCAACTGACCCGAGCCCGCCACCGAGATACCGGTCATCTTCTTTACCGACTCCTGAGCATCCGATAGACCCTTCATCGACATCTCGCGAGCACCGATATTCTCGATAGCTACGTTTGAGGCGATGCGCTGATTGTTAAGGTTGGCCTCAGTCTCCAAATTTGCCTTGGCCACAACCTTTACCGAGGCGATCATCTGCGTGTCGGGCTGAAGCTCGATAAAGAGGTTGCTCATATTCGTGGCAGCATTCAGGCTGATCTCCTGGCTACGATAGGTGATGTAAGAGACAGCCACAGTAGAAGCCTCGTCGGCAACGTTCATAATAAACTCGCCCATGTAGTCTGTAGTCACACCGACATTTGTATCCTTAAGGATGATTGTTGCGCCAATAAGTGGCTCTTTAGTGGTTGCATCTACAACTGTTCCTTTGATCTCAGCACCATTTACCATGGTAGCTGTAGCAAGCGAAAGTGCTAGAAGCGAGATAGAGTTTAATTTTTTCATCAATGTATTAATTTGTCCTTTTCTTTTCTGGTACAAAGTTGAGGATTCCTTATTACACTATTGTGATGAAGATATTAAAGAGCTGTTTCAATTATGAAAATAAATTATTAACACCCATTTCTCTATAATATACTATAGGTATATAATTAATTTAGAGCTCAAATATGGACAAATAAATTAAGTTTTGTATCTTTGCATTGAAATTTTAGTAGCAATATAATACAACACATAAATATGGCAGACGAAAAGATTATCTTCTCGATGGTGGGGGTGAGCAAAACCTTCACAAATCAAAAAAAGGTGCTTAACAACATCTACCTCTCTTTCTTCTATGGTGCGAAGATCGGCATCATTGGTCTTAATGGTTCGGGTAAGTCGACGCTGATGAAGATCATCGCTGGCTTGGATAAGAATTTCCAGGGCGATGTTGTCTTTTCGCCAGGCTACTCGGTGGGCTACCTTGAGCAGGAGCCTAAGCTCGATGAGGGCAAAACCGTGCGCGAGATCGTCGAGGAGGGTTGCGCCGAGACTGTAGCCCTGCTTAAGGAGTATGAGCAGATCAACATGGATCTCTGCGAGCCGATGGATGACGATAAGATGGCTCAGCTAATCGAGCGCCAGGGCGAGATCTACGAGAAGATCGACCAGGTGAATGGCTGGGAGCTAGATAGCGTCCTGGAGCGCGCGATGGATGCTCTTCGCTGCCCGGCTGAGGATGAGTCGATAAAGGTGCTATCGGGTGGTGAACGCCGCCGCGTGGCTCTTTGTCGCCTTCTGCTTCAGCAGCCCGATGTGCTGCTTCTTGATGAGCCTACCAACCACCTCGATGCCGAGTCTATAGACTGGCTAGAGCAGCACCTTCAGCAATATAAAGGTACGGTTATCGCCGTCACCCACGATAGATACTTCCTCGACAATGTTGCGGGGTGGATCCTAGAGCTCGACCGCGGTGAGGGTATCCCATGGAAGGGCAACTACACCGGATGGCTTGAGCAGAAGACCACCCGCATGGCACTCGAAGAGAAGCAGGAGAGCAAGCGCCGCAAGACCCTTGAGCGCGAGCTTGAGTGGGTACGCATGGCGCCCTCTGGCCGCCGCGCTAAGAGCAAGGCTCGTCTATCGGCATACGACAAGATGATGGGCGAAGATAGCCGCCAGAAGGAGGAGAAGCTGGAGATCTTTATCCCTAACGGCCCACGCCTTGGAGATGTGGTGATCGAGGCCAATAATGTGAGCAAAGGTTATGGTGAGCGCATGCTATACGAGGGGCTCAACTTCTCACTTCCACCAGCAGGTATTGTGGGCGTGATTGGCCCTAATGGAACCGGTAAGACTACCCTATTCCGCATGATTATGGGGCTTGAGACTCCCAACTCGGGCGATTTCACCGTGGGTAAGACCGTAAAACTGGCCTACGTCGATCAGCAGCACAAGTCGATAGATCCAGAGAAGAGCGTATATGAGGTGATCTCACAGAATAGCGACTTCGTATCGCTAGGCAATCGCCAGGTGCCAGCTCGCGCCTATGTAGCCCGTTTCAACTTCTCGGGCGCCGACCAGGAGAAGAAGTGCGGCATGCTATCGGGAGGTGAGCGCAACCGCCTACATCTAGCGATGGCGCTCAAAGAGGAGGGCAACGTGCTCTTGCTCGATGAGCCAACCAATGATATTGATGTAAACACCCTGCGCGCACTAGAGGAGGGCTTGGAGGGCTTCGCTGGCTGTGCGGTGGTTATCTCGCACGATAGATGGTTCTTGGATCGTATCGCAACACATATCCTCTCGTTTGAGGGAGACTCGAATGTGATCTACTACGAGGGCTCATACAGCGAGTTTGAGGCGTGGAAAAAGGCGCAGGGAATGGATACAGCCCCCAAGAGAGTTAAATATAAAAAACTAGTTGAGTAATGGCTATACAGAAACCATCTATACCAAAGGGTACGCGCGACTTCGGACACACAGAGATGATGCGCCGTCAATATATCTTCGACAAGATCAAGGGGGTCTTTAAGCTCTTTGGCTTTGCTCCACTAGAGACTCCATCTATGGAGAACCTATCTACTTTGATGGGCAAGTATGGCGAGGAGGGCGACAAGCTACTATTCAAGATCCTAAACTCGGGCGACTACGCCAAGGGGCTAACCTCATCCGACATGCAATCAGCATCGAAGATCTGCGAGAAGGGTCTTAGATATGACCTCACGGTGCCTTTTGCGCGCTATGTTGTGCAGCACCAAAATGAGCTTGTATTCCCATTCAAGCGCTATCAGATCCAGCCCGTATGGCGTGCCGACCGCCCACAGAAGGGTCGCTACAGAGAGTTTTATCAGTGTGATGTCGATATGATTGGCTCGCGCTCACTCTTAAATGAGGTGGAGCTTGTGCAGATCGTTGAGCAGGTATTCTCTGCGCTTAAGATCAACGTAACGCTTAAGATCAACAACCGCAAGGTTCTATTCGGCATCGCCGAGAGCATCGGCCACGCCGACAAGATGATGGATATCACAATGGCCATCGACAAGCTGGATAAGATTGGCCTCGACAATGTTAAAGCGGAGCTCGCCTCACGCGGAATAGAGGATGAGGCGATCAGCAAGATCGAGCCTATCCTAACCCTAAGCGGCGAGAATAGAGCAAAGCTAGCAACTTTGCGCACCATAATCAGCAGCTCGGAGGTGGGCACAAAGGGCATAGAGGAGTTGGAGACAATTCTTGATTATACAGAGTCGCTCGGGGTTACCCTTCCACTAGAGATAGATCTATCACTAGCTCGTGGTCTAAACTACTACACGGGGGCTATATTTGAGGTTAAGGCAATGGATTTTGCCATTGGTTCAATATCTGGCGGTGGCCGTTATGATGACCTTACCGGCATCTTCGGCATGCCCAACGTCTCGGGCGTGGGCATCTCGTTTGGCGCCGACCGCATCTATGATGTTATGGTTGGCCTTGAGCTCTTTCCCGAGGAGCTACGCTTCTCTACAAAGGTGCTCTTTGCAAACCTGGGACACGATGAGGAGCGCGCCTCGCTTAAGCTCCTCGCCGAGCTACGCAAGGGTGGCATCTCGGCGGAGATCTACCCAGATGGCGGCAAGATGAAGAAGCAGATGGAGTATGCCAACAAGCGCAATATACCATACGTTGTAATTATAGGTTCAAACGAGTTGGAGATAGAGCAGGCCACACTAAAAAATATGACTACCGGCGAGCAGATGAGCGTACCCTTTGCAGATCTGGCTCAATACTTGATCTAAAGATAGTATGAAAAAGATCATATTCAATCTCCTCGCAATTATACTCTCAACTGCGCCATTAGCCACATCCCAAACGAAGGATGAGGCTGCGCAGCAGATGCAAAAGTTCAACCTCTTTTATCGCTATCTAACGGGTGTGTATCTTGACGAATTAGATACAAAACCGCTAGTGGAGAGGGCCATACGCGAGATGCTACTAGAGCTAGACCCACACTCTAGCTACCTTACGGCCGATGAGCTAAAGAGCTCGAAAGAGAACATGGAGGGTGAATTTAGCGGCATAGGGATTGAATTTAGCGTTCAGCGCGACACGATCATCGTCGTAAACACAATCATCTCCGCCCCAGCCGAGGCGGTTGGAATGAGGGCTGGAGATAGGATCATTGCCATAGATGGCAAATCGGCCATTGGGTTCACTCAAAGTGATGTCCCTAAACATCTTAAGGGCAAACGCGGCACGAAGGTCAAAGTTGAGGCTCTACGATACGGAGAGAGCGAGCCGCTGCTTTTTGAGATCACACGAGACAATATTCCTATCACCACAATAGATGCCGCCTACAAGTATACACCGACTATCGGCTACATAAAGGTTGGGCGCTTTGGCATGCACACGGTGAAAGAGATGGTTGAGAATATCGAAAAGCTAGGGGCTGTCGAAAGCCTTATCTTAGACCTTAGAGGCAACGGAGGTGGCGTGATGAGCGAGGCGATAGATATGGCCAGCTATATGCTAAAAAAAGGTAGCCGTATTCTCTCGATTGAGGGCAAGGCTGTTGGCGAGAGCCTATTTAAAGCTGAAAAGGATGGCAAGTTCCTTGATGGCAATCTATATGTATTACTAGATGAATACTCAGCCTCGGCAAGCGAGATAGTTGCTGGAGCTATCCAAGATTGGGATCGCGGAATCATAATCGGCCAAACAAGCTATGGCAAGGGGCTAGTTCAGCGACAGTATGAGCTAGGCGATGGGTCTGCCGTGAGAATCACCATCGCCAGATATCACACCCCCTCAGGACGAGTGATCCAACGCCCATACACCATGGGCGAGAGCGAAGCCTATTTCAAACACGAGGGGGAGGATAGCGTAGCCATTCGCCCACTATTTAAAACCCTTCGCAACGGGCGCAATGTATATGGCGGCGGCGGCATAGAGCCCGACATTAAGATCGCAAAAGATACAACACCCCTATCGCCATATTATGTGGAGCTAATTCGCCGCGGAGTAATCTCGGAATTTGTATTAACCTATCTTGATCGCCACCGCGATAAGATCTTAAAGAGAATGCCTACATTTGAGCAGTTCAATAGAGAGTTTATTGTAGAGAATAAAATAGTCTCCGAGATCATAAAGCTTGCCGATGGTCGCGACCTTAAAACTCAAGCCCCTGAAATTGCAACATTAAAGGAAGAGATTGAGCTATATATCAAGGGGTTATTAGTTCAAAAACTATACTCCACATCATCTTTTTTCGAGGTGCTAAATTGTGCCGACACGGCTATTTTTAACGTTATAGATCGCCTAGAGCACTCTCCAGATGAGAGGAGTAAAATTTTAGGGTTCCAATAAAAAATCATATTTTTATACTAAGTTCTTGGAAATGTAGATAAAATTCGCTAAATTGCATCAACGACCAACACAAAACCATAAAGATGATAAGCAATAATACTACATATCACAGCGAAGATTATGGCGAGCCAATACAGAGCAGAGCGATCAAGGCTGGCCGCAGAACTTACTTTATCGACGTAAGAAACACGCGCGACGACGACTACTATCTGACCATCACCGAGAGCCGAAAAAAGAGCAATGGCGATGGCTCATTTAGCTATGATAGGC